>PDQQ01000015.1 GCA_002747825.1 Deltaproteobacteria bacterium
CCTTTACTGTGCTGGAACTGAAAGTGAAAAAAAGGAAAAAATGGATTAACTGGCTACCTCAAAAATCAAATGTGCGAAAAATATTTGACACTACCTTTATCTCAGCATTACAGACTGTTTCTGGTCATTGCAGATAATGCCGTTTGCTTAAAGCTGAAGAAATCAACTATTGTTTGCAAGACATCAAAAGACATATCATCAGTTGGCCCTATTTTTGCTAGAAGATTAATGTATCGAACTTCACCAAATCTATAAGGGGATATTCAAAAGAAACTATATTGTAATACTTTGCAGGATATGTCTCAAGAGCCAGGGAGATATCCTGGAAGATGTGCCGAAGAAATATCGCAATCTTGATGGCCATACTTTTGTTTCACGTATACCAGGGCAGGAATTATCCCCTACTCATAAACCTCCTTGCGCTGGGAACACACTGATTTTTGCTCTTGGTGTGCTTACTGATTCTTGAATTAACGCAGCCTGTGGTGGGCACAGGAACAATAGATCCATTGGCAGGACAATGAAGGCGTCAAATTTTGGGGGATCTCGCAAAGCAAATCGCCCGTAAGGATTTTAAATCGTTTCAAGACCCTTGAGAGATCTTTGTTCCTGTGCAGCACTGTATCCTTATCAGTGCAAAAAGAGACAAAAGTATCCCCTGAAATGATATTGAGCAGATGCCTGTTGAATTCCTTGAAGAGCGACTTCTTCCGTGTAGGAGAGGTGATACTTAAAGAAGTAAAAAGCGTAAAAAGGAGGTGAAAGGTACTGGAGGCAACAACTTGAAAAGTCATGATTTGGAAGTCAAGAGAACCATAACTGTTTCTTAAAGCTCTGCGAATGATAACCATCAAGAAACACAATGAGGAGGAAAAAATGATAAACGAAAAAGATTTGGCTGCTTTATCCTACGAAGAAGCACCTAAGATTGTCTCATCATCATTTCCAGGCCCTAAAGGACAGGAGGATATGGAAAAGTCTTTGCAGTTTGAATCCATGGCTCGCGGTGGTGGCCGGTTCCCATTTGTCTTCTCTGAGGGCAAAGGTGCAACAGTAAAGGACCCAGACGGCAATGTCATGATCGATATTACTGCAGGTGTCGCAGTGACTTCCGTGGGCCGTTGCCATCCCAGGGTGGTTGAAGCGATGCAAAATCAGATGAACACCCTGATGCATGCCGGTGATATTTCCAATGTTCGGAGGACTGAACTCGCCCAGAAGATCTCAGAAATTGCCCCTCCAGGGCTGTGTGATAATTGCATAACCTATTTCACCCAGGATGGCAGTGGTGCTGTGGAAACGGCCTTGAAATTTTGCCGTAAGATTACAGGGCGAACACAGGTTGCTGCTTTCCATGGTGCTTACCACGGTGTGTGGTTTGGCGCAAACTCTCTGACCACTGGAGACCAGTATCGTAAAGGTTTTGGCCCATTTATTCCTGGTGTGATTCATCTTCCGTATCCCTATTGCTATCGTTGTTGCTTTGGTCTTGAGTATCCAAGCTGCAAGTTGCAATGTGCCAAGTATGTTGATTACGTTTTGAACACCCCATATACCGGAGCCGATGACGTCGGTGCTCTTATTATCGAGGCTCAGCAAGGTGAAGGAGGATATCTGCCACCTCCACCAGGATATCTTGAGATTGTCAAAGAGGCTTGTGAGAAACATGGGGCCCTGTACATTTCCGATGAAGTGCAAGCTGGTGCCGGTCGAACAGGAAAAATGTGGTGCATAGAACATACAGATGTCCAGCCAGATATGATTACCTGGGGTAAAGGTTTTGGTGGTGATGTTGCCATGGCTGGGTTGACGATGCGCAAAGACCTGGCAGAGAAAATCGAAGATTATTCTCAACCCAACACCTTTGCAGCAAACGCAGTGGCCAGTGTTGCCTGTATGACCAATATTGAAATTTTGACGGAAAACGATAGAGCGTTAATTAACCGCGCTGGTGAGCTTGGTGAATACATCAAAAAAGAAATCAAAGACGGGGCAAAGGATACGAGGGTCATTGGTGACGTTCGTGGTCGAGGGCTCATGATTGGCATAGAACTTGTGGAGGACAAGGAGAGCAGAATTCCACTTAACGGGGATGCTGTTGGTGGTATTATCATGGGCATGTTGAACCGTGGCATGTTGATGATACCGTGTGGCCGATTTGGTAACGTGTTTCGTTTTATGCCTCCTCTCATCCTAACAAAGGAACATGCAAAGAAAGCAGTTGATATTCTGATTGATGTTACAAAAGATGTGTAACAAGATAACCCTAAAAACAGCCCCATTATTGGGAAGTCTCGGGTTTAACACCACACCCTTTTGGGGCGTTCGAACTTGTCGCCTTATGGTTTGATAGGCTTTTTCTAAAACGTCGAATACCCCGCTGCTTGCGGCGGGGTAGTTTATTGGGGTAGACGAAAAAAAGTATCAAAGGGAGGAAATCTTGAAAAAACTGCTGAGAATCCAACTTGATAAAAAAAACTATCAATATGAGAGTGTCCCCAATTCTTATATGAATCTCGGTGGAAGAGGGCTTACCTCAACCATTATAAAACATGAAGTGCCAGCGGATTGCCATGCCTTGGGAAAGGATAATAAATTAATTTTCGCACCAGGGATCCTGGCGGGTACCAAGATCCCCAATAGTGGCAGGTTATCGATAGGCGCCAAAAGCCCCCTTACCGGGACGATTAAAGAGAGCAACGCCGGTGGAACCGCAGCGCATAAATTGGCGAGGTTGGGTGTGCAAGCTGTCATCATCGAAGGCGGTAGTGTACAGCTTGTCTCTCTTTATATTGGTAAAGACGAGGTTCGTTTTGAAGATGGTGTAGAACTTGATAACCTCGGCAATGTCGGGGTTATATCCTACGGAAGGAAAAAATACGGAGATACGGTGGGTGTTATCTCCATCGGTCAGGCAGGACAGCAGAAGCTAAGCGCCTCTGGAATTTCCGTGACATCCCCTGACTTTCTTCCTCGTATGGCCGCAAGAGGTGGTTTAGGCGCTGTAATGGGGGGTAAAAATCTGAAAGCGATCTTCATTGACGATACCCAAGGTACAACTGTACAGCCGGTAGATAAAGAAGTGTATCAAAAGTCTTTGAAACAGTACGTAGCAGGTCTTAAAGCCCATCCTCTCATTGGTGGACTCAAAGCCCTTGGAACCCCGTTGTTGGTTAACATGATAAATGAAATGGGGGCGCTTAGCACTAAAAACTATTCACAGGGAGAGTGGGAAAAGGCTGAAAACATCTCTGGAGAAAAAATTTCTGAATTGATGGCGAATCGGCCCAACTCCCAAATGACGCATCGTTGTACCAGTGGCTGTGTCATCGGCTGTTCACAGGTGTTCACTGATAAAAAAGGAAAACCGATTGTTTCTGGTCTGGAATTTGAGACTCTCGCCCTCATGGGCTCTAACTGCATGATTGATGACCTGGACACTATTGCAGAAATGAACAGTATTTGCAACGATCTGGGCGTAGATACCATGGAGATCGGCGGTGCTGTAGCTGTGGCCATGGAGGCCGGCGTACTCAACTGGGGTGATTCTGCGGCTGCCCTTGCGCTCGTCAGAGAAATTGGCAAGGGGACCGAACAGGGGAATATGATTGGGAATGGTTGCCACTATACCGGGAAAAAGCTTGGGGTATCGCGTATTCCAACGGTGAAGCGACAATGCCTCAGTGGCTATGATCCCCGCATACTTAAAGGAACCGGTGTAACCTATGCGACGTCCACTATGGGTGCGGATCATACTTGTGGCAATGCCTTGCCAAGTCCTGCAAATCCTGATTACAATCCTTCCGCTTCTTCTGGACAGGCACCAGTGTCCCAGTTTTTACAATACTACTTTGCTGCGGTGGATTCCTTGGGGATGTGTCTTTTTGCCATGCTGCCACCTCTTGATATACCAGAGCTTCAGGGAGCAATTGCCAGTTGTGCAGCTGCATTACAGGGAATTTCGGTTGATGAGAACTACCTCATCGCGCTGGGACGTCGGGTGGTTGAGGTTGAAAGACAGTTCAACATTAAGGCTGGGTTGGGTAAAGAACAAGATCGACTTCCATCATTTTTCAATACAGAAAAGCTTGCTCCTCGCGGTGAAGTTTTTGATGTTTCTGAAGCAGAGCTTGATTCTGTGCATACTGCATAGAAAATTTGGGGCCGACACCTGATTCTTAATAGGTTAGGATTTTACTTGTAAAAGAGAGGGTTGCCGGTTTTGATAGTTGTACGAACAACAAAACCAAAACCATAGGAGGTAACCCTTATGTTCCATCCTACCAATCCAATCATTAAGCACAAGACCGGCCTTTTAGATCTTGCCGAAGATTTTGGCAATGTATCGCAAGACTGCAGGATTATGGGCGTATCAAGAAGCTGTGAAAAAAGTTTATAGCTTAAATTTGCTTTGACAAGCACAGCTAAAAAAATCGGTAACTCTCTGATCGGGGCTGAACCACTACATATGATGGAAAAAAACAAGAACACTGGAAGTCCAACTGAGGTGTTCTTCGCGTTTTTGAAACTCGGCCTTACCTCTTATGGTGGCCCAATCGCACATCTCGGATATTTCAGAAGAGAGCTCATAGAGCGTCGCGGTTGGATCAGCGACAAACAATTTGCCCAACTCCTTGCAATCTGTCAGTTTTTACCTGGACCTACCAGCAGTCAATTAGGGCTTTGTATCGGGTTGTTGCGTTCAGGCTGGCTGGGCGGATTTTTGGCTTTTTTGGCGTTTACTCTACCTTCAGCTGTTTTGCTTATTGCATTATCGGCTATCTTGCCGATGTTACCAGATTCATTTGGAATTACAGCAATTCATGGATTAAAACTTGTGGCTTGCGCTGTAGTCGCCGATGCTGTTCTTGCCATGGCTAAAACACTTTGTCCTGATTTCCGTAGACGGATCATTGCTGCTATAGCTCTTACGACGTTACTTATCGTTTCCTCGACTACTCTTCAGATCCTTGTTGTTGTGTTCGCTGCTTTCGCAGGTATTCTCTTACTTCGCGATATTTCTGCTCCTGACAATACAGATAAAATACCCGTTTCGTATGGGCCTAAGGTGGGTGTTTTGTTCATTCTAGTATTTGGAATGTTGCTCGTTGGTCTTCCGATATTTTCAACCGCAAAGCCTGACGTTCTTTCCGTGGCTGGAGCTTTCTATCAGGCCGGTGCTCTCGTCTTTGGTGGAGGGCATGTTGTCTTACCCTTGCTACAAGATTCTGTCGTTGTTCCTGGCTGGGTAAGTCCTGAACAATTCTTAGCAGGCTACGGGGCATCTCAGGCTATTCCAGGCCCAATGTTTGCATTTTCAGCTTTTTTGGGCTCCGTTATATCAGGAGAACAAAACATTTGGCTTATGGCTTCGGTGGCACTGGTTTTTATTTTTTTGCCGGGATTTTTACTGGTTATTGGAGTCCTGCCTTTTTGGTCGGCAGTTTCACACAACCCATCAGCCAACCGGGCTATTGCCGGTGTAAATGCAGGTGTCGTTGGTTTGTTAGCTGCGGCTCTATACAACCCTATTTTTACTTCTGGAATAAAAAGTCTCAGTGATATAGCTATTGTGGTAATTGCGTTCGGATTCATCGCGATATGGCGTTTATCGCCTCTAATAGCTGTAGTTTGGTGTGTCTTGGCCAATACTTTTTGGCTGTGGTTGTGGTAAGTCACATTGTCTGCAGTTGTGTCTAAGAAGTCACATTCCCCCTTGCAACAGTGCCAGCGAGAATGAGAAAAATCCGGCATACCGCCCCAATACGCAGTCAGGAGTAAGTATGCGCAAGAAACGATTTCCGAACACCAGATTATAAAGCTTCCCAAACAGATAGAGGGCGGCAGAACCGTGGCAGATATGAGGGCGTATACCTCACTCTTCTCCACCCTTTTTAGGGGTTGAATCCGGAGTATTGCCAACTCCGGGCAGTACCAGATTTTGTCGCTCCTGGCTCTCACGCGGTCCGTTGGAGGCAAAAACGCGTCTTACCGCGCGGGTTGAAAGACGCTTGCCTTTTGCTCCGGCGTTTTTGAGAAGAAAATCATCGAATATAATATCCACAGCATTGGTTTTTGCCCGGGAAGACGGCGCCAGTGAAGCCCTGGCAAACTGCCCTGCCCCAACGCTCATATAGAGAATTCTTGAGCGCTTATGCGGGGCAAAGAGCTGATAATCCTTTTCCAGAATAAAACCTGGTGTTGTAAACCGTTTCACATAGGTATAGTTCTCGGCCCCATCTCGATACACCACATTGAACAGCTGCTCTTTTTCTACAATGCCCAGCCACAACAGGTCGCTGCCAACATACGACTTTTCACTGACCGGAATGACTTTATAAAGCCCATTGGCAAAGATCAGAAACAGCTTGTCATATTCCGAGCAGACGACCGTAAGATCGCTTTTTTCTGCCGTCTCTTTTACCTGCGTTCCGATGAACCCGCTTTCACTGTTGTACACAACCGTAAGGTTGGAAAGTGCCGCTTTACGAAAGCTGACCTCAGAAAAATTGGTCAGCTCTGTCTGCCGGGGATAAAGCCTGCCATATCTCTCTAACAAGTCATCGATATAGTCAATGGTATACGCGGTAATATCCTGAAGGTTTTTTTCGGTTTTCCTGATCTCCCTGCGGATCTCTTCCATGGCCTTTCGCTGTTTGTTTATATCGTAACGGGAGATACGTTTAATTCTGATTTCAAGCAGCTTTTCAATGTCCTCCTTGGTATGGGGGCGGACAAGCTGCTGTTGAAACTTTTGCAGTTCACCATCAATGACCTCTATGACCTTCTTATAACTTTTCTGTTCCTCAATGCTCTTATACAGCCGCTCTTCAATAAAAATCTGTTCGAGCAGTCTGGCATGAAGCTTGTCTGCCAGATTGGCCAGTTTGATCTCAAGTTCTCTTTGCAGATCGTCACGCAACCTATAGGTATTATCTTCGAGGACCTCAGAGACAGAGGCGTTTTGCGGGGTATTGGCTTTGATAAGGGTTAGATTGGGGGTAATGGCTATCTCGCAGTCAGTAAAGGCGTACAGGGCCTTGATGGTCTCTTTTGCATAGACGCCTCTGGCAAGCTTGATTTCAATCTCAACCTCTTCTGCCGTATAATCCTGTATCGACAATATTTTGATTTTACCGTTCTTGGCCGCCTTTTCAATCGAGTCGGTAATCGATTGGGTCGTCGTCGAGTAGGGAATTTCTCTGATAATAATGGTTTTCTCATCCCGCTCTTCGATACGGGCCCTGCAGCGTACCTTGCCGTTACCATCATCGTAGCTTGTATGATCTAAAAGCCCTTTCTGAACAAAATCGGGATACAGGCTGTACTCTTCTCCGCGCAGAATGCTTTTTTGAGCACAAAGCAGTTCACAAAAATTGTGGGGAAGAATCTTGGTTGCCATACCAACGGCGATCCCTTCTGCCCCCATAAGAAGCAACAGCGGGATTTTTGCCGGCAGAGTAACGGGTTCCTGCATCCTCCCGTCGTAGGAGTCGATATATTCCGTCAGCTCCTTGTTAAAAAGGACCTCCTTGGCCAGTGGAGAGAGACGACACTCTATGTAGCGGGCGGCCGAGGCCCTGTCGCCTGTAAAGATATTGCCAAAATTGCCCTGACGCTCAATGAGGAAGCCCTTGTTTGCCAGATTGACGAGTGCCGCAAAGATCGATTGATCCCCGTGGGGATGCAGCTTCATCGTCTCACCAACAACGTTTGCGACCTTGTGGAAACGCCCGTCTTCCATATTGTACAAGGTCTGCAGGATACGGCGCTGTACCGGCTTAAGGCCATCTTCGATGGATGGAATTGCCCGCTCCCGAATAACGTATGAGGTGTATTCTAAAAAGTTTTCATCAAAGAGCTGATGTAAACTTCCGGTTTGTTTGTCCATAGCAGCTGTTATAGGGCTTCTCTTGATGATATATTAACTCTCGCAAACAGTGATCTCTGATAATTGTCTGAAACCATTGAAAAATGTTCCTTGCCTCGTTGCCGGCCGCAGGGCTGAGTCTGCAAAGTCCATAGCCATTCGTGGTCTTTGCCCATAGCCCGCTGAGGACAAAGAAATCCACTGGAGCTTTCAAGCCGCAGCTGTGCGAAAAAAACAATGACCTCTCAGCGATTCTTACAACTGTTCAGGCGCCTCTTGCCCGGCGTACCGTGATACTCTCCCCACCAATTCCCCAGTTATCTGTTGCAACTTCATCGATGACAACGACGGTGGTTTTGGGGTCTTTGCCGAGCACGGTCTGCAAAAGATCAGTGGCACCTTGTATCAGCTGCGCCTTTTTCTCAGGGGTAACACCTTCGTTTGTTATCTTGATATTGACATAGGGCATTGAATATTCACCTCAAGCTAAGGTTTATTTTTTACTTCTCTGAGTAGAAAACTCAGGGCAAAGGACAGGCCTACTGTATCGAGACCAGGTTTTCCATAATATATTGTCGGCGAGAGGGGGTGTTTTTCCCCATATAAAAACTCAGCACCTTGGCGACCTCACTCAATGAATCGAGAGTTACCCGGCGAAGCCGGATATCCTCACCGATAAATTGTTTAAATTCTTTTGGAGATATCTCTCCCAAGCCTTTGAATCTTGTCGTTTCTACGGTTGCTTTTTGTGCCTTTGTTCTGGAGAGTTTTTTAACAGCCGCCTGACGCTCTTTTTCCGAATAGCAATAGATCGTCTCAGCCTTGTTGCGTACTCTGAATATCGGAGTTTCAAGGATATAAATATAGCCCTGCTTGACAATCGGTTCGAAATAGTGCAGAAAAAAGGTGATCAGCAGGTTTCGGATATGCAGACCATCGACATCCGCATCTGTTGCCAGAATAACCTTGTCAAAACGGAGGTTGGAGACCGATTCTTCAATATCAAGCGTACGCATAAGGGCGTACATCTCTTCGTTTTTGTACAATGTGGCTATTTTCTGACCAAAGACATTCAACGGTTTTCCCTTAAGGGAAAAAACCGCCTGCCGGAGAGGATCCCTTGAGGAGACGATCGATCCGGCCGCGGATTGTCCCTCGGTGATAAAGATCATGTTTTCCCTGCCCCGGGGAGATGGTTTATCCCTTCCCGGGTGGTATTTACAGTCCTTGAGCTGGTGTATCTTAAAGGTGATTTTTTTGGCGTTGGCCCGAGCCTCTGTGCGTACCGTCTGCAGCTCTTTACGCACCTTTTCGTTGCGATTTATTTTATCAAGAAGGATCTGTGCCGAGTCTGTATCCTTGTAGAGTGCGCTGGAGACGACTTCACGAACCGTATTGACAATCCAGGAACGCACCTCGGTATTGCCAAGTTTGTTTTTGGTTTGCGATTCAAAGACCGGGTCCTTAATTTTAACGGCCAGAGAGCCGATAATGCCGTCACGAACATCGGTATTGACGAATTTTTTTCCGGAAAATTCGTTGATACCCTTCAGGATCCCCTCTCTGAACGCGGAGAGATGCGTTCCCCCTTCGTTGGTATAGGTGCCGTTGACAAAGGTGTAGTAGAGATCGCTGTAGGTCTCGGTATGAGAAAAGGCAAACTCCAGGGTGTTGTCGCGGTAATATATCGGCGCATACAGCTCACTGCCATCGAGTTCCTTGTTCAGGAGGTCCAGCAGCCCATTGGTTGAGCTGTATAAGGCGTTCTGGTAGTATATTTTCAACCCCGCATTGAGATAGGCGTACCGCCAGAGACGCTTCTCGATAAACGAGGAATCAAAGGCAAATCCGGGAAACATTTTCTGGGACGGTAAAAAAACAATGGCGGTGCCGTCTTTTTCGTCGGTATCTCCCTCTTCCTTGGCTATAAGCTTGCCTTCCTCAAATGCCGCCTTTACATATTTCCCGGCTCTATAGCTTGTTACGGTAAAAATTTCAGAAAGTGCATTAACAGCTTTTGTGCCAACACCATTGAGCCCTACGGAAAATTGAAACACGTCGGTATTGTACTTTGCCCCGGTGTTGATCGTGGAGACACAGTCAACGACCTTACCAAGCGGAATACCACGGCCAAAATCCCTGACCGAGACAAGGCCTTCTTCACCGATATCGATGTTAATCCGTTTCCCCTCTCCCATGATAAACTCATCGACGGCGTTATCGACCACCTCCTTTAACAGGATATAGATCCCGTCGTTGGGGTCACTGCCGTCTCCAAGGCGACCGATATACATCCCCGGACGTTTCCGTATATGTTCGAGGGAACTGAGGGTCTTGATTTTGCTTTCGTCGTAGGTTGTCGTAGATTTCATATAAACCGGCATGGCTGGAGCAGACAGTCTGTCAGCCGCAACGAAGAATAAAACGCAGAACTTCGGGACAGAACCCTTCTGTCTCTGCACAGGGTTTCAGATAAAACGGCATCGCCGGAGGCAGATGCCTGATGGCCACAACAAGAAATGCAATCCGGAGCTTCGAAGCCTCCGATGCAAGGTTCCAATAAAAGAACTGCTAGAACACGCATACTTCTTCACGCAAGATTGTTTTGAACAGGCTGCAAAAAGAGAGAAAGCAATCACCCTCTTTGAACCTTTTTTACAAAATCACAAGATAATATTGCATTTCCGCTTTATCTGCAATAGATCATCAAAGAGAGGCAACCAGAAAGCCTACATCATCCGCACTCGCTCGCAGTCAGGACAAATCCAGGTCGGGCCATTGCTTAGCCCCCAGAGATTTTCCTCAAAGCAACTCGGGCATATCATAAATCCACAGGGGCAGCTCCAGCAGAATTCCTGCTTTTTGCGACAGCAATGACAGACATATTCACCGGTTCGTTTTCTTCGGTACCCTGCTTTTTTGCCGGCCATCCTAAGCAACCTCCTGTCTGAGCCACGCTGCATACTCCTTCGAGCAGAGGTCGCAAGGGTACCCCAGAATTTCCGGAACCTGATACGGGTGTAGACTGCCGATAAGTTCAATCAGGCCAGGGGCTTGTTCGCTGGTCGTCTTTACCTCAAGTTTATATTCGACTGCCGATTCCATTGCCCCTTCCCATCGATACAGGCTCTCGATCGGACCGCTGATCTGGGCACAGCCAATACGTTTTTTCTCGAATAAAGCGTTTGCTATTTCTCTGGCAGCATTTTTGTCCTTTACCGTTGTCGTGAGTATCACTATACTGCCGGTGTCTGTTTTTTCTCTTTTCATGATGTTCTCGTTTTTTTTATTTCAGGAGAGTGATGCATGCTTCTTGCCGTGGATATCGGTAACTCCCATACCGTGATTGGATTGTATAAAAACAATACGCTGATTGGTCAATGGAGGATACAGTCCAATCCTCAAAACACCTCTGACGAGCTGGCAATTACCTGTGGTTCATTGTTCAACACCCTGCAAATATCGGTGATGGAAATTACCGGCATTGTCATCGCCAGTGTTGTGCCTACCCTGCAGACGGCCTGGGTCCGTTTTTGTAAAAAATTCTTCCCGGAAGCTCTCAGGCAAAAGACAGTCATCCTGAGTTTTGACAATCTCAAAGGGCTTATTGAGGTGGTTGTCGATAATCCGCGTGAGGTTGGTGTAGACCGGCTGGTCAACGCCATTGCCGCTGTCGAACAGCAGGAGTGCAATCAGGTCGTCATTGATTTTGGCACGGCAATTACCTTTGACTGCGTCAGCGGACAGCGTCAATACCTTGGTGGTTCGATTGTTCCGGGAATTTCTATATCCCTTGACGCCCTGGCAAGCAGGACAGCCAAGCTTCCCCGAGTGGACATCACAGAGGGACCTCCGCCGATCATCGGCAAAAATACGGTGCAAGCGATCAAAAGTGGTGTCCTGCATGGATATGGTGCGATGATCGACGGCCTGGTACAGTCTATTAAATCAGAGATGTCTGGAGACAGCAACAGGGCCTTTGCGGTTACTGCAACCGGTGGTATCGCACATCTCATTGCGCCCTATACAAGATCCATCGACAGGCTGGATCCTCTTCTTACCCTCCGTGGTCTGCATCTCATATATCGTCGGCTGATCAACGATGAACAAGCCTAAACTCATACCGGCCTCTCTTCGACCTGGTGACACAGTAGGCATTGTTGCACCAGCCGGAGTCTTGCCGGATCGAGCCCTTATAGAGCCCGGGATACGGTTTCTCTCCGAAAAGGGCCTTCGGGTACAGCTGCCTACAGATTTGTGGCCGGGTTGCGACTTTCTGGCGGACACCGATGAAAAGCGGCTTGCAGAGTTTCACCAGGCCTTTGCAGATCCCGAGGTCAAGGCGCTTATCGCCCTGCGGGGGGGCTATGGCTGCCTGCGTCTTCTTGAACATCTTGATCTCGAATGTATAAAAAAACATCCGAAATGGTTTATCGGCTTTTCCGATATATCCCTGCTCCAGAATTACCTGTATTCAAGAACCAATCTGCTCTGTCTTCATGGGCCGACATTTACCTCTCTGGCCAATATCGATACAGAGAGCCGGGAGAGACTCTACCGCAGTCTTTGCGGGGCATGGGATCAGGCAATAGACACCTCAAACGTGCGCATCGTCCAGGCAGAATCGCAAACAGTACGCGGCATTCTTGTTGGAGGAAACCTGGCCAGTCTTGTCAGTCTGCTGGGAACCCAATTCGATCTCTGCTGGAAGAAAAAAATCGTTTTCCTCGAAGACGTACACGAGCCAAGGTACAAACTGGATAAGATGCTCACACAACTGGCAGTCGCAGGTAAACTGCGCAATGTAAGCGGTGTTTTGCTCGGCTGTTTTTCTCCGCCTGCCCCCGACGCCGCAGATGAGAAAAGACAACAGGCCTATACCGGTTTTGTTTGTCAACGGCTCGTTGAGCTTCTTGGAGACCGTTCAATTCCGATTTGGGCAAATATGCCGTGTGGGCATTGCAGGCAAAACTATGTCCTGCCCATTGGTTCCAACACAACCATGGACGGCCCCAACAAACGGCTTCTCTTTTCAGGATGATTCTCCGACTTTTGTTTTTACGGTACTTTTTAGCAACAACAGAGTGGATATGAGGTTTGACTTGACCAGCCAATAATGCTATAAAAGAAGCGGAGATGGCGGGCATCCGGCGACAAAGACCAGATAGCAGCCGTTATGGTAGAGAGCTTGTTGAACCTCACAGTTGATTCAACCTGGCTTACAAAGAAATAATTCCACACTAACGGGCAAATTTTCTATGAAGCGACTTCACTACGTTTTCGTTCTATGTTTTTTCGCAGTTTTGAGTTCAGGTGTCGCACTTGCAGTGCAAAACGTTTCCGTAGCCAAAGACAAGGCCAACGTCCGAACCGGGCCTGGAACCAATCATCCCAAAGTTATGGAGCTGTTTACAGGCTACCCTTTACAGGTGGTCAGTAAGAAAGGTGACTGGTTAGAGGTTGTTGATTATGAAAAAGACAGCGGCTGGATTCATAACAGTCTCGTAAAGGCGCAGGACACGGTGATAGTGGTTTCCAAAAATCTGATAAACATGCGCTCAGGTCCATCGACAAAAGATGACATCCTCGCCGATGTTCAGCAGGGAGTCGTTTTGCAGAAGTTATCTTCACAGGGACAATGGACAAAGGTCCGTCATAGCAATGGTCTCGTCGGCTGGATCTATTCCCCCCTGCTCTGGCCCTAGAAGGACTTCCAGCAGACTCTCTGGAGAGCCTTGAAGAAGACGAAGATCTTCTCAAGGTTCTCTTTTTATTCATAAAATTATTGTTCTCTCTTCTGTCTCCGGCCAAGGAACATTGTTTTTAGCAATGTTTGGTCTTGCCCGCTTGGAGCCGTTTCTCTTCCTCTCTTGCCCTCTTTCGATATGTTTTTACCATATTGCCAAGTGACGCGGTCGGCTCAATCTGCAAGAAGATATTTCTTCAATGGGGAGTACGGCCCGTTCAAACGAGATCGCCGTTTGCTGACAGCTCGTCGGATTTCAGATAAAAACAGTTTCATGCACAAAGAACCAAGGCCATTCCGGCCATTACCGTAGATACGCTTATGACCAGTGATTTTATTGTTACCCTCGGACCAGAAGGTTCAGATAGTTATCTGGCCGCCTGTCAGTATGCCCCCGATGCCAGGTATATTCTTTGCAACCGCATCTCTGAGGTGCTCGAACTCTTTGCCCGCGACAAAGAGGGGCTTGCCCTCTTGCCCGTGTACAACACCAGGGCTGGAGAGTTCAAGGAATATTTTCGGCTTATTGCGGCAATGCAGGAGTGCTACTGGATCGATAACCTGGTTTTGCCTATCCATCTTTCACTGGCTGCCCTTGAGCTGCCCGATAACGCCGAAACGCAGATCCATACCATCGTCGGTCGGAGCTCGGTCTTTCAGCAATGTGCAGAATATCTCGAGGAACATTTTCCGGAAGCACACCTGATGGCGGTACACAATATTGAAAGAGCGATGTCAGCTATTGCTGAACATCAAAAGCTTGGTACGGCGATAATCGAAACCGAAGAATTACTCAGGAATTCTCCGTTCAAACTCATTGCCAGAGAGGTCGTCTCGCATAATCGTACCCGTTTTGCCGTGTTGTCGAAACACCCTGTGAAGCGGACAGGCTATGATGCCACTGCGGTCATAACGCAGCCTCTCAAAGACCGTGTTGGTATGCTTGTTGATATCCTTGGCGAATTCACACGACGCGGCGTCAATATCCTCGACTTACAGACAGAAAATGACATTAAGACTCAGAAATTACGTATTTATGTCGAAATAGAAGGCCATGCCGAAGACACCAGTGTGAAAAATGCCCTGCATTTTATTGCCTCACAGGTCATCCAGGAAGAAGATGCTCTCAAGGTGCTGGGCTCCTTTCCCCGGGTGGATATGCGTGTCAAAAGGATCAAATCCTTCGGCTTTATCGGCAGTGGAGATATGAGCATCTGGTTTGCCGAGCGTTTAAGCAGTGAAGGCTATGAAACAATAATAACTGGAAGAACCAGTCCGATATCCCCAGCGGAGATGATAGAGAAAGTCGATGTTGTGGTGGTCTGTGTGCCGATTTCCGCAACCTCAGAGACGATCAGGAGCTACGGGAAATATCTCAAAGACGGTCAGGCCCTTATCATACTGGCCGGAGAATCGGAAACGACGCTGGAGACGGCCTTGCAGTCCACCAGCGAGGGTGTGGAAATTATGTTTGTACATAATCTCTGGGGTCCGCAGGCGGTCACCATGAAGGATAAGAATGTCTCCGTGGTGCGAACCTATAGAAGCGGCAGCCACTGCAGTGAATTTGAAGCCTTCTTGTATAAGCATGGTGCCGATATTATTCATGATAGTGCGCAAAAACATGATCTGCTTATGGGGGTTGGGCAGAAGCTTCCCACGACCATCTCGGTTGCGCTGGCGATGACCTTGAGGGAACACGCGATAGACTGTAAGGATATCGGAACCCACTCTACCCTGACCTCGCTCTATGGCATCCTCTCTATGGCCCGCGTTCATAATCAGAACCCGCGTACCTATGCAGAGATTATGACAACCAAGGGAGACGGCACAAAGATAGTGAACAGTTTTGCCCGCAATCTTCTCCAGCTGACCAGTCTGGCAAAAGAAGGGGACATTGATGCGCTGCTTGCGCTTATACAGGAAAACAGATCCGCCATGCCGGAAAGTTTTCTGAAAAAAAAGATGGTTCAAGCCAGGGCCGTTGACGAGATACTGAGCCAACCGTCTATGAAGGATGAGAATATATAATACCCGACGAACCTGGATTCTCTGTTGCAAACATCAACACCCCTTTTCAACACTATCTGCTCAAGGCTTATCGGAACGATTTGAAAAGAGACATTGTAATTTACAAAACCTTCACTATACTGTGGAAAGAGCTGATGTTCAGCTTGTCCTTGCTGTTGGAGATCTCATTCGTTGTACAATAGGGGTGTATTCCACGAAAGAAACACACACATATATTTTTCCTGGTCTTTTCCCTATCACCCAGCACAGCCGGATCAGATAGCCCCAGCTACAACAAAAATACAACCGGAACTTCGGGGTACAACCCTCTGTCTCCGCGGCAGGTTTCGGATAAAGGAGTCTATATATGTCGAGGATTTTACGTTTTCTTGAAGAAGAAAAAAAATGTCCGCATTGTGAACAGAAAATGTCCTGTTGTGAGGCGCCGCCGATTCATATAGGAGATGGTCTGGGCTGGGGGGCTGAGGTCCTCTTTATCTGTCTTAATGACAACTGTTCTGTTTTCCTCAACGGCTGGAAGACAATCGAAAAGCGCTATGGTCATCACGCCTCGTACCGCTATATGGAGCTTCCGGAAAGTAAGGAAAAGAACTATATGATGGTCGGAAACGCTGATGCCTTTAAGGCCAGTGTCATCAACAAGGAAGAACTGCTCGCCCAGAACGAGAGACATCAGCGGCAAAAAGAGATGAAAGCCGCTCTGCAGACCTGTGTTGCCGATCAGAATATCGAGCCGGTTCTGTTTTTGCTGCTTGATGAGGGTGCAGGTAAAGAATCACGGGGGAAGGCTGCGGATTGTATTGTGCCTCTGAACAACCTGGACTGTATTGATCCCTTGCGCAACCACAACTTTAAAGACCCTGCGCTGCAACAGAAAGTCAACAGCAGCCTGGCCCAATTGCTGAAGAAAAATTTCAAAAAAGAGTGCCCCCACTGCATGGAAATAATAAAGGCACAGACGGTAAAGTGCAAACACTGCAGAGAGGATGTGTAAGGCCGGAGCGGGCCTCCCCCTTTCTGGCAACAGATTTCTCTGGCGTCTCTCAGCCGCCTGCCTTTTCCCTTGCATTCCTCAATTTGAAGGGGTATATAACGAAGTTTCTTAACGGCTCTGTGGTGGGCGTAGCTCAATTGGTTAGAGCACCTGGTTGTGGCCCAGGAGGCTGGGGGTTCAAGTCCCCTCGCTCACCCCATATGACTTCTGTCCGCCTCTGAGAGAGGCAACAATCCCATTGAGTTCTTCCTTGACTGCTCGAGAAACATTCGATACTCTTTTTTCTGCCCGAAGAGATTTCTTTTCTTCAGAGGCCTCTGAAAATCTGATCTATTTTACAGATGATACCGGCCTGCGATATGCGGCAAAGATCTTCCACGCCGACGAAAAGGCCCCTTCAATTGTCTTCTTTCCCTCCTGCCATTTCTCGTTGAGGGATCTTGAAACGATGGCAGAAGAATATACCAGGGCCGGGATCAACCTTCTCCTGCTCTCGTATAGGGCAGACAACAGCGCCGAAGAAGCACTCACTCTGCAGCAGTTTCTCGAAGATGCCGAGTGGTTGATCCTGCAATCCTTGTCCTGGCTTGAGGCAAGCGGATACACAGAGGGTGTCTTTGTTATGGGACAGTCGTTGGGGGCGGTGGCTGCGATTCATGTTGTCGAAGCAAACCCTCAGTCGTTCAAGGGGCTGTTTGTTGAAAGTGTCGTTCTCGGTACTGCCGATTTTTTGGATAATTTTAAAAAACTGCCGGAAGACTGTGAAAGGAGTGAAGATGATGCCTTGGGTTGCTGCCAGAAGATTGCTGGTATTACCCTGCCAACCTTTATCTTCCACGGTGCCCGGGACCGTCTGCTGCCGGTTACCGATGCCGAAAAACTCCAGGCCTCGAGTGGAGCACGAAGCAAACAGTTTTTTGTCGTTCCGGGATGCGAGCACAAAGAGCTCTATAAAAACGCAGGACCCCTCTATTTTCAGACCATCAAAAAATCTGTGGATACCGTTTGCGGCCTCAACACCTGGAGGCAACAACGAAAGAAGTTTCAACGAAACAAGAAAAAAATAGAAGGATGAAAAGGACGAACTACCTCTCCTGGGATGAGTATTTTATGTCTGTTGCCCTGCTCTCCGCCCAGCGCAGCAAGGATCCGAACACCCAGGTTGGCGCCTGTGTTGCCAACGAGCAGAATAAAATCGTCGGTGTTGGTTACAACGGCTTTCCGATTGGCTGCTCCGACGATGAATTACCCTGGAAACGACAGGGCGCTTTTCTTGAGACCAAGTACCCTTACGTCTGCCATGCGGAATTAAACGCCGTACTCAATTCAAACTCCACAGATCTGAGAAATTGCCGAATCTATGTCGGTCTTTTTCCCTGCAATGAATGTACCAAGGTTATTATACAGGCGGGAATCAAAGAGGTTATTTATCTCTCTGACAAGTATCAGGATACCGATCAGGTCAAGGCCTCGAAGATGATGCTCGACATGTCTCCCGGAATCAGCTACAGGCAGCTTGAGACCAAACTGACGACCCTTGAGATCAACCTGGCGCCTTCTTCTTTTTTGTAATTGTTCCCTGCACAAACACCCAACGCTCTCATTTAACCCGCTTCAACCGGCTTCCTGTCGGTTTTTTCCTTGTCTGAACGCGCTCTTTTTTCGGGCTGTTACCTGCAAAATCAATAGCCTGAATAAAGTGTTCTTCACCGCGGATGGTGAAAATCTCTTTTCCAGACATCTGCTCGCTGCGCAGCGTGAGTATGGTTTTCTGCAACGGCATTGCCAGGATGCTTATGTGCAGATGCCACCATTCATCCCTGCGCGATGTATCCCGTTCTATATCGTCAACATGGGCATAGACCAGCTGTGGCCCCGGGGCATTGTCTGGCCTTGACAGAATCAGAATGGTATCGCCGATTTCGGTATGTTCTTTGAGGAGAATAGCCTGTCGCAGTTCATCAATGATTTTTTGCATTTGTCCTTTTTTTCTTGATTTGCCTCAGCGCAAACCTTGCGTCAATAATAACCAGTTCAGATTGTCTGTAGCTGCGCAGACACAGCCTTTCGTAATCCTGTATTCCGGCAGTAAGCGGCAGTAGCACCTCTCGTATGATAAGGTGAGATTTCTCTGCCTTTTCGGGCCGTTCAAGCTTGAGCAGTGTATCTATGAAGTAAAAGAGACGAACAAGCAATTCGCTTGTCCTCTCTACGTTTAGATAGAGGAGTCTGTTGTTTTTTTCCTTGATCCCCGGATCTATTTTCCTGATCTGCGGATTTTTGACAAGAGAGTTTCGTGCGTTGTAGTCATCGACTATTTCTCGCAGAAGAGAGACACTGTTGCCGATAAAAAGGTAATTTTGCCAGAAACCACAGAGGGGTTGTATACCATCCTGCGGAGATTCTAACCAGTAGGAATAGATGACCGCTTCATAGATTTCTTCAAAGACGGGGGCGGCAAAGGCCTCTACAAGATCTTTGGCGAGGGTTTCTGCCTGCTCGGACGAGGCAAGAGGAATAACAGCCAGACATCTTGGAATGTGAAAAAAATTAGAACTGCCGGATGGTTCTATAAAGATGCCGACCTGATCGCCGAACAGGAGCGGCAAGTCACTCGGGGCTACTCCGGCAATCTTTTGCAGGCGATCCTGATAGGCATAGAGCAGCGTCTGGAATTCTTCAACAAGAAGCAACCTTGAAAGTATTGTCTGCAGCTCAGATCCGGTTGTCCAATACAACAGGAGCGGATCGTACAAGGAAAAATCAAGCACCCTGCTCTGTATCGGAGACAGGCTCTGCAGCCCTTCTTTCTTGTCAAAAACTTGAGGTCTGCCAGACAGGACAAGCCTGCTTTGCATAGTCTTTTTTGTCGACCAGTGTCCGTAAGTGAATGCGCTGTACACGGCAGGCAGTTTTTCGATCATTTTTTCAAGATACGGAATACCAGAAGACGAAAAAAGATGAACCATTTTTTGTAGTGACGACAGGGACAGGTAGCAAAGATGCTCTCTCTTTGTGTCATACAAGGCAAAAGCTTTGCCAAAATCGGCCCTGTCTGGCAGCCCGGCAATCTCGCCATCGTACGTATCAATGGCCTTTTTGAGCTGCCGCTCATCGTAGCTGGCGACCACCAGACCATCGATTGAGGCCAGTGTGATCACTCCATACCTGGTCGGAAGCCGTGCTATACGATAATTGCCATATTGGCAGGTGGTTCGCCTCCCCTGTCGTTTCTTTGCGAACCGTTCTACAAGGACATCGTTCCAGTCAATGTTTTCCCGCGGCTTTACGATAAAAAGAACATCACGTTTCAGCCACGTGACCAGAGAACGGCGGTCGACGTCCGAAGGCAGACGAAAGAGGGCGATACCAAGACGTCCTCTGAGCAGTTGGCCCAAAAGCGGCTCAGCAACAACCGTTTTCAACTCTTCTCCCAGGGCTTCAACAAGCTTTCCTGCGTTTTCTGTGAGCCCCAAAGAGGGCCCGACCCGTTGCAGGTCGATTGCCGCGAGCTGTTGCCCCAGCAGCGATCGTTTAAAAGCATCACTCGCCGCCAGACAATCATTTTGTTCAACGTAGAAAACGGCATCGTCTGCGACAAATCGCACCAGGTCTTTTTCAGCCTCACCATCAAAACGAAATACCAGCAGATAGATAACAAGGAGAACCAGAAAACCGTAGAAGACAAAACGATTCATATTCATTTCCCGCTACTCCTCTCCTGCTGTCTGAATTCCCCGGCAAAGCTGAACGGCTTCTGCAACATGGCTTGAATGGAGAGAAGACGAGGCATCAAGATCGGCAATGGTCCTCGATAATTTGAGAACCCTTGCGTAGGAGCGTGCCGACAGACCGAGTCGCTTGACGCTCTTTTCAAGAATGTTTTGTGAACGGCTGCCAAGGACGCAGTATCTCTCGATCAGTTCCTGGTTCATCTGGCTGTTGCAATAGATTTGGGGAATTGTACTGTAACGTTTTAGCTGGATCTCTCTGGCCCGGTTGACCCGTTTCTGTATCTCGGCCGAACGCTCTGCTTTTTCCTGCGTAGTCATCTCATCATATTCAAGCGCCGGGACCTCCAAATGGATGTCGATTCGATCCAACAGAGGCCCCGAGATCCGGGCCCGATATCTTCTGATGTCCCCTGTCCGTACAAATACAGGAGTTTCGCACATCACCGAGAAAACCGCAAGGACAGGGATTCATCGCAGCAATAAGAGTGAAACGGGCTGGAAAGGTCAGGGTCATATTGGCACGGGCTATGGTAACCTCACCATCTTCGAGAGGCTGGCGCAAGACCTCCAGAACATTGCGTTTGAACTCGGGGAGTTCGTCAAGAAAAAGAACCCCGTTATGGGCAAGAGAGACCTCGCCGGGTTGGGGTATTTTACCTCCGCCGATCAACCCCGCATCCGAAATGGTATGATGTGGGGCCCGAAAAGGCCTTCTGTGCAGAGGTCCTGACTGCGACTGTTGTTTGGCTGATACCGAATGGACCCTGGTTGTCTCAAGGATCTCATCTCTGCTCATGCTTGGCAGTATCGTTGCAAAACGTCTTGCCAGCATGGTTTTGCCGCTGCCAGGCGGCCCCGAAAGCAGGATGTTGTGGCTTCCCGAGGCGGCGATCTCCAGCCCCCGACGTACCTGGTGTTGGCCTTTGACTTCACTAAAATCGACAGAATATTCCTGAAGGTGGTCCGCTGGTGATTCATCAGGCGTCAAGGGCTGGATCTCTGTTAGCCCGGCAAGAAACTCGACGGCCTCCTGCAAGACAGTCACCGGAATAATATCCAGATCGGCCGCCAGAAGACGAGCCTCCTGTCGTTGAGACGCCGGAATGATAATCCCTTGTAGACCGCGTTGCCGTGCGCAGAGCAGCATCGGTAGAATGCCGGGCACCTTATGTATACCACCATCAAGAGACAACTCCCCGACAATGCAGTATGTATCAGCCCTTTGGTTGTTCAAGGCCCCTGTTGCGGTCAGGATCCCGATGGCAATGGGGAGATCAAAGCCGGTTCCTTCCTTGCGGATGTCCGCGGGGGCGAGATTGACGGTAATTCTTCTGGCAGGAAAATCATAACCACAGTTTTTTATCGCCGCCTTTACCCTGTCCTTGCTCTCTCTGACCGCCCCATCCGGCAGACCAACCGTTGAAAAGACAGGCAGCCCGCTTGCGACATCAACCTCAACGGTTACCGGCCAGCCTTCTATCCCGACAACGGAACAGCTCAGTATCTTGGCAAGCATGGTATCGGCCTCAGCTTTGAGAGGGAGTGTTTACGGCATAGCAGGACATCAGCTCTTTGCTGTAACCGCCGTTTTTTTCTTCGTAGATATATAAGGGCGGCAGTATTTTCAGCCCTGGTCCAGCATTTTTTTTGCACTGCAGCAAAACCAGCTGGGCACCTTTTTTTTGATCTGGATAGGCGTAAACCGGTCTGAGTAGTTTTGGTTCAAGATGACACTGTTGTGCGACTGCGATAAGCCGACCCAGATTTTCGGCTGCATAAATGCAGTAGACATCGCCTTTGTTGCGTACGACATAGGAAGCCGCCCGAAGAAAATGCTGCAGGGTTGACAGCGTCTGATGCTTTGCCCTGTTCACCTCAGGGTTATGGTTGCTCCTTCCGGAATTTTCCGGATAAAAGGGCGGATTAAAAACCACACTGTCAAAGGACTCTGCGGCGATATGGTCAGCAATATCCTCTACATCACAATGCAGAAGGCTGACGAGGTCGTAAAACCCGTTTAAGGCCATATTTCTTTTTGCAAGATTGTAGAGCCGTGATTGCACCTCAACACCCAGGCAATCGAGGAGTCTCTCCCTCTGGCGATACAGCAGCAGCAAGAGAAGGATCCCTGATCCCGTTCCCAATTCAATCAGACGCTGCGGTTTTCTGCATTGCACAAAATGGGCAAGCAAGACTGCGTCCACAGAAAACCGATACCCATCCGCGTACTGTTCACAGACCAGTTCTCCTTCAAAGAGACTGTCCCGCTTGAGAATACAATCTTTTTGCGTACCAACAACCAATCACTTTTCTCCGTGTGAGGATGATTTCAGAGCAACGCAACGGCGTGATAATTATGGACAGATCAATCTAAAAAGTAAAATAAAAAAAGACAAAGACAGGTATTTTTTGCCTTTCGTTCCGGTTTGACTTTCCTGATTTTCTTCTTTCACGTGGTTGATACGCCGCCTGCGCATTCCTGGTTCATTCATTTTGGGGTTGTATTT
Organism: Deltaproteobacteria bacterium; assembly: GCA_002747825.1. Taxonomy (GTDB): domain Bacteria; phylum Desulfobacterota; class Desulfobulbia; order Desulfobulbales; family Desulfocapsaceae; genus Desulforhopalus_A. The sequence goes on from PDQQ01000015.1 coordinate 22,883, forward strand.
ACAGTTCATATTCCTTGCAGAAGGCTATTTCCCAAAATTTTTCCTCGGTAAATAGTAAGAGACTCCGGAGAGATATATACGAATAAGCAGACTGGGGCGGAGAGCTGTTGCAGTCTTCATTTGTTTTCTTTCCAAGAAGTGATTAAAAGAAAAAGAAGACGTTTTCTACGCATTACAAGCCAGATTTTTCAGAAGGGAGAAGGCGATGTACGATATCTTTGTAGACACACATTTTGCCGGAGCGCACCATTTAAGAGACTATCCTGGGGACTGTGAAACCCCGCATGGTCATAACTGGAAGGTCAAGGTCACCGTCCGGGCAGCAGACGTCGATGAGCTCGGTATGGGAATTGACTTTACCGTTTTAAAAAAAGTGGTGAAAAAGGCCATTGATAAGCTGGACCACAAGGATCTTAACACCCTGCCCTACTTCGAGCATAAAAATCCATCTTCAGAGCATATCGCTGAATTTCTCTACGATCAATTACAAGAAGAGCTGCACTCTGACAGATATCACCTCTACAGTGTCCGCGTTATGGAGACAGACACCCAGGGCCTGATCTACTACGGGAAGCCCTGAACCTTGAAATACTCAAAAAGTATTTACAATAGGTCTCTTTCGAGGATATTGCCAAAACCGATATTATGAGATTGAGGAAGTCTCGGCCTTTTTTTCATAAATGACATCATATTATCGAGGTTAATTGAAAAATGCTGAAAACGATCCCCGTCGAACAAGCCGTTGGTATGGTTCTGCCCCACGACATCACTGTTATTGTCAAGGATGTGAAAAAAGGGGTCGCCTTCAAAAAGGGGCATATCATCCGTTCAGAAGATGTTGAACCACTCAAAAAGCTGGGAAAGGATAATATATACGTCCTCTCTTTAACAAAAGAGGAAATTCACGAAAACGAGGCTGCCACTCTGCTGGCCACTGCCATCTCAGGTACTGGCATCCTGTATAATACAGCCCCCCGGGAGGGGAAAATTACCCTGAGGGCGGCCTTTGATGGTATTCTTAGAGTGAAGACAGAGGCCCTTCGTGATTTTAACATGCTCGGTGAGGTTATGTGTGCCACCTTGCATAATTACACGCCAGTCAAATCCGGAGAAATCGTCGCCGCAACCCGTATGATTCCGCTGGTAGCGTCAAGAGATCTTGTCGATACAGCAACACAGATCGCAGATGATGCCGGCAGTCTGGTATCTGTACGCACTCTTTCAAGCCAGAAAATAGGTCTGGTTATTACAGGCAACGAAGTCTATTATGGACGAATCGAAGACCGTTTTGAGGCGGTGCTCAGGAACAAGGCTGCACAATACGGTTCACGCGTGCTTTGTGTCAAAAAGGCACCCGACAAAAAAGCCCGTATCGCCGCGGAAATAAAGAATTGTATCGCAGAGGGGTGTGATCTTGTTATCACCAGTGGCGGTATGTCTGTTGACCCCGATGATGTCACGCGGGAAGCTATCATGGATGCCGGTGCCCATTCGGCTGTTTACGGTACTCCGGTATTACCGGGAGCCATGTTTTTAAGCGGGAAGATTGGTGAAATCCCCATTCTGGGGATGCCTGCCTGCGGTATGTTTCACAAGATAACCGTGTTTGATCTTGTATTGCCAAGAATACTTATCGGAGAGTCCATTGGTCGCAAAGAGCTGGCCGAGCTTGGGCATGGGGGACTGTGCCGCAATTGCAAAACCTGCCACTTCCCGGTATGTGATTTTGGAAGATAATCCTACTCACCCGTCTGCACAAATCGTCTCAGGCTGGTCTTTCTGCACGGTCTGAGACGCCTTGTCAGGAAGTATCTTGCGTCAGTAATTCCAGCGCCACACTGGCCGCTCTTTTTGAGGCCCCGGGGCGGCCGAGTTTGTCACAAACCCCCTGCAGGGCCTCCAGCATCTCTTTTCTTCGCCGATCATTGGTTACCAGTTCGAGGATTTCATGTCCAATATTCTCGGCACAGACCTCAGCCTGGAGCAGTTCCGGAACAACTTTTTCGTCGGCGATAAGATTGACCAGAGAGAAAAATTCCAGTTTCACCAGGAGCTTGGCAAGAAGATGGCTCAACGGTGCAAGCCGATAGGCCACGACCATAGGAATCTTGAGCAAGGCCAGCTCCAGGGTTACGGTACCTGATGCGGCAACAACGCAGTCGCAGGCAGCCATAAGGTTATAGCGATGCTCGTTGATAAGCCGGATATCCAGATCATCCGTGGAATACAACCCTGCCCTCTTGTAGATATCAAGTTCCAACAACGGTGATTGCGGGAGCAAAAAGCTTACTTTCTGGTTCAACCTTGTTTGCACCCATCTGGCAGCTTCGATAAATCGCGGCAACAGAGAGAGCACCTCCTTTGAACGACTACCAGGCAAAAGACCGATAATCTTTCTGTCTGCGGCGATGGCCTGTGAAGTCAGAAACTGCTCTCTGGTTTGTGTGGTTCTGACCGAATCCAGAAGAGGATGTCCGACATAGGTTGCGGCAAGGCCCCGCTCTCTGAAGAAGGCCTCTTCAAAGGGAAGAATCACTCCAAGACGATCCACCCTGGCGGCGATCGTTTTGACCCTGCCTGATCGCCACGCCCACACCTGGGGACAGATATAGTAAAAAACTCGAACTCCTTGTTTTCTAGCGTATTTGGCAAGCAAAAGGTTGAAATCGGGCAGATCGATTATCACCAGTAGATCCGGTCGTTTCTCGCGCAGAGCCTTGCGCAGTCGCTGCTGGGCGCGCCAGATATCTTTGCCTTGCGCAACAATCTCAACAATTCCGACAACACTCAGGGTCTCCGCGGGTACAAGGATCTCTACTCCAACAGACTCAAGCCTTGGACCGCCCATACCGAAAAAAGTCAGATTCGGGTCAATCTGTCTCATAGCACGCACAAGATTTGCGGCATGCAAATCTCCGGAGGCCTCTCCGGTTACGATCATGATCCTTTTGCCCATAATCTCTTGTCAGACTGGCTCATTCTGTAGTGTCGTAAATACAGGCTTTTTCTGTTGTTCTTCGACTTGTTTCAATATCTTAAGAGCAACATCAAGGGCACTGCAGGCCTCTTTGCCGGAAACCACCGGCTGTTTTCTCATTCTCACCGCCTCGAGAAAAGACTGTATCTCTACCAGCAAGGCATCACTCTCAGAGAACGATTCTTTAGAGACGGTCTGTCTGGGCATGCCGTTTTCTTCACGTTCTGCCAGAAGCTGTACCCGTGTCAGTTTTTTATTGCCAAAATCCAGATGAAGGAAGGTCCTATCCTGAAAGATACGCATTTCCCTGCTGTTACTGCGGGAAACCCGGCTTGCGGTAACCTCGGCGGTGGCGCCATTTTCAAAAACAAGCCGCGCACTGACCATATCGTTGGTCTTGGTGGCAATTCGCCCTCCTGTTGCCTGGATCTCTGCCACAGGTGACTGAACGCTGTGCAGTATGATATCAAGATCATGTATCATAAGATCAAGGACAACATCAACGTCGGTGCCTCTGGGGTTGAAGCCGGCGGTTCTTTTGCTGTCGATAAATATCGGTGAATTCAGATAGGGTACTGTTGCCAGATATGCCGGATTAAAGCGTTCAAGATGCCCGATCTGAAAGACGCAGTCTTTTTTCTCTGCCCTGCCGATCAAATCTTCTGCCTCAGCAACCGATGGGCTTATCGGTTTTTCCAGGAGCACATCCACACCATAGTCGAGAAAATCTGCCGCCACCCTGTGGTGATACTGTGTCGGTACGGCTATTGATACTGCATCAATTCCGCTTAAAATATTCTTGTAGTCGCTATATGCCTTACAGCCACATTCACCGGCTACCCGCCGTGCCTGCTGGGCATCAATATCGACAACAGCCGTCAGATCGACCTCGGGAAGCATTGCGTATTTCTGCGCGTGAAAACGACCGAGATAGCCGACACCTATTACTGCAACCTGTATTTTTTTCATATATTACAACCAGAAAAGTTACGCTGTAGACAGCCATCAAAGATGGTATACAATTCGATACGACACAACGCCGGAAGAGCAGAAGAACCTCCAAAAAATCAGATGTACAAGTTGAGGAAGCTGCGGAGGCGCAGAAGATTTTTTCGAGGACTCCGTATTCCTTCAAACTGAAGATACGTTGCAAGGGCAGACAACAGCGAGGCAAACAAAGAGACTAAATCCCAAGATAGGCCTTTTGGATATCCGGATTCTTCAGAAGCTCTTTTGCCGGGCCGGTTATGGTTATCCTGCCTGTCTCGATAACATAGCCCCTGTCGGCGATATGCAGGGCCTGGTTTGCATTTTGCTCGACAAGAAAGATCGTGGTATTACTCACCTTGTTTATCTGTTTTATGATCTCAAAAATCTGTTTTATGACCAGAGGCGCAAGCCCCATTGAGGGTTCATCAAGCAGCAGCAGCCTCGGACGGGCCATAAGCGCCCTGGACATGGCAAGCATTTGCTGTTCGCCACCGCTCAGTGTTCCGCCATCCTGGTTTTTACGTTCTGCCAGTATTGGAAACAGCTCAAAGACATAGTCCAGATCTTTTTTTATTTCCGCCCTGTCATCGCGTAAAAAGGCCCCCATGTCGAGATTCTCACGGACGGTCAACTGAGGAAAGATACGCCGCCCTTCGGGGACCTGACAGATACCCATTTTCACAATTTCATCAGGAGCCTTAGCGTTAATGAGTGTATCGTTATAGTGGATTGTTCCGCTGCGTACCGGCACGACCCCTGAGATGGTCATCAGCGTCGTGCTTTTGCCGGCGCCGTTGGCACCGATCAGGGTAATAATTTCGCCCTCGTTGATCTCAAGGCTTACGTCTTTGAGGGCGACGATATTTCCGTATCCGGCCTGTACGTTTTTCAGTTTAAGCATCGATGTCCTCACCCAGATAGGCTTTGATGACTTCGCGATTGTTTCTAATGTCTGCAGGAACACCTTCGGCAATTTTCTTACCGTAATCCATAACATAAATACGATCCGAAAGGCTCATGACAAGTTTCATGTCATGCTCAATAAGCAAGATGGCCTGGCCTTCGTCGTTTATTTTACGGATAAGCGCATCAAGTGCTGCGGTCTCCTGTGGGTTCATTCCTGCGGCGGGTTCATCAAGCAGTAGTAACTGAGGCTCTGTGGCCAAGGCTCTGGCAATCTCCAGCCTTCTCTGGGCTCCATAGGATAAATTCTCGGCAAACTCATTGGCAGAATCTTCCAGCTCGAATTTTTCAAGCAATCGGTAGCTGAATTCAAGAATTTCCCTCTCTTCCTTTCGTGTTGCGCGGTCTCTGAATATTGCTCCAAGGATAAAGGATCTGGTTCTGCAGTGACGGCCGATCATGACGTTTTCAAGAACCGTCATCTGTGGAAACAGGCGGATATTTTGAAAGGTGCGGGCCAGGCCCTTTTCGGTAACCGTATTCGGCTTGAGCCCCTTGAGGCTGATGGTGGTTTCTTTGCCGGCCTCTCTCAAAAAGAGATCACCACCGGTCGGTGAGTAGATACCGGTAACACAGTTGAAAAAGGTCGTCTTTCCGGCACCGTTGGGTCCGATAAGGGCCACAATTTCTTCAGGAAAGACTTCCAGATCCAGATGGTTAAGGGCACGAATGCCACCAAAATCCATAGTAAGATCGGCTACTTTGAGGATTGGGCTAGTCATCTGTTTTTGCCCCGGCGAATGTTTCTCTGTCAACGGTATAGGTCCTTCGGATATTAGAGATAAGCCCCTGGGGGCGAAAAACCATCATCGCCACCAGAATCCCGCCGAAAGCGAGCATTCTATACTCAGACAGGGTCCTGAGATACTCTGGCATCAAGATTAAAATGAGTGCGCCCAGAATAACACCAACAATCGAGCCCATACCACCGAGTACGACAATGGCCAAAATAATAGCAGACTCCAGAAAGGTAAAACTTGCGGGATTGATAAAGGTTGTCTTTGCCGCAAAGACAACGCCCATAACCCCTGCCCAGAAAGCACCAAGCGAAAAAGCAACGAGCTTTGTCTTGCGTTTGTCTATGCCCATGGCCTGACAGGCAATTTCATCTTCTCTGAGGGCAATCCAGGCCCTGCCAAGGCGAGAATCCTGGAGTCGGTTCACAATGAAAATGGTCACTATCACAAAGGCGACCATAAGGTAGTAGACGTAGAGGATGGATTGATCAAGCGTCAATTCTATGCCAAAGAATCCCGGCCTGGAGATATTTGAAATGCCGCTCGGTCCGGAGGAGAACTCATTCCAGTTTTCAAGGACCAGTCGAATAATCTCCCCAAATCCCAAGGTGACAATGGCCAGATAATCTCCCCGAAGTCGGAGAACCGGGAAGCCTAAAAGGATGCCAGCCATCGCCGCGAGGCAGCCTCCGAGAGGGGCAACGGTCCAGAACCCGAGACCGAAATGGCTGTTCAGCAAGGCGTATGAGTACGCACCCACTGCGTAAAAAGCGACAAAACCCAGATCTAACAGCCCGGCCATACCAACGACGATGTTCAGTCCCAGTCCGAGGACAACGTACATCAGTGCGGTAATCATGATGTTGGTCTGGTAGGTATCAAAAGCCAAAGGAAATCCTATTGCCATGACCAATAGTATCAGGCTGACAGTCCATTTCTGTCTTGGATTGGCGAGGACCATGTGGATTATTGGCGCCAAATCGAGCGATACCTGGCCTCCAGACTGCTGCCTCTTGTTTTTCAGAAACTTGAAGAAAAGAAACAGCAGACGGATCACAAAGACACCAACACCCACATAGAGGATGTTTTTCCAGCGCCAGTCCATCGTCTTTTCAATGGAATTGACCCGTACAACCATTATCGGAAAGGTTAAAAAAACAAACCACAGCGAAATCAGAGCGGTTCGTACAAGTTCTTTTCGCATGATACCTACCATCGCAAGCTATACCTTTTCTGTTTCAGCCTTGCCGAGAAGACCGGATGGTTTGAAGATAAGAATAAAAACGAGCAGCGAGAAGGCAAAAACATCTTCATAGTCACTTGACACATAGCCTGTGGCAAAACTCTCGGTCAGCCCAAGTACCAGGCTGCCGAGAACCGCACCCGGGATAGAACCTATTCCACCGAGTACCGCGGCGGTAAAGGCCTTGATCCCGGCGATAAAACCGATATAGAAATTGATCATCCCGACATGCGAGGCAATAAGCATCCCGCCAATGGCAGCCAGGGCCGAACCGATGATAAAGGTGGCCGAGATCACCGAATTGACGTTTATTCCGACAAGGGTTGCCATTGTCCTGTCCTGGGCCGTGGCCCGCATTGCCTTGCCAATCCGCGTACATTTAATCACATAGGTCAGAATAAGCATCACCACGGTTGTGGTGATCAGAATAACCACGTCCGAAGAGCCGACGATATGTGCATATGGTTCCATAAAGTCAAAATCGGGAATGAGCTGCGGAAAAGGCAGGAAGTCAGATGTTTGCGCGAGAAGCACATAGTTCTGCAAAAAAATTGACATACCAATGGCACTGATAAGGGGCGAAAGTCGTGGTGCATGGCGAAGAGGCTTATAGGCCATCTTTTCGATGGTATACCCATAAGCGCTTGACCAGACGGCGGCGGCCAGGCCTGCCAGAACAACAATGGCCAGCAGAGGAAAACCATAGATGGAGAGAACCGTGGCCACAATAAAAGAGGTAAAGGCCCCTATCATATAAATTTCCCCGTGGGCAAAATTTATAAGGCCAATTATTCCGTACACCATCGTGTAACCAAGGGCAATAAGGGCGTAAATCGCTCCCCTGGTGAGTCCGCTGAATAAAAGTTCTATAAAATAATCCATTGGCAGCCAAAAAAGAACCCGAAGCCGGGGCTACGGTTGCCTGGCTTCAGGTAAGGTAACAGGTTCTGTGTGAGAGGTGATTCAGGAGGCGGGCCTTTGTGGGCCTTCAGCCTGCAAACAGTACTGCCAGGCTGTTGGTAAATCCTCGTCCAAAGGCACACCGCCCCGATGATCCGGACTCCTTCACAGACTCTAGTTATTGGATTCTACAGCTCAACAAAGGTTCCATTCTGCACCTGATAGATAGAAAAGCCAACTCCAATGGCATCTCCATTCTCGGCAAAATAGATTGAACCTATAGGGGTATCGACCTTTTCGGTCTGCAGAGCCTTTTTCACTGCTTCCAGCTCGGTGGTGTCTGCTTTTTCTATAGCATTCAGCAGAGCCAGAGTCGCTGAGTAGGCGTTTTCAAAAAAAGCGCCAGGATCGGTGCCATACTTCTTCTTATGCTCTTCTTTTGCCTGGATGGAAAGAGGATTTTGGGTCGTATCTTTTGGCCCGGAGGCGTAGACGCCTTCTGCGCTTTTCCCGGCAACCTTGATAAAGGTCTGGTCCTTGACTCCGTCATCGGAAATAAACTCGGTCTTCAGTCGTTTCTTGCGCATCATGCTGACCACCTTGGATGCCTCGGGATGATACCCTCCAAAGATGACAATATCAGCCTTTGAACGCTTGATTTTTTGTACGATCGCTGAATAGTCTACGGCCCCTGGAGTGACCCCTTCATAGAGTACAACCTCACCCTTCCCGGATTTCTCGATAAAGGACTTGGCAAATTCGGCAAAGCCCTTGCCATAATCTCCCTTGTCGTGGACAATAGCGATTTTTTTGTAATTCAAATTGTTCAAGACAAATTCGACATCCAGCTTGGCCTGTGCATCATCCGGGGCGATGGTCCTGTAGAAATTCGGATATTCACCATCTTGGGTCAGCTCAGGACTGGTTGCTGAAGGAGACATAACCAGGATGTTTGCGTTCTTGTAGATGGGGAGAGCGGCCTTGGTCGCACCGGAGCAGATATGTCCAAGGACAACATCGACACCGCCTGAAACGAGCTTAGTCGCCGTATTGGTTGCAACTTCCGGCTTACAGACGTCGTCTTCAATCAGAAGTTCTACCTTTTTGCCGTTAATTCCTCCGGCAGCATTGACCTTTTCAACGACCAGCGTTGCGGCATTGACCGTTGGCAGGCCGTAAGAAGCGAGGTCACCACTATGGGCGCCGGCAACCCCGAGCTTAATTGTATCAGCTGCGGATGCAGCGCCAGACAGCAAAACAGTGGCACAGCAACCAGCAACCAGGGAAAACAACAGACGTTTTGACGTGAGCTTCATTCTTTCCTCCATTCGCTGTTTTTTATGAAATTCCCGCAATCAATCGGGCTCCAGACAAAAGAGCGAGCAAATATCTTGCGGCCATGATACTAGTCTTTTATAGAAAGTTTTACAGAAATACAACATTGGAATTTTTCAGCATACTTTTTTCTTCAGCAAAAAACCATGATAAACAAACACAAGACCCTGTTTTTTTTCGGCAGACCCGTTGCGCCGCTGTATGCCGGTGTGATGAAGATCCGGGAATGGTTGTATAAATCCGGTTTTTTCGAGCGAATACAGTTCCCCGTTCCTGTCGTCTCTGTGGGTAACCTTATGCTCGGTGGTACCGGCAAAACACCAACTGTCATCCATATCGCCAGACTGTTACGAAACCACGGCTACCGGCCTGCGGTTGTCAGCCGTGGCTATAAAGGCAGCTCCAAGGCCCCGTACACCCTGGTCAGCGATGGGACGATGATTATCAGCACAGCTGATACGGCTGGAGACGAAGCCGTTATGATGGCAAAACAGCTCTCCAACATACCGATACTGGTTGGCAAAAAACGTGCTATTCCATGTCGTTATGCGGTAGAGAGTCTTGAGGCAGATTGTATCATCCTCGACGATGGTTTTCAGCATCTTGCCGTTGCCCGGGACATTGATCTGGTTCTCTTTGACTCGACAAACCTTGCCGGAAACAGCAGGGTCTTTCCAGGCGGCCCTCTTCGAGAACAGGTATCTTCGCTGAAACGAACCTCAGCCTTTCTGCTCACCGGCAGGACCGGTGCAAACGCAAAAAGGGCCGATACCTTTGCCGAACTGCTGCAAACACGCTTTACAGAGATCCCGGTCTTTTCGGCAACCTACTCCGAGCCCTTTATTACCGATATCAAAGGGAAAAGAGTTGACGCCAGGTTGCTGAAACGTCCTTTTTTGTTCTCTGCTATTGCCAATCCCGAGCGTTTCGTAACCAGTGTATCAGACCTCGGGCTTTTTGTGACGGACTCGACGGCTTTTGCCGATCATTTCTCTTACAGCCAAAAGACAGCGGCTCTCCTAGAGGCAAAAGCACAGGACGCAGAGGCCGATTGTCTTCTTACCACGGCCAAGGATGCTGTTAAACTTGAAGGACTGAATTTTTCCAGAGCTGTGTACGTATTTCATCTCCAGCAGTCACCGGGCAAAGATTTTGATGATTATCTGCTTACAACCCTCAAGGATCTGGAAGAGGCACAATCAAAAAAATAACAGATCCTTCCACACATCCCCTTGAGAGCATCTGAGCAAGAGATCCTGCGAAGATATTCCGGCTAATCTGTCTGTTGCAGGCGATAGAGGAGCCATTTACGTCGCCAGGGAAAAGAAGTCGCTGGCAGCTCTCTTTCTATTGTACTCTTCAGGCTGCGCGCCGCATCCGATGAGATTTCACGGCAGATGAAATCAAACCAGCTCCCGTTCTGGTCGGCAAGCCAGGGCTTGAGCCAATGGCTGCTTGGCACAAGTTGTTCTTCGATTTCAATCTGCCGCCAATCTTTCAGGAAAAGCCCTTTTATCTGCTCAAAATCACGCTTTTCGGGCACTACAACCTTTTTTCTGTAAAAGGCATCCTCCGCCTTTTGTACTGTATCAAACAGATCTTTTGCAATTCTGTCTTCAAGGAGATTGCTAAGCCTGCTACCATAACCAGGTAATGGAACACAGCCGGTGATCCAGCCTTGTTTTGCCAGTCGGCTGGCAAAAGGATCGATCAAAAGCTCGTTGTCTCTCTTATACGAACCATCAACAACGATATGCTCCCAATACAGACCGGCAAGGTGTTCATTCTCGAAAATTGTTGTCTCAGACAGTGCTCCCTGGACAATCAAAGGCCGCTCCGCCTCCGGCAGACCCTCCAGAGAAAAGGCTACCAGATCCTGGAACTCTGCGTTTTCTGCGATGGCGGTGAGCCCACCTTCCGGGACCTTTTTATAGAGCTCCCAGAAGAGCCCGCTCGAGCGCAAAGGCAGCAAAAGGATACGATCCGCGCGCCTGATCTGCATCGAATCGACTACGGTTTGCAATAATCTTCTGCGTGGGCCCAGTGCCCCTTGGGTCCTGCGAATCCAGAGATCCTTTTTCTCGTCCAGCGGAGAAAAAGAGAGGTTTTCCGGCTCCTGAGCAAACATCAGCTCAAGCTGTTCTTGCCTTCTGCGAATAACCTCGTGCTGGATCTGCCCTTCATAGCCTCTGGCCGTTGGCTGATAAAAGATACGCCCTTTCAAAGAGCCCGGGAGATATTGTTGTGCTATCCAATGATCGCGAAAGGCCTGCGGATACTGATACCCCCTGCCATGCCCGAAACTCTTTTTATCCCGGCTGGGATCGCGGAGATGGTTGGGTACCGTTGCCTCCTCCTCTCCCACGCTTTGCAGGGCATCAAAATAGCCCATACAGGAGTTTGATTTGGCGCAGGTGGCCAGATACAGGGCTGCCTGAGTCAGGTGAAACTGCCCCTCCGGCATTCCTACCCTGTCGTAGGCCGAGGCCGCAGAAACAACAACCCCAAGGGCATTGGGATCGGCCATCCCCACATCCTCACTGGCAAGGATCAGCATCCGCCTTAAGATATAGCGGGGATCTTCGCCTGCCCTGATCATACGGGCCATCCAATAGAGGGCTGCATCCGGATCCGAGCCGCGCAGAGACTTGATAAAGGCACTGATGGTATCGAAATGGTAGTCCCCATCCTTGTCATAGAGAATGGCCTTGTGTTGAATACTCTCCTCAGCCGTGGCAAGAGATATAGATATTTTGCTCCCCTCTTCTGGCGGAAAGCTCTCGGGGGTTGTCTCAACGGCCAGCTGAATGGCATTGAGCAGTGATCTGGCATCACCGGAGGCAATGCGTATCAGATGCTCGAGAGCGCCCTCGGCAAATTCGACCTGCCAGCGCCCATATCCTCTCTGTTTGTCGGTCAGCGCCTGATCGGCTATCTTGCGCAGATCCTCTTCGTTTAAGGCAAGCAGTTGAAAAACCCGGCTTCTGCTGACCAGGGCCTTGTTCACCTCAAAAAAAGGGTTCTCGGTGGTTGCTCCAATGAGGATAATGGTCCCCTTTTCAACCCAGGGCAGAAGCGCATCCTGCTGAGATTTATTCCAGCGGTGTACCTCGTCGATAAAAAGGATGGTGCGCTGAAAGCTCATCTTTTGCAGTTTTTTTGCCGTGTCAATTGCCTCTCTTAAATCCTTGATACCACTGAGCACCGCATTCATTGAAACAAAATGCGAGGCGGTTCGGTTGGCTATCACCTGGGCAAGGGTGGTTTTTCCGGTACCGGGCGGTCCGGAAAAAATCAGCGAAGAGAGCTGGTCCGCACGGATGGACCGACGCAGGAGCTTTCCTTCGCCCAGGATATGGTCCTGACCGATATACTCGTCAAGATTGCGAGGACGCATTCTATGGGCAAGGGGCTCAGAGCTTTGTGTCGCGTGGGCAAGGAGATCCATATACAGTCCTCAATAAAAAACAAGCAAAGAGAGCTGTTATACTCTTTGCCGAAAAGATGTTTCGAACACTGTACTATAACGACACTGCTTATGCATTGTCGTATGAAAAAATCATAATGATTTGTTCCAGCGCCTAAAATACTCGTTTCTGAGGTCAAGTTAGGTTGTCTTTAAAAAAGGTGTGCAGTCTTCGTTTATCTGTTGACACCATCAGAAATACACTTTATATTGTGGTATGAGTAGATCAGCATACTCTGGAGAGTTGCAAATAGAATCAAAACATACCGCCAGGGCCGTTCGGTAGCGGCTTGAGTATTGGCCATTTTTGAGGAAAGGACTATGACAGCGTATACAGATCCCCAGCCAGAGACTTCTTTCTTTTTTTCAGAGATAAAAAAACGTAACAACCAACGTGTACCTTTCAAGGCAGAAAAGATTGTTTCGGCCATCGAGAGAGCAGGTCAGGCGACCGGCGAATTTTCGCTTCCCGAGGCAAGACGACTGACCATTCGCGTACTGAACAGCGCCTACGAGCTTTTTCAAAATTCACCTCCCAGCGTTGAAGAGGTACAGGATATCGTTGAAGAAACACTTCTTGCCTCCCCTTTCAAAAATACCGCCCGCGCCTATATCCTCTATCGGGAGCGGAGAACTCAGGCACGAAAACTTGTTGAACAGGCTGATATTCAACTGGTCGACAACTATCTCGACCGCCTTGATTGGCAGGTCAAAGAAAACAGTAATATGGCCTATTCGCTGCAAGGTCTCAACAACTATGTCGCCAACGAGGTGAGCAAGAACTACTGGCTCAACAGGATATATCCGGCAGAAATCAAGCAGGCGCATACGACCGGCGACCTGCATATTCATGATCTGGGCCTCCTCTCTGTCTACTGTGTCGGCTGGGATCTGCAGGATCTCCTGCTCAACGGTTTTCGCGGGGTTCCTGGCAAAGCTGAATCTGCGCCGCCCAAGCATTTTCGCAGTGCACTGGGACAGATCGTAAACTTTTTCTATACCCTGCAGGGAGAGGCAGCCGGCGCCCAGGCCTTTTCCAGCTTTGATACCCTGCTCGCTCCGTTCGTACGTGAAGACCAACTCTCTGCCAAAGAGGTCAAGCAGGCCATTCAGGAATTTGTGTTTAATCTCAATGTCCCGACCAGGGTCGGCTTTCAGACACCTTTTACCAACCTGACCATGGATATCCAACCGCCCTCGACCCTCGCCGACACAGAGGTCATACTTGGCGGTAAGAGACAAAAACAGACCTACAGCGACTACCAGGAAGAGATGAACCGTATTAACACCGCTTTTCTTGAGGTCATGGCTGAGGGTGACGCCAATGGCCGGGTATTTACCTTTCCGATACCAACATACAATATTACACCTGATTTTCAGTGGGATAACCCAAATCTCGAGAGTCTTTGGAAGGTTACAGCCAAGTACGGGATCCCCTATTTTGCCAACTTTATCAATTCCGATCTCTCGGTTGAAGATACCCGTTCGATGTGCTGCCGTCTGCGACTTGACACCCGTGAACTCGAAAAACGCGGTGGCGGACTTTTTGGTGCCAATCCTCTGACCGGATCGATTGGCGTGGTCACCATCAATCTGGCAAGTCTCGGCTATGAGGCGGCAAACGAAGAACAATTCTTCGCCTTACTTGACAAACGCCTCAATATCGCCCGCAACAGCCTTGAGATCAAGCGCTCAGCCCTTGAAGGCTATACCGCAAAGGGGCTCTACCCCTATACCAGATACTATCTGCGTGACATCCATACACGGTTTGGAAGCTATTGGAACAACCATTTTTCGACCATCGGTATCATTGGTGCCAATGAGGGTCTTATTAACCTCTTTGGGGAAGATATAGGAACCCCGAAAGGACAGAGATTTGCCCTCTCAATCCTCAACCATATTCGAGCTCGTCTGCAGGAGTTTCAAGAGGAAACCGGCAACTATTACAACCTTGAAGCCACACCTGCAGAAGGCACCGGCTACAGGCTTGCCAGACTTGACAAAAAAAGATATCCAGACATGAGGCTCTCTCTTTCCGGCGGCAGTGAAGACCTCCCTGTCTACACAAATTCAACGCAATTGCCGGTCAACTACAGCAATGATATCTTTACAGTCATGGATCTGCAGGATTCTCTACAGACCAGATATACCGGCGGTACGGTACAACATATCTTTCTTGGTGAGGCTGCCCCGGATCCTCTGGCACTCAGGGACTTTATACGTACCATTTTCGAGAATTATCATATGCCGTATATCACGATTTCCCCGTCTTTTTCTATTTGCCCTGCGCATGGCTATCTCAACGGAGAGGTAACAGTCTGCCCAAATTGCCAGGAGAAAACAGAGGTCTACTCCAGGGTCGTTGGTTACCTGCGCCCTGTACAGCAATGGAATGAGGGTAAACGTGCTGAATTTACCAGGCGCAGTCTCTATGTGGCAGAAGTGCCATGATTCTCGGAGGCTACCAGCCGCTCTCGCTCTGTGATTTTCCTCAAACGCCGTCGGCTGTGCTGTTTTCACAGGGGTGTAACTGGAGATGCAGCTATTGCCATAACAAGGAGTTGATCCCCAGGTCGCCACAAAGCCCGACTCTGGATTTTACGTCTGTTCTGAAAACCCTTAAGCGTCGGGCTGCTCTGTTGCGTGGAGTGGTTTTCACCGGTGGCGAGCCGACACTGCACAAGGACCTGCCCTCCTGCATCGCCTCTGTCAAAAAGTTGGGATTACCCGTTAAACTCGACAGTAATGGTTCTCAGCCTGCGGTTCTCGAGACCCTTGTCAGACAGGGGCTTGTCGATTATATTGCCATGGACATCAAGGCCCCGCTCTGCAAATACGAGCAAATAACCGGCTGCCCTGTAGACCTGGATGATATAAAAGAGAGCATCAACCTTATCGCCACCAGCGGGATTGCACATCAGTTCAGGACAACCTGGCCCAAAGAGCTTCTCTGCAGGGCAGATATTGACGAGATACAGACCTTTCTGCCCAAGGCTTCAGACTACGTCCTTCAAAAATGCCGGCAGCCTGAACAATAAAACGGATTTTTGCTCGGCAAGAGTTTGGCTGTTCATGAAAAATTCGGATTGACCCTGCAATGTCTCCCCCCTCCCGCCGCCAGCTTATTCTTGTTTTTCTGGTCAAGCTCCTGCTCAATATCGGGCGGCGCTTTGTCTACCCGTTTGCCCCGGCCCTGAGCCGTGAACTGGCCGTTCCGGTCAGTGCGATTACCTCAATTATCGGGGCAGGCCAGTTTTCTTCTCTTTTGGGCATATTTTCCGGCCCTCTGGCAGACCGATACGGTAATATCAAGATGATGCGAACGGGTTTGCTTGCACAGGTTCTGGGAATGCTTCTTTGCGGTCTTGTCACCAGCTATTGGGTCGTTTTTGCAGGACTTATCCTCGCCAGTCTGGGAAGGACAATATTTGACCCAGCGCTTCAAGCCTATATCGGAGCCAATGTCCCTTACCAAAAAAGGGGGCGGGTCATGGGCTTTATCGAAACCGCCTGGTCAGGATCAACCTTGATCGGAATACCGCTATTTGGCCTTGTCGTTGAACATTACGGACTGAAGGCCTCCTTTTGGGTCATTGCCCTGCTTTCTGCCCTCAGTCTTGTTGCCGTCGGCCGGAGTTTTAGGCCAAAAACCACAAGACAAATGGACCTGGAGGCAAACCAGACAGGCCTGTTACGGGGCATTATTGGCCTTTTTGCCGATCGCAGGACAGCCGGAATACTGCTCTTTGCCTTTTGTATCTCGCTTGCCAACGACAGCCTGTTCGTCGTCTATGGATTGTGGTTTGAAGATGCCTTTGCCCTCAGCCTGGTCAGTCTCGGTTTCAGTACCATTGCCATTGGCAGCGCTGAGCTTCTTGGCGAGCTCTGCACCGCCTCCCTCTCCGATCGCATCGGGCTTTCCAAAATGATCAGCCTCTGTCTTGCCTGCGCGATTATTGCCTACCTTCTGCTTCCGATTATTGGTTTTTGTCTTACCTCTGCCATGGCCGGTCTGTTCTGTATCTTTTTCTTCTTTGAGATCATTATGGTCACCAGCTTTTCTCTAAGTTCCGAGCTGTTGCCCAGAACAAGGGCAACCATGATGGCTGGTTTTTACGCGGTCTCAGGTCTTGGCAGGATGTCTGGGGTTTTTCTAGCAAGCAGCCTGTGGGAGATGGGGGGTATTGTGGCTGTTGCCTTGACGAGTGCCCTGTGCACAGCGCTGGGTTTTGTCTTTTTTCGTTGGGCAATCCATCGATGGCGGCCGGCATAGAGCCGAGGGTACGCTACGGCAAAGCAAAAAATCCGGCATATCAGGAAACTTTTCAAGGTTCTGTTTGTTTATAACAAAAAAATTCCAGAAGAAAGAGAACTCAAAGATCTGGGCTCCGCCAGATACAAACTACATCATATTTTCCGGGTCAACATCGATCTCCATTGTACATGAATTCAATATATTTTTTTGCGTATCGTCTCTCATTTTACTGGCCAGAAGATGCAGTTCTTCGGAAGCTGTTCCCTTGAGGAGGACCTGCCATCGGTAAAGATCCCGTACCCTCTCCAGAGGCGCCGGTGCCGGACCGAGCACCCCGACCTTGAGCGGGAGCTCATCGGTATATCTTCGACAAGCCCTGGCAACGTTCGCCGCAGATTCCTGTACCTTTTGTTCAACCCTGCCTTTTACACGCAGCAAAATCAAACGTACAAAGGGAGGAAATGCCGGCTGGGCGCGTATCTCCATTTCATGCTCAAAAAACTCCAGGTATTTGTGTTTACGGGCAAGTTCGATCGCATAATGGTCTGGACGCAGGGTTTGAATAAGGACATCTCCGGGCAGCTGCCCCCTGCCCGCCCGCCCTGTGACCTGGGTTATCAACTGGAAGGTTCGTTCGGCGGCCTTGTAGTCCGGCATGTTCATGCCGCCATCGGCCCAGACCACGCCGACAAGGGTTACATTGGGAAAATGGTGGCCCTTGGCAATCATCTGTGTGCCGATAAGGATATCGACAAGTCCCTGGTGCATGGTTGACAAAACCTGCATACATTTTTTTCTGTCAGCAGCGGTATCAGAGTCGAGACGACCGATCCTTGCCTCGGGGAGAAGCCCGAGAAGCTCTTCTTCAACCCGTTCTGTGCCAAAGCCGGCAGGAACCAGCTCTGTTGAGCGACAATGGAGACAGATATTCTGTACTGTCGCTGTAAAACCGCAGTAGTGGCACACCAGCTGTCCTCTCCCCTTGTGCAAGGTGAGCGAGACGTTACAGTGATTGCAGGTTACCGGAGTACCACATTTTCTGCACAAAAGAGCCGTGGAAAAACCGCGTCTGTTGAGAAGAAGGAGAGATTGCCGGCCCAAGGCAAGATTGTTTTTTAGTTTTTCAAGAAGGCGCTGTTGGATAATGCCGCTTTTTTTCTGCACTGCCGCTGATCTGGAATTGAGGTCAACAACCTCAACCTTGGGCAGAAGTGCCCCCCCTACCCGGCTCTGCATAACGAGCAGTCTGTATTTTCCCGAACGGGCATGCGAGAAGCTGGTCATCGAAGGGGTTGCCGAACCAAGAAGCACCACAGAACCGTGCTGCCTGGCCCGTAACACGGCAAGATCACGGGCGTTATATCGCAGGCCATCATCCTGTTTGTAACTCGAGTCGTGCTCTTCATCGACCACAATCAGACCGGGGTCTCTGAGCGGTGCGAAAACTGCTGATCTTGCGCCAATGACGATCCTGGCCCTGCCGGAAAGAGCTAGAAAAAACTGATCGTATTTTTCACCGCTGCTCAAACCGGAATGCAGCAACACCACAAGATCTGCAAAACGTGACACCAGATGGGCCTCAAGCTGGCTTGCAAGCGCAATCTCCGGGACCAGTATGATAACATCGCGGCCTTCTTGGATTGTTTTTTCGGCAGCCCGCAGGTAGACCTCGGTCTTGCCGCAGCCGGTAACCCCGTGCAGCAAAAACGGTGCAAAAACATTTTCTTCGATCGCGGCAAGCAGCTGGTCGAGTACGGCGGATTGCTCTCTGGTCAGCTCTTCAGGGCGAGGATAAAAACAGAGCTGTTCGCCAAACGGGTTTCGATAGACCCTTCGCCGGATCTTCTCCACCACACCCCTTGCCGCCATTTTGCCCAAAGCCCGGCCGGCACCCGGATATATTGTTTTTGCCTCTCTGAGTGCAACCTCACTGCCTCCTATCCTATTTTGAACGGTCATCAGGCTGTAGAGGGCCTTTGCCTCCGAGATCTTTACCCTGTCCCCAAGATGCTCGGACAAGAGATCCCGATAGAGGCTGAAATCATCTTTCACGGCAAGCTCTGCAGGCGGCCGGGGGAGTGAAGAATCGACCAGACGGAAACAGACCTCTCGTTTGGCCTGCACCTGATCTTCTCTGAGGCAGAGCTCCTGACGTACCAGTTTTTTCTGCAAAAGCTTTTGCAGCAGGCGTTTATCACTCGCCTTTGCGAGATACGAACTGTTGGCAGCAAGCAGCACCTCTTCCTTGGCCAAAAGCTGAGACAGCAAGGAGGATCGTGTTTCTGCAAAGGCCTCAAGTTCTTCGGGCGAACAGGTGCGGACAAGACGACGAACAGAACGAGGGGCCAACCCTTGAGGCAGGGCTGTTTTTATGACAAGACCGATAGGATAGAGATAGTAGTCGGCAATCCAGCGGAAAAATGCAACCATCTCCGGATGGAACACCGGGAAATCATCGAGAAAGCGGATCAACGGTTTTACGACAAAACCATCTGCTCCGCCCTGCTCCCTGGCCTCACCAAGGATATAGCCGGTAACCTGTCTTCCCCCGAGAGGCACCAGAACCCGCCTGCCAACATAATCGGCGGCCTGGCCTTCCTGACCCGCCTCATCCTGTGGCAGGGCGTAGGTCAAGGGGGTATTGAGCGGAGCGGCAACGGCGACTTCAACGTGTGTCATAGGGAGGCAGCCACCTCCTTGATATGCTCCTTAAAGGCCTCTCCCAGCTCGCTATGGCGGATACCATAGGCAAGAATGGCTTTCAGATAGCCCATTTTATCACCGGCATCGTAGCGTACGCCATCAAACTCGTAGGCGTACATACAACGTGACTTGCTCAGAGCCAGCAGGGCGTCGGTCAGCTGTATCTCATTTCCATGCCCTGGCGTGGTTTTTTCGAGAAATTCAAAAATTTCCGGCATAAGAATATAACGGCCGATGATCGCCATATCCGAGTCGGTGGTTCCGGGGGCTGGTTTTTCGACCATCCGCTGCACCTGAAAGGTTTTTGGCCGACTCAAGCTCTCTCCCTCAACGATACCGTACTGGTGGGTCTCGTTCTGGGGCACCCTTTGAATGGCAACGATCGACTCTTCAACCTCTTCAAAGAGATGTACCATCTGCCTGGCACAGGGTTCCCTGCTGAGAACCAGATCATCGCCGAGCAGGACCATAAACGGCTCGTTGCCCACCACATGCCTTGCCGTCAGTATTGCATGACCAAGCCCCAGGGGTTTTTTCTGGCGAACAGAGACAATGTCGATAAGATTGGAGATATTGTTCAGCTCTTCACCGAGGGCCACCTTCTTTTTCTCTTTCAGAACAGAATCTAGATGAAAATTATAGTCGAAGTGGTTTACTATCGCAGATTTTCCCTCACTGGTGACAAAAATAATCTGATCGATACCCGAGCAAACAACTTCCTCTACAATGTATTGTATGGTAGGTCTATCGACGACCGTCAGCATCTCTTTGGGTATCGCTTTGGTCGCCGGCAAAAACCTGGTCCCAAGACCTGCAACGGGAATAACGGCCTTACGTATTTTCATTTTCACCTCTGTTCGAATAGGTTGTAATGATGTCTGACACAGTAACGCCACTGCGGGATTTTCTACAAAGAGGGGTGTATGGTACATCACAAATGACGTCCCGACAACAGCTCAGGTACTCTACAAATGTTACGAAGAACCAAAAAAGCCTTTTCAGCGTCAATATGACGTGAGGTTCACCCCAAA
Organism: Deltaproteobacteria bacterium; assembly: GCA_002747825.1. Classification (GTDB taxonomy): domain Bacteria; phylum Desulfobacterota; class Desulfobulbia; order Desulfobulbales; family Desulfocapsaceae; genus Desulforhopalus_A. The sequence continues at coordinate 43,483 of PDQQ01000015.1, forward strand.
AACCGTCGATTTTTTTCGCTTTTTGTTTTTGGTTTTTGAGACTCCACAAGAGCAACAATACAGCGATGGCCAGTCAATCTTCTCAATCTCTGCCCATTTCGGCAGAAAGAAAAACCATCATCGAGACCATTCAACGGTACCAGGTGGTTGTCATAGAAGGAGATACCGGCTCGGGTAAAACCACACAGCTGCCGCAGATATGTCTTGAGGCCTTTGCGAGCAATACACGTGTCATTGGCTGTACCCAGCCGCGGCGGATTGCTGCAATCTCTGTTGCGGCAAGGGTCGCAGAAGAGCTTGGCGACCTTGGCAGGCTGGTCGGCTACAAGATTCGCTTTCAGGACAAGACGACAACAGCGACCAGAATAAAATTTATGACAGACGGCGTGTTACTCGCCGAGACCAGAAACGACCCGCTGCTCCGGCAATATGGGGTGATTATTGTCGATGAGGCACACGAACGCAGTCTCAATATCGACTTTATCTTGGGGTATCTGAAAAAGATCCTCGACAAACGCCCCGATCTCAAGATCATTATAACCTCGGCCACCATCGACACCAAGGCCTTTTCCAGGCATTTTGCGGATGCTCCGATTATCAGTATTGCCGGCCGCACCTATCCGGTGACGGTACGCTACCGGCCGCAGGAAAGCGACGAATCTCCGGAGGAGACAAACCTGCTCGACCATTGTCTGACAACGGTGCAGGAGCTTCTCACAAACAGGCCTGAGGGCGATATTCTTCTTTTTCTGCCAACAGAGCGGGATATCAGAGAATATGCAAAAATGCTTGAAGATGTCCAGCCCGGGCTTGAGGTCCTTCAGCTCTATGGCAGAATGGCGGCGGCCGATCAGCACAAGATCTTTCGCCAAGGTAAAAAAATAAAACTGATCGTCGCAACCAACATCGCCGAGACCTCGCTCACTGTGCCTGGCATACGCTACGTTATCGACAGCGGTCTGGCCAGGATATCCAGCTACAATGTGCGCAGCAAGACAACCAGTCTGCCCGTCTGTAAAATATCCCAGGCCAGCTGCGAACAGCGCAAGGGCAGGTGTGGTCGTGTTGGTCCCGGTCTCTGCATACGTCTGTATTCGGAAGATGATTTTACAAGCCGCGAGACCTTTACCAGACCCGAGATTACACGCTCAAATCTGGCAGAGGTCATTCTGCAAATGCTCTCACTTCGACTGGGTGATCCTCTGGAATTTCCGTTCATCGATCCACCATCAACAAAGACCATACGTGAAGGCTACAGGCTTTTAGCAGAACTTGGTGCCATTACCGGGAAAAAAAAGCTGACAAAAAGAGGCCGAATAATGGCCGATCTGCCGATTGATCCCTGTATCTCGAGAATCCTCATCGAGGCCTCGGCGAGAAACTGCCTCAGGGAGATTCAGATAATCTCGGCAGCCCTTGCCATTCAGGATCCACGGATTCGGCCTGCGGACAAACAACAACTAAACAGAGCAGATACCGCGCACAAAGCCTTTGATCATCCTTTTTCCGACTTTCTGACCTACCTCAACCTCTGGCAGAGCTTTCACGAAGAGCTGCAAGGGGGCAGACGCTCGTGGTCGCAACTCAAAAAATTCTGTAGCCGGCACTACCTCTCCTTTCAAAGAATGCGCGAGTGGTTTGATCTCCACGACCAGCTCAAGCGAATACTCGGCCAGCGTAAGGCCTTTTGCGAAAATAAAGAGCCGGCCTCTTATGCGCAGATACACCTCTCGTTGCTCACCGGTTTTTTGCGTAATCTTGGGCAAAAGGTGCAAGGTAAGAACTATCTGGGAACCCATAACAAACAGCTTATGATTTTTCCGGGTTCCGGGCAGTTTGCCAAATCTCCAGAGTGGATCGTTGCCGGTTCTCTGATGTATACAAACAGGTTTTATGCCATAAATGCTGCCTCGATCTCTGTTGAGTGGATCGAAGAAGCCGGGAAAGCGTTCTGCCGATACAGCTGGACAAACCCGAGATGGAGAAAGAAGACCGGGACAGTTATTGCCGAAGAAACGGTCAGCCTGTTCGGCCTGACCTTGATCGGCGGACGCCTGGTCAACTTTCCGAAACGGGCGGCCAAAAACCGGGAGATTGCCCGCGATATATTTATACATGCAGCCCTTATCGAGGGCCAGCTGAGCAAGAGGTACACTTTTCTTGATACAAACAAAAGACGTATCGACCGCTGGAGACAGATGGAAGAAAAGCTGCGGACAAGGGATATTGTGGTCGACGATGCCGGACTGTTTGCCTTTTATGACCGGGTTCTGCCCGATTCAGTCTACGATCAAACGAGTCTTGAGCGTTATCTCAAAAACAAGGCTGCCGGCAGGTCGCTTCTTGTTGAAGACAAGGATATTCTGCTGAGAACGCCCGATGACTGCGAGCTTCTTCACTATCCCAAATCAATCCAGGTCTCCGGAAAGAAAATTGGCGTTGACTATCACTTCACTCCAGGCAACGAGGCAGACGGTATCACCTTCAGGGTTCCAATCGGGAGTGCCAGTGCTCTGAAAACAGAACGTTTCGAATGGCTTGTGCCCGGATTGTTTCCCGAAAAACTGGGCTTCTTGTTGAGATCCCTGCCCAAAAATGTACGAAAGAGGCTGGTTCCGCTCTCAGATGCCACAGACAAGATTCTTGATGATCTTGACTATGGGCGTGGCCCCCTGCTGCCAAGCCTCGAACAATCCATCCATAAACTCTTTGGTTTTGCAGTAGGTCGCAGCGACTGGAAAAAAGAACTGCCACAGCATTTGACCCCAAAATTCGCACTCGTTGACCCCAGAGGCCGGGTTTGTCTGCGGGGAAACAATATACAGGAGCTCCTGACAGAGAGCCCAAAGACGCCCGAACAAAAACAGCAACAGAAGATTGACCCCTTCAGTGAAAAAATCCACCCTCTGGCTGGCAAAGAATATTCAGAATGGGATTTTAAGAAACTGCCCGGCGAGATTATTCTCAGAGACAACAACGGCAACGTAACACAGATCCTGCATGTCTTTCTGCACCCTCTTCCGGAAAAGGCCGTGGTGAAGATCGGCTTTACAACCGACTATCACATGGCGCAGGCGACAACACAAAAAGGGCTTCTTATGCTTTACAGGCTGCAGTTTTCTGAGGGATACAAGGCCTTTAAGAGACGCTGCAAGACAAGCCTGACAGGGCCAACAATGTTGCAATTCGCAGCCCTTGCCCCGAGTCAAAAGGCCCTGATCGAACTCTTTACCGACTATGTGCTCAACAGGATGTTTGCAGGCAGTCAAACCGGCATTCCCGGTCAGGAAGAATTTCTGGAGATGGTTCGAAGGATTCAGGACCAGGGCTTTTATACAGTGGCTCAGGGGATACTTGAGGCGACAATACAACAGCTCAAAAAACGCAGAGAGGCACTCGAACGGATACAAAAGATCTTTCTCACCAGCAAACAGAAAGGACATACACTGCCCCAGGTACAGGATCATTTCTACGGAGCACTGGATTTTGTCTTTCCTCTCTCCTTTTTACAGGACAAGATCTATCTGGATCCGGTAGAGCTGGACAGACAGATGCGCGGTCTTAGAATACGGCTGGAGAGATTCTACGTCGACCCTCTCAAGGACCAGCAGAAACAAGAACAGCTCAACCCCTATATCAACGCATACGAAGAGATCCTCGCCCGCAAGGAAGAACTTCCAGATGAGGCAAAAAAACAGCTTACCATTTTTAAGGAAATGATAGACGAGTACCGGTTGAGGCTTTTTTCCCCGGAGATCAGGAGCAGAACGCCTGTCTCACCCAAGAAACTCGACAAACAAAAGGCCTTACTTCGTAAATTGTACTAAAAAGAACAAAAACCAGCTCACAGAACCAAAAGATCTGGTTCTGCAGATACCTTTGCTCCGCATCGCCATTACTGGGAAAATGTCTTTCAGGAAGGGTTTCTCCGAAAAATCACATTTTTAAAAAAACCTATCATATTTTCTCTGCGCAGGGCCATTTTCAACTGTTCGGGAATCAGGGTGCTGCGCTGGATCTTTAACACAGACATCTTGTATTCGATATGCGTTGCCATCCGGTTGTCAAGATACCAGGCGTACATCAGCCCCATCAACAAACCGGGCGGGGTAAAGCCCTCATTTTTGTTGACCAGTCTGGTGTAATGATGCGGATCATCCGTTGGGCACATTCTGGAGAGCAATAAGTACTGCCTGAGCTCTTCCGGCGCGAAATAGCAACAACGCTCTTCTTCCGGGCGCAGCCAGAGATGGTACACCCTCCCGAGTGTCAGATCGTTTACAACAACATCCTCCAGCCTCTTTACGCTGGCATAAGAGCCGAGCAGGGACTCGCCCAGTGCTATCATAAAAGCCACCTCAAAAGATGACGGCCGCAGGATCTGGTCGGCTCGAATTTTAATACAACGATCATCCGGGTCATAAAAGGAGAAGACATTGTCCCATTTTTGATTACGATTCCAGGAGTCTTCACCTACACAGTGTACACCGGAAAAAAACTGCAAATGCTTCAGGGGAATAAGGGGGTGGGCCCAGATTACCTCCAGCAGCGATTCCTTTATCCCCTGTTCACTGTATTGTCGGCTCTGGCCGGGATCACCGATAAAACTTACCGTAACGTCTTGCAATATCTTTTCGATGGCCGCATATCTTTCGTGAGGAAAAAGGCCGTAGGAGCTTCGTTCTGGCCCTGGCCTGTGGCCGCCACTCGGCTGTTGAACCGCGTCCCGTGAAACATTATTTCTCTTTTCTCGACAACAGCTGTGTTCTGCAAACAGCCCCTTCACCGCCAGGGCCAGGCGTGCTGGATCGTGCTGAATCATGCCTTTCCCTAAAAGGATATCCCTGGAATATATCTCGCATTCTACCGGATCATACCGTTTTTCTATTATTTTTTCTCTGTCAAGATAGATGGGCACCTTGCCTTCGACGGCGTAGTTTTGCAGTATGGACGCGGGGATATCTCTGAGGGATACACAAAGGATTTTCTGAAACAACCCTCTTGTTCCACCCGGAATATTTTTCTCGTAGGCCTCGAGCATATCCGAGACCTGAAATTTTCTCTCCGGATTGATCATTGATACATCCGTCTCCCCTGTCTGCACCCACAAATTAGAAACGAGTACTTTGAGCGCCCTGGTATTTTCTCTCACCGCCTGGGCAAGACCCGGAACCTGCAATACCGGAATGACCGAAGAGTAGAGACTGCCAGGTGCAAAGATGATAATATCGGCCGACTGTATACTTTCGACAAGCCGGGGATAGAGATACGGGGTATCACAGTAATCAACACTCACCCGCTGGATCGGAAATCCCCTGCGGGCGGAAACCAGTTTATTCTCGCCGACGATCTCAACATTATTCGCGTAGAGAATCCGCAGTTGGGCCGGAGTCGGCGTACAGGGTAAAACGGAGTATTCTCCGGCGCCGAGGATGGTGGAGAGGCTGTTGAGTCCTTTCAGTACTGCCTGATATATTTTTTCTCTGGCAAAGTTCTCCGCCGTAAAATCGGCGGTTCCATCTGGGAGAGAATCGATGATAGCGGCGGCACAGAGTAGATTGCCAAAGCAGTGGGGACGGGATCGAACCTTTTGAAAACGAGGATCGGTAAGAATACAATCGGTGAGATGCAGCAGATAATCTGCGACATCCGGGGGAAGAGAATGCAAACGCTCCCGGCATTGTTGCAGATCGGAACTCTCGGTCGTCAATTTTTCGGTAAAGCGCCAGTTGAAGACATCGGCGAGGCGCCCAATAAGCCTTTGTGCAGCACGCCTGTTCAGACCATACCGTGTCTGCAGATTTACACGCTGTATTGATGAAACCAGGACATGGCGTATATCGCCCAAGGCCATCAGCGGAAAATCCTTGAGGAGTTCCCCCGTTGAGCCGCCATCGTCGGTGACGCAGACTATAGATTTTATGTGTGGAAAGAGGTTCTTGAGCCCTTCAAACGGCTTTTTTGACCAATCCGCCCTCCTGGAATCCCCGCCAACGATATTTGAAAGACCGGAACCGCCGCCAAAAACAACGATCTTGTTCTCTTGACTGTTCTGTTGTAGCAGCTCCTTGCGCAGCGCATCAAGCGGGGCCTTCGCCTCCGGCTGCAGCCCGTCTGGAAGGCCTTCAAGCAAGAGACCGACAATCTTTTCGCGTAATGTCTTTTGAGGAAGCAGGTCAAGGGGGGAAATACGGGTCTGATAGAGTTTGTCGATGATTTCCTGTATATCGTTATTTGTATCCTTCATTTCCTTGATCTCTCAAAGAAGTTACCTGCGAAGAGACTCTTCAACCCTGAGAAGATCCTCGGGCCTGTCGACCTCTATCGAATCGTGGTCGGTAACTGTTACCTTGATCTTATACCCATATTCCAGAGCCCGCAACTGTTCAAGCTTTTCAAACCTCTCCCAGTCTCCTTCCGGAAGAGCCACAAAGGATAACAAAAAGCCTTTCCTATACGCGTAAAATCCCAGATGTTTATAGTAGGTGGGCTGGATGCCATCAACCTCCGGACTTCTCTGAAAAGGGATCGGTGAACGGGAAAAATAGAGGGCGTAAAAATCCTTATCGAAAACCGTTTTCACATGATTTGGGTCATCTATTTCTTCAGGTCGTACTATTTTATAGATGAGAGTCGACATCGGCAATGCCGGATCATCAAGAAGCGGCTTTGCCACCTGGTAAATCACCTCTTGAGCAAAAAGCGGCTGATCGCCCTGGATGTTAACGACAACATCATGCTCAGAAATTTTCAAAATCTCGGCCGCTTCCGCGATCCTGTCCGAGCCCGAGACATGTTTTGTATCGGTCAAAACAGACTCACCACCAAAACCACGCACACAGTCGGCTATACGCCGATCATCGGTTGCCACAACCACACGTGACAGGAGGGGGACGGCCTGGGCCCTTTCAACAACGTGCTGGATCATTGGTTTTTCCTGAATCAGAGCCAGAGGTTTACCGGGAAAACGGTTTGAGGTATAACGGGCTGGTATAATCGCAACTACTTTGGGTTTTGGGCTTGTCATTGGTACAATAGGTTCGTTATTCATTGTTTTCAGGTTTTGTTTTGCAGCTCTCTTCCAGAGAAGAGCAAACCAAGATCGTAAAATCTTTTATTCCGATGAAAAAAGATATACAGAAAAACAGCGGCAGTGACACATCAATACACATCTCCGTCTCTTCTACCGAACAATGCTCAACAAGTAAAGAAAAAGCGCATTGGCTTTCCCGGAGGCTCTCTCTTGCCTATGCTGCCAGCCTCGAAGCGTCAGCAACTGAATATATTCTGGTGTACACAAAAGATGGTCTGCAACTTGTTCGCTATAACAGGAAAAAAGGCTCAATACAGCGCCTGCTCCATGTAGACTTTCTAGCAGGAAAAAACCGCTACAGAAGGAAGAACGATCTCTCTATCCATCAGCCTCTGGCCAAGGCTGCTGGCATGAAGCCCGGCTTTCGCCCAACAATACTTGATGCAACCGCAGGGCTCGGAAAAGACGGCTTTCTCTTCGCCTCGCTGGGCTGCCAGCTGACCCTCTGCGAGAGAAACCCGATACTGTTTGCCCTGCTTGAAGACGGCCTGTTGCGTGCCCAAAACGACCCTTGTACACGGGATATCGTTGAGAGAATACGGCTCATACAGGAGGACAGCATCCTGCTCACCAAGCAGAAGCCGGCCCTCTACGATACGGTCTATCTTGACCCAATGTATCCGCAACGTACCTCCTCTGCACTCAACAAGCAGGAGCTGCGCGTTATCCGCCAGATCGTTGGCGATGATAGAGATGTCGCAGATCTTTTTGCTGCAGGCAAACAGCTGGCCCGGCACAGAGTGGTGGTAAAACGTCCCCGCCTGGCACCCCCGTTAACGGAAGAGAAAATATCCTACCAGATACAGATGACCAGCTGTCGCTACGATATTTATCTTATCCCGCTCCAGAGAACTGTCGACTGACAAGAAAAGCCTGCCCGGTGAACTGGAATATCTGTACTTTCCCCGCATCAGGTCCAGACTGTTTCAGTCAGCCGCCCTTATGGTATTTTTCACCGTTTTTTATGGTATAGGCCCGGTACAACTGCTCGAGCAGAAGCATCCGCGTCATGTCGTGGGTAAAGGTCATTTGGGAAAGAGACAGGACCTGTTGGCCGGCGGCCAAAACCGCCTCCGCGAGACCATCAGGCCCTCCGATGAGATAACAGACCTTTTTCACCGCCATCCGCTCCCAGCGAGAAATGGTTTTCGCCAGACACTCAGAGGTCATCTGCTCACCTCTGGAATCAAGCACAACAACAAAATCACCGGGAGAGACGGCCCCTAACAGTAACTCCCCCTGTTTTTTGAGCAAAACATCCCGTGGCTGCGCAGATACCTTGTCTTTGACAACGACAATATTGCAACGGGTGTAACAGTTCAGCCGTGCGTGGTATTTTGCGATAGCCTTTTCAAGAATGCTGTCTTTGGTCTTGCCCAAAAAGACAATTTCATGCTTCATGCCGCAAACCAGAGGTTTTCAAGAAACAAGAGGCAGAGACCTTGCCATAAGAGAGCGGAGGACCCTGCAGAACTCTTCGTAGCCCACTTCCGCCTTGATGCCCGGGCACGAGTCGGCGATTGCCTTGAAATTATTTTCATCGAGCAGTATCGAGGGGTGCAGTGGCCACTCCGCACAGCGCCACGGCCGCCCCTGGTGAACACAGCAGCCGTCCTTGTAAAAGATGCAGTGATTATCCACCACCTTCATCTGAACGACACCATTTGTCGTCCGCCAATAGGTCTTCTCTATATGCTCCCGATCCCCGCCCAAGGCCAGAACCATTCGGTACTGGTCCCGTTTATCCAAAGAGACCGTTGTCGACCCGTGGCAGCAATATCCACAGCGGGTACAGGAAAATATTTTCTCGATAGTATCCATAGGCAACAGATGCTCGAAGAATATAAGAATTTGTTCATAAGGTAATTTCAGAGACCGGACAGATCGAAAAAAAACGAGCCGTTCCGCTGTTCAACCCATGAAGATTGAGGCTAGGCATAACCTATTGTATCTTTATAGATTGAAATATCAATGCCGTACTGCATCGCAGCGGCCCTCCATTTCAAGGCATCTTCGAGGTGGAAAATGATCTCCTCATTGCCTGGAACAGCCAGCCAGCCATTGTGAAGCAGCTCTCTTTCCAGCTGCCCCGGCCCCCAGCCGGTATAACCAAGAACAAACAAAAACAGCTCCGGCCCCAGACCATTTGCAATATCTTCGAGGACCTTTGTTTCCCGGGTCAGAGAAATCGTATCGGTGATATCCATTTTATACCCGGCCGCATAGTCGGAATGGTAGAGGATAAAGGCCGATTCCTGATCAATCGGCCCACCGATATATACCGGGGGAAGCTTTTTTTTCGGTACCGGGAGCTGGGCTCCCTGGAGGATCTCAGCCAAGGAGAGCGAATAATTCGGCCGATTGATGGCAAGCCCCATAGCACCCTGGCTTCCATGTTCACAAATATAAATGACATGCTCGGCAAACCGCGGATCCGGCATCTGCGGGGTTGAAATCAAGAATCTGCCAGCAAGGGATGTAAAATCACCCATGTTGCTGTTTTCCATCGTCTTACCTCTCGTCTCGTTCTATCTTCCTGCCCTTTTGTATAGCAAACATATCCTGGGTGTTTTTATAAGAATGAGGACAAACCTGGTCAAAAAAACGGTTCGTAAAGAGAAATGTTCTCTATCCTGAAAAGCAAGGTATAGCAAAGACGCGATAATTGCAATCGTCCTCTACCGAATCCGCTTGCGAGCCAATGTAAATTGGCTCTGGATTTCTGCACTCAAGGATTGAATGCAGATAAGCGATGACAAAGACCAGGCTATAGCATAATATAGATAGTTCTGAGTCGTTGATTGTTGGCACAAAAGCAGGTGTTCCGTAACAATTTTTGGGCTGGATCATGTCAAGGAACAATAAAACATCGCAATTACATTTTGTTACGAATATCTGTGTGCAGGGATTTTTTGTCTCATACATTTACTCAAGTCCCTCACACAACCACCAGCATCCATAGATTCTTTATATGACACTTGCCGAACAGATAGCCAACTGCAACCACCACGATCCCTTCCAGTTTCTTGGGGCTCATTTTAACCGAGAAAAGAAAGGTACCGTCACTCTGCGCAGCTACCAGCCTGAAGCCACTGCTGTTTTCTTTCTTTCCGGGGATCTGCGTCAGCCGATGTCAGAACAGGACCAGCCCGGAATTTTTTCCTGCACGCTCAACAGAGCCGATCTGCCGGATCCCGATCTTGATCCGTACCACTATCAGTACGAAGTACATTATGCGACAGCAACGGTGAGAAAAAATGATCCCTATCGCTTTCCTGTCGCCCTCGGAGAAGAAGACCGATTTTTGTTCAACAAGGGGACCAACTATAAGATATACAATCATCTGGGAGCACACAGAACCTCCCTCTGTAACGTCAGCGGCATGCTTTTTCGGGTCTGGGCGCCAAACGCCCGTTCTATCTCGGTTGTCGGTGATTTCAACTTCTGGGATATACGGCCACATCAGATGCGCAGCCTCGGCGCCTCCGGCATCTGGGAGCTTTTTATTCCCGATCTGGGCCTCGGTGAGATCTACAAATACTCGATACAGGACCGTTTCGGCAACCGCAGTAACAAGGCAGATCCTTTTCAGTTTTATGGTGAACTACGGCCTCGAACCGGTTCGATAACAACCACAACGGCAAACTACATCTGGCAGGATGGCCGCTGGCAAGAGCAACAGACAGCGAATACATTTACCAGCCCACTTTCCATCTACGAACTGCATCCAGGATCCTGGCGGCGTGATCCAAACGAGCCTCAGCGCTTTCTCAGCTTTCAGGAGCTGAGCAGAGATCTCATCCCCTACGTTGTGGAAATGGGTTTTACCCATATCGAGCTGCTGCCGGTGATGGAACATCCCCTCGACGAATCCTGGGGCTATCAGGTTGCTGCACCCTACAGCATCAGCAGTCGTTTTGGTGAGCCTGAGGATTTCATGGCCTTCGTCGACGCCTGCCATCAAAGTGGTATCGGCGTTATTCTTGACTGGGTTCCGGCACACTTTCCCAAGGATGCCCACAGCCTCGGCCGTTTCGACGGCACCCCTCTTTTTGAACATGAAGATGAAAGGCTGGGCTGCCATCCGGATTGGGGAACCTTCGTGTACAACTATGGCAGGAAGGAGGTAAGCAACTATCTTATTGCCAACGCCTTGTTTTGGTTTGACAAGTACCACATTGATGGCTTACGGGTTGACGCGGTTGCCTCTATGATATACCTCGACTACTCGAGAAAAGACGGAGAGTGGCTGCCCAACCGCTATGGCGGCAACCTCAATCTTGAGGCGATCGAATTCTTTCGCCATCTAAACTCCATCGTAAAAGATCTCTTTCCCAGTCGTTTGATGATTGCCGAGGAGTCTACCAGTTTTGAAGGGGTGACACGCTCGGTTGCCAATGGCGGTCTGGGCTTTGATTACAAATGGAATATGGGCTGGATGAACGATATGCTCTCCTACATGAGCAGGGATCCAATCCATAGAAAATTCCACCACAACGATCTCACGTTCTCGATGACGTATGCCTTTTCTGAAAACTTCATCCTTCCGCTTTCCCACGATGAGGTTGCCCACGGCAAGGGCGCATTGCTCGACAAAATGCCCGGTGATATCTGGCAAAAGTTTGCCAACCTGCGTCTTCTTCTCGCCTTTATGTGGACCCACCCCGGCAAAAAACTGCTTTTTATGGGTGCAGAACTCGGTCAGTTCGCGGAATGGAACTGCAAACAAAGCCTTGACTGGCATCTTCTCGACAATACCTTCCACGTCGGACTGCAAAACAGTCTGAAACGTTTAAACAGCATCTATAAAGAGCACGCGGCCCTGTGGCAGCTCGCAGATGGAGGCGCCAGCTTCTCCTGGCTTGATCTTGACGACAGGGATAACTCGATCGTCTCTTTTGCACGTTACGCAGAAAATTGGAGTGACCACCTGATCTGTATTTTTAACTTTACACCGCAGACGCATTATGGTTACAAGATCGCGTTAGCGCAACAACGAGACTACGAGGTTCTTTTCTGTTCCGATGATATACCCTACGGAGGCTCAGGGGCCGTTTCTCAACAAAGAGTTACTCCGACAGGGGGGGCATATGCCCATGGTCAGGGGCAGACGATCATGGATATCGCACCTCTCTCTTCGACCATATTGCGACCGGTACCTGCTGGATAAAGGAAAGAATTTGGTAAGAGCAAAAAAAGATCTGTAGCAAAAAGCAGTACAAACCACCTGCTGTTCAATGCAGGAAATAACAAAAAAGGAGAGACAAAATGGCTGGGAAAGGCTTGCATCCTTCAGGGGACAAGATGACAAGAGCGATCAAAGAGTTTTCAGAGCAACTCGAGCAGCAAGGCCCCTCTGCAAGGCAGAAGATCCTGCAACAGATTATCCTGAAATTTGATCTCTCCCCCAAAGAGAGCCTGTTTATGGAAAGGCATTTCAAGGAAGACCAACAAGACAGTCAGTGAATTCATGAGATATCCCTTACAGGCATGAAACCTTTTGCTGCAGCAGTCAATGAATCGCCAACATCAGGCAGGTGCGATTTACAGAAGACTTCGCGGCAAAAAGGCTGCTACAGCTGTTCGCTCAAAGAGCGAGCAAACTCGCAGAGACTCTCATCTGCCTTTTTTCCTTTCCTGCAATAACTTCTGGTAAAAAGAGAGGGTCTGTTCACACATAGCCTGTGAGGTAAAATTCTCCTTCACACGCCGCCTGTTGTTTTCGCCAATCTCCCGAAGCCTTTCGGGGGTTGAAGAGAGGGCTTCGCCGATCGCCCCAGCCAACTCTTCTACATTTGCAGGAGGAACGATCCAGCCGTTTTCACCTGGAATAACTGTTTCCAGGCTGCCTCCGTGCCCCGTGACAATCACCGGACAGCCCATGGCCATAGCCTCAACGGTTGTTCGACCAAAGGCCTCCGGTTCAAGGGATGAGGTAGACAAAACAATATCTGCCAGCAAAAAGGCCGCCGGCATATCTGTGCAATGTCCGACCAGCTTCACTCTGTCCTGAAGGTTATTTTTTTGAATTATATCGAGCAGTTCCATGCTATAACTGCGGTTTTCTCCATCGTCTCCGACCAGAACCGCCTGAAAACTTAATTCTTTTAACAAAAGCAGACTTTTTAAAAAAATCTCCTGTCCTTTTAAACGGGTTAAACGGCCAGGTAACATAAGCAGCGGTACACCATCCACAATACCCCATTTCTGGCGCAGAGCCTGGCAACGCGCATCTTCTACACCGTCTGGATCAAAAGAGTCTATCTCAACCCCACGAAAGATAAGCTGCACATTTTTTTCCCGGAAATATTTTTCCTTGATATGTTCTTTGATACCTTTGGAAACGGCGATAACCCCCTCACTCTTGGTCATGATCGCGCTATAGGCATTCACCGAATAAAAGCCGTGAAAAGTGGTTATCAAAAGAGGTCTTTTTTCGCACCGTATGCTATGCCAGACGATATAACCGACCCAGGCAGGCATCCTTGATCTGAGATGCAGAACATCGACTCTCTGTTGCTTAATCAGTCGTCGCAAAGGAAAAAGACAAGAGAGGACAAGCGGAGATTTTGAACCAATGGCCATCGGGAAATGTCTGCTGCCCTCTTTCTCCAGATCTTCGACAAGACGACCGCCTGCGGAAACAACCAGGGAACGATGCCCATGCTGGGCCAGATATTTCCCCATTTCAAGGGTCCCCCGCTCGACCCCCCCGCTTTTCAGTTCCGGGAGCAGCTGCATAACGGTAAGCCTGGACGGCTTGGATCGATTTCTGCAAAGTTCATCGTAAGCCTCAAGCGTTTTCTCACACATCCGCTGAGCTGTAAAATGCTCGACGGCATAGCGGCGTCCGGCTCTGCCCATCTGTCGGCACATCTCCGGAGAATCCATTGCCTTGACAAGGGTTACAGCCAGTGCCTGCGGGTCAAGAGGGGGGATAAGCCAACCTGTTTTTTTATCAACGATGGTCTCCAGACTGCCTCCATGGGCCGTCGCAACGACAGGCTTTTCCATCGCCATTGCCTCGATAGCCACCTTACCAAAGGCCTCAGGCTGTGCTGAAGAGGCTGAAACGACAATATCAGCGAGCATAAGGGCTGCCGGCATATCACTGCAATGTCCAACCAGCAGGACCTTATCCTCGAGCCCTCTGACCCTGATCATCTCCCTCAATTTTTTGGTATACGACGAGTTCTCCTGAGTATCACCAACCAAAAGACAGATAAAATTATAGTCGTGGATATTTGAAAGGGCCTCAATGAGTATATCCTGGCCTTTTAAATGGCTCAGTCGCCCGGGAAGAATTATTGTTGAATCATATTTTTGCCCTTTCAACCATGCACTACGTAGAGCCTCCACCCTGGCACTGGACACGCGATCAGGAGAAAAGGACTCAATTGCAAAGCCTCCATGTATCAATCTGATTTTTTCGGGATCGATTTTATAGTGCTGCAGGATATGCTGGGAAATAGTCTCGGAAACCGCCACCACTACCTGCCCTTTTGTCATAATAGAAGAGTAGGCGTTTACCGAATAAAAACCGTGGAAGGATGTTACTAAAGAGGGTCGTGCCGACTCTGGAAGCATTTTCCAGGCCCAAAAACCGATCCAGGCTGGCAGACGGGAACGAAGATGCAGGACATCAACATTCTGTTCAACGAGAAAATCCTTGAGTTTGAGGATATACTGCAGACAGCGAAAACTTTTTTCCCCGATGTACTTCCAGAGGATATGGATGCAACCAGCCTCTTCTATCTGCCGGACAAGCCGCCCTCCGCCGGAAATAACAATGGATCTATGCCCATTGCGCGCCAGATGGATCGCAAGATCAACTGTTTCTCCTTCCACCCCGCCTTCTTCGAGATTTGGCAAGAGCTGTACTACCGTATATTTTTTGGCCACCATTTTTCAATTATATAATCGGCACAGCGTTGTGCCTCGTTGATTGTTTGCAGATTGTCAGAAATATTTTTTCCACTCTGCCAGAGTGCAAAAGGTCGTACAAGATTTTTTTCCAGAAGAAGCCCCTCGTTTTTCTCGAGTTTAGCGCCACCAGCCAACCAGTCCACCGGCAGTATATTTACCTGACAACCGGCAGACAAAGCCTCATATACCATAGAGACAGAATCCGCCGTCACCCAAACGTTGCGGCAGAGATGGTACTGTCGCTCAATCCAGCCCTTTTCTGTGCTTCTGTAATCAAAAAAAGCCACGTTAGCATAGCTTTTGACCATTTTTGTGAGAAGCTCACAGGTGGCAGCCGGTGTCCTGGGTGAAGAGGAGAGAGACCAGAAAATATCTGTCTCTTTTTCTATAATCTGCAAGATCTGCGAGACAAGCCGCTCCTGATCCCAGATATGTGTTTTACTGTCCTTGCCGCCTAACAGGATAAGGCCCTTGGCGGAATCATGTTTTTTCTTGTCAAACAGGGTGTTTGGGGCACCAACAGTGACAAAGATATTCGAACCGGAAACAGGACCGTCGTGCTCTGGGACAAAACAGATATCGAAAAAACAACGATACAGAAAATCGGGGGTCATACAGGTAACAGCTGGAATGCCAAGCCTCTTCTTGATTGTTAAGGCAAGGGCATGGGTCCTTGAACCGGTGCAGATAACAAGATCTGTTGCCCCGTTATCGAGAAAATCCAACCAACAGGCCCAGGGAGGTAAAAAACGGGCAAACTGAACCCCAATCTGACGAGGCAAGCCAAAATCAGCGACAGAAACCATAGCCATCTGAACGGCAAGCCGATTCTTGAGCCCACGCACAAGGCCAAGGCTCTGTTTTTCATGGCCAGGACGACCATCGGTTACAACCGTAACCCGAAGACCCTGCTCACCATTTTTCATAAGGTCTGTGTTCTGCCCTTCGAAAAGACATCATTATCTTGCTCGAGGTGGCTTTTGAGGCGATACTGGAGACCCGCCACCCTTCAATCTCTCGGCGAGCTTGACACTAATCTTGTTGGTGCTTTTCTATAATTTCTTCGATTTTATCACCTGGATATCGTTTGATGTTTGTCCTTCCCTGGGCTATGACTGAGGCCGTTCTCGGCTCACCGGTAATCGAAGCCATCTCCCCAAAGTATTCCCCCGGCTCAGAGATCTCGGCAATCTTTTTGCCTCCCTTGACCACATTCAGAGAACCACGCACAAGTTTGAAAAAGTCTCTATCATTATTCGCTTCACGAATAATAACATCACCGTCTTCATATTTCTCGACATCCGGGTTAACCATATAGGCCGGCAGACTCTCTTTATGGGCAACGGTGCGACGCAACGCCTCATCAACACTGGTAATACCAGCCCTCACCTTATCCAGGGCTGCCTCACGCAGCGGACTCATGCCCTCCTGTATGGCAACCTTTCTCAGCTGATCTTCCGGGACCTCTGCGCTGATGGCTTTTGCCACCTCATCAGTTACCTCCATAAGCTCAAAAAAGCCAACCCGCCCTTTATAACCGAGACCATTACATTCACTGCAGCCAACCGGACCATAAATTGTCAGATCGTCTAATTCACTTTCCTTAAAACCAACGTGAAGCAGTTCCTCATCGCTATACGTAACCTCCCTTTTACAACTCTGACAGAGACGACGGCCGAGTCGCTGGGACAGAACCATGGTAACAGATGATGCCAGCATAAACGCAGGAATGCCGATATCGACCAGACGACCAATGGTCGCCGGGCTGTCGTTGGTATGCAGCGTGGAAAAAACGAGATGACCGGTCATAGCGGCCTTTATCGCAATCTCAGCCGTATCCATATCTCGAATCTCCCCGACCATAATGATGTCAGGATCCTGCCGTAAAAAGGCTCTAAGAGCTGCGGCAAAGGTCATGCCAACATCCTTGTTCACGTTCACCTGATTGATTCCCTTGAAATTGAACTCAACCGGGTCTTCGGCGGTAAGAATTTTGATGTCCTCATTGTTCATCGAGTTCAGCGCAGAATAGAGGGTAACAGTCTTTCCTGAACCGGTTGGCCCTGTCACCAGCAAAAGCCCCTGGGGTTTTTTTAAACACCTCTTCAGCATATCAAACGTCTTTTGCTCAAAGCCAAGTTTTGTCAAATCAACATTCAGTGAAGATTTATCGAGAATACGCAGAACAACCGATTCTCCAAAAAGGGTTGGCAGCGAAGAAACGCGAAAATCCACAGAACGATTCTTCCCCACACGCATTTTGATACGACCATCCTGGGGTATACGTCTTTCCGTAATATCAAGACCGGCAAGAATTTTTACACGGGCAACAAGCGCATTTTTAATGTTGAGCGGCAGGTTCATCGACTTAAACAGAGAACCATCCTTACGACAACGAACCTGCATGGTCTTTTCATATGGCTCGATGTGGATATCAGAAACCCCATCCTGCACCGCCTTGACCAGGATACCGTTGACCAGCTTGATGATTGGCGCATCAGAGGCAGCAAACGAATCAGTTCCCTCATCTTCATCGTCGGATTCAATAACAAATTCATCGGCAGCTTCAGCCACAATCGAGCCAAAATCATCGACCTCAGTGACATCTATCTCCTCATCCGATTCATCCGTCTGTCCGTAGAGGGCTTTTATCTCATCATCGTCAACCTTATAGTATTTTCTATAGGCCTCAAGAATATCCATCTCTGCAGAAACACATACAGAAAGCTCCTTCCCGGAAAGTTCCTGGAGGGCCTCAACCGCCATATCGTCGGAAGGCTCCGCCATGGTCAGCTGCAGGGTATTACCGGCAACCTGCAGGGGAAAGGCCAGATAATCCTTTACCTTTTCATAAGGTAAGAGCTTGAGTGCATCCGCGGAAGGAACCTCGTCACGAATAATCACAGGTGGATAATTATGCTGCCTTGAGAGAAAGTTAAAAACTGTATTCTCGTCGATATATTCAAGCTGTCGAAGTATGGAACTCAACCGCCCGCCCTTTCGCCGGAGAATCTTTTTCGCAGCCTCCATCTGGCTTGGCGTTATATACCCTGCCTTACTCAGCAAATCCCCTATCTTTAACTTGCCAGCGCCGGTACGATCCTTAACCGTTCTTTTTCTGGCCGCTCCCCTGGAAGCTGTTTTACTACGCGCGTTCATAATCTCCCTTTACCTTAATGAACAGAATCAAGAATAGTACAGAGTAAACTATCCCGCCGCGAGCGGCGGGGTATCAGCCCCATAACTTCGCAATAAAAATAGTATCAAATTTGAACATTTGTTAAAAGAATTCTTAAAAAAGAACTTCTCAGGTGCTCAGATTTGCAATTACACAATAACGTAGAAAGACACAAACAAAAAAGCAAACATTGACTAATATTTTACCGAGACAACGGCAAAAAAAATGATCATCTTTTATGATAGCACAAAATCACTATGAGAAACAAGTTCGTAAAAACGATCTTTTAAAAAAACAGAAACGTCTTTTTTGGTTGTTCAATTCTTCTGCAAAGGTGCAGAAAGTTGTCCCGCAGAAAAAATGGCACAAGAAACCTCAATCGCCCAAAACAGAAAAATACAGAGAGGAACAAGCTGGGATATTTGTGGTAAACGAGAGAAGCCCCGCACGTTATTTCAGAAATTGTAAGATAAAAAACGGTACGGGGCGATCAGAAATTGAGATGCAAAAAACAATGTGTATCGTATCTGCGCAACACCCTATTCTTTCCAGAAAGGAGAAAGCTTTCGAAGTAAGGCGATTATCGGAGGGAGTTTCTCAAGCACAAAATCGACCTCTTCCATTGTGTTATAAACACTCAATGAAAAACGGATGGCACCGTGGGCTGCAGTAAAAGGAACACCCATTGCCCGAAGCACATGGGACGGTTCGAGGGAACCAGAGGTACAGGCAGAACCCGATGAAGCACAAATATTATAACGATTCATATGCAATAAAATAGCTTCACCCTCGACGTACTCAAAGCTGATGTTTGTGGTGTTTGGTAAACGTTCAGTCTTGTGCCCATTGAGCATTGCGTTGGGAACCATGTTCAATAGACCTTCTTCCAGTCTGTCCCGCATAACCCGAACCTGCGTGTTTTCTTCGTCCATTTTTTGCTCAGCAAGTTCACAGGCCTTGCCAAGCCCGACGATTGAGGCAACGTTCTCGGTTCCCCCACGCCTTCCCTGTTCCTGGTGACCACCGGTCAAAAAAGGAATAAAAAGGGTCCCTTTTTTTATATACAGCACACCAACCCCTTTGGGGGCATGGAGTTTATGCCCGGAAAGAGAAAGGAAATCAACATCGAGATCCTTGAGTTGCATGGGCAACTTGCCAACGGCCTGAACCGCATCGGTGTGAAACAGAATTCCTCGCTCGCGGGCCATCCTGGCCATTTGCGGAATGGGGTTGAGCACCCCGGTCTCGTTATTTGCCCACATTACACTGACAAGGGCGGTATCATCTGTCAGAGCCTTCTCGTATTCATCAAGGTCCAGCATGCCTTCAGAATCAACCTTGAGACTGGTAACCCGGTATTTTTTTCCCATTGCCATCTCAAGATTGTCACAGAGGCTCTTTACCGCCGGATGCTCTACCCGTGTTGTTACGACATGACGCTTGTCTGGAAATGCCCGCAGTGCAGAGAGAATGGCCGAAGAATCACTTTCCGTACCACAGCTGGTAAAAGTAATCTCTTCCGGGGTACAGCCAAGCAGGCTGCTGACCCTGTTTCGAGCCGTCTTGACGGCATCTCCAACGATACCACCAAAGGTGTACATACTCGATGGATTCCCATAGGAGTGCGTAAGATAGTCCATCATCGATTCGAGCACCTCAGGAGCGACCCTTGAGGTGGCATTGTTGTCCATGTACACCACGTCTTTATTGTCAATAAACATTATACTTCTTCCTTCACAATCAGAGAATCAAGCACGAGTTCGCGCAATTTTTTTTCAACGTAGTCCTTAATGGTTGTCTGCGACATGTTACAGCTTTTGCAGGTGCCGCGAAGAGAAACCACGACAAAGTCACCATCGACATCCACAAGTTCAATATCGCCACCATCTTTGGCCAGTCCGGGCTTGATTTCCCGATCAAGGACCTCTTCAATTCTCTTGATTTTTTGCAGTACCGTCATGCGTCTTGGCCTGGGTGCTGCTCCCTCACTTATCGGAACAACGCCAACGGCCTCGGCCAAAATATCCTGCAGGCGTCCTTCACATTTGCCGCAACCCCCACCGGCCTTGGTGAAATTGGTAATTTCCTCGACGCTCCGAAGACCAGACTCCTGTACCGCACGCCGAACCTCAATATCCGTTACCCCAAAGCATTCACAGACAACCTCCCCTTCAGCCATCGGCAGAATCAAACCACGGTAGTCAGCAATGGCCGCCTCAAGCGCTTCGCGCCCCATAACCGAGCAGTGCATCTTCTCTTTGGGCAGGCCACCCAAAGCTTCGGCAATATCCTCATTGGTGATTTTTGCCGCCTCATCGACGGGTAACCCTTTAATCATCTCGGTAAGCACAGACGACGAGGCAATGGCGCTGGCACAGCCAAAGGTCTTGAATTTTGCATCTGTAATAATATCGTTGTCGTCGATAGAAAGCGTTAATTTTAAAGCATCACCACAGGCCAACGAACCAACATCACCCGTGCCACTGGCATTTTCGATTTCCCCCACATTTTGCGGTTGTAGAAAATGTTGCTGTACCTTATCCGTATATTCCCACATTGTGTACTCCTGTTTATAAATAATGAGGTATAATTACTCTCAAAGTCGACAATAATACCTGATGAACAAATTGCAACCGCAGAACAGAAATAAAAAAATTGCAAAGAAAAAACAAATACCCCCATAAAAAAATGGGCTAGGAGAGGACTCCAGTTTCCTGTAACAGCCTTTTCGCCGTATCTACGAGCAGATCTGTACCTTCTCTGGTTCGTGATTCGACATAAAAGCGAACCTTTGGCTCTGTACCCGATGGTCTGATCATGATCCAGGAGCCATCGTCAAAAACCATCTTGTGCCCGTCTACAGTGATCAGTTCGAGAACGGTTTTTTCTCTTCCGCCAACTTCAACTGAAGAACCTGCAACATACCTGTCGAGCAGTGACAGTTTATCTCTCAGGGCCGGTCCCTGGAGAGATACGGCAATTCCGCCTCTGCCCGGGTAGTAGGCGCCAAACTCTTTTTCGATCAAGCGTTGATAGTCACCCAGATTGATACCGGTTGTCAGTACCATATCAAGGGCAAGTATCAGCCCAATATAGGCGTCCTTTTCTGGTGTGTGTCCAAGGATGGAGATCCCGTCAGATTCTTCAAAAAGAACCAGAGCCCGGCCGATAACCGGTTTGAAGTTTTTAAAACCAACAGCCGGCTCAAAAATCTCTTCACCAAACCCCGCAGCTATCTCATTTGCCAGATTCGAGGTAGCAACAGTCTTTGCAACCAGGCCCTTTTTCTTTTTGTGGGTATGGAGAAAGTGGTAGGCCAACGCGCCAAACTGATTCATATTAATTTCCACGCTGCCGTCGGTAAAGCGTATCCTGTCACCGTCCGGATCAATAACGGCTCCGATCTTTAAAGGGGTATCCTGGCTCGCCAGAAAACGGATAACACCCTGCATATTTTTACTTGACGGTTCCGGGGACACCCCACCAAAGGTTACATCGGCACTGTCGCGCAAAAGATGTACACAGGGGTTTTCCCGGGCTCCAAGCAGCCTTCGAATGTGCAGGCGGCTGGCTCCATGAACACAATCAATTGCGATGACAAGATCGCTGCGCTCAGAGCAGGCGGCAAGAAGGGTCTGCCTGTTCAGCCCGTGCCGGCCCTCATTATCACAAACAAGGGTATCCCAGCAGGAAAAAGAATCAAAGACGCTGACATTTTCCCTCTGTTCAATCTGCATTGTGGGTGGGATACAGGAACTCTTTTTCCCGGACTCCCTGTCAATGATCCGTCTGGCATTTGTCGTAATTCTCTCGGTAATACTTTTTTCGGCGGGACCACCATCGAAGGCATTAAATTTATAGCCGCCATATTCCAATGGATTATGCGATGGGGTCAGATTTACCGAAAACGCACATTGTCTAACCATTACCGCAGCTGAAAGAACTCCCGTTGTCGATTCGCCGGCGTAGAAGACCTTGAAGCCTGCCTCACTGAGGACTCCGGCGGCGGCGTTACCAAGAATTGGACCTGCAAAGCGATTGTCATGCCCAACGATACAACCCGCTTTTTTTGCCGCGGCTGAGGTCGTAAAGCCCAACAGACTGGCAAGAGAGGGGTCGGTATCCAGTGCTTCATACATCTCCACAATGGCCCTGGTGACCTGCGCTACACTGCGTAGCGTAATATCCTTACCCAACACCCCACGCCAGCCGGAGGTTCCAAAGCTCACCGGTCTGACAGGATCCAGATCGCTCGAGAGAATCTCTCGTTCAACCAGGGCATACAACGCGTCTATTTCAGTGGCGGACTCTCCGCTTTCCCTCTGGGAGACGAGCAGTTTTCTTATCAAAGAAAAATAGTCGCTTTCTGCACTGTTGTCTTTATGTATATACTCAGGATATTTTGAAAAAAGACTCTCTTCTGCTGTCATATTATCTCCTTTGACAAACTCGAGTTCTGTGTTTTCAAAGACCCGCAGAGCCCAACACAAAACCAACACTCGAACGAAGACCGTTCCGAAAACAGTTCACGAACACTTTTTGCGCCCCTCCTCGAGGATAGCAAAGAAAGAGACAGTATTGCACAGAAAAATGGGCCCAGGCCGATCCTGCAAACTCAGAAGTATTGTAGGCTGGCACTAATTCTGTTGTTAAATTACCTGCTATCTGATAATTACCAGATGCGGAGATGCTGGTTTGTCTCTTTGCCAAAAAGATTTTCCCGGAAACGAAGAGCCAGCAGAGAGACAAACCGCGCGAACAAACCGAAGCCTTTTATGGTACAGTGATCGAAGATCTGTACATCCCAAGGCGATGCGTTACACTACCCAACTATACTCGAGAAAAACAAATATAAAAAGAGCAACAGACAGGAGCGTTTTATGACAGAAAAGATAGGATGTATTGGCGGTGGGCAGATGGCCGAAGCACTCATCAGGGGCATCATTACCTCTGGTCTACATAAGGATCAAGATATATTGGTCTCTGAACATAATGACAGTCGGCGTGAATATCTGCAGGAAAGATATTCTGTTCAGACCTATTACGAAAACCACCCCATTTTTGATCGCTGTAATATGGTCATCCTGGCCGTCAAGCCGCAGAATATGCGCGTTCTTCTTGAAAACTGTCGGGACAAGATCCAAAGCCATCATCTTCTCATCACCATTGCCGCCGGACTTCCCATCTCTCTGTATGAAGAAAAAATCGGCAAGACAGGAGTGAAAATTATCCGGGTTATGCCCAATACTCCGGCACTTGTCCTTGAAGGTGCATCAGCTCTTTCACGAAATGACAATGTCACGGATGAAGAGCTGCATAAGGCGAAAGAAATCTTTATGGCGGTTGGAGAGGCGGTTGTCCTCGATGAGGTGCATCTTGATGCGGTAACCGGTCTCAGCGGCTCCGGGCCGGCCTATGTCTTTTCCTTTGTCGAGGCCCTCGTGGATGCCGGGGTTAAGTCGGGTCTGACCCGTGCTGTATCAGAACAACTTGCGATGCAAACCGTCCTCGGTTCGGTTAAACTTCTCAAAGAAAGTAAAGAACATCCGGCAGCCCTTCGTGGCAAGGTAACCTCCCCGGGCGGCACCGCGATCACGGCACTGCATGTCCTTGAAAAGGTCGGTTTTCATGGCATAATCATGGATATCGTAGAATCTGCCGTACATAAATCCAGGGAGCTTGGACAGTTACAATGAGCCGTTCAGAAAAAACCTTTCACCACGAGAAAAAGCTTCACCTGAATGGGGTGGGGATCATCGCCAAAAAAGATGACCCGATTGCCCGGCAGCATTGCACCGCCCTACAGACCTGGCTCAGAAAGCAACAGATATCGGTTATCGAAAGTATTGAGCCGGGACTCGACCTGATTATTGTTCTTGGTGGTGATGGCACGCTGTTACATATCGCCGAAAAAGCGGCCCGACATGGCATACCTGTTCTGGGCATCAATCTGGGCAATCTCGGGTTTTTAACTGAATTCAAAAAGGAGGAAACCTACACGACCCTGAAGCGTCTTCTCAACGAGAAGATCACCATCGAAAACAGGTTGATGCTCAAGGTCAAAATACAACGAGGGGGGCAAATTTCACCTTCACGCTTCGCCTTAAACGACATTGTCATCGCCAAACAGGTAAAAAACAAACTACTTAATCTCTCTACCTTTATCGATGACCAGCTTATCACCACCTACAGGGCCGATGGACTGATATTCAGCTCTCCGACCGGCTCAACCGCCTATAATCTATCGTCCGGCGGCCCTATTGTCTGTCCGGGGCTCAAGACAATCACCGTCACTCCGATTTGTCCTTTCATGCTGTCAACACGACCAATCATTCTGCCCGCAGACAAGACATTGACCACCAGATACAAGACAGAAGAAAATGGTGCCTGTGCCTGGATCATACTTGACGGCAAGCCGTCACAGGAGATCACCGAGGAGGACATGGTCATCGTCTCAGCAGCCAAAAGTCCACTCCAGCTCGTCACCTCCGAAAACAGAGATTATTTCACCATTCTGCGCAACAAACTGCATTGGAATGTTACAGCAGAAGAGACAAAAGAGTCACTCGAACAAACGGTGCAGTAAAAACGATCACTTCTTTTTTATACGGTATTTTTTCATTTTATACTGCAACAGGCTTCTTGTTATCCCCAGCGCCTCTGCCGCCTGGGCCTGCACATTGTCGGCAGCATCAAGGGCATCGAGAAGCATTTTTTTCTCTATTGAATACAGCACCTCGTTGAGTGGTGTATTTTCCGGAATGAGCGCCTTCAGGTTGATTTTCTGTTCCAGATCTCCTTTATCCTCACCATAGAGGATATCCGGCTGTACATCTTCCGCTTCAATCGTGTTCTTGCTGCAGAGTATTGCCGCCCTTTCAATCGTATTCTCAAGCTCTCGAATATTCCCCTCCCAAGGTAATTTCATAAGAAGCTTCAGGGCATCCTCAGAGACCCGAAGATGGTCTTTACCAAGCTGTTGCTGAAATTTTTCCAGGAAATAGTCAACCAGAAGACACATATCATCCATACGCTCGCGCAGAGCTGGCAAGCTTATTGGAATAACATTGAGCCGATAAAAAAGATCCTCCCGAAAACGCCCATTGAGCACTTCTTCACGCAGATCCTTATTGGTTGCACTTATGATGCGTACATCCACTTCCAGGGTTTTCCCCCCTCCAACCCTTTCAAAGGTTCGTTCCTGAAGAACCCTGAGAAGTTTGGCCTGGAGGGCCATCGGTATCTCGCCCACCTCGTCAAGAAATATGGTGCCCCCATCGGCCAACTCAAAACGGCCTTTGCGCATCGACACAGCACCGGTGAAGGCCCCTCTTTCGTGGCCAAAGAGGTCACTCTCCAGGAAGCTGTCAGAAAGATTGGCGCAATTCACTGTAATAAAGGGCATGCTCTCCCTGGTGCTTTTGCTGTGTATTGCCTTGGCCACCAGCTCTTTTCCGGTCCCACTCTCACCGGTAATCAGTACTGAGGCCTGGGTCGGGGCGACCTTGTCGATAAGCTGATAAATTTGCAGCATCTTTTCATTTTTGCCCACCATACCGACAAACCCCTTGACACCGGTAATCTCCCTTCGCAGGCGGACATTTTCCCGCAGCAGGGAGTGCAGGTTTGCGGCCTGGTTGATTGTGACAATCAGCTCATCATTGGAAAAGGGCTTGGCCAGATAGTTAAACGCCCCCAGCCGCATAGCCTCAACAGCTTTCTCGACCTCGGCAAACGCGGTGATGACAATAACCGGGAGAGTGCGTTTGATCTTTTGAATTTCTTGCAGAAATTCAAGACCATTCATTCCTGGCATCTGCATATCGGTGATCACGACATCAAGATCCACATCCTTTACTGTCTTGAGACCGTCAACGGCAGACGAGGCTGTAAAAACCTCAAAATTTTCATCTTTGAGTAATTCGGAGAGGACGACGAGGTAATTCGGCTCATCGTCTACCACCAGGATCGAATACATAAGGCAACCTCTGAATATGACAGAATTCAAACAACATTCAAAAACAACAGAAAACAGCGCCTGATAGACAACTCACAAGGTCAGCGCTCTTTTTTGACTGACAGCCTGCATCTGTTCAAGCAGACTGTAGGGAATCATAAGTTCCTTGCCACCGGCCAAAGACGAGCCCTTTCGGATGGACCCGTGATAATCACTGCCGCCACTGACAAGAAGACCAAGTTCAGCGGCCAATTGTAACAGCAACGTCCGGATCTTTTCCCCCTGGGTAGGATAATACACTTCGACACCATCAATACCAATGCAGGCCAGATCTTTGAGAAACTGAGAAACGCTGGCCTCATCACCCAAAGAAGAAAAGGGATGGGCCCAAAAGGCCAGACCACCAGCACAATGTATGAGATCAATAGCCTTTTGTGCCGAAAACTCAGGACGGGCAGCGTAACAACAGGCACCATTGCCGATATACTTCTGAAAGGCCTCATCAAGCGAGCGGACAAAACCTTTTTGCTGCAAGAGGACTGCTATATGCGGACGACCGATCTCTCCGGTCTCTGAAATCCGGGCAAGCTCCTCAAAAGAGATATCAATTCCTCTGGACTGCAGTTTTTGTAGAATTTGCTCGTTTCGTATCTTTCGACCGGCCTGTATTGTATGAAGCCCCGAAATCAGCCGACTGTTTTCTATATCCAGAAAATAGCCAAGGAGATGCAAGCTCTTTTCCTGAAAGCGTACACTGATCTCGACGCCAGGCACAATCTCCAAACCACTCCTCTCACCCGCCTCAACTGCCTCGGAACACCCGTCTAACGTGTCATGGTCTGTGATCGCAATGGCGGTAAGACCTTTTTGTATGGCCAGTTGAACAATCTCTTGCGGTGTCTTTGTTCCATCGGAAAATGTTGTATGAATATGTAAATCTATGCTCATAGATGTTCTCTGCACACGTTCTGGCAGGTCCTCTTTGTTTGATTGTTATTCCTCAAAAGTTTTGGAAAGAAGATAGCAATTTCAGGCAAAATCATTTACAGTAGCCGGTCGCCGACAGAGATGAAAAGGCTGCCGATGGCAGGCGTGATATCAAGGGGCGAACGATCAGAAACTGATTTTTTGAACACGTGGCTGCTTCCACTTGGTAAATGCAAGGCCGTACAGCCAAGGATGTTGCAAGCAGAAACTGTTTCCGATAAAAAAACAAGATCTTTTCAACATTATACACCGCTTATGAATATCCTGAAACGATTCTGGTCTTTTTTTTCTTCGGTAAAACTGGCAATTTTTACCCTCTGTTCGCTGGCTCTGACCTCGATCATCGGCACCGTCATTCCCCAGGGACAAAGTCCAAATTTTTACCTTGACCGATTCGGAGAGCAGGCCGCTCGTTTTATGTATCTGCTGGATATCCCGGAGATGTACTCTTCCTGGTGGTTCATATCGCTTCTGGTCTTGCTGGCCATTAATCTTATTGTCTGCAGCCTCCAACGAATCCCGGGAGTATGGCGGCTGATACAGGCGGATAATCTTGGCATACAACCCGAACGTATTTCAAGGATGAAGGTTCACCACACTGTGGTTCGTTCCAACCCCCTGAAAAAAGAACAGATTCTCTCCGTTTTTAAAACCCAGAAGACGGTGCCCCAGATGGTGGCAAGACAGGAGGGACAGCTGTACTTTGCACAAAAAGGCAAATACAGCCGTCTGGGAGTGTATATTGTCCATCTTTCCATTCTGGTTATTTTTGCCGGTGCAATAGTTGGTGCAATGTTCGGGGAAAAGGGGCATGTAATGATCCCGGAACTGCAGACAGTCAGGGGATTTTTTTCGGCAAAAGACAAGAAGGCAATGGATTTTGGATTTGACCTGCGTTGTGACAGGTTCCTCGTTGACTTTTATGACAACGGGATGCCGAAAAAATACCAGAGTACATTGACAATCAGAGAAAAAAACAGAGATCTCTTTACCAAAACGATAGAGGTCAATCATCCTCTCACCTACAAAGGCTATACCCTCTACCAGGCAAGCTACCAGGGGTTCCAGGACTTCATCATAGAGATTACCGATAGCCACAGCAAAAAAAGCTATCTGGATATCCTGCCCTACCAAAAAGAGATCTTCTGGCAGGAAAATAACTGCCGCTTTGGCATAGTGGCCGTAAGAAAAAAAGGTCCCTGGGATTTCCGGGTAAAGCTCTGGTTCAAACCGGCAGAGGAACCGGCTTCTCAGATATGGCTGGCGCCAGGAGAAACCAGACAGATAGCACACGGTTCTGGCAACTACTCTGTGCAGGTGCGACAATTATACGCAACCGGCATTCAGGTTGCCAAAGATCCCGGAGTCTGGATTGTTTATTTTGGTTGTGGCCTTATGCTCCTTGGCCTGTATATGGTTTTCTTTCACGCACACCAGAGAATATGGCTTTTTCAAAGTACCAAGGATGCCGAAACCACCCTTGTGCTTGGAGGAAATACCAACAAGAAGAGGGAAAGATTTGAGGAAACACTGGCCCGGATGCAGCAACAGCTGGAAAACCATCCGTAGACGAAATTGGCAAACAGAACAGATCATCTTCGACACAACATTGTTGCGGCAGAAAGCTGAAAGCACGCTCTCTGCTCTTCTATCAATAGGATCACCTCGCCTGTTCCGGCCGACAACAAAGGCCGAGCCGCCGCCTGTTGATTGAACAGGAAGCAAGGTCCACCTTATCAGGAGCTTCTCATATGAACAGTTCTTTTCTGCTCGGTATAACAACCTTCACCTACCTCTTTTCCACACTTCTCTATGTGGCCGGTGCAGTTTTCAGGACGGCAAGGGTCTGGGCCTTTGCCACGATATTCACCTTTTGCGCCTGGCTCATTCAGACAGGCGGCATTGCGCTACGCTGGAGTGAATCCTATCAGCAGGGTATAGGACATGCGCCACTGACCAACATGTATGAATCGGTGGTGTTCTTTGCCTGGATGATTGTCCTTATTTATCTGGTTATTGAGCTCAGATTCAAAACCAAGGCCATCGGTGTCGTCGCCCTGCCATTCGCCTTTTTGGCGATGGCCTACGCCTCATTCTCGACCAATATCAATAAAACGATAACCCCACTTATCCCGGCCCTCCAATCCAACTGGCTGATCTCTCATGTGATTACCTGTTTTGTCGGCTATGCCTCTTTTGCCATAGCCGCCTCACTCGGCATGTTGTATTTATACCAGTATTTCACGACACCGAAGGATGGTGGCAAAATAGATACCCAGGCAAAAGCCTGGGTCCCATCATTTTCGACAATGGATTCGATCATACACAGCACCATGTTTTTTGGTTTTATCTGGCTCAGTGTCGGGATTGTTACCGGTGCGATCTGGGCAAATTCAGCCTGGGGTACCTACTGGAGCTGGGATGCCAAGGAAACCTGGTCACTGATCACCTGGTTCTTTTATGCTGTCGTCCTTCACGCCCGTTATACGAAGGGGCTGAAGGGGTCATCCATCGCATTTTTATCGATTGTTGGCTTTGTCTCTGTGCTCTTTACCTACTACGGCGTCAACTTTCTGCTCAGCGGTCTGCACAGCTACGGGTCAAGTTAGCCTGGTTTTTCAGGAATTCCTGACGTTGCTGTATTCTCTGCACCCCGTGTTGATTGCGAATGCTTCAATTTTGCAGAGGTAATGCGAACAACCGGTCGAGGTTCTTCGTCAGTTTGTTTTTGAAGGGGGCAGAGCAAGAGGCCCTAAACGTTGCCGATGAGAAATCCAGGCTAAAAACGTTGCCCGTGAAAAACCCAGGCTTGGACGTTCTGGTCTAAAATTTTGAGATATCACCGACAAGGAGGATCAAATTTCCAAGGGCCGTAAGCAGATTGAGTCGATTTTGACGTATTGCCGGGTCATCGGCCATAACCATGACCTCGTCAAAAAACCGGTCCACCGGCTCTTTCATCTGCAACAGCAGTTGCAGGGCCTCTAGATATGCGCCGGAAGAGGTCTGCTCGACAACCTCTTTTTCTATTTGAGTATACAGCGCAAACAACTCCTTTTCTGCATCGTCAATCAACAGCGTCTGGTCAATCGTATCTTCCTGGTTCTTGCCTGCGATATTGCGGATCCGTTTATAGGCTGCTGACAGAACAGCAAAGGATGGCTCTCCGTGGAGTTCAACGAGGGCTGCCAGCCTTTTTTGACAAGCATTGACATCATCAAAAGAGCTTGCCAGGACGGCTTCGACAGCTCCGGCGACCACGCCCCGTGCCAGCCGGTCATTTCTGAAACGCTCCTTGATAAAATCAAGAATCTGCTCGACCGTAGCCTCACCACCATCCACCTTGTCACCGTACAGAGCCAGGGCCTTTACGACAATCTCTCTCAGGGAAAAATGGTACCCTTTTTCTTCGATAATATGCAAAATGGCCAGAGTCGTTCGACGCAGGGCAAAGGGATCAGCAGTACCGGTGGGAATGAATCCAATACCAAAACATCCGACAAGGCTGTCGAAGCGGTCTGCCAGAGCCAGAATGGCCCCTGGAGTGCTCTCGGGTACAGCGGCACCGGCCCGCTTTGGCTTGTAATGCTCTTTGATTGCCAAAACAACCGGGCCCTCTTCACCGTCGTTTTCGGCATAGGCTGCCCCCATAACCCCTTGCAGTGATGGAAACTCTGCGACCATATCGGTCAGCAGATCGCATTTACAGAGCAGGGCGGCACGGCAGACGGCTTCAGAAGCTGCCGGCTCTATCAACTCGGCTAAAAGCCGGCCAAGCTTTACCAAGCGCTCCTTCTTTTCAGCCATGGTACCAAGCCGTGCTTGAAAAATTATACCATCAAGCCCCTCTACCCGGTCAGCCAGGGGTGTCTGCCGATCACTGTTATAGAAAAAAAGAGCATCCTCAAGCCGGGCACGCAAAACCCGTTCATGTCCGGCTCTGGTCGTCTCAGGATGCTTCACCCTCGTGTTGTTGACGGCAACAAACCCGGGCATCAATCTTCCTTTCGCATCAACAACGGGGAAATATTTTTGATTGACACGCATTGAGGTAATAAGGACCTCTGGAGCGAGCTGCAAGAACTTGCTGTCAAAATTTCCACAGACTCCTACAGGATTTTCGACAAGATTGGTTATCGTATCAACCAGCCCCTCATCAACCATCACCGAACCGCCGGCAAGACTTGCGTTCTCGGCCAAGGCCTTGTTGATTTCGACAACCACAGCGGCTCGTCTCTCAACCGGATCCACGAGAACATCAGCCTCCTTGAGCAGCGCAAAATACTGGGCAAGGCTGTCCACCTCAAGGCTGGTATTGGCGTGGAACCGATGGCCGCGCGTTCGATTCGAGGCCTCAATACCCTCGTGATGAACGGCCACTTTTTCGCCGTTATATATGGCAAGAAGCCATTGAATTGGCCGGGCGAACGCCAGGTGCTTGTCCGCCCATCTCATTGACTTGGGAAAAGACAATTCCTTTATAATCTCTGCCAGCAGCTTGCCAAGCAACAGCCTTGTCTCCTGGCCTTTGACCTCACGAACCAGACAAAGATACTCCCCTTTCGGGGTAGTGGTTACCTGCAAATCTTCCGGCTGGCTGCCTTTTGAGCGCGCAAACCCTTCGGCGGCTCTGGTATAGTTGCCGTCAGCATCGATACCTGCAGCCTGAGACGGCCCTACAAGCTCTTCCCGAATATCCTGCTGACGGGGGGCAAGCCCTTCGACAATCAGAACAAGCCGTCTGGGGGTTCCCATCACCCGCGATGGGCCATGATCAATTCTCAGCTCTTTTGCCTTGTGCTGGAATCTTTCGCGCAACTGCTCGTACGCCGGCTGGAGATACCCTGCCGGGATCTCTTCAGTGCCAATTTCAAAAAGTAAATCGTGCATACCTTCGGCCCATAAAAAGAAATTTATCTGAAACTCAGACGTA
Source organism: Deltaproteobacteria bacterium (assembly GCA_002747825.1). Lineage (GTDB taxonomy): Bacteria > Desulfobacterota > Desulfobulbia > Desulfobulbales > Desulfocapsaceae > Desulforhopalus_A. The sequence continues at coordinate 75,557 of PDQQ01000015.1, forward strand.
CAGGATCAAGCCGTACCAGAGTCAGTGGATTCAATCACCGCAAAACTTGAGAACTCGCTGCAATAATTCTTGACAGTTACCGAGAACCAGGAGATTTCTGCAACCTTTTCCAAGGATTGGGCTATCGCCTGTGCAAGCGAACGGACGCGGAGAGAAACGCTGTCATCCTGGGAGCCCTCCACCTCTTGATCCAAGGTCGTACTGACCAGTTCGACAAGATCTTCTATCCAGTAGAAATGAACCAGCCTGACCGTCACTTGGGCTTCGCCCCAGGCCCCAGGGGCAGAAAGAGTGTTCTGCTTTTTTGCCCCACAAACAGGAAGATGTATCGGAACGTTAATTTGCAGGGAAAGCTCATTTTCATCTGTTAACGAGCCATGCATTCTGCACCTGTAGCGGGTAAGTGTCTTGTGCCCATGCCGTCCGTGCCTAAAAAAATACGGGAACTCAAGCTCGAGATGAGAGGCCTCAGCATCAAGTCTTTCCTTCATCTTGCAGAGCATATCCGAGAAATGTCTTATGGTGATCGCACCATGAAACTCGTTGAGTATTTCGACAAAGCGACTCATATGCGTCCCCTTAAATTTATGGGGAAGGTTCACATACAGACTGGCATTGGCAATCGTGTGCTGGGTCTTTTGTGCCTTGTCTTTGAGTCTGATCGGATACGACACCTCTTTGACTCCAACCTTGGCTATATTTATGCGGCGGCTGTCGAGTTGACTCTGTATATCCTTCATCGATGATGTGTTCTATTTCGGGAAAAAAGTAAAAAAACAGGTTTGCAGAACCAGGCCCTTTTTCTTAACAATCGGGCATCTCAAGCGATTTTACGACACCGCTTTCAAAAAAGAAACCGCCTCCTCCGGAGGCAGAGGATTTATGTAAAAACCCGAACCCCATTCAAAACCGGCAATAGACGTCAATTTGGGGACAATCTCGAAATGCCAGTGGTAATATTCCAATCCACCAGAATGAAGCGGTTCGGTGTGCAGCACAAAGTTATAGGGAACCCCGGCAATACATCCGCAAAGTCTTTTCAGGGATTCAGCAAAAATCTCGGCAAGCCCCAGCAACTGCTGATCATTGACAGAAGAAAAGGCAGAATGGTGCAACTTTGGCAGGATGCACATCTCAAACGGGGTTCGTGAGGCAAAAGGAGCGACACAGACAAAGGCGTCGTTCTGACAAACCACCCGAACCTCACTGTTCAGTTCCTGCCTGATGATATCACAAAAGACACAACGTTCCTTGTTTTGGTAGTGTGCTTTGGCACCGGCAAGCTCGGCATCGATCATCTGGGGTAGGATTGGCAGGGCAATCAGCTGAGAATGCGAATGCTCAAGTGACGCTCCAGCCGCCTTGCCATGGTTTTTAAAGACCATAATATACCGAAAACGGGGGTCTTTTTGCAGATCCAGAATTCTCTCCCTGTAGGCTTGGAAGACCCGGGCCATCTTTTCTCTGGAAAAATCGGCAAAAACCTCATCGTGTCGAGGGGTTTCAATAACCACTTCATGGGCCCCTATACCATTCATCTGGTCGTAGAGCCCCACCCCTTCTCTATTCAGCCCACCTTCGATAACAAGGGCCGGATATTTATTGGGAACAACCCGAACCTCCCAGGAACCTTTCACGGCCTCCGAGCTGTCATCATAAAGGGTCAGGACCTCGCTCGGAGTAAAAGATTCGTTGCCGTTACACAGAGGACAAAAGCCTTCGACAGCAGGCGGCGCCTCGACAGCAAAGTCGGAAGGCCGCTTACTCCGCTCCCGGGCGACAATAACCCATCTTCCGATAACGGGATCTTTACGAAGCTCAGGCATCTTAGCTATAACCCCTGTGATTTTTCCTTGTTCTCCTGTGCTGTCTTACAGTCAATACACAGTGTTGTAACAGGTCTGGCCTCAAGACGCTTGAGACCAATCTCTCGTTCGCACTCTTCACAAATGCCAAAAGATCCGTCATCAATACGGGCAAGAGCTGCATTAATTTTGGCAAACAGCCTGCCTTCCCGTTCGCGGATGCGAAGCTCAAAATTTCGACCGGATTCAATAGTTGCCCGATCATTGGGATCCGGAATATTTCCTGTCTGAGCCGTCATTGCATCAAGGGTTTTTCCGGCTTCTTCGAGCAATTCCTGCTTTTTCTCTTCAAGCTGTTGGCGAAAAAAATCGAGTTTTTTCTTGTTCATAATGTAGTACGAACCCTCATCTATTATTGCGCGGAAAAGGACCTATCCTCGAACGTAAGTGCCACTCTTTCCACCTTTCTTTTTTAATAAACGGATATCATATATAACCATGTCCTTATCGATTGCCTTGCACATATCGTAAATTGTCAGTGCCGCAACCGAGACCGCGGTCAAGGCCTCCATCTCCACCCCGGTTTTACCACACATCTTTACCGTCGCACTGATGTCGATAACAGGATTCTCCTGCTGAAAAGAGAAATCAAGACTGATATTACTTATCATCAGCGGATGGCAGAGCGGGATAAGGCTATCAACCTTCTTGGCGGCCATTATCCCGGCAATCCGGGCCACACCGAGGACATCGCCCTTGGCCACAGAGCCCTCCTTGACCATTGCAAAGGCAGTCGCGGACATCGAGATATGTCCTGCGGCAGTCGCCTCACGCCGGGTGACCTCCTTGACTCCTACATCGACCATCAACGCGTTTCCATCGGCGTCGAAATGGGTGAACTTTTTCTCAGTTTCAGTCATATCAACAGCTCCTTCCGATCTTTTTCCCGATGTATCGAATACATATACGCAACCGTCAAGGAAAAAAACAGCTCATCAGCCAAGCAAAGGAAAGAGAACAATGGAAGAAAAAAAAACAGCAGACCGCACCTCAAAGAAAAGACCTGTAAAAACGTCCAGACCCGCCCAGCTCATCAAAGAGTCTGAGACCATTCCTACTTCTTGCCAAGGACATCATGAAACAGTTTTTTAAAAAATCCTTCCTCTTCTGTGGCCTGTCCCCGCTCCTCGGATAATTCTTCGAATTTACGGAGCATCTCTTTCTGCTCATCGCATAAATTCACCGGTGTCATAACACGCAGCTCAACAATCATATCGCCGACCGAACGGCCTCTGCGGATGCTGGGTACCCCCTCCTTGCGGATTGTGAAACGATCTCCAGACTGACTGCCCGGCGGAATAGTCAGTCTCTTGCTGCCGTTAACGGTCGGCACCTCGACAACCGCGCCCAGGGCAGCCTTGGCCATGGAAACCGGCAAACGACAGTAGATGGTATCCTGATCACGTTGAAAAAATTCATGATTTTCAACATGCACCACGACATAAAGATCACCGGCAGGACCGCCCCTTCTGCCGCCCTCACCTTCTCCACGCAGTCTCATCCGCGCACCGGTATCAACCCCTGCCGGGATCTTCAGTGATACCTTCTTGGTTTTTTCGACCAGCCCTGTGCCACTGCAGTCCCCACAAGGTTCGGTCACCAGGGACCCTTCCCCGTTGCAGCTTCGGCAGGTCGAGCGCATCTGAAAAAAGCCCTGCGAATGGACAACCTGACCGCGCCCGCCACAGACAGAGCAGACCTGCCGCTCGTATCCCGGTCTGCTGCCACCGCCTTCACAGGTCCAGCAGGTATCCTTACGGGTAAGCTCCACCTCTTTTGTGACACCGTGAACGGCCTCCATAAAGCTTATCTCGATATCATAGCGCAGATCGTTGCCTGGAACCGGGCCGTTACTTCTTGCCCTCGAATGTTGACTGCCAAAGCCGAAGATATCGCCAAAGATATCACCAAAGCTGGAAAAGATATCCTCCGCATTACCCGGCCCGCTATAGCCACTGTTCTTGAGCCCTTCATGGCCATAGGTGTTGTATATCTGGCGTTTGTTGTCATCACTGAGGACCTCGTAGGCTTCAGTACAGGACTTAAACATATCCTCCGCCTCTTTATCTCCGGGGTTACGGTCCGGATGATACTTCATGGCAAGCTTCCGATATGCCTTTTTTATTTCGCCACGATCCGCCGTCCGACTGACGGAGAGGATCTCGTAGTAATCAACCTTCATTTTCGACAACCACCGTACTCTCAGACGTCTTTCCGCCCTCTTTCAGAAAATCGTTGTCATCGTTTTCTTCAAAAAGAACGGGCAATTCTTCAATGTTTTCAAAGGTCACCTTGCCATCGGCTATTTCACGGAGGGTCATCACAATTTCCTGATTCTTTCCCTCGGTAAGGTAAGGTTCACCCTTACGGTGCTGGCGTATACGCTTCACAGCCAGATGAATCAGGTTAAAGCGGTTATCGTCTCCGACTTCGTCAAGGCAGTCTTCACAGGTAATTCGAGCCATTTTTTCCTCTTTCTGTGTCTTTGTAGCCAAACAGGCTCAGTTCAGGTCATCGTTGTTATGAGACCGTAACATGTCATATGCAAAATATTTTTATTCACCAACAAAGGGGTTTTTCAAAAGAAGCGTTTCCTCACGATCCGGGCCAACCGAGACAATCATCGCAGGGGCTTCCACCACCTCTTCCACCCTTTTCACATATTCTTTCGCCTGGCGGGGCAGTTGTTCAAAATCGCGGATTTTTGAAATATCTTCCTTCCAGCCTTCAAGACTCTCGTAGACAGGAGACAGAGCCTGTGCCCGACGTATATTTGCAGGCATTACAGAGTGATTCTGTCCATCCAGCGTGTAGGAGGTGCCAATTTTAACCTGCTTTTGACCGGACAATACATCCAGCTTGGTCAGGGCCAGCCCGGTAATGCCGTTGAGTCGGGTTGCATCCCGCCCAACCACACCGTCGAGCCATCCACAACGCCGCCGCCGGCCGGTGGTTGCGCCAAACTCTCCGCCCTTTTGCTGGAGTTCATCGCCGACGCTGTCAAAAAGCTCGGTCGGAAAGGGCCCAGATCCAACCCGGGTCGTATATGCCTTCATGATGCCGACAACCTCGTCAATGTATTTTGGCCCAAAACCCGTTCCGTTGCAGGCGTTACCGGCGACGGTATTCGATGAGGTGACAAAGGGATAGGTACCATGATCAATGTCAAGCTGCGTGCCCTGGGCCCCTTCAAAAAGGATATTCTCTCCCCTCTTTCTCGCCGCATCAAGGGCGACCGAGACATTCCCGTAGAAGGGAATAAGCCTTTCCGCATACTCCATGATCTGCCGATAGATCGTCTCTACATCCAGCGGAGAGACGTTATATTTCCTGCTGAGCAGAAAGTTTTTTTCATCAATTGCCGCAGCCAGCTTTTCGCGAAACAGCATCTCATCGGTGAGATCAATCGCCTTTATTCCGACCCTTCCCACCTTGTCGATATAACAGGGGCCAATGCCACGGCCGGTGGTGCCAATCTTTTTTCCTTCACCGAGGGCAGACTCTCTGGCCCTGTCCAGCTCCGCATGGTACGGCATGATAAGATGGGCGTTTTCGCTGATCATCAACCTCTCGGGGGTAACGGTAAGCCCCTGTGCTTGAAGCTCATCCATCTCAGCGACGAGAACCGCAGGATCGACAATAACGCCATTGCCGATTACACACATCTTGTCTTCGTAGAGGATCCCTGAAGGAATAAGGTGAAAAACAAACTTTTTCCCCTCCACGACCAGGGTATGACCGGCGTTGTTACCGCCCTGAAAGCGAACAACGTAATCCGCGTACCTGGTCAACAGGTCAACGATCTTCCCCTTGCCTTCATCTCCCCACTGTGTACCGACGACAACGACGCTGGACATAAATCTTCCCCGCTGAAAACAGATTCCTATAAACCGATGATTACGATAAAACAGACCGACAAGTCCTGCTCATCAGCCAACAAAAGAAAAACAAATGAGTATAGTAAAGCATGATCCTTTTGTCAAATACAAGGCTTCTGAATCAAAGTTCTTTTGTACGGTATTGGCGTTGCCACAGGTTATGGCCAGCAGAGTTGAAAAATGCCTGAGGGGTTGTTTCTTTTTTTATCTGAGTGCGATACACGACAGAAAAATACATTTCCCTCTTCCTATCGGCAGGCGTTGACACCATACCAGAAATAGCGTACATTCCAAGCCAGCAGCGGTTCTCTACGCGACAGAAAAGTATATGACATGGCAAAGGTGCTTTTCTGTCGACGCTTGATACTTTCAAAAAATCCATACATTGCCGCCCAAACGTGGCTGCAGACTGAAAAACCAGGATTTGCTATTATGTTTGGTATAGGGCTTCCGGAAATGATTCTTATAATGGCGATAGCCCTTATCGTCGTTGGTCCAGACAAGCTGCCGGACCTGGCCAGGTCTCTTGCCAAAGGTATTCTGGAGTTAAAGAAAACAGCCGAGGGTCTCAAAGAAACCATCGCGGAGGAAAGCGATCTGCTTGAGGAGGTTCGACCAGACCTTGAGTTGGCCGCAAAAAATCTTAGAAAAAACCTTGTTGAGCCTTCGCCTTTTCTCGACGATGAAATTGTCGGCCATCAGGGCGTAAACCCGTCTCCAACACCCGCCCCCGACGTTGTTGCAAGTGCCTACGAGGAGGTCATACGGGCAAGCAGAGTACAAGACCACAACGACAAGGATGTCTTGGAAGCAACAACAGAGGCCGAAAAGCGACAAGAGAAATCGGACAATACAGCAAGATCTGCAGAGGATGTAACAAAACTCTAGTCTGATTTTTTACCAACTCTGTCATCCCACAGCTAAGGCACCATTAGCATGTATTATCATACAGATACGCTATGACCGGGCTCGGCGCATAAAAACAGCAACGCCTGGGAGGCAGACGGCTTGCCGGAAGTTGCGGCATGACAGGAGACAGATAACGAGATGTCTGGTTATAATCTGGAAAAAACGATCCCCGTTCTGGAGAGGAGTATCGCCCTGTTCAGGCCCCATCATCTCGAACTCCGCAAACGACTGATTCGGGTCTGCCTGAGCATTGTCTTTTTTACCGTCGTTGCCTATATCTTTTCCGAAAGAATTGCCAAGGTCTTTATCAGTCCGCTTTTTCAGGCAAGTCCGCTGACCTACAGGCTGGTCTACACCAATCTGCCGGAGGCCTTTCTGGCATATATCAAGATTGCCCTTATTGTCGGCACGATGTGCTCGATGCCGGTTATGCTCTATCAACTCTGGCGTTTCGTTGCCCCCGGGCTCAAAGAAAACGAGAAAAAGATCGCCCTGACCATTATTTTCTGGTCGACGCTGCTTTTTGCCGGAGGGGCCTGCTTTGCCTTCTTTGCGGTGATCCCCCAAATGCTCACCTATTTTATGAGCTATGCCAGTGAATCGCTGGAACCCCTGCCCAAAATCGGCAAATACCTCACCTTTATTGCCCGGACGGTCTTTGCCTTTGGTCTCGCTTTTCAGATCCCCTTTCTCATCGTCATGACCAGTAAAACCGGTCTGATAACGATAGACTACTTCAGGAAAAAACGACTGTATTCGACCATTGGCATGATCGTTCTTGCCTTTATGCTGGCGGCCGGCGATATTATGGCCACACTTCTTTTGGTCATACCTCTGCTTCTGCTCTATGAGACGGGTATCTTTCTGGGGTCGCTTTTTACAGAGAAAAAAGGCAACATCCCCGACAAGGCTTGATCGACAGAAGTCTCGTAATAAAAAAGTTCTACTGTTCGAGAACCCTGTCCACTTCGGCCATGCTCACCTCAGGGGTGATAAGGGTGCTGCCGATAGAGGTCGGGAGTATGTAGTGGACCTTGCCGGAAACCACCTTTTTGTCACGCAACAGATATTGCTTGATTTTCTGCCGGTCAAGATCTTCGGGAACCGAATCGGGCAGATCGTAGAGACGTAAAATCTGCAGGATCGCTGCCATCTCGGCAGAGCTGAGCAGGCCCTTGTGCAGGGCAATCCTTGCGGCAGCGGCCATACCGACGGCCACGGCAAGACCGTGGATTATCGAAAAACCAGAGGCTGCTTCAACGGCATGTCCTATGGTATGGCCATAGTTCAAGATACGGCGCATTCCGCCTTCACGCTCATCTTCGGCCACCACCTCGGCTTTGATTTGACAGCAGGTTGCAATTGTCTGCAGCAGAGGCTCCTTTTCCTGAGCAAGGATCCTCGCAGAGTTGTTGGCAAGAAATTGAAAAAAGTCCTTGTCACGTATAATTGCATACTTAATCACCTCGGCAAGCCCACCCAGAAGTTCCTGACGGGGCAGGGTTTCCAGCACCAGTGGATCGATAAACACAGCCTGTGGCTGATAAAAGGCCCCCAGAAGGTTTTTGCCTTCCGGGATATCCACCCCTGTTTTACCGCCAACGGAGCTGTCAACCTGGGCAAGCAGTGTTGTCGGCACCTGGACAAAGGCAATCCCCCGCATATACATCGAGGCCAAAAAACCAGCCATATCCCCAGGAACCCCACCACCAAGGGCGATGATCGCATCCTTCCGGTCAAAGCCAGCGTTTGCCAAGGCACTGGCCAGCCGAGAAAGCACAGTCAGGTTTTTGCTTTTTTCACCGGCTGCAAAAACAAAGTTCTCAGCAGACAGGCCACACTCTTTGAGATGCTGCAGGAGTCGATCTCCATAGAGATCAGCTACATTACTATCTGTAATAACAGCGTATTTATTCCCCAGACGCTCTTGTCTCAGATATCTTCCCACCTCCTCCAGGCAGGAAGTCTTCAGAAAAATGGGGTAGGTTCTGTTCCCCAGACCAACCGTTAATTCAGATACCATCATTTCCTCGAATAGAGCTGTTTATCGGATCCGGCAATTTTGCAAATTTCTTATCCATAACGTTTTTTAGACGACAGAATGTTTACCCTCTTTCCCATCTCTCTTCGAGAAAAAATTCTGCTCATTGGCAAATTTCAGAAAACAATTCATAAAAAAAGGAGACACCGCGCTCGCACGGTGTCTCCTTGCAAAGCCAGTCAGGCGAAGGGCTACATCTTGTCGCCGGAGGCAGCACCCTGCATCTTGACCTCAACCTTTTCTTTCAGGCCGCCATAATACTCCTTGAGATGGTCAAGAACCTCATCACGACCGAAGTGATCGACAATCTCGGCACCGTCTGAAAGCGCCTTGCGCAGCTTGGTACCAGAGAGGATAACCCGGTCTTCCTTGGTGTGCGGACAGGTACGCAGAGAGGCCATACCATCACACTTATGGCAATAGAAAGTCCAGTCTATCTTCATCGGTTTGCACTGCAGATCCTTTGCCGGATCACCGGTCTTCGGAATGCGGTCAAAAATCTCCTGTGCCTCGAACAGACCGTAGAAATCGCCAACACCGGCATGGTCACGGCCAATCAGCATATTGTTCACACCGTAGTTCTGACGGAAGGTTGCGTGCAGCAGACCCTCCCGTGGCCCGGCGTAACGCATATCAAGCGGATAGCCGGCATTGATGACATGCTCTTTGACAAAATACTTGTCAATAAGAATATCAATGGCCTTTACACGGGTTTTTGCCGGAATATCACCCGGCTTGAGGTTTCCGATAAGAGAGTGAATCAGGACACCGTCGCAGACCTCAATGGCGATCTTTGCCAGAAACTCATGGGAGCGGTGCATCGGGTTACGCAGCTGCAGGGCGGCAACATTACTCCAACCACGCTCCTCAAACATCGCACGGGTCTCGGCAGGCTTGAGATAGACGCCAGGGTACTCTTTTTTATAGCCGCCTTCAGAGAGAACCTTCACCGGACCACCGAGGTTGAAGGGTTTCTGGTTCATAACCATAATAACCCCGGGATGATCTTCCGGAGCCAGCTCCCAGAATTTATCCCCCACAGAATCATCACCCTCACCTTTGAAGACCTTTTCACACTCCCATTTTTTGTCGGCTTCGGTCATTTCATACTTTTCTTCAACCAACATGGTGGCAAAAATATCGCCGTCTTTTACCAGGGCAATCTCGGAGCCTTCTGCGATTTCAGCAGCATCTTCAGCGGAGACATCAAGGGTAATAGGCACCGGCCAGAAGGTACCATCGGCAAGCTGAAAATTTTCACAAACACCCTTCCAATCCGCTTTTTTCATAAAGCCGGTCAACGGAGAAAAACCACCGATACCAAGCATAATCAAATCACCCTTGGCACGGTCAGAGATCTCAACCTGTTTCAGGCCGGCGGCCTTTTTCTTTTCGGCCTCTCGCTCTGCACCCTCAAGTAACGCACAAACCAACCCTTTTCCACCATGGGGGGCCACTAACTCAGACATGGATCACCTCTTTTCGTTGTGAGGAGCCCCGAGCTGGGATAGAAAAACCCAGACTCAATGCTCCTTGTTAATATTAAACCAGCAAAAGCATCAAACGCAAAATCCGTAAACCCAGACTCAAGCAAAACAGTCGAGCAACGTTGCATCTCCAGTAGCAGATAGTCTTCTTGCCCGATCGAAAGGCCACGGCAAGTAAACAATCCACCTTAAAAGAGACAGCTTTACAAATTCAAGAACACCAACAAACAAAGGCATTCAGTTTTTCTGAAGTAGCACCTGGCTTGCAAAAAAACTGAATGGCCATTCATGAGTTTCGTTTTTTATAGTAGGCAGGATATGAAATGTCAAGTGAAAAGCAGGCAGAGCAGGCTGGCTCGTTGGATGACTGTTGAAAATGTTACAGGCAACCTGCCACCATCTTCAATATGAAAATAGTGAGATTTCTATCACAGCGAGGGTGAAATATCACAAGCCATAGTCCTTAATTTTGGCCAATAAGGAGGGATAGCTTATCTCCAGAATATCAGCGGCCTTGCTTTTATTGCCCGCAACGGAATGCAGGACCTCAGCGATAAGTTTTTTTTCGATAATGCTCTTGGCCTTTTTCAACGACGATGTGCCCAGCTCCTGCAACAGCATATCGGTTTCCGTTTTCCCCCCCCATTCGGGCAGATGGGCCGCCTCGATAATACGATTTCCGGCGAGTACCGCTGCACGCTCTACAGTATTTTCCAGCTCCCGTATATTGCCGGGCCAGTCGTAGTGCATCAGTTTCTGCAGAGCCTCATCTGCAACCTCCTTGATCTTGCAACCCATTGTGTTGTTGATCTTTTCAACAAAATGTTCGGCGAGTCGAGGCAGGTCATCCATCCTTTCCCGCAGTGGGGGCAGATGAAATGGCGCGACATTGAGCCGGTAGAACAGGTCGTTGCGAAAACGGTTTTCTGCAACCTCTTCTTCAAGGTTTTTCGCGGTTGCCGCAATGATCCGCACGTCGACCTTTTTGGCGGCTGCAGCCCCCAGCGGCCGAACCTCTTCTTCCTGTAAAACCCGCAGGAACTTGACCTGCAGGGCGGCGGGGAGTTCTCCAATCTCATCGAGAAAGAGTGTCCCTTGATGCGCTTGTTCAAACAGCCCTTTTCTGTCGGTATCGGCACCGGTAAAGGCCCCTTTCCGATAGCCAAAAAACTCGCTTTCAAGTAGTTCCGCAGGGATACTACCGCAGTTCACCGCCACAAAACTCTTGTCTCTTCGCGGACTTGCCTGATGAATGCCGCGGGCGAAAAGCTCTTTGCCTGTGCCACTTTTACCGGTGATCAAAACGCTTGTCTTATAACGGGCGACCTTGCCGGCAGCGTCAATCAAGGCGAGCATAGCTGCATTTCCGGTAATGATGGCTTCAAACCCCTGTCTGCCCTGTAACTCAAGAACCTGTTTTTTCAAAAGCAGGTTTTCTCTCCTCAGCTTCACGCGTTCTGCCGCTTTTTGCAGGACAAGGACGACCTCACCGCTCTTAAACGGTTTGGTGATAAAGTCAAAGGCCCCAAGGTTCATCGCCTCAACCGCGCTGTCGATCGTGCCGTAGGCTGACATCATGATGACAACGGTGTCTTTTGTATCGATGGCCTTAAACTGCTGCAAAAAAGAGATGCCATCAAGACCCGGCATTTTCAGATCGCAAAGAACAAAATCGTAATCATCCTTTTGCACCGCGGCCAGAGCCTGCCTGCCATCAGCGGCAAGGGCCACCTCAAAGCCGGCACGACTGGTCACAGAAAACAGCAGATGCCGCATATTTTCTTCATCATCAACAATAAGTAACCTATCTGCCACCTTTACCTGCTCCTGTATGCTTTATTCCACAAAAACGGGAATCTGTATATGCACGGCAAACCCGCCCTGTTCACGATTACGCACAGAGATGGAGCCGGCAAACTGTTTGACGAGAGTATAGGAGACGGCAAGCCCCAGGCCCGTACCCTTGCCCGGCTGTTTCGTCGTATAAAAAGGGTCAAACAGATTGTTAAGGGCTTCAGGATCAACACCGGGGCCGTTGTCCTCTATAATCACCAGAAGACTTCTTTCTCCATTGGTTGTGCATTTTTCCAGTATCTGTACACGGATTTTCCCCTCTTCCGGATTGCCTTCCAGAACCGCATCGACGCTGTTGAGCAGACAGTTGAGAAACACCTGACGAAGGCTGTCGGCATCGGCCGCAACCGAAGGCAAAACATCCGGCCGATCTAACTGAAAACCTATCTCTTTATTGTCACCTTTCTGGCAAAAGAGCCCCACAAGATCTTCCAGGATTACCCCAAGATCGACCGCAACCAGTTCTATAGACGGCCTTCTGGCGCAGTCAAGCAGTTGGCGGATAATCTTTTCGATCCGTTCAACCTCACTGGCAGCCCTTGATACATATTGCACGCTGTCATCTTGTTCGGCAAGTTGCTGTTCGAGCAGCTCAAGATAGCCTTTGACAATAGACAATGGATTGCCCACCTCATGGGCAAGCCCGGCGGACATCCTGCCGACAGAGGCAAGCTTTTCTGCCTGGACAATCTCGTTGCGCGCCTGTTTCAGTTCATCATTACTCTGCTGAAGCGCCTCGACGGTAAGGCGCAATTGCCGGTTATCGGTGTCAATGCGCTTGAGCATCTGCTTCAGCCGGTAGGCAATCTGGGCAAACTCGCCGGTCTGAGGATTGATAAAGCTCGCCGGATCGCTGCTGTCTCTATAGTTATCGGCGATCTGCACCACCTTTTCCAGAGGACGCACAACAATCTTCAACATCCTGAAAAAACCGACAGTTGTGAATAGTAAGGCCGTAACTAAAAGATACACCGGGAGAGTGCCTTTCCCGTCGAAAACGTGTGAGAAGACGGTGTCTAAGGGACCAGCAACCACAATACTACCAACGATCCGCCCTTGTTTCTTAAGTGGCAGGCTGGCAGTAAAAAAACGAGGTTTCCTGAGAATAAGACCTTGGGGCCTTGCTATCTGAAAAACGGTCTCACCAGAACCAGCAGTCTGAAAAAGCAACGTTTTCATTTTTTCTGGCTGTCCACAAGAGATTTTTGCTTCACCGACACGACCATCCCGCAACAGGTACAGGCAGGAGAGGCTCTCTTCTACGAAAAAACGCTCCACAACCTCGAAAGACTCACCCGGCGGGAGAGCATCCCAGGAGGTTTCGAGCTGACGTCCGGCATTTTTCAGACTTCGCTGGATCTGTGAGGTCTGCCGGAGAAGGCTCTCTTTCTGCCAGAGCACAAGAGCGACAAAGGTGATAGAACACATGCCAAGGATCAGCAGCACAAAGAGGGCGATTGCAATCTGCACTTTGAGATTTCTGAGCATTGCGAAATCCTTATCAAGTGGATTACCGAAGGGGTTGTCGTATTGCAAACCCAAAGAAAAGAGGCACTCCTTCTGCCGACAAGTGCGGTGCAACAAAAAAAGATCTTGCGGTTTTACCGCGTAGAGTCGTCTGAACCCTCTGCCGATAAGAGCTCTGTCTAGCGAATATCCCGACGGTTAAAGATACTCAGGGTAAGAACAATAACAAGGATCGTATAGCTTGTTGCATACAACAGCGACAGAGAAAACTCAACCCAGGGGATGTCAATCCCGTGAACGACCCTGGCCTTGTAGTTCAGCGACTCAAGGTTGGGAAAGCTGTAGTAAAAAACGTCTGCGGCCTTTTTCAACAACGGATTCTCAGTGTTTGCCACCAACTGCCTGAAATCCACGGTAAGATGGCCGATCACAAAGACCACAAGCGTACACAGACCGCTCAAAAAAGGGGAAACGCAGGCCGAAAAGAGCAGTGCCACGGCCAGCATCAGCTGCAGTTCAAACCATATTGCAACAATGGCAACGAACAGTTCCCAGGGAATGGTCGGCTCTTTCATATAACAGAGAGCCAACAGACCGGCGGTCATAACAAGCACCTCGACCAGAAGGGTGAGCGACAATCCGAGGTATTTGCCGATGATAAACTGGCTGCGGGAAATCGGATTAGAGAGGATAACATAAATCGTTCTCTTCTCCATCTCCTTATAGACCAGATTTATACCGACAAAGATGGCGATCAGAACCCCAAACAGAGAGATTGCCGCCAGGCCGAAGTCCTTGATGATTTTTATCTCATCACCGATGGTCAGATTGCCAAGTACCAGAGAAAAGCCGAGCATCAAGGTAGCGAAGGCCAGCAGGCTGTAAAAGATCCGGTCCCGGATTGATTCTCTAAAGGTATTTAAGGCAAGGGCTGCGATTTTCATTGTCTCTTTTCTTTTTCGGACTGGTTGTAAAAATCTTCAAGGTTCATTCGTTGCGGCCCAAAGGAGAGTACCCTGCCGCCGCCGGCATCAATCTTCTTGACCATCTCTTTGGCCGCCTGCTCCTCGTCGACACTGAGCAGGATCTGATTTTCGGTTTGATGGACAATATACGTTTCAAAATCGGTGCCTCCAGGGAGGCTGCTGCAGGTGATCTCCCAATGGGCCACCCTGTCCTCGAGCATCTTGCTGACCTGGACGATCTCCTGGAGTCTTCCTTCTTTGATAAGCGCCGCCCGATCACACATCACCTCAACATCGCTGAGGATATGCGAGGAGAAGACAATGGTCTTGCCCTGATCGCGGCAGCCAAGAATAATATCACGCATCTGCTTTCTGCCGATAGGGTCAAGACCGGACATCGGCTCATCAAGGATCAGGATATCAGGGTCATTGACCAGGGCCTGGGCAATACCGATACGCTGCAGCATGCCGCGCGAAAATTTCTTCAGAGAACGCCTGCGGGCATGGCGCAAACCAACAAGCTCAAGCAGCTCGGGAACACGTTTTTTTCTGGCCGCAGCATCCATTCCCCGCAATCTGCCATAAAAATGCAGCGACTCTTCGGCGGTGAGGTACATATAAAAATACGGATTCTCCGGCAGGTAGCCGATCCGTTCCCGGGCCTTTCGGTCGGCAGGAGCCCCAAAAATTGCGAGGCTACCGCTATCCGGGCGGATAAGATCGAGAATCACCTTAAAGGTGGTGGTCTTGCCGGCGCCATTCGGGCCAAGATAGCCCAGCACCTCCCCCTGTTGCACTTCCAGCGAGAGATCGTGTAAGGCAACGAATTTTCTGCCCCAGAAACCAACCCGGTAAATTTTATTAACACCCGTTAAGGTTATTGCAGATATTGACATAAGATAGAAATACCCAAATGTATAATGATCTATTTTTATAGACAACTCTGTTCGGAGACAGAGAATTATATCTCGAGGTTCCCGATTCCATTCTTTATTGTTGATGACAGACTCTCTGTCCAGGCATGCAGATTATAAGAAAGGAACTGGAGGATTTTTCTTGTTTTCAGGCCCAAGACCTTGTTTTTGACGTTTTTTGAGAGGGCCTTTCATTGACATATCGTCCACCTGAGACGTTGTCTGTATCGTCCCGTCGGCCCCGCTGATATAGTAACGGCCGCCTAAAGGCTCTTCCGGCAGGCTTGCCAGGATGCCGGATTCTACCAGTTCTGAGAGACGCTGTAACTGTTTTCCTGTTGTCTGCTGATAGTTTTCTTTTGCCTGGGAGAGGTGCAGCAGATTCTGCTTAACCTGTATCTCTTTAATTCTTTTAAGATATTTTTCTTTTATCTCCGGCGTTGCCGCATTTTCCGCCATTTCTTCAAGAAATGGTATAGCAACGCCCGGATCATCGGTATTGGCATAGAGCCGGGCCACCAGCATTGGCAGATATTTGGGGCTCTGTGGAAAAGAGGCCGCCATTTCAAGGTAGCGGGCCGCAGTCTGGTAGTCCTGCTTGTGGTACATATAGTTAAAGGCGGTAAAGAAGGGCAGATACCAGTAACGGTGGTGGTGTTTGGGGACGTTTTCCATCCCCTTTTTCAAGATGGCAATGCTTTTATCAACATTGATAATTTGCGAACTATAGATAATGCCGCCAAATTCGTAGGGGTCATCAAAATAGGGATCAAGGCTTGTGGTCACATCGATCAGCTGGTAGAGCCAGGGAAATTTTTTATCGCTTCGGAAATGTTCGCCCAGATAGCCAATACTCTTTATCCAGAGCAGATCCGCCAGGACCTCATCAAAGTCAAGCGCGGCCCCTTTCAAAAAAGCACCTGAAGGCAAGTACTTAAAGTCTTCAGCGGAATCAACAGGAGGAAAAAGGCCCGTTTGTGTTCGTTGTATGCCATGGACGAACAGGGCAGAAAGGAAAAAAAGGACAATGATCCGAAAGGGTACCTGCTTAAGCCAAGATAGACGCATAGAGCACTTGAGCGAGAAGATATAAAGTAAAGGTCGCTTTACCGCTGTCGGTAAAGCGACCTTCTACCAAATAATTATGTCGTTAAGCTGCTTGGCAGTTTCTTAGAACTCACCAGGTGCAAGATCGACGATATTGGTCGCAGTGGTGTCAGATTCATAGCCTCCCAATGTACCATCACCATCAAGATCGCCGATAGTCGTGAAATATGCCGTCGTCCCCACTGCTATCGGAGTAGCGTCTGTACTACCTGCTATCGGATTAGCAACGGAACCTACTGCTGAAGCGTTTGCAACTGCATAGGAATAGAAGACATTACCGGCTGGGGCAAAGCCTATAGTATCGAAGGAGTCGGTACCAGCACCCCAAGCTCGTTTAGCTGCGGTCGGGGCACCAGTAGGTCTTTGGCCAGTTTCCAAATAGGTGTTATATTCTGCTGCGTATGCCTCAGCACTAGTTCGAATGCCGCCAATATTGGTTTTGGCTTCAGAGGTCTTGGCCTTTAACTGATAGCGCAGAAAGTTGGGGATGGCGATCGCGGCCAGGATACCGATAATGGCGACAACGATCATCAGCTCGATCAGAGTAAAACCCTCTTTGTTTTGCAGTTTCTTTACCAGATTCAATTTCATGACGTACTTCTCCTTTACACATTGTTTTGTAATGATGCCTGGCAGAGCCAGACGTTTGTGAACAACATTTTGTTCGTTTGCCCCTTATTGAGCAAGCTGCGTGCCAAACAAGAAAAAATAAAAAATATTTTTTATTTATTCAATGATATCAATCAATAAAAGACATTGCATCTTGCGAAGAGAAAGTCGGCAAAAAATTTTCACCCGCTTTTTCCGGCAGACTCTGCCGCAAAAACGTCAGTCTGCTGACAAAAAATGTCATCTGCGACCGCAAAGAGGCTTTTTTACTCCGTCGCTTGTAACGTCTCACAGGGGAAAACATATTGAGATGAAGATTTTTTTACGAGTAACTGCTCTGACGGTACCCCAGATGTCAACAAGCACTCGCCTATGCGGGGAGTCGTGGTCGTCTAAAGATCGGGTGCCGATGAGTAGTCCCTGTTCAACGTCTTTCCGTATCTTCGACCAGGGCTGCCAGTGCATCGGCAATACGGCTGATCTGCCCGGCATCTTCTCCTTCGACCATGATCCGCAGCAGCGGCTCGGTTCCTGAAGGCCGTACCAGGATGCGTCCCGCCGACCCCAGTTCCCGTTCAAAACCCTGACATGCCTCGGCAAAGCCTTTAATGCTTGTGGGGACAACCCTGGTTTTTGTGGCAACGTTTTTTAAGACCTGCGGGAAGGTGGTCATCACCCTGGCCAGGGCGGAGAGACTTTTTTCTCGCTTTTTCATAATGGCCAGAAGCTGCAGGGCGGCAAGGATACCATCGCCGGTCGTTATATGGTCAAGAAAGACCAGATGACCGGACTGCTCGCCGCCAAAGCTGAAACCATTTTTGCGCATCTCTTCGACGACGTACCGGTCTCCGACATCGGTACGCACCAGATTGCCGCCCATGGCCCGCATGGCCCGCTCAAGACCCATATTCGACATCACCGTTGCCACAAGGGTGTTCTTTTTCAGTCTGCCGGAATCGAGCAGTTCCCGGGCGCAGATGGCCATGATCTGGTCGCCGTCAACCACCCGTCCCTTCTCGTCGCAGACGATAAGTCTGTCACCATCGCCATCGAGCGCCAGACCGACATCAGCCCCGGCATCCTTTACGGCCTGACACATCTTTTCCGGGTACAGGGCACCGCAATCCAGGTTGATATTCTTACCGTCCGGGGCAACCCCTATGCTTGTCACCCTGGCCCCCAACTCCTCGAAGACACAGGGAGCCACCTTGTAGGTTGCACCATGGGCACAATCGACCACCACATGCAGGCCTTCGAGGGTGAGCGCCTTTGGGAAGGTATGTTTTAAAAAGACGATATAGCGCCCTCTGGCATCATCAATACGTTTTGCCTTGCCCACCTCTTCGGCAACCGGACTGAGAGCGGCCATTTGCTCGGAGAGGACCAGCTGTTCTATCTGCAGCTCAACCTCATCGGCCAGTTTGAAACCATCGCCGGAGAACAACTTGATACCGTTATCCTGAAACGGGTTATGCGAGGCCGAGATAACCACCCCGGCATCGGCGCGCATGGAGGTGGTTATAAAGGCAATACCCGGCGTTGGCAGAGGGCCGACCTGCATAACATCGACCCCCATTGAAGAGATACCGGCGGCAAGGGCATTTTCGAGCATATAGCCCGACAGGCGCGTATCCTTGCCGATAACGATTCTCTTTCGCCCTCTCTTCTCCTTGACGATACAGGCGATGGCACGCCCCACCTGCATGGCTATCTCCGTTGTCATCGGATAGACATTTGCCACACCACGAATACCGTCGGTGCCAAAGAGTTGTCTCATTGCTCTCTCCTCACATCTACATCCACATGGGATTGAAATCTCTCAATTGTCGTAGCCTCTCGTTGTAACTGCCCTCTAGATGAAGAGGCAGGGAAAAGACTATACGCCACCAAAAATCGTTATTTTTTTAAGGCTATGGCCGATGGACAGCGGTTGAAAAACCCGAACAATATCTTCTATCTCGAGATGTGTTCGCTCTGTTTCCCGGGGGCGGCAATGCGGGGAGGCGGGTTGTATTTATCCACCCTGGCCTTGTTCGGCAAAGAGTCCGGGGCTATCCGTACAGGGACAAGGGCGCCGCCATTTTTATCCACAGGTTCGGCATCCGTTTTATACACCGGAGCAGGATTCGGGCTCTCGACAAGGACCTGGGAAGGCAGAACAGACAAGACCTCTATCGGGTATTCAAGATCCTTTTGCGGAATGATCTCTACATCCCAGAGTTCTGAGTTTTCCCGCTCGACAGCAGTGACTGTGAACAGTTTTTTGATGCGCAGCTTCTTGCCGACCATTTTTTTCGGTATCTTCATGGCGACCTGTACGGTCGGTGGTGTTACCTTGCGCCGTTTTCCATCGACGACAACCTCCACTGCCATTTCCTTGACCGTTTTGGTCACCGTCTCAAGGGCGATACTCAGATCAGCGGTAACCGAGGTCTCGCCAATAAGGGCAACAATATCCGGAGTCAGCTCCAACGGAACCTGCAGATGCGAAGACTGCTTTACGCCGTTGATGTCAATGGCCTTGGTTGACAGCTCGGAAAACTGCGACAGAACCGTCAGAGGCCCCGTGATAGAGATCACCTCGGGATCGGTCTGCAATGCCTTCAGGTAGTAACCATCCGCCACCTTGCCCACGGTACGGGCGACCACAGGGAACTGCCTCTGCACCAGTTTATCCAGCGACAGAATAATCGAAGAAGGTTTGACCCGCTGCACAGTTATGCCACGGGATACAGGGATATGGTCATTACCGTTCTCTATAACCATTGTCCCCGGCGTCGCATCGGAAAGATCGATTTGCCGGGTAACGGCCCTTTGACTCATCTCCAGGATCAGCGAACGCGGCCCACTGACGGTAACCTCTATCTCTTTTTTGAACTGATTGGAGATAACAAGATCCCTCGGCAGGTTAATAATCTCAATCGGAACCATGATGTTTTTGTCGATCCTGTCTTCTCCACCGACAAAATACCAGAGACCAATCCCCAACAGCAGGGAGATACATTTGAGCATCCATTCGCTGGAAATAATGCTTGTCAATCGTCTCCTCTGCGCGAGAAAACCTTTAGAACCGAAAGGCTTCATTATTTTCGAATCCAGTTTCTCCAGGCGTCCTTATTGCCGCTCTGGTCTAAAAAAAGAGCCTTGAGCGTATTGGTCAAGGCAATCTCATCCTCAACCGTCGTCAAAGCACCATGCTGTACCACCGAAACCTCCTGCGTCTCTTCTGATACCACCAGTACTATGGCATCGGTTTCCTCGGCAAGGCCGATGGCAGCCCGATGCCGGGTCCCGTACTTCTTGTTGATATAGGGGTTTTGGGAAAGCGGGAGGATACATCCCGCATGCTCCACCCTGCCGTTACTCACAAGAACCGCGCCATCGTGCAGCGGTGAGACCGGCATAAAGATCGAAATGAGAAGTTCTTTTGTCAGGCGGGCATCAAGACGAAAACCGATTTCCAGAAAATCACCGAGCCGGATATCCCGCTCAAGAACAACCAAGGCCCCTATTCTTCGTTTGGCAAGATAAAAAAGGGCGCTGACGATCTCGTCGAGTTCCCTGTCAACCACCTCGGTGGTTTTATGGAAGGGAGACCTGCCCACCTGGGTAAGGGCCCTTCTGATATCCTGTTGAAAGACAATGATAACAATCAGGAGGATCGAGCTGAGAAAGGTCTGCATAATCCAGGTCAGGGCCGCAAGATCGAGCGAAATCGCCATAAAGTAGATGGCGGTAAGCACCCCGATACCGGCGACCATCTGTACAGAACGGGTTCCGCGGATTATTGAGATAAGCTGATAGATAATAAAACTTACCACCAGAATATCGACAAAATCCTGCCACCTGAAATATGAAAAATTGGTCAGCATAGGGGAACCGATCAACAAAAAAGAGAGAAATCAATACAACATCTGCAGGCCTGCTATAAAATAGAACAAATTTACCGTAAATGATAGTAATTTTCTAGTAATGTATTAAATTTTGTTGCCCGAAATATTTCGCCCGGGTTTTTTGCTTTGCGTTCCAGTCAGGCCTTCTGAACATTGCCAGTCGGCACCGGGTGACATCGAAACTGCCTTCGCGAGGATCGGAACCGGAGTAAAATCATCCTGCATCTTGACCTTCATCCGAAAATCGAATATTGCAGAGCACAGGCGGCGGATCGGCACGTCTGCCAGGGTGCCAAATCAGCATTATCCTGATATATTGATTGTACCAGAACGCCGTTAACCTGTAATTATTGCCCGCTGTTTTCAACCTTTATACAGACTATGTCAGATCTTTACGGAAATATCCCCATTAACCCGGATTACCAGGAAGATGACCAGCAAATAGCCTCAGAACCTCCACAGCGCCGCCCCTCCCGAAAAACCGAGCGCAAAGGGCGTCCCAGGCGTTTGTGGCTCTGGCCTCTTGCCGGACTACTCTTGCTGGCTGTATACAGTGTAACCGGTTTTATTGGGGTCCCATACTATATCGAAAGACATCTGCCCGGCCGTTTTCTCAACCAGGACAAGGCCGAATTTGCTGCCGACACGATTCGTTTCAACCCATTCACCTACAGGCTGAATATTGCAAATGGTTCGATACGCGATGAGACCCACAGGCCGCTCGTTCGATTTGACCGGCTCCAACTGGACTTTGCGCCTGTTCCGTTTCTGCGAATGAACCTGATTTGCAAGGAGGTTCTCCTCTCCGGTCTCGCCCTATCCGTCGAGAGAAAAAAGGACCACTCGTACGACCTTGCAGAGCTTTTTCTGCCGATAAACGGAGAAGATGAGGGGCGCGCAATGCTGGTCTTCTCTGAGCTGCCCTTTCGCTTTTCTCTGAACAATATTTCCGTAACAGACAGCGCTATCGATTTCAGCGATGCATCCACGGGCAAACGACACCGGGTGGAAAACATACAACTCAAGCTGCCAAGTCTGTCCAATATTGCCTATGCGGTCGAAAACTTTATCAAGCCACATTTTTCGGCGGTCATTAACGGCAGTCCCGTGCTTTTGACCGGTTCGGCCAGGCTCGATCCGGAATCAGGGCTGATTGCGTCCAGCCAGCTCTCCTGCAAACTCGACGATGTCGAGCTCTTGAACTATGCACAATACCTGCCAATGGAGATGCCGTTTGACGTACAGCGGGGAAAAATGGACGCAGAGCTCAGCATCACCTTCCACGGGGAAGGGAGCAGGCAAGAGAAAACCGTCGTTGACTACAGCCTTGTGCTCAAGGATCTTGCCGGACGGTTTCCCCGGCAGAATCTGGCGGTAGAGGCTCCAGAGATCCATATTGATGGACACTACAGGCCGATTCAACGCCGGATAGAAATCCAGCAATGTACTGCCGATGCAGCCAAAATCGACTATAACGGCTCCTCTCTCACAGCAGACCTGCTCTCCATTCTGCCCCGGGCAAGGCAGGTCCCCGGGCAGCTATCGGCTCCTTTACAAAATCTGCATATCCTGATTCGTGCAGCGGATATCAGTGGCAGCCTGAAAATCGCCTCGAACGCGGAGAAAGCAGCCAAACCGCATATTATCGAGCAACTCAAGGTTCAGTTGCGTAATTACGCGACAAATCCAAATGCAGCAGACCTGCCAGAGGCTCAGGAAACTGCCTCCTTGTCTGTTTCAGGCCAAGATCAACAGAAAAAAGGCCGCTTTACCTATACCGGACAGATTGACAGTAAGGCCTCTCTCAGCGGAGAGCTGGAGCTGCAGGAAATTGAGGCCAGCAAGGTAATGGCTCTGCTCTTTCCCGGCAGGAAGATCGAGAGCCAGGGCAAGGGCTGGTTGCGCAGTCATATCACCATTACCCCCGGCAAAGACAGGAAGGCGGAATTTCGCTACGCAAACCTCAACCTTGCGCTGCAGAATCTTCAGCTCGAGGAGTCCGGCAGGCATTTTTTCAGCGCCAGGCGCTTTACTCTCAAGGGTGGCAACCTCAACTTAAAAAAACCTGACCTCGGTGAAATTACCATAGAAGGCGGGGATATTTACTGGAATAACCAAAAACTTCCCGGACTCCTCAGCCAGCCTCAAGGCCTCGGCGCCTCTCTTCCTCATCTTGCTTTTCAAGGGCGCTTGCAGATACAGATGGCCTCCAAGGCACAACCGATACAGATCCAGGACTGCAGCCTGTCAATAACCAGACAAAAAGATGCAGAAAGTCCCGGACAGATAGCCATTCGTGGAAAGATCAAGAGCGGCGGAAAAATTGAGGCCAACGGTGATATTTCCAGCGCACCTTTCAAGCTCAGCCTCTCTTCCCGCTTTACCGCTCTGGGCGCGCAGGAAGCGGCCGCCTTTCTTCCCGGGACCACGTTTCTTGCCAAGAGTACAGGAAAGGTCTCCGGAAGCGGCAACGTGACCCTGCCCCGGTTTTCCTTTTCCGGCAACTTCACCCACGAGAACGGAGGTCTGCAAAGAGCCGGAGCCGCTCCGCTGCGTTGGCAAAAGCTCTCCTGCGAAAATCTGCATCTTCGTACAGATCCCTCCCATTTAGGCATTGGCCGGATACAGATCGATCAGCTGCAAACAGAGGTTTCAATAGAAAAAAACACCGTTCCTCTTTCCAAGGCACTCATTGAAGCGATCCGGCAGCATCTCTTCCACATCTCTATAGGGCCGCAAAAAAAGGATCGAAAAAACGCTCTCTCTCCTCTAGATCTGCAAGAGATCGAGATCAATGACGCAACTGTTACCATGAACGATCAAAGGATGTCTCCGCCCTGGACTGGCTTGGCAACAAAGGTCGAGGGGGCGATCAAGGACATCCACACAACCAGATCGTCCCAGAGCAGCTCTTTTGCTTTCAGCGGCTTACTGGATGGCGCAGATTTTACCTGGAAAGGCTCTTTCCTGCCAACGGAACAAGGGCAAAAAGAGTCTTCGCTTCTGACCCTTCAAGGATATCCTCTGCGCAATATTCGCACGCAGCTTGCCGCAGATCTCAGCGGCCTGCAGGTGGATTCGGCCTCTGTTGATCTGGATCTTGATTCACGCTTTGCAGGAGAGAAGAACCAGCTGCTCGTGCGCGGTGTTTTCACAGGTCTGCAGACGGACAACATTCAACCGGAATTGGCTCTGGTCCTGGCAATGCTGAGCAGAGAGGACGGCACTTACCTCATAGAGAGACAAGAGGAGTCAGATCTTGCCCTTACCCAGAACAGAACCGTGCTGCAGGATGTTACGCAGGCCCTGAAGACCATGGAGCTGAAGGCCGGTCTCTCACCACTGTTTCTTGTTACCAAAGATTACGCGGATCTGATTGACAAAGAATATGTGGATTTCACCCCGGGTGAATTCACCCCTACCGCCGATGGCCATAAAACAATGCTCCGCTATCAAGCCCTGTTATCTGACTACCCAAGGATTGGCCTTGAGCTTTCAGCGGGTATTGACCGGAACTCGGATATGGCAAGTATGCAGCTTCAGCTTGAACAGTATGAAAAAAAGCGCGTTGAGCTGGAAAACGAAAAGCGCTTTGCGGCCTGGAAGGCTCGGAAAGAACAGTACCAACGGCAAGTTGCAGAAAAAGCGGCGCAGGCACAAGGCGGCGGAGCTATCTCGGAGACAGATATTCCAGAAGATCTGCTGACCAGTTTTACCCCAATACAACCGGAGCCTATGGTGGTAAGTGATGCGATGTTGCTTGAACTCGCCGGCAAACGCCTTGAGCTGGTCAAAGAACGTCTTGGCGCCGGTTTTTCGCAGGATCCCCCCAGAATAAGGATCGTTCCGCCACAAAACACAGCTTCTGCCCAGGGGCCGTCTCCGGGGGTAAAAATTACCATCAGGCCTCTGTAGGCACACATCTGCCAGAATCGATTATGCCATCAAATCCAGACGTAACAGGCCGGACTCTTTTTGAGTTTTCAGAACCCCTGCTGATACTCGGCGGCTGGCTGGCGGCCGCTTCAGTTTTGACCTTTGTTCTTTCGCTTCTTTTGCTGCCTGTACTGGTTAAAAATATTCCAACAGACTATTTTCTTCGCTTTGGCAGCGGGGGAAACAAAAACAGGACACCGTATCAGCTGCTTCTTTTTCTGATCAAAAATCTGTTCGGTCTGATTCTGCTCGCTGCCGGCATCCTTATGCTCTTTCTCCCCGGACAGGGCCTTATCACGATCTTTCTCGCCCTTCTTCTCCTCGATTACCCGGGGAAAAAACGGCTTGTCTTTCTTTTGTCGCAGAAACCACAGGTGCAAAAGCCAATCAACTGGCTGCGTAAAAAAGTGCAGGCAGAGCCTCTCAGATGGCCGCCGGCCGACTGAATTTATATCTCAGAAACAGATTAGCAAAAAGAGTTTTTTAACGACCAACATCCGGATTTCTTGCCACAAGCCAGGCAAGAAGCGCCACCGGAACCCCCAGTGCTGCGGTGAGCAGGAAAAAGCTCTGGTAACCGATGGCCGAGACAATCGTTCCCGCATATCCACCGGCAACTTTAGGAAACAGGGTCATCAGAGAACTGAACATCGCATATTGCGTCGCCGTATAAGAGATACTTGTCAGGCTGGAGAGAAAGGCGACAAAGGCGGTGGTGGCTATTCCGGCGGCCAGATTATCGGCGCCGATCACCAGGGTCAAAACCAGCAGATTATCTCCAGTGTGTGCCAGCAGCATAAACAGCAGGTTTGTACCGGCGGCAAGGACTGCGCCAAGACATAAAATCCAGCGTACAGAAAAGCGGACAGCGAGAAAACCACCAACAAATCCACCGAAAAGGGTCATCCCCAACCCAAAGGTTTTGCTGATTCCAGCGATGGCGTTTTTGCTGAAACCGGTATCCAGGTAAAAGATATTGGCAACAACACCAAGCACGATATCGGAGAGTCTGTAAAAGGCAATAAGCAAAAGAAGAATCACGGCTGTCTTTATGCTGTAACGCTGAAAAAAATCGAGAACCGGAGCCACGTAGGCATCCCGGGCCATATCTCTGTTGACGAGCCCAGCCAAGACCGCGATATAACCAGCGACTATTGCGACAAACAGCGAAAAAGCAAAGCGAAAGGACTCGATCAAAAAGGCAACAAGGAGTCCAGCAGAGGAGACGTCACTGTCCAGCCCGGCAAGCAGTCGGCCAAAGCCAATAAAGGCAAGGATAAAAGCAGAGATAGCAAGGACAAACAGACAGAGAATCCGACAGTAGTCGGCAAGACGCCACCGATGCCTGCGCACCGTTTCGCTGGTATCCGGCTCATCGATACGCAGGCTGAACAGGATAATACAAAGCATGGTCCCCGCCATCACCAGATAGGTGTCTCTCCAGGCGGTATAACTGTAGGCATCGACACTTGAACCCAAATAGCGAGCAAGTACCAGTGTGCCAGCCCCGGCAACGAGAAGACCAATTCGATAGCCGGCGATATACATCGCAGAGAGAAGGGCCTGATACCTCTCTTCCGCACATTCTATGCGGTAGGCGTCGATAACGATATCCTGGGTTGCCGCCGAAAAGCCAAGGGCCACCGCGCCGAGGGCCATCAGGTTCAAAGAGGTTAAAACGGACGGATCGAGCGAAGCCATAAAGACCAGAGAACAGATAATCGCGGACTGGGCAAAAAACAGCCAGCTTCTCCTCCGGCCTAAAAGCCTGGTCAGCAATGGTAAAGGAAGAAGATCCACCAATGGCGCCCAAAAAAATTTAAAAGAGTAGCCAAGAGCCGCCCAGCTAAAAAAGGTGACCGCCGATCTGGCCACCCCTGCCTCACGAAGCCAGACCGAAAGTGTCGAAAAGATCAGAAAATACGGCAGCCCTGCAGAAAAGCCAAGAAAGAGCAATGAAACAGCCCGGGGATGGAAATACCTGCCCAGGATTCCTGCATCATACCCAGCTCTCCTCTTGAAAAGGCCCATTCTTGTCTTTTCCCCCTAATAGGATTATTATAATTAGTTTGGCGCCTTAAAAAGGCAAGGCGAGCGATCTGCAAACGCCGCTCTAACCGGCATTTCTCCTCGACAATGAGACACAAAACGACAGCGTTTGACGGCTACACTGATCAGAAATCCGGGCTACAGGCTGCTACAATATGTAAGCTACACTATGTACTAGAGAAACCTCCAACTGTCCATAACCAGTTCACAAGAGCATGATACAGATCTACAACACCCTTACCGGCAAGAAAGAACCTTTCCAGACGCTTGTGCCCGGCCATGTAAAACTGTATGTCTGCGGCATAACATCTTACGACTACTGCCACATAGGGCATGCCCGTTCCTCACTTGCCTTCGATATGATCGTCAAATATCTCAAATTTCGCGGCTATACGGTCACCTTTGTGCGCAATTTTACCGATATCGACGACAAGATTATTGCCAGGGCCAACGAACAAAAGATCTCTCCGGAAGAACTCGCCAATCGCTTTATCGATGAGTTTTATCTGGATATGGACCGGCTTGGTATTGACCGGCCGGACCTTGAACCACGGGCAACAGCGCATATTGATGAAATGATTGACATGATTGCACAGCTCGTTGACCAGGGCAAGGCCTATGCCTCTGGAGGTGATGTCTATTACCAGGTCAGCAGCTTCCCGGACTATGGCAAACTCTCCAAGCGAAACATAGAAGAGATGCAGGCCGGAGCCAGGGTACAGATAAGCGAGCAGAAACGGGATCCAATGGACTTTGTGCTCTGGAAAAAATCAAAGCCGGAAGAGCCCAAATGGACAAGCCCCTGGGGAGAAGGACGGCCGGGCTGGCATATAGAATGCTCGGCAATGAGTAAAAAATATCTCGGAGAGAGTTTCGATATCCACGGCGGCGGTCAGGATCTTATCTTTCCCCACCATGAGAACGAAATAGCCCAAAGTGAGGGCGTACACGAAAAAAGCTTTGCCTCGACCTGGATTCACCATGGTTTTGTCACTATTCGTGATGAAAAGATGTCAAAATCGCTTGGCAATTTTCTTCGGGTCCGGGACATCCTCGAATACTGTCATCCAGAGGTGTTGCGTTTTTTTATTTTTTCAAAGCATTATAGAAGCCCGCTGGATTTCTCCGAATCCGCTCTACAGGATGCGGCAAGGGGCCTTTTTCGCCTCTATGATTGTCTCGCCGCCAGCGAACAACTCAGCGGAGAACCGGTTACGGCAGAAGAAAAATCATCCATCCACAATGAAGACCGAAAAAAGCTGCTTGCCCTGCGAGATCGCTTTCAAGAGGCCATGGACAACGACTTTAACACAGCCCAGGCCCAGGGAATCTTTCTGGATACCGCCAAAACGATAAACAAGATACGCGCAAGCCTGCCCCGGCCTCTGCCCGAAACCGATCTTCGGCTGCTGGGGAGTACAATAAAAACGCTGCAAGAGCTGGCCCAGATCATGGGCCTGCTCAGAGAAGAGCCAGCGGTATTCCTCAAAGACCTCCAACAGAAACAGCTTGCGGCAAGCGGCTATACGGAGGAGAAAATCGAAGAGCTGATCCGGGAAAGAGAGCAGTGCCGGGCAGCAAAAGACTGGGCACGCAGTGACCAGATACGGGACCAGCTTCTGGCCAACAATATCAGCTTAAAAGACAGCCCCGAAGGTACAACCTGGGAAATAAGACCTTAAGGAAGACAAACCTTTTTCCCGCAAGGTCGCAGCTCCTCACCCTGACTGCTGTACAATCGATGGCTGACCGGCCTGGGAAGCAGAGTGAAAGATTTTCTGTGCGCTTCTCAAGCTGCCTCAGTTGCTGCTATGACGAACCCGTCGATCTGTATTTTTCCAGACCAAGCCCAGGCAGGAACATATTCAACAATTTTCCGAAAAAGAACGGCCAGCCAAAACTCTTTGCTGGAAAAATCTTTGTTTTTACCGTAATACTTCGGGCGAGGATGGCTTGATCGGTTATTCTTATCCCTGCGCCTCCGCCGCTTCGTAATGAATTGGCCTTCTTCGGCGGCGGAGGCGCTGCTCGAGCGATCATTTACCGGAGCCAGACAGACAGATCCGGCCGTCATCCACCATCTATCAAAGAGGAGTGAGAACATGCCTTCAACACAGAACAAAGAACAGACAAAGAAATGCAATGATGCGGTCGGTGATGAAGCCATACTGAAAACAAGTAAAGAGATCATCATTAAGTTTATCGAGACCGGAAAAATAAACCCTGCCGGCTTTGATCTGCAATTTCGTAATATCTATACGAGTATAGAAAAAACGGTGCGTAACGAGAGGTAATGTTGCTACTTCACGCAAACCTGAATATACCACCCCAAAACATCGAACATATCCATCTCATGGGTATCTGTGGAACCGGTATGGCGGCACTTGCCGGGATGTTGCAGGAGGCGGGTTATACAGTAACGGGAAGCGACCAGCAGATATACCCGCCGATGTCTGAATTTCTCGTTGAGAGAGGGATCAAGATCATAGAGGGCTATGCAGCAGAAAATCTCAGTCCAGCACCTGATCTGGTGATCGTCGGTAACGTCATTACAAAAACCAATCCGGAGGCCATAGCCCTCAGCCGGACAGATATCTGCTACCTCTCCTTTCCCCAGGCCCTGGCACATTTCTTTATCCGTGGCCGAACCTCGCTTGTGGTGGCTGGAACCCACGGCAAGACAACCACCTGTTCGCTGCTTGCCTCGGCCCTGTTTCATGCCCGGCTTGACCCAAGCTTTATGATCGGTGGCATTGTCAGGGAATTCAACGCCAATTTCCGGCTGGGAAAGGGTGCCTGTTTTATCAGTGAAGGCGATGAGTATGACAGTGCTTTTTTCGACAAAGGCTCAAAGTTTCTACATTACAGGCCGCATATCGCCATCCTCACCTCGGTCGAATTTGACCATGCCGATATCTTCCCTGACCTTGAGGCCATAAAGCAGACATTCCGAAAGTTTGTGGCCCTGATTCCCGAAGATGGACTGCTCATCGCCAATTTCGACGATGAAAATGTTCGGAAGGTGATCAAGGATGCCAGATGCAGCCTGCAGAGCTATGGTCTCTCCTCCTCTTATGACTGGTCTCTGGGCGAACGCCGGACAAAGGATGGCAAAACAACCTTTGCCATACAACGTAACGGGCAGCAGATTGATCGTCTTGCGCTGGCCATGACCGGAAGGCATAACTGCCTCAACGCTCTTGCAGTCTGGGCCGTTTTACACAAACTGGAGGTTCAGGGAATCATGGCCAAGGAGGGGTTCTCCTCCTTTCAAGGGGTAAAACGCCGGCAGGAGGTTCGGGGTGAAAGATACGGCATCACCGTCATCGATGATTTTGCCCACCACCCGACTGCGGTAAAAGAGACCATCTCTGCGCTGAAAGGTGGTTATCCGGGGCGGCGGCTCGTCGTTGTCTTTGAACCGCGGACAAACTCCTCGAGGCGTTCGATCTTCCAAAAAGATTATGTGGAGGCCTTTCAAGAGGCGGATCTTGTCCTGCTGCGTGAACCGATCCCCCTTGACAACTTCAAAGGAGAGCTCTTCAGTTCAAGACAGCTTGCCCAGGATCTCAAAGAGATATTTGAACTGCAGGCATCGGCCTATGACAACACAGATGCCATACTCGAATCACTCGAGAAACAGCTGCAGCAAGGCGATGTGGTTGCCATTCTCTCCAACGGGGGCTTTGACAATATCCACCAGCGGCTGCTCGACCAGCTGCAAGAACGTCTGGAGCATAACGCTGAGTAATACCATATACAAAAATGAGGGACAGGGTATCAACTACAACAACAGGCATCCTGTTTGATAGGCAAGCACTCCCATCCCAAAACTGGTTACTGTATAATAACAGGCCGCAGTTATCGTCCATTTCAACGAATCGGTTTCCGCATAGAGTGTTCCCAGTGTTCCAATGCAGGGGATAGAGAAAAACATCGCGAACACGAAGGCAAGTGCCGTTGCCGGGCTGATACTGGTCAAGAGTATTCCGCCAAGATCCTGACCGACCGCCGTTTGTTGTAACATAAGCGTATTGACCGAGCTTGCATCGCCGCCTGTGCCCAGGCCGTAAACGACTGCCAATACCGCAAGAGATGCCTCCTTGGCAGCAACAGAGGCAATGAGGGCAATCATCAGCCGCCAATCCATCCCCATCAGGCTGCCAATGGGGTTCAAAAAACGCCCCAGTGCCGCCAGCCAGCTGGTTTCAATATTTCCATCAGGGAAATAGGAGAGAAACCAGGTCAGCATGAATATTGCTGTAATCAGCGTTGCCCCTCTTTTCATAAACCCTCTGATAAAACGCCAGGTATAGCGGCTGATCGTCTTGAAGTTGGGTGGATGATATGGCGGCATCTCCATAATAAGCCCAAAGGTCCTCTTTGCCGGCAGCAATTTACGAAGCAGAAGAGAGGAGAGGTAAAGAACAACAAGCATTGCCAGAAATAAGGCAAGAATCACCAGGATCGTATATTTCCCAAAGAAAAGAAGCGAAACAAAGCCAACGACCCCCCACATCGAAGCGCAGGGAACGATGGAGGTGAGAACATTGGTTATAATGCGCTGCCGCCAGGAGTCGATGGTGCGGGTACTGGCAATGCCGCCCATATTACAGGCAAAACTCATTAAAAATGAGATACAGGATTTCCCATGCAGCCCCATACGGTTCATCGTTCGATCAAAAATATAGGAAAAACGTGCCAGATAGCCAATATCTTCGAGGGTGCCAATCATAAAAAAGAGCGGTACCAGAAAACAGAACATCATTGCCGACATACAAAGAGCAGGGAAAAACGCATCAGCGACCAGGGAGATCAGCCATTCAGGCAGCCCCTGCAAATATGTATGCAGCCAAAGGCCAACACTGATCATGGCTGCATAGAGAGGAGATATTATCGAAAAACCAACAACGATGGCCAGGCCAAGTGAGAAGAGTAAAATAAAAAAGGCAATAACCTTGCCCCAGAAAAAATGGGTCGCCAACGTATCAAAACGGTAGCGGCGGTCTCTCTTCGCAGCGGTTTTCTCCTTTGTAGAGATAACATTTTCAACCAGTTCGGCAATCCAGCGGTGTTTCTCCTGTGCCGTTTCTGCCATGCTGTCCGAGGCAGACGACAGCAGCTGTTTTATTTTTCCCCAGTGCTCGCTGGAAAACCGTTTTTCAAGGCGGGTCAATATGTCCGTATCCCCTTCAAGGAGTTTTCCTGCGTGCCATAGGGGAAACTCCAGATCTCCAAGCTGTTCGGCAACAGAACGTGTCAATGGATGAAAGGAACATTTTTCTGTCTTGGTAATTTCCCCTGTAACTGCCGCGGCTACCGTTTTCTTGAACTGGTCTATTCCTCCGCCCTTTGTCGCGGTAAGACAGACAACCGGGATATGTAATTTTTGTTCCAGTTCCTTTTCTGCGATCTCCAGGCCCTCTCTTGCCGCAATATCCATCATGGTGATGACCAGGACAAAACGCAGGGGAAGCTGACGTACCTCCGCCAGCATAAAAAGCGTTCTCTCCAGCTGTGACGCATCTGCGACCACAACAACACAATCCGGCTTTTTTTCGAGCAGATAATCCCTTGTTATCTCTTCTTCCGGTGAATTGCCGTTTAAGCTGTATGCTCCGGGAAGATCAACCAGCTCAAATTCCTGATTGTTATAGCTGAACTGGCCTCTCTTCTGTTCGACCGTCTTGCCCGGCCAATTGCCCACATGCTGGCAGGAACCTGTTAAGGCATTAAAAAGGGTTGACTTTCCGGTATTGGGCTGTCCTGCAAGAGCAATTGTCACGTTCATTTTTCTGCCTCTTCCAGGCTATTTGTTCCGGTAATCATAATGCTGTCCGCCTCCCTGCGCCCTAACGCAATTTCTGTGCCCCGGACAAAGACAATCAAGGGGCCTTTACCCGTGTTTTGAATCATTTGAACCTGCGTCTGCACAGAAAACCCTGTGGAGTGGAGACGGCTGATCGTATGATGATCCGCATTGATTGCTGCAATTTCCCCCGATTCTCCGGCAGGAAGTGTTGAAAGTGGCGGCATGGTTTATTTTCTTTGTTTGGGAATTTCTTTTATAAAACTTCTCACAGATCCTTGCTGTGATTTTCCCGCATCGAAAAGTCGACGTGTTATGCGCTTTTCCTGAAATTGATATGCACTATTTTCATGCTCTTCCTGAAAGCGGGAATTAAGGATAACAGTTTGAAAATAAGAGGGTATTTTTCTCTATGCCTGTCAAAACAATACCACTCTTCAATAAAATGTATTCCCAGGTTCCAGTTTTCCAGCTCTGCTCCCGTTTTTATGCCCCATTTGAATGTTGCACTCTGTTCTTTCATATCGGGATGTTTTTTGGTATTTCTTGCAATATGAGGCGACATTGCTTCAAAGAGTATTTCTGATTCAGGATACATCTCTTTTATTTTGCCAAAGATCCTTTTCAGCTCATTTTCTGCAAAATACATAAACAAGCCTTCAGCAACAAAAAGAATTGGCTTGTCTTTGGGTAATACGCCCAGCCAGGAAAAATCTGTTACCGATTTTGCGATAAACCTAAACCTGTCTGTTTCCTTAAAAAATTTTCTTCGTAAATCAATCGTTTCCGGGACATCCAGATCGTACCAGAGAACGCTCCGATTATCGATTCTATGAAAACGGGTATCAAGACCGCAACCGAGATTGACAACAACACCGTGAGGATGTTTTTCAAGAAACTTACTGACTTGTTCATCGAATATTTCTGTGCGAATCGATACGCCGAGCTGGGAACTGGCAGAAACATCCTTTCCCTTTGCGGTAAAATCGTATTCTATTTGATCTAATATTTCCAGGGTCTTCGGGTCAGATATAATCCCATTTTGTTTTTTCGTTTCCAGATATCTTGCCCGCAATGGAACAAGCAATGTTTTCGGTATGCCTGTAAGTTTTATCTTTTCTTTCATAGCAGTTTATCCAGCTATTTGATACATAGCAGTTTTTTTCATACACGAATAACGCTGAGTTGAGTCCGGTGATCAGTTTCTTAAACCAGATACCTCCGAAAAAGTGCGCAGTACGCCCGACCTCTCTCAAGCGTTTTGTTGGTCTAATTTTTTATATAGGCCGGTTCTAAATTTTTCATCATGGGGTAATGTTTGACATTGAGCGTTTTCAACTGCGCATTTTCTGCGTAGCAAGCAGCAGCGATGATGGCATCTGCCAACCCTACGCCATGAGATTTGCCAAAGTCACGCCTGTAAAGCCCGCCAATCCTGGCAATTTCTGAATTCACTGGAATGACATCAAAAAGAGCAACAAAATTATTCAAAATCGTTACTTCCTGTTTTCCTCTTACTCCTGCATATAGTTCCGCAATCACGATTGTGGACAGAATTATTTGAGACGCGTTGCTGTTGATAAAATCAACAGCCTGCTGACAGCCCCGTAAAAAATCAATGAGAACATCTGTATCGGGAAGAAATAGCTGCGCCATTGTTATTCCCTGTCCCATTCAGAACGCATTTGTTCAAAATCAGGGATATCGGACCGGTCTTTCCAGATTCCAGCAGTTTCAGATAATATCTTTTTTCGTCGTTCCTGACTTGCCTGTTCAATTAACAGATCAATTGCCTCTCTGACCAGTTCGCTTTGTTTTTTCCCTTGGATTTCTGAAAGCAGGGCCAATTCATTTCGCTGCTGATCCGTCAAATATATTTGAGTAAAAAAAAAATCACCGGTTTCTCCTTTTTTGGCAGAGATACGCTGCACGCTCCGGCAAGGAGCGTGCAGTGTATCTGTCAAAAGAGCCGGTTCAGATCAGAAACGATAACGGATACCAACCCCAAAGCTGCGAGGCCTTCCATAATTGACCAGCGTAGATGCCATGGAAACATAGCCAACAACATATTCTTCGTCGGTCAAGTTCTTGCCATAAACATAAAAATCCCAGTCACCCATTAAATAGCCAATTTTGGCATCAACGGTTGCATAGGGATCTTCTTTTACGAACGATTGGCCGGCACCATTAAAAAAATAGACATCACCAACCATCTTCGCGTCCAGACGTGAATACAATCCATTGGGATGAACATAGGATGCGCCCAGATTTGCCGTATAGGATGGCGTGATTTCAATCTCCTGACCGTCATAGACTTTATTTCCGGCATCATAGTCATCATATTCTGCATTGATAACGCCAACCGAGGCAGTCAAATCCAGTGCATCTGTGATATGCCATCCAGCCTCTGCCTCTACCCCGACAGAGTGGGCACTGTCGGCATTTTCGGTATAATACATATCGTTTTCGGATCTATAGACATGAATATCTTCAATGTCCATATAAAACAGGGCCATATTGAGCCAGAAACGGTTGATCTCTCCTTTCAGGCCAAGTTCATAATTTCTTGATAGCTGCGGCTCAAAGGTACTCTCCTCGTCGTTTGGTGTACTGGGGAAAAA
>PDQQ01000016.1 GCA_002747825.1 Deltaproteobacteria bacterium
CCCTTTACTGTGCTGGAACTGAAAGTGAAAAAAAGGAAAAAATGGATTAACTGGCTACCTCAAAAATCAAATGTGCGAAAAATATTTGACACTACCGTTCAAGGTCTGGTGGGGGCCGTGGAAGTTCGAGTCTTCCCTTCGGCACCAAATTTCAAAACACTTGCAATTTTAAACAGTTGCAATGATTTTCTTGTTTCATGGTGATTCCGTTACACTTCGTTGCAAATTCACCATCGTCGTACATCCTACGCAAAATCAACAGGCACGAGCGTTGTATATATCCCTCCTGTCCAACAAGTATCAAAATATTTTTTATTACACTCTTTTACAATGCGTTACACCTGGAATACTCTCAACAAGCAAAGAGAATACTCGCGGTTGGCAGATTTTCTTGGTGATCTAAAAAAACCTTCACACAGGATATGCGGTTCATCGCAATTACTCAAGTTTTTTCAGGCCAGAATCTTGCCGTCAACCACACCTTTCTTGAAAAAGAGAATAAAGAGAAGCCAGCAGTAACAGCCGGTGGCGACCAATGCGGCCGGGGGATAGAAAAAGCCCAGCGGACACAGGAGAAGAACCGTAAGCCAGTGGAGCACAATGACCTTGCTCGAATGCAGTTGGATCGGAAAATCACGATGACGGCTGATAACAACCAGGCCACTGAGGTTCCAGCCATAGAGCGCGGTGAAGGCATGCAGGCGGATCAGCGGGATTGAATATCGCGGATCGTAATAGTCTGAAAATTCGAGAAAGATATAGAGTATGCCGGTTATAGATGTGACGGTAAGAAAAAGAATTCCCGAAAGCAAAAAGGCCTTTTGTTGTAATCTGTTGCCCTCCTTCCAGAAAAGATGAAGAATGAGCCCGACAGAACAAAAAAGGAACAGAGAAATAAAGACCTGGGGTAGAAACCAGCCACAGAGAATAAAGAGAAAAAAAACGATGACGCCGAGGTTGATGGCCCAAAAGGAGAACTCTTTCAAAGCGGCTGTCGGCAACAGTTGTTCTTTCATCAAGCCAAAGATAACCGACATACTGATCAGAGACACAGGAAACGAATAACCAAGGAAAAAGGTGTCAAGCCGCAGCTTCTCAAGCTCAAACCAATGGGTGAATTCGCTGTTCAGTATCGCAAAACTTGAGAACAACAACCCTAAAGAGAGGCAAAGCACGGCGGCCTGATGAAACTTACGGCTGGTCGGCTCATTTCGACTGAACAGGGCATAGGGAATAAGACTGCCAAAACTGCTTACACGAATATACTCGACTATTGTCGCCAAAACCAACGGAAGAAAAAGGGTAATCAGATACCATTGACAAAAGGCTGCCAGGGCAAAAGAGAGAGAGAAAACAAAAAAAAGCCTTACCTCAAGGCTCATTTTCTCGCGTCCCTGGGTATAGAACAAAATCAGAGTGCCACCACTGACAAGATTGAAGAGGAAGATATGCAGACGCTCAAAATTCAGCTCTTGCGGAGGAACCAGATGGTGGAAGAACCCAAAGGCAAGGGCGGCGGTCATAAGGAGCCAGAGTGTTGTTTTAAATATTCTGCTCATGGTTTTTTATTTTGTCGTATCAACTGAAAAATCAATATATTCCGAGCATTGAACGCAGTGCTGTTTCCAGATTGGGGTGGCGGAAATGAAAGCCAGACTCCTCGAGTTTTTTACAACTGACATGGGTGCTGGCAAGCAGCATCTCAGCAGCCATCTCTTTATACACCACATTGAGAAAGCGCTCTGAAACACCGAAAAGCAAAGGTTTTCCTGTAATTTTTGACAGTTGCGCCATAAAGTTATTATTGCTTACTGGCTCCGGGGCAACAATGTTTACCGGCCCGGCGATATTGCGGCTCAAACAATGGAGAACCGCAGCGGACATATCCTCACCGCTGATCCAGCTGATGCTCTGTTCGCCGCCGCCAAAACGACGGATATACCCCAGAGGACTGGCATCAAGAATCCGCCGCAAAGCACCGCCTTTTGGGGTAAGACCTACACCAAAGCGCAACATCACCGTCCGGATCCCTGCTTTTTCTGCCTGTTGCGCTTCCTGCTCCCACAGACGGCAGACCTCGGAGATAAAGCCCTTGCCGGCAGGATAGTCTTCCGTAAGATTTTCAACTCTACTATCACCATAAAAACCGGTGGCAGAGGCGCAGAGAAAGACCCTGGGTTTTTGTGGCAGCGAGGAGATCTCATTGACCAGCAGCTTCGTACCGTCAAGCCTGCTTTTGACAACGTTCTCCTTTTTTTGTTTTGTCCAGCGATGAAGACCGATATATTCCCCGGCCAGATGAATCACCCCATCAAAACGAGGGGCCTCCTGAAGATCAAGCAGCCCATGTTGTGGGTCCCAGAATATTTCCCTGTTCTGCGTATCTGCTCTTCGGCGCACCAACCTCCACACCTCGTGGCCGCCGGTAGTCAAAAGCGGCAGGAGATCTCTGCCCAATACACCACTGGCACCACTGACCAGCAGGCGCAAGGGTTTCTGACGGCAACGCTCGTGGAGCTCAATATCGCAGCGTAGGGTATCAACACGATACCGAAACATTCTCTGCAGATTTTTCTCCACATGACGACCGACAAAGGCCGGCAACACCTTCTGCAGAGGGAGGGCGTATTCAACCCTGTCCTCGAGCTGGCAACCGCCATCTTTTTCATGGAAAATATGCCTATGGGT
Source organism: Deltaproteobacteria bacterium (assembly GCA_002747825.1). GTDB lineage: Bacteria > Desulfobacterota > Desulfobulbia > Desulfobulbales > Desulfocapsaceae > Desulforhopalus_A. Next base: position 2,689 of record PDQQ01000016.1, read on the forward strand.
CCACTGCGCAAAGGGCCCTCGCTGTTGGGTATCTTCAAACAACCGCCCCGGTTCTGCAAGAACATGCCGGGCCTCAAAAGGGATTGAAAGTATCCCCCAGGGCCCCATTCGCATCTTCAGCTCGACCTCGGCTCCCGGATCTATCCCATCACTTTTCCGGATTATCTCTGTCTTTTCCCAGGAAGGAAGCAGGCGCTCGAGAGCCCCGGCACGACTATGCCAGTCGTAGAGCTGTTGGCAAGAACAGGGATAGCGTGAAAAATGTATAAATATTTGTTTGGATACGTTCATAATGGCCGCCTAAGGTGCTTCCCCTTCAAGTATCAGCAAAAACCTGATTTTAAATTCAAAAGAAGCGATTGGATAGAAAAATTCAGACGATGCGCAATCTATGAAGAGCCAAGAATTGTATTAAGCACTTCTCTATTTGGCATAGACATATCGTCATATAAATTGTCGAATCCAAATTGGTGCAATATTTTTAAACCATCGTCAATGATCTTGGATGGCAACTCCTCTTTCCAGGAAGAAGTCGGAGAGGGGCCTGAAAAAAAGTTACGATCCTTATTCGAAACCCGGCTTGGTTTTTCAACAACATCCTTGGGAATACTGATTACAGGGCTTTTGTCTCTTCTTTTGACAAATTGTAATATTTTTGAAATTTCTTGACTTGGCTCATTATAAATATCTTCATAAAAACAGACATACAGATCCCCTGACTTAAATTGACATAGGGGAATGTAGTGAATTATCGACCATATCAAAACTTGATTCAAGATGTAATTCTTTTCATAACTCACCTGTTGTATCAAATCTTCGAATCGAAAGAGATAGTCTTCATATAAAGCGGATTGGCGTAAAAAATCGGTTGGTTCTGTCATCCAAAACCAATTCTTTTTTCTGTATTTTGACAGCGCTACGGCAAAAGGGTTACGCATTAATAAAACAGGCCTGACATCTGAAAAATTAACCACTGCCCAAAAACAAAGAAGATTAGCAAAAATATCTTTAATCAAAAGTCCACGATATACAAAAGGCTGATGGCCCGAATTCACTCTTGAATGAGTAAAAGCGCCAGTAAATATTTTCTTAGCAAATTTCATCAGTCTTTCGTCCAGATCATATGGCCGAACATATTGATGAGGTTCGATAAAATTTATCTCAGGAACAACCTTCGGGTGAAAAGGCTCAAACATCTCTCGGAACTTCTTCTGGTAATTAATAAGATCAGAGACCCAGGTTGTACCACTTCGTCCATCGCCCAAAAGCCAGATTACTTCTTTATATTTTCCAAAATAATAGTTAGCCTGAAGGATTTTTCTCCAAGCAGCATTGACTCTCTTTGCTGTCATTTTCTGTTGCAGAAATAATTTTCCAGTTCAAGGAATATAAACGTATCAACTCCCTCCATAAAAGTCACTGGCTTTCAACAACCTCATTGTCAGGGAAGTGCAACAGAGGTTTTTGTGCTGGCTCTTCCAGCCAGACCGCTGTTCTGGCCGATTGTCCAAGGCCATCAATCAGGGTTATTCGCAACATGCCAGCAGACTGAGGAGCGTAAGAGACCTCTTTTTGCATGCCCTTGGCAACCAGTCGTCCATTTATCAGCCAAGAGAACGGCGGAGTTCCACCTCTGACCTTCAGCGGCAGAACCATCCGTTGCCCCTGATCTGCAATCAGCTCTAGAACACTTCCATCAACAGGATACGAGATACGCGGTCGATCTGCGCCAGCGGAACCTGTCTCAAGACCATCAAACCAGCGTAATCCACGGGGAAGCCCCTGATGTTTTACCAGCAAGGCCCCCTGCGGCGGGCCAGGCTCTGGCCCAGGCTCCCCGGCAGGCAGGGCCGCAAAAAGCTGCAGTAAAACGGGTACGGCTGTATTCGCTCCGGTGGTCTCCTTGCCATATCCGCCATCCGGTCGTCCAACCCAGACGCCTACAGTATAATCCTGATCATAGCCCACCGCCCAGGCATCACGAAAGCCATAAGAAGTCCCTGTCTTAAACCGCATTGTGCCGCGCCTTCGATCGTTGCGCACAAGGCCCGCCGGCAACGGATTGCTCCGTAGGATAGCGTCCACATACCAATTGGCCACCGGAGAAAGCAGGGTCTTTGCTTCACCAGTCCTGGCGGTTGGCGTCGTGACCAGAGAGCGGTACTGGCCACCGTTGGCAAGAGCGCAGTAGAGGCTGACCAGGTCCTGCAGGCTGCAACCGGCCCCTCCAAGGGCCAGAGACAGACCGGGATCACCGGTATAACGCAGGCTGACACCAGCGCTGGATAACCGGGAAAGAAGGCGCTGTGGACCAAGCCTGTTGAGCACCTGAACCGCGGGGAGATTGAGTGAATCCTGCAGGGCACTGCCCACCGTTACCCAGCCTCGAAATGTCTCGTCAAAATTCTCCGGGCCATAGCCCTGAAAACGCAGCTGCTGGTCAAGAATTCTGGTCTCCGGGTGCAAAAAGCCTCTTTCAAAGGCGAGACCGTAGATAAAGGGTTTCAGGGTCGAGCCAGGAGATCTGATGGCACGGGTCAAATCAATCTGGCTTATCCGGAAACCACCGGAACCGACATGTACAAGCACCTCTCTTGTGTTGTTGTCGACAACCAGTAATGCCAGGGTCTTTCCCTTCGCAAGACCCTTCTGAAACCTCTGCGCAATGGCTTCTGCCTGAACCTGCAGGTCATAATCAAGGCTTGTCACAATCTGCTGGTCTCCCGGAGACTTACGCCAGAATTGTCCCGCAAGCTGAGCTGCGTAAAACGGGGTCGGATAGCGTCGATTGGGCAAAGGCTGAACGGCAGCCAGATCCAGCTCTTCCCTGCTCAACAGACCCGCAGAAAACAAACGTTCCAAGACCTCAGTGCGGGCGGCATACGCCCGTTGCAGATGCCTGTCCGGTCTTCTTCTTTCCGGAGACTGTGGCAGAGAGATCAGCAAGGCGCCTTGCGAGGGGGTGATATGCCGGGCATCGGAGTTACAATATAACAGGCAGGCGGCCTCAACACCTTGAATATTACCGCCCTGGGGGGCAAGACTCAGGTAGAGTTCAAGAATCTCCTTTTTTGACAGACGTCTCTCAAGCCTGAGGGCCTGAAACATCTCGACAAGCTTGCTGCCGACGGTTCGAGGACGCGGGGTCAGCAGACGTACCACCTGCATGGTAATTGTCGATGCCCCCGAGACCACCCTGCCCGAGGCAAGGCATTGCAGCGAGGCCCTGCACAGGGCAAAGATATCTACTCCGGGATGACTCCAGAAGCGCTTGTCTTCATAGGCGAGCAACAGCTCGACAAAGCCTGGATCTATGGTATCCAGCTTTGCCGGCAAACGCCAGTAGCCACCGGGAGTTGTAAAGAGCCGAAGGGTCTTTCCCTGCCGATCAACCACCCGGGTCGACCAGGCTATATCCTCTGGCACAGGCGATGGCAGGAGAAGATCCAGAATCCAGAGGACCGCCAACACAAAACCACAGATGAGCAGAAACCATCTCAGAACGCGCATCAAGACCTACTTGACAATCTTCACCCGACTGGCCGTGGTTCTCGCCCGGTATTCGGGCTGGTACATATCCTCGACCTCAGCCGGAGGCGCCATATACGTACCCGGAATAACCGCCCTGACCAGATAGTAAAAGCGGAAACGTTGAGAAGAATCTTCCCCGCGGATCTCAAGATCTTCTGTGTTAAAGGCTGCGATATAGCGATCATCACGAGCGTCAAGGTAGAGGCTTGGACTCTGCTCGCCCAGCCACGGATATTTCGAGTCTGCGCCTGTATCCAGGCTGGTCTGTTCTATTTCAAAACCGGCAGGCAAGAGGTCAACCAGCAGGGCCCGGCCGTCCCATGAACCGGTAAATTCACCCTCCAGGGCAACGATAAAACGCTCGCCTTGACGGTATTCCCGATCTTCGGCAACAGGTTCACCGCCGAGCGAGAACCAGCTGCGGTGCAGGCTAAATTCATTCGACACCGCCTGCGGCTCCTTGATTGGCATTCCCTGCACGGTAGTTGTTAACCAGACCGACTCCTGCCCATTGTTTCGCAACTCGATCGTCTTGTTCAGTTCCCTGCCTTTTCGCTGGATCTGAAGAAAACCCTCGTTGCTGACCAGCTCTTCATCTCCCAGCTGTATTTGCAGACCAGAACCGGGCTTCAGAGTCAGAGAGGCCATCACCAGCCAGGCCCGTTCCTGTGTTGAAAGATATTTCTTGTTGGCAAACAGATTGATGGTCTCATCCCATGTGGCCGCCGGATCGACAAGATCGGCTCCAACCTCCGGCAGGAGAGAGATGATACCGGCCAGATCGCGCAGTCTGCTGCCGTAGGTTCGCCACAAGGTCTGGCTCTCCTGTTTTATCTCCAGGGCCCGGACAAGGCCCTTTTTACCACGGATCACATCCCCCTGCATGGCCAGTGCCGCCGAGAGATGGGCCACGGCAAGAGGCGAAGAGGTCTTTTCAATAAAGTTATCAAAGAGATATCGTGCATTCTCCGTCCTGCCCTTTCCGGTACGGGCCAACAGATAGTGGGCATAGGCAAGGGCTGCAAAATCGTTCTTGTTGAACCTGGAGTCCCCTGCCACCTTGTTCAACCATTGCCACCCCCTTTCATAGAAAAAATCGGGCACAGTGAAGCCGGCCTCCACCGCCCTGGACAGAAAATCCATGGCATAGGCCGTCAGCCACGGTTCTTGCGGGCTTTCAGCGGACCAGAGGCCGAAACTGCCATCCAAGCGCTGCTTCTGCAGTATCTTCTCAATCGCCTTGACAATCCGTCCTTTAAGGGCCGCATCCTGGGGATAGCCCCAGCCTTTGGACAGCTCATTGGCATAGAGAAGCGGCAAGGCGCGGCTGGTAAGCTGCTCGAGACATCCGTAGGGATAACGATCGAGCTCTGCCAACAGCCCCGGGACATCAAAATTGGGCACAGAACTCAGGCCAAGCGACACCTCAGCCGTCTGAGGATACAACCCTTTGCTGAGGGAGGAACTGATTTCCAGACTGGCTCCGGGCTCTAATCGAGAAAAGGTCCTGGTCATAGCGCCCAGATATTTTCCACGAACATTCAGGGTGTATTCTCCAGAATAGAAGAAGTCTTCGGGTCCTTCAACCTGAAAACGCAGCTGACCCGAACCCAGGGAACGCGACTTTAACGGAAAGACAAGCGAATGCCGTTCTCCGTGACGCAAAACAACCTTTTGCGAATCTGGACCTGTGGCTTTCACAGAACCCGATGCTGTACATGAAACGGTATAGGTTCCTTCTGCACCATCAAGATTTTCCAGCAGCAGGTTGGCCTCAGAGAGATCTTCCAGACTCAGGAACCGAGGCAGAGATGGAGAGACAACAAGCGGATCGCTGACCCGCAAAGCGCTATGGGTGGCTCCAAGCTTTGTCCTGGTCCAGGCCACCAGCATCAGACGCAGTGTGCCATTAAAGTCTGGCACAAAGAGCGATATCAGCCCGTCACTGCCTGCAGAGACCACACCGGAAAACAGTGAAACCACCCGAACGTTCGACTCGACAGCGCCCCGCATACCGGCTCCGCCGGCGCCGGACCGTAGAACCAGAGGCTCTTTATCAGGCCCGACAATCAACTGACCGTAGTAGTCGAGGATCTCGGTTCCCAGCTGTCGCTTGCCAAAATAGTGGTTCAACGGGTCGGGCGAGACAAACTGCGTCATCTGCAACACAGACTCATCGACGGCGGCCAGAGTCATATAGACCTCTTCACCGGCGGCCGCTCCGAGAACAGAAACCGGGATATCCAGCTGCTGCCGTGGTCTCACCTTGTCGGGAACCTCCATGGTAACAGTCAGTCGCTGCTCGGCAGGATCTACACCGATCCAGACAACACCCAATGCACGACCGGCACCCTCATCACTTTCAGCCCCGGGACGGTAGACCGTAACCAGTGCGTAGAGACCGGCACCCCAGTCTTTATCAACCGGAATCCGCAAGGTATGGTTCTGGCCATCGATATGAAAATACCGCATATGGCGAATACCGCTTCCGGCCAATACCAGGCTTGCCTCGCCGGAGAAAGGGGCCTGAATCTGCAGCTGAGCCGTCTCACCGGGCAGGTAGTCTTTTTTATCCAAGATCAGCTTTACGCTGTCAGGGGCCCTGGCTGTAGCCTGCACCTGCTCGCCTGCATCAAAGACGATCGAGGCGAGAACCCTCTTTTTTTTATCAACAACTTCAAAACGATATTTGCCTTCGAGTACATGCAGATCGAGGAGCGCAGGGGTCTTGCCATCAACCGTAAAGGTTCCCTGATCGATCTCATGGTCGGTCTCAATACGCTCGTAGTTCCATCTGTTGTCTTTCTTGAACCATTGATAGTCAACCTCCTGCAGCACCAATCGATACTCAAGGTCTGAGGCCTCAAGCGGCACACCTTCGCCGTCGAGAACAAGCACCTGGAAACCGACGCGACTGTTGGCTGGAACCCGCCTTTGGGCAAACGATGTTTGAATGCCAACATAGCGCTTGAGATGACGCACAGGCAGCACCGTTGATCCCCTTACGATACGTCCGTCAACATCCTCAACACGCGCCACGACTTCAGCCATAAGCGGCTGCGAGGTCTCTAAAAAGGCTTCGGGCAAGGCACAGTCGAGAAGACAAGAGCCCCGCTCATCGGTCGTCCCTTCCGAGAGGGGCTGAGGGAGAAAACGCACCTGCTCTCTCTCGTTGCCAAACGAATAATCACCATAATCGGCAAAGGGGTGGGGATCATATTTCACATTCAAGTCACCATCGACCTGCAGTGAAGATGCCGGAGCCCCGTACAGATAGTCGGCCTGCACCTTGACCTTCACCGGTTTTTCTGCCCGCATAATTTCATCAGAAGAGAGGCTGCAAGAGAGCCGGGGCGGCAAAAATGACTCAACCTCAAAATGCAGTGTATCAATGGCTTTTTCACGAACGTCTGCATACAAGGCGGCCGACCAGTTACCGGTATGTGCAGAGGCGGGCAGATTCAAGGCCGCAACATAGGCTCCACTCTCCTGCTGCTGGAGGATCCGCTCCAGAACGAGCCTGGAGTCCGGGCCAAACAAACGCAGGGTCAGGGGCGGGCCCTGTATATTCCTGCCACGCTCATCACGCAACAGTGCGACCAGATTCAAGGTCTCCCCAGGCCGGTATATTGCCCTGTCACTGTACATATAGGCATCAAGGGGCCCCGGTTGCATACGGCCACTCACCCCACGATCACTGAGATCAAATACCGGCCGGCCAAGCTCCAAAAAGCTCAACCCCCGATCAGCGTTGCTGGCCATCAGAAGCGTGGCCTTGGTTCCGCCCTCTCCGTTCAATAACCCGGGTGCAAAACGAACAATGCCGAAATCGTCGGAAAGCTGCGTGCTCAAAGGCGAGTTATTACGGGCAAAGAGGGAGACCTCAATGCCTGCAACCGGCTGGCCGCTCTGCAGGCTGCGGGTTACCACCGTAAGCCCGTCATCACCGACATAGCTTGTCAGGCCAAGATCGGTTACAACCAGCCACTGGCTTGCCTCTTTACGCCAGTACGAGGCCTCGGTCCTGCTATCCTCGGCAACCAGGACATAGAGCCCCGGTGTCTGCAGAACAGTCTCCGGCAGACGCAACGAATTATTCTGCTCTACATCCCATTCTCTCTTCAGGTCAACGCTTGCCTTCCAGACCTCTTCCCCGATTTCCTGTTGTATTCGCTCAAGTGTATTCTGATCGAGCCCTTTTCGGAAATGGTCAAAAACAAAAGAACTCATGATATTGCGTTCGTGGATTCGATAGAGAGAGAGCCTCACCTGATCAACATTCATCGAATGAAGGCCAATTCCGCGGACAGATGATTTGGGCAGCACATAGGCATTTGCAGTAAACCAGATCCGGGGTTCCCGATGTCCTGTCTGTATCGAGAAGACCTGGTTTTTTTCCAGAATCCTATCCCTTGCACGCAACCCCTTGAGAACCGAGATGTTATAGTTTGTTGCATAAGCGGCCCCTTCGATGCAAAGCCTGTCACCCTTGGCGGTAAATTCTGCTTCAATGGGCGGGGAAACCTGTATATAATCGCCATAATTGAAATTGGTTTTTCTGGGAAACCTATCATTAAAACGAAGACAAAGAGAAGGTCTTTTCCCGGTAGTTACGACGTAGGGAGAGTACATTTCCAGCGGAGAAAGAACTGTATCTGCCTCAGCCATCTCCTTTTCTTCGAAAGACAAGTCTACACTCTTTTCGAGCAGCTTACCTGCCGTTCTGGCCGCAAACGACCAATCGTCGGTATAGGTCGTTCTGTTCTGCAAGGCAGAAATCAGAAAAGACAAGCTCTCGTCAACCTCCTCATAACTGCGCGACTTCTCGTAGGCCAAAAACGAGAAGATAGTTGCATCCCGCCAGTTGTTGTCACAGGCAGCGGCCTCAGCTATGGCCATCAACTTCTTGGCATTGGGCTTCCAGCCATAAACAAGAGACTGTCTGTACAAACTGAAAGCCTCAGCGCACAGCTCTTCTCTGCGCATCAGCTCAGCCGCGTTTTCCAGAGTTGTGAGTTTTCTTTCAAGTCCATAGCCGGGAGACCACTCCACCTGATCGAAAAGAGGCAACTCTTCCCGTTCCTTCTCGACAAGACTTCTTTCGCTGTTGAGCTGATCCACATACTGGCGGGTCTCATCCTCCAAATCGGAGAAACTGTTATAGGCAATCAGCTTGACGAAAAAAAAGAAAAGAATGACAAAGGCTACAAGATACAGACCGAGACGCTTGACCATTATTTCACACCTCTTAGACAGAAGAAAACAGAGCAACACAAGGATTACAGTGATGACAAGCCTGAACAGGCTCGGATGCCGGGCCTCATCGATCGGAAAAAAGAGCAGCCCTTGAACACACCAACACCGCTGGTAAGGATACAAACTTGAGCAAATAACGCAACAGCTTTTCAGCAGATCCCGGATGCCTGTCACCGGCTTATCTGCCCCTGATCTGACAGCCACCCAAAAGAGGCAACAGGCGACAGCAACCGTTTTACAGCCTGATCCTGCACGGCAGGTTTTGCCATTTTCATTGACACATCTCATCGCTGCCTGTATTCATTGAATCCTGGCCTGAAGCAACAGGAAAAAGGTTGCTCTAAGATTGTAAGATTTGTTTTTACGCAGTTGGAGTATGCATGGATTTTCAACCTAAATGGATTGCCTGGGAGATCACCCGTCGCTGCAACCTGAAATGTGTACACTGCCGCTCTTCTTCAGAGCTTGATATTACCGGGCATCCAGACTTCTCTTTGACCGAGGCAGAGGCTGTAATAGACAATATTGCCTCCTATGCCAGCCCTGTTCTTGTCTTGTCCGGCGGCGAGCCCCTGTTACGCGGGGATGTTTTTGATATTGCCAGATACGGTGACAGCAAGGGTTTCCGTATGTGTCTGGCCACCAATGGAACGCTGGTCACTGACCAGATATGCCGCGAGATACAACAGGCAAATATCAAGATGGTCTCGCTCAGTCTTGACGGGGCAACGGCGAAGACACATGATAGCTTTCGCAACCAGCTCGGGGCCTTCGAGGGGACGATGCAGGCGATCGAAAAATTCAGGGCACACGATATCCCTTTTCTGGTCAACTCATCGTTTACCATCCGCAACAAGGATGAGATTCCTGAGATATACAGGATGGTAAAGGGCCTGGGGGCCACCGCCTGGTATATGTTTATGATTGTGCCCACGGGCCGTGGAGAAGAGATCAGCCAGGAACTCATCCCCCAGGACCTCTACGATGAGATTCTCACCTGGCATTACGAGGTGGAACAACAGGAAGACGAGCTGCTTATGCGACCAACCTGTGCTCCGCATTACTATAGAATTATCCGGGAAAAGGCCAGAGAACAGGGGAACAAGGTACAGCGCCGCAGCCTGAAGTTTTCCACCGGCGGCTCCAAAGGCTGCCTTGCCGGACAGCTCATCTGCCTCATTGATGTGGACGGGGAGGTCCAGCCCTGCAGCTATTTTCCAAAATCGGCGGGTAATATAAGAGATACCCCTTTTAAGAAAATATGGGAGGACTCCGAGCTTTTTCTCTCGCTGCGCGATTTCAAGACATACAAGGACAGCTGTGGCAGCTGCGAATACAGCCGTGTCTGTGGCGGATGCAGGGCACGTTCGTATGCGATGACCGGTGATTTTCTTGCCCAGGAACCTTTTTGTAATTATGTTCCCCATAAGCTCCGCAAATGAGGTGTCCTGTAATATCGAGTAAATCTGTCCCGCGCCGAAAAACGCCCACACTGAAGACAACAGCTCGCAATCGAGCAAAACACGGTTATAATCTTACTACTCACCCTAAAAACTGCCTCAAAAAAACAACTCTTGAGCGTTTTGAAGAAGATCCCTATCTGCAATCGCTCCTTATAAATACTCGAGCTTATAGTTGCTCCGAATTCAAATAAAACTATACTGACATGCAGAACCTGAAGAGTGAGGAGAAGAAATAAGTTCAGGTTCTTAATTAGCCTCATGGGTTAAAAAAATACAACTCTCCTGGTATTCAGTAATTCAATTTGCCAGAGAACAAATGAGATATTTTTTTTCAAAAAACAACAATACACATCAAAATGAAACGAACTTCTCTCAGTCCCAAAATCACGATGACGCTACTGGTAAGAGATGAAGAAGATATTATCGAAGATAATATCTGGTATCATTTCAGCCAGGGCGTGAACTCTTTTATAATAATGGATAACAGATCTTCGGACAACACTGCAGCGATCATATCGCGTCTAAGCAACTATATCGATATTGAATATATATACCAACCTGCCGATGACTATAATCAGGCAGAATGGGTGACATCCATGGCTCGACGTGCCTGCACAGAATTTGAAGCGGAATGGGTGATCAATAACGACGCTGATGAATTCTGGTTTTACAAAAATGGACTTATTTCCGACTTTATCGCCAGTTTACCAGAAGAGGTCAGTGTTGTTGAAGTCTCAAGGTTAAACGCGGTACTACTGAATTTAAACGATAACCCAATGGCATCCGAAACACATCCACGACAGACAACACTTTTTGAGAAAAAGAGCAAAAACAGCCAGGGTCACCCACTTCCCCCAAAATGTTTTCATCGGGCAAGCCCGGATATTGTCGTTTCCCAAGGAAATCACAGTGTTGATAATCTCTCCGGGGAAACCATACAGGAATCGCAAATGATAATCTTTCATTATCCTTATCGAACCTTTACGCATTACAAAAGAAAAATCTTGTTAGGTGGCGCAGCATACGAACGAAACACGAAATTACCAAAATTTGTGGGTGAAACGTGGCGAAAACATTATGCAAAAATGAAATCGGGCAAACTCGAATCCTTCTGGCGCGACACGTCCTTTAGCTTGCAGAATGCAACAATTAAGATTCTGGATAACAGCTTTATTACAGACCGTACAATGATAAAAGAGATTGAAAACAGCGATGGCATCAGATCCAGAACCATTTTGGCAAAAGAAGCCTCAGAACTCCTCACCAAAAGCAGCACCGCTGTTGCTGCCAAAAAAGCAGAATTGTTACAGCAGATAGAATCACTTCCTCTCAATAAGAGAGATAGATTTTATGAGAATACTCCATTCTGCATTGCTGGAATGGAGAATCATCTTGCCTTTATCAGCGATCTGGACAAACAGATTCGTCTGGAGAATATACCCAAACTCGACGAGCTGAGAGATATTTTTTCACTGTTTCCAGCAAACAATTTTTTTTGGGATTTCCTCCGGTCTTATTTTATTACAGTAAATCATAAAGAGGCATATAAGCTTGCACAGGAGATTAAAGATAAGAACGTTATTGTTCATTTGAGCTGTAACAAAAATATATTGCCAGCGAAAGACTCATTTTACAGCTTTAAGAAAATCGACGATAAATTCCCAAATATCATCGTGGTCGGCAACGAAGAGGCAACAGGTGGGCAAGCAACGGAAAAATTATTTGGCTATACTGACAGAATACTGAAAGTTCCAACGCCAGATACATACGAAAATCTACATGAAAAAATGTTTTACGCAATTCTGACAATTTTTCTTGTTGGTCCTCCGCGAAGTATCGTCAAGATTGATGACAATCTTCATCTCGACGACGCCAGGATCTTTACCCAGACGATAGAAAATTTTCTCTCAAGCCAATCATGTTGCAGCGGCCGTGTGGTCGGTACACGCCAACACGACTCCCAATGGCACGGGTGGCACATCGGGAAATGTACGGATGAAACAATGAATACACGGGGATATACGTATCCTCTACCGCGCCGTTATCCGGCTGGCGGTTATGGGTATATCTTAAATACAGCAGGGCTCGAAGCCTGCGCGAAAATGTTCATGTCAATGAAGGAGTTTTTCAGAATGGATGCGGTCGGCTTAGAAGATGCAGTTGTCGGACACGCCCTTTATGCCTATGAGAAAGAGATAACAGATATCACCGATGATAATTCTTTGCTGGCCTTTCCTGGTCTGAAGCCGACATGAGAGAAAAAACGCTAAAAAACCGCAATGGTTTGGAAAATATCATTAGAAAATGACAAACACTTGCACTCAAAAAATGTACCAAAATCGAATGGAGTGGTATAGAAAAGTAGACACTGAACACGTGCGAATTAAACTATGCGCTCAGGAAGTGTCATTATGGAAAATAAGGCAAGAAAGAGATACACAAAAGGAATTAAAAGAAACAGCAAAAAGCCTCGGTGTGAGTGAGGTGGCAACAGGGCAGTGGATAAAGTTATTTGACTCAGCTCAAGAGAGAATTAATTTGCAGAAAGACTCGGAAATAAAGCACGTACCCCCTCAACCGCCTTTAGGCGGTTGAGGGGGCACTTGACCATTCCAAAATGGAGAATACCAGATATGAACGATACCTTTCTCAAAGCCTGTCGCGGCGAGAAAACCAGCTATACTCCGATCTGGATAATGCGACAGGCCGGACGCTATCTTCCTGAATACCAAAAAATACGCAGCAAGGTCTCTTTTCTGGAGTTGTGCAAGACCCCGGAACTCTGCGTGGAGGTCACCTTGCAGCCGGTAGATATCTTCAACGTGGATGCGGCCATCCTCTTTTCAGACATCCTTATTCTCATGGAGGCCATGGGGGCAACCCTTGAGTTTCACGAGGGTCTCGGCCCCCTTTTTCCGGAACCTATCAGAAATATGCAGGCGCTCGACAAACTCGTCGTCCCCGATGCCGAGGACGCCACCTCCTTCGTGATGGAGACCATCCGCCTGCTGCGCGGCGAACTCTCTGTTCCGCTTATCGGTTTTGCCGGAGCACCCTTTACCTGCGCCACCTATCTGATCGAGGGCAAAAGTTCAAAGGTCTTCTGGGAGACCAAAAAGATGCTGTTCACCAATCCGGAGTTGTTCCACGCCCTTATGGAAAAACTCACCCAGGCAAGCATCGGCTATCTCAAGGCCCAGGTCAAGGCGGGGGCACAGGCCTTACAGCTCTTTGACAGCTGGGCGGGCATCCTCGCACCGGAGGATTTTCAGGAATTTGCCCTCCCCTACGTGCAAAGAATATTTGCTGAGCTGCAGGCCGCAGAGATCCCTCTCGTCTATTTTGCCAACAATGGTGCGACCCTGCTCGAGCTGTCGGCCACCTCCGGGGCCACGGTTATCGGCCTCGACTGGCGCATAGACATTGGTGATGCGATACAGCGGCTTGGCAGACTTGCCGTTCAGGGCAATCTTGACCCAATGGCCCTGCTGTTACCCGAAGATAAACTGCGGGCAAGGATAGGCTCTCTCCTTGACAGGGCCAGAAACAGCCACGGACATATCTTTAACCTGGGGCACGGGATTCATCAGTGTACACCGCCGGAACAGGTCAGAATAGCGGTGGATGCGGTCCATGAACTGAGTGCCAGATAGTTCGTTATGGAAAAGGAACGACCACCTTCAATCGCACGCTGCATGGAAATTATGCAGGAAGAGGCGATGCTGGACAATATCTTCAGGCACTCGCTGATGGTTGCCCGGGTAGCAAAGACCCTGCTCGTCGAACTTGCCGCTGCCGGAAAAACGACACCCTCCGTTGAAGAGGTTATCGCCGGAGCCCTGCTCCACGACATAGCCAAGACCAAATGCCTCAACAACAGCAAGCGCCATGCCGAAGAGGGCTATACAGTCTGCGTACAGCGAGGCTATCCGCAGATTGCCGAGATCGTGCGGGAACATGTAACACTTAAATATTTCAACGAAACAGATTACAGAGAGGGCGTTTTTGGCAGCAAGGAGCTGGTATACTATGCAGATAAGCGGGTACTGCACGATCAGGTGGTATCACTTCCGGAAAGACTTGAGTACATCATCAAGAGATACGGAGATAAAGACCCGAAAAAAGAGACCCTGATAAAAAAGCATTTTTCGACAGTAACGGTCTTTGAGCAACTGCTTTTCGGTCATTTACCCTTTTCGGCAGAGACCCTCGGCCAGCATCTGACCGATGCCCGCGAGCTGTATCGACATATCGGGACAACAGACCGATCAGATACGCAAAACCAGGGAAAGGATACATGAAACCGGAGTCTATAGCGGCTGGAAACACGACAACAGCGGTCATTACCATACGTAATCTGCATAAATGGTATGGAGATTTTCACGTCCTCAACAACATCAACCTTGAGGTCCATAAGGGCGAGCGGATTGTTATCTGTGGCCCTTCCGGTTCGGGAAAATCGACCCTGATTCGTTGCATAAACTGTCTGGAAGAACACCAGCGCGGGCATATCATCGTTGACGGGGTCAACCTTTCAAACGGTGTTAAAAATGTAGAAAAGATACGTGCCGAGGTGGGGATGGTCTTTCAGCATTTCAATCTTTTTCCGCATCTGACGATTCTTGACAACCTCACCCTCGGCCCCATCTGGACGCGTAAGATCCCACGAAAACAGGCAGAAGAAACAGCAATGTATTATCTGGAAAAGGTTCGCATCGCCGAACAGGTCAACAAATATCCGGCACAGCTGTCCGGAGGACAGCAGCAACGTGTGGCCATCGCCCGCAGCCTCTGTATGGAGCCCAACGTCATCCTCTTTGATGAACCGACCTCATCTTTGGATCCGGAGATGGTAAAGGAGGTACTGGACGTGATGATCGAACTTGCCCAAGAAGGGATGACCATGCTCGTGGTCAGCCATGAAATGGGCTTTGCCAGAAGTGTTGCCCACCGTATATTGTTTATGGACGGCGGAGAGATCCTCGAAGAAGGCAAACCGGAAAGATTTTTCAACAACCCTCAGCATGAACGAACCAGATTTTTCCTCGATCAGATTTTAACCTAACGCCACAGAGCAAAAAACCATCTCAAGGAAAAAACCGGGTTCATCCAGGTAGCTATTCAGAGGCTGCCTCAGCTTTGGCTTCTGCCTTGGCGTCTTCAAATTTTTCCTTTATTTCTTCGATACCACTTTGCGCTGCAGCACTCAACTGCGAGAAGGTCTTGACAACCCCTTTCTGTACCGATTCATTGGTCAGCAAAAGGGTGACCGCCGCCCCGAGCAAAGCGCCCTTCCAGAACTGATTGTCCTGGAGGTTCACCCCAAGGGTTGCGGGAGTGCTTACAGGAACCGCCTGTGTTGCAGTAGTTGCATAGGTTTGCTGAGGTTGCTGATAAAACTGATCCATTTTTTTCCTCTTCGTAAATATTTTTTCAGGACTGATTCTCCAGCCCCGGAGACAAAAGATCTATTCCCCAAAAGCCTTTCTGGCGATTGTCTACAATTCTGTCCTCAACAAGGCTACTTGTTCAACAGATAGCTTACCCCCGTCCCCACGGCGAGGGTAACGGCAAGCCCGAGGACTCCGCCGCCGGTCAGAGCGCTTGCAGCCGCCGTGGCCCCGGCTGCGGCAACGCCACCGGCAGCACCCTTGACCAGGCTGTCGGTTACCGCATCAGCCATAGTCATCTCCCCAGCCTCTACCCGGTGCAGATTGGCACCCAGGCTCCCTGTACCAACAACAATCAGACCCGTTACCCCCGCATTCAGCGCAGTTGCGCCTAGCGTAGGGCTATTGTTTGGGTAGAGTATCTGATTTTGCGGTGGATACATTGGTGCTGCAGCCTGCACTCCCGGAGGGACAAGATCTGCGTACTGATGCAGCGGCTCTGTCCGGCTGGTTTGACTCATCATCTCTTCTGCGGGCTGCTGGATCGTTGCTGTACCTCTATTTTCCATAACCTCACTCCTCGTGTGCATAGCATCGTGAACGCTGCAGACAGCCTCTTCTTATAACGCTGTTACAGCAAGAAAAAATTGTCGGCCCCGAGATGCGGTTACTGTTTGGCGGCCTCCTCCGAATCCTTCTGCAGACCGGGAAACAAGCCGTTAAAACTCTTGCCCATAGCATCCCTGACCGGAGTGCTGGTCAACAGTATCGCAGCGGCCGCTCCAACCAGGGCTCCCTTCCAGAGAGAATCGCCCTGGGTGACATTACTGGCAACCGTTTTCACCACATCGCCGACCGTGCCGTTACCCTGCACAAACTCCTCGACAGACTGAACCATCTGGCTGTAACGCTGCTGCGCCATGGCCTGCTCTTCAGCCAGTTTTGCCTGGGTCGCCGCCCGTTCAAGAGCCAACTGCTGTTGTACGGCAGCGAGTTCCTGTCTGGTGGCAACCAACTCGGCGGCAAGCTGTTCGAGCATCGCCTGCTGGGGGACGGTCTCGGATGTTGCAGCCCCACCTTCGGGAGCCTCAACTCCAGCTCTGCCAGGATCTCCTTTTTCTGTTTGTACCGTTTCCTCCATATCCTGCTCCTTCATTAACCAAGTAGTGTCAGCAGTTGTGATCTCACCTCATCCCGCTTTAACGGATAGTTCTCCAAAGAAGCAACATCATCCCATAACGAGGGCGGCAGGATGCCGGGGTCATATTCAATGACAGCGGAAAGCGCCTTGAGGTTTATTCTGTAGTCGAGAATGCCGGGAATTTTTGCGACAACCCCTTGCAGCTGTTCTTTGTCGACATGCCGCAGATCCTTCAGAGAACGCCACAGGGCCTTGACCCGAATCCGCCCCCGGACATGATGCGCCACCCTAAAGTAACGAATATGATCAAGAAATTCATCTACAATATCCTCGTTTGAAAGTGTCTTCATACCCTCTCCTCCAACGCCATAAACTTTCGATAGGCGCAAATCCCTACATGCTCTCTGTGGCTGTACTTCCGTCTGCCATCTGAGCGTCTTCACCGCCGGCACCTTCCAGGCCCCCCTGTTCGACTGCTGGCGGCTCCCACGTCAACAGCCTGCCTGAATTGATCAGGATCCCCCCAGTATGCAGGATATGAATGAGACCGGCCATTATCGGGGAGATAAGCCCCATCATACCCAAAGCGGCGCCAAAGAGATCGGTCGATACCGCAAAATAATGGTTCTGATCGATGACCTCAAGGGTCTTTCGGCTCAGATTACGGACCCTGACCAGCCCTTCGAGATTTGAGTCGGCAAGGGCAATATCGGCCGCTTCCATTGCAACCTCGGCCCCGGCAGCGCCCATAGCGACGCCAATATCGGCATGACTGAGGGCCAAAGCGTCGTTTACACCATCACCGACCATGACCACCGAGCCTTTCTGCTGCAAGGCCTTGATATGCTCTGCCTTGTCTTCCGGCATCAGGGCTGCCTTACAGTCGTCAAACGGGAAAAGACGCATCATGCTGACGGCCACCTCTTCGATATCTCCGGTGACCAGATGAAACTGCTTGACTCCATCCTTCTTCAGATAATGGAGGATCCGCACGGCCTCGGGTCTGATCGGATTGGCCACACCGATCACACCCACAACCTTGCTGTTCTGCGCCACATAGACAACGGTATTCCCCAGCTCTTTTTGCGTTCTGGCCCTGCCGGAAAAGCCTCTGACATTGATCGAATTCTCCTCCATAAAACGCTCGCTGCCAACCAAAATCTCTGACTTATCGGGGATCGTACATCTCACTCCCCGCCCGGCCTTAAAGTCACAGACCGCGTGTGGACGCGGCTCCAGGCCTCTCCTGGAGGCTTCGGCGAGAATGGCCTTGGCCATAGGATGCTTATTATGCGATTCTGCGGTAGCTGCCATCAATACGACATCATCTTCGGAGATGGCCTTTCGTTGCGTATAGATAGCGACGACGGCAGGTTCTTCACTGGTCAAGGTGCCTGTCTTATCGAGGCAATACACCTCAGCATCGCCGATCTTTTCCAGATACAGGCCACCTTTGATCAAAATCGAATATCTGGCGGCATTGGCAAGAGCGGCTGTTACCGCCGAAGACGCTGCAAGAACAGTGGCGCAGGGGCAGGACATCACCAGCATAACCGTCAGGGCACGCAGCGGGTCAGCCGTCAGCAACAGGGTCAGACCGGTGGCAAACAGGCCAATCTTGAGAAGCCTTGCAGCAAGCTGGTCTGCCTTTTGTTCGACCGGAGCCCTGTTGGCCATCGACTCTTCGACCATCCGTGCGATATGGGCCAGATAGGTATCCTCACCGGTCTTTTCCGTTGTGACAAAAAGAATCCCCTGGCTAACGATGGTACCCGCAAACACCCTGTCTCCGGCGACGTGCAGCACAGTCTCCGAGCGCCCGTTAATCGAGGCCTCATCGACCAGCGCCTCCCCGCTGTTGACACGCCCATCCACCGGCATCTTTTCGCCGGTATGCACAACAACAACATCTCCAGGGACAATATCAGCAACAACGGTTTCGACCTCCACACCATCCCTCAGGACGTAAGCGTTCTGTGGCTCGATCTCCAGGATATCGCGTATCGCCTGTCTCGATTTCTGGGCAACATACTCCTCGGTCAACTCCGCAACATTATATATCCACAGTATCTGCAGGGCAGAAAAGGCCTCTCCCATAAAGACGGTTGTCATACTTCCCAGGGCAAGAAAGGGTTTGACAGAGAGTCTTTTTTTCTCGAGCGTATCCCTGAGGGCTTCCTTCAGCAAAGGCACGGTTCCGGCAATGGCGACAAGCCCGAGCAGACTGAAAGGGGTCTGGACAACGGGAAGGCGAAAAAACCAGGTTCGTACCAGCGAATAGGCCATAAAGCCAGAGAGAAAGAGGACCCTGCGCAGCTTGCCCGATATGGCTTTTTCCTGCCCGCAACTGCAGGCACAGGAGCTGAGCGAAGAATCCAGGATATCAGGGCTTGCCTGATGCTCATAAACCATCGGGCGAAATACCTGCTCGGCCATTTCCAGCAACAGCGATTTGCCGCTGGTCTTTTCCGGGTCAAAATAGACAATGACAGAACCACTCAGCAGACGTGTTTCAACCGAGAGAACTCCGGGAAACTGCCGCAGTCGCCCCTGCATCCACATGCAACCATCCTCTCTGTGACGCAGTGATTTCACCCTCACCCGCATCCTTCCCTGCATGGATTGCTTGACGACCAGACCTGCCTTTTTCAAGAGGGCCCTGTCCAGGCGCCTCGGATTTGTTGGAACCATAACATTCATTGCTCTATCCATCGTTGCTCCTCGAGCATAAGAGTCGAGGTACGCGGAGATCTTAGGGAGTCGAAAAACTCTTCCGAAAACCAAATAAAATATCGTAAAATTAAGTACTTGACAAAGAAGATAGCCTGTTTTACGATAAAAGGCAAGACAGGAAAACAATGCTTCAAAACAGGCATTAACCGTACAACAAAAAACCAAGGAGGAACAGCATGTTTTACATTCCGCTTACCACCAATCCGATCGGCTGGGTTATTCTCGGACTGGGCGGCTATGCCCTTTACAGATCTGGAAAAAAGAAAGGGCAGGAAGAGGCTGCCACCGGGCAAATCACAACAGCCAACAACAATGCGCAAGACAAAACGGTAAACATGCAGACCGAAGGAGGAAAATAATGCCACATCCAGCGATATACATTCCGGTATTGACCACGAACCCTGTGGGTTGGGCAATTCTTGGGACGGCCGGCTACCTTGCATACAAGGCAGGAAAGAAATCCGGTCTGAAGGCAGAAGAAAATCTCGACAAAGAGTCAATGCTTGATTCCTCAATAAAAGGGGCAATGAAGGCAGCTTACAAAACCAAGATAAAAATGGAAGAGTCACTGGGGAAAACCAAAAGCAAATACTCGGATATGTGGAACGAGACCAAGACCGGTGTAGAAAGCAGCGCATCATAACCTCCACCCCGACCTACCCCGGGAAGGCCTTTGCCTTCTCGGGGCCCTCCTCATCGCTGCACGTTACAATGATTTGTTCGGCCTGCCGATGGCTCAAATAGAGGCGCAGGCCACTGAGACTGGATACCGTCACCGATCTCTCGTTGGGTGTGTGGGCCTGCTGGGCCTGCTCTATTCTTTCCAGAAGCAGGGTATGCCCCTCTGCGATACCGTGGGTCGCCAGATGTTCGCTGACCTTCTTTCCACCGAGGATCTCTGTCACCTTAAATTCTTCGCCACGACGTGCGAAATAAAACTGCCGGGAGAGGCCATCTTTGCCCAGCCCCCAGATCCGGGCGGCCTCGCCTTCGGAAAGCCGTGTTCGTTGCTGCTGATCGACCAGAATAACATAATCCATATGCGGCAGGGCGCGAATAAAGGTGATCTCGGAGTCTATCTCCAGCCCCAGTTTTTTCAGGGCATTCACACATCCCCGGCCTCCGGCTATTGTCTCCAGATGCCCGTTGTCATTTTTTTCCATCTCGGTCAAAGGTTTACGCTCCCCACTCTGCACATGCACCACGGCCTTTATCGCCATACCGGCAGGCACCACCACATCACCGGCCGCAGCGCGGATTCGTACCGGATGAAAATTAAACTCATCGCCATGCCGCATCAAGACGCTGCCCGAATATATGCCGAGATGATTGAGCCATTGCCCCAGTTCGAGAGTCGTTATTCTCACGACAGTCAATCCAGTATTTACCGGGGCATCAAGTAGAGAAGTATACATAGTTATCACCTGATCACAACGGTCTCAAGAGACAGTGGCGTCATCGAGAACCCCCACGCGTTTCCCTCTCCAGGCACTATATCCAAGGATACCCACCGTACTCAGGTTATGCAGCAGAGCAGCGCCCACCGGCGCCACCAGCCCCAGAGTTGCCAGAGCCAGAAAAGAGGTGTTGAGACCGACAACGGCATAAAATGCGCGTCGAATGGTCTGCTCAGAATGCAGGGCAATACGCCGCCCGACAAGGAGGCAGGCCAAATCGTCGCGCAGCAGGATAACCTGCGCGGAATCCTTGGCCAGATCGGCACCCTGAGGCAAACAGATGCCAACGTGGGCAGAGACCAGGGCTGGAGCGTCATTGACGCCGTCACCAATAAAGGCGACGGTACGGCCCTCTTCCTTCAGCGCCTTGACAATGCGTGCCTTATCCTCTGGCTTGAGTTCCGCATGCACCTCATCGACCGCCTCAAGCTCTGCAGCAAGTGCTTTTGCGGTACGCTCAGAGTCTCCTGTCAAGATTATAATTTTTTCAATACCGGTTTCTTTCAGACCGCGCAGCACCCTGCCGCTCTCCGGCCTGAGCTCATCACGCAGACCAATTATCCCGACGAGCTGCTCATCACGGGCAACATAGAGAAGACTCCTGCCCTTTTCTTCAAGCTCTCCGGCAATCTCCAGGGCAGGTGAGCAGTCTATACCTTCATCTTCCTCGATAAAGTGCCTGCTGCCAACCAGAATATTTTTGCCTTGTACATAGGCAGAAACACCGTGGGCAACGATAAAATCAACCTGACTGGTCGGCTCCAGCTCAAGGGACCTTGCCCGGGCTGCCTCAACCACCGCGCTGGCCACGGGATGAGAATAATGCTCTTCAGCGCTGGCCGCCAATACCAGCAACTGTTCACCGGTCAGACCGTTGAAGCTATACATATCGGTCACCTCCAACTGCCCCCGGGTCAAGGTACCGGTCTTGTCAAAGATAAGGGTATCGACCCTGGCCAGATTATCCATGGCCTGGGCTCCTTTCAAGAGAACGCCCTGTCTGGCTCCGCTGTACATGGCCACACGGATTGCAACCGGATTGATCAGTTTTATGGCGCAGGAGTAATCGACGGTAAGCGCCGCGGAGGCCTTATTCAGATCACGTGTTACCGCAAAAAGCCCTAATCCGAGACCGAAGGTCACCGGTACCAGCCTGTCGGCCAGCTCATCACTTCTTTTTTGTGACTCCGACTGGTTGCGAAGAGAGTTTTCCAGAAAGGAAGAGATCCGGGACATCGAACTTTCCGCCCCGACATGGGTGGCTTCAAAGACAATTCTCCCCTCTTGTATCACAGAACCGGAAAGGATTGTCGAGCCCGGTTGAACGTGAACCGGAACGGATTCTCCGGTAATGGAACTGACATTTACCGAGGCCTCTCCTTTGATAACAAGCCCATCCAGAGGAACAAGCTCACCCGCCCCACAGACAATATGATCGCCTATTGCAGCTTTTTCAAAAGGAATCTCCAGCTCCTGCCCGCCGACCTCAACCCAGACCTTAGGAACCTGGGGTTTGAGGAGACTTTTCAACAGGCCGGTCGAGCGATGTTCACTTTGCTCTTCCAGATACTCGCCAACCGCCAGCAGAAAAACGATGGATGAGGCGGTGAAATAATCCCGGCGAACAAGGGAGAACAGGACCACGGTGCCATCCAGAACCTCGACCTTGACACCTCGGGAAAACAGGGTGACAAGCCCCTTCCAAAGAACAGGAACAGAGAGACAGAAGGCGATGCTTGATGCCGCAACAGGAGGAACAAAGAGCAGTGAAGCGGCCAGCCCTCCTTTGGCAAGAACGGGGAGCACAGACAAAAGGGTCTTAGGCTCTCCACCGCCGGCAAAAACCCGCTGTGGCAGATCAGCCAGACAGGCCAAAAGAGACTGACGGCAGGAAGGGCGGCCATCATATTCGACAATGACACAGGCTGCGCCTGTATTTACCCGGACATAGTCGACACCGGGGATCGACTCAACAGAGGCCTCAAGAAGATTGGGATCAAATCTCTTGTCACGCAAGGCCCTGACCCTGACGCGGATCCTTGTCTTCGTTTCATGGACAACAAGCAGGGGCGCAGGGTCTTTTTGCTCAAACACGTTCACCCTCAACAGAAGACCTCTTTGCTCTCGCCTCTTTCTTCATCTTTGCATCGATAAAATAGGCCACGCCAGCGAGCACACCGGCGGCAGCGACAACCTCTGCGGTGGTGGATCTTGTCGTTTTGGAAAGGATATAGCTCGCTGCAACGCCCTTGGCCAATCCGTTGACCACAGCAACAGAAAGCGGCAGATTGCCAGCACGAACCTCAACGAGGTTCGAACCAACGGCCATTGCACTGGCTATCGTCAACGTGGCCGCCACATTACCCAGAGGAGAAAAACCGGACTTTGCGGCTCCCGGAACACCGGAAACGGTATTTGCCTGTCGTATAGCGTTATTCATCGTGTAAGGAAGCATCTTTAGTCAATGGCATAGAGTTATCATGTACCCGCCAACCGCCCTGCCGTCTCTTTTACAGAACAACATCAAACCATTGTCAACGGCACAACAGGCGGCCAGCCTCCAAATACCCAGAATGCAGTGAAGTCATTGTTTTACAATATCTTTTTCACTACCACGCTTGACACCACAATCGGCTTCATCACAATGAACCCCACAAAAATAGCCAAACCCGGTCTTCCAGGTTATATCACCCTTCGGACACTCCTCGATAAATTCGGCATAGCGGATCAATCTCTCGACAATATCTTTCGGAATAGAGTGCTCCATCTTGCAGGCAGCATCATCCGCTTCCTCATCGGCCACGCCCAGAACCGTGGTAAAAAAGCTCTTGAGAGCATTATGCCGATGAACAATTTCAACAGCAACCTTTTTCCCGGCAGGTGTAAGGGTTATCAAATCGTAGGGAGCGTAATTGACAAGCCCCAGAGCCGAAAGAGCCTTCAAGGCTCCCGTCACAGAAGAAGCCCTCACATCCAGACGAGTTGCTATATCCTTGGCTCTGGCAGCCATTTTTTCTTCGGATATCTGAAATATTGCCTCAAGATAGTCCTCCTGGCTGTCGGTTAATTTCTTACTTTCCATAGACACATCTCCATAAAAGTAATAAAAAAGTTAGACAAAGCCTCAATCGCCTAAAAAAATTAGTATACAGGATGCGCGTTATTTTTCAAGCAGGAAGTTCGGTCTCCGAGGAATTTTTAGCGGATATTCGTAAATCTGCCGTTCGCAACGACACATTTTTTAGATTCAAGAAATTTTATTCTTGCCTCCTAATTTACCTTCTGCTACCTTCAGAAACCTCGAGCGCCTCTGTAGCTGCCCCAGGTAGTCTGATCTTTTTCAGGTCCAGAGATGGGAAATATGTAGCACCGGCAGAAAGATGTTTGATGGTAAAAATGGGGTACAGCAAGGCGATTGGTACAGAGAGAAGCGTCCTGAAATGGTCGTTATCCTGCGCCCCATATATTTTTCACTTGTTCAAGAGGGAAAAACATGGCACCATTCATACCGTTGGCCTGTGGAGTTGCTGCAGCCCTTACCGTTGTCCTGACAATCGAGACAGGAAAGGGTACAAAAAAAACAATTGAAAGAAAAAAAAGGCGTGATGCTCGAAAAAATAGACCGTGATCTGCAAAAGGAAGTCGCCAAAATAGCAATGACAGCGAGTCTGGCAACGGCTGTTCTGTCCACCCCGTTTCTGAAAGGGGGGAAGACGATGAAAAACATCCACACCGGTGCCGGAGTGCTTCTCGTCGGATTTGCCCTTTGGCACCACTTTCTCTACCAGCCTGACAAGAAGAAGACCACGGCCAAGACGCACACACAGGAAAAAAAGAAATAACCCGTCAACAAAAAACGCTCAAGGTGAACGGATAAGCACACCGTTTTTTCATCTCCGATTTTCCCGGCCGGCCGTTTCGAGAGATCTTCCGGTCGATTTCCGCTCAACCTCCGCCCACGCACCCCTGCCAGCTTCCGACAAAGAGGTGGCAAAAATCTGCGGCTTCCTTCCCCTGGATTCTGATGGGCAAGGTTTTTTCGTAAGAGCAAGGTACAAGGCGTTTGCTCGTCGTGTACTACACGCAATACCTTGCAGAGAAGGTCCATGGAAAAATCGCCCACCCCAGTGGAGGTTTTTATCTCTCTCTGAAAAACTGTTTTTTGAGTGGGCTTGATATGTACAGTAAAAGTAAGAGGTTAAAGATAAAAAACTACCCCGCCGCAAGCGGCCGGGTATTAGCCCCACAGCTTCGCAATAAAAAAATTCATAAGAAATTCGGGTCAAGGGTATCTGAGAGCTGTCAGACGACAAAGACCTCTGAGTTGTCCGGAACCAAGATTCTTCTTACAGCAAAAAGCCTCTCCGGGAGATCTCCCGGAGAGGCTTCTTCTTTGGCGTTGCCAAAGCACACACAATTACGAAAAGACTTCAAAACAAGCTTTCTGAGGCATTGCACCCCACAAGGAACACGCTAAGTCAGAGGGCCAAGAACACCCCCTGACGGGGAGAAACATCTTCTAGAATTCGTAGGCAAGCTGGGCAGTCAGGGAATCGGCATCCTCACCGGTTCCTCCATCACCCACACCGTAGTCGGTATCGCGGCTGAATCCGACACTGAAGCCAACGCCTTCAGCCAATTCAATACCAACTGTTCCCATAATCCGCTTTTCAGGGAAAACCCCGGCAAGCTCTTCGGTTTCACTGTATCCAACAGCAAAGATCAAAGGCATTGCCATATCAAGGCTGTAGCTGACCTCAACATGATAGGCAGAAGGCTTGCGCTTCACGTTTTCTCCGCTCAGCATATCGACAGCCTCGTAGTCATCAATAGCTGTAATATACTCACCGATCAGGCCGACACCAACGATCTGAACGGAGGTCTGAAGAGCAACTCCGCCAACGTAGTCTGCTTCAGGATCGAATACTTCCTGAAGACCATCGGAATCGAACAGGCTGTTGGTATAGCTGGCATGTACACCGACCGTCAACATATCGTTTTCACGAGCATAACCAACCGCCAAACCGTACTTATCTATACTTGCATCACCACCACCCTCATTGGTCTCGCCCTTATATACGAAGGCATCAACGGTTACCGGACCTGCAGCGACACCAACCAGCAGGTTATCTTCCTTGGTCTCAAAGGCCTCTTTGGTCAGAGGGTCGGCGAGTGTATTTGCATCATACACGCCAAAAGGTACAACAAAACGTCCCCCCTTCAGATAGGCGGGCATCGCCTCTGTTTCACCGAGCTTAACAAAGGCCTCATCAACGGCAAACTTATCAGCATCACCATCCCACTCAATCGCAAGTACACCAGAGGCCCATTCGTTCACCTCTGTTTCAAGAGCAAACTTGGCGGTAGCCAGGTCAATACTGGTTTCACTGGCCCCCTCAAAATCCTCGCTATGGCTGACCTCGACCTCAATAGCACCACCAAGGGTTACATGGTCATTGATCTTCAGGTCAGCGGCAAAGGCCTGACCGGCTGCTCCTGCACACGCCAAGGCAGCTGTCAAGGCTGCAACAGTCAATCTTTTCTTCATTTCCCCACTCCCATACTATAAATAGTCTGGCATAGCTCTCCCTCTCTCTCAACGAGGGAACAAGGACTCTCCACAAGAACAGAAAACTGCACAAAAAATTAGCTATGCCAAAATTTATTTTTACACACTCGAAAAGTACCGTGAACAAAATATCAAACCCTTTGGATACTGGCAACAGAAAAATTCGCAAGCATGTATTATTTTTGTAGGGCCTAACCTGAATATTTCATCAGTTCAGGCGGTGTCAGGTTCGAAGTTTTTTGTATTACGTAAGAGTAAACTCTATTTACTGCAAAAAGACTGAAGAAGATGGCACCGTATGGACTGACCTTTGGTGAACACTTTGGATATTGTAAAACTGTAATGTTCTCCGTGTAGTATATTGGAATATAAGCAATTTTTAAAAATTTGACACAATGTTCATGAAATATCCGGGTTAAGACAGGGGGCCCACTCAAGGCACCTGAAAAGCCTTCTACATTGGACATAACTGTCGATCAACACTGTTAATATAATTCCACAGTCAATCGATACGGTTCAGTGGCTAGGGAGTTCAAGTGCCGGTTTTGTCAATTTCTCTGACGAAAGAACCACGGGGAAAAGGGTTCCCCTTCTCGATACAGGAAAAATCTTCACTCTCTACGAATAAAAAATCAAGGGTCTGACTGGCGCCAGAGAAGTTCGGTGTCGGCCTTTTCAATGACAGACCCGAAGATGAAAATGAGGCAAACAGGTAGAGACATAGCCGTTCTTCGAGAAAAACAGGAATATACAACAGCTTCTTGAGATCTTTATACGTTCGTATTGCCTTTTTTCTGAAAAAAATACGTACTGACAAGCGTCAATAAAATGGCAAAAAAGACTGCAAGCACACCCAAAAGGACATTGTAATAGGCTGGTGCTGCCAGGGCGATACGAATGATGAGTGTCGAGAGAGCAAAACCAGAGTTTCTGAAGATTGCATAAAATGACGGCTGATAACATTGGGCTAACAGAACCAACAGGATATCAGTCAGGATGAGTATCGTATAAAAACTGTGAAGAAAATCAGAGGTCGAGTGAGGTGTATTCGGCGTCAGCAGGCTCACTACTCCGAGGTAGGTAAAAATGACAAGCAGTATCAGAGCAATTCCCTTTTTTGCCGCGATAAAACTGTATATGTCGAAAGGAAGCATCTTCTCCTCAGACGACTTCTGTATCGCATAATAGACTCCAAGAAGAACAAAGATGACCAGCGCACCAAAGCCATTAGACAAGATCGACAGTACAGCTTCCTCATTGCCGGTGAAACGTATTGGCTCGGCAAAACCGGAAAGCTCTTTAAAGGCATTTCTTATCAAAATCAATGCCAGAATCTCAAACTGCTTGCCAACCGATCGACTGAAAGAGCAGGGAATAATAAAGATCAGACTAATGACTTCAAGGACCAAAACGACGGTAAAACAAGCCTGTACAGCAAAGAAATGGTTCCTGGGCACAAGCGGGGCAAGCGAAGAGGAAAGCAGACCTTGCCGGTTTAATTCGATAGAGACAAGGCTGCAAAGAAAGAAAAGCACGAGAACAAGAGCCACTTTTTTATGCAGCTTTTCATGCTCCCAGAAATGCTGGAGAGGATCGAAGAGATAGGTAATTTTATCGTACAAGAACGTCATCAGCGACAGTCCATATCGATACAAAGATCAAAAAATGCCATGAAGCCGGAGAATTGAACTCTCGGAGAGAGCAGCTACACTGCCCAAGATCGATTCTCCGGAAAAAGCAGGCTGAAACTCAGCGAACAAGCCCCAAACAGGAAAAGACATATCTTTGGGGTAAAAAAGCCGTTAAACGAACCTCGTCTATAGCGACTTTTTATTAAGCACCGAGGTAATTTTATCTTCCATGGACTGCTTTCTATCGACACGCGTGCCGAGTCGTATCGTCGTCGATATCCTCGGTGCTCCCATCCCGTGAACCTTTTTATGGCAGGCCTTGAGTGCGGCCATAACCGTATCCCACTCTCCTTCGATATTGGTGCCATAGGCATGGAGCTGGGTTTGTAATCCCGCCTCTTTGAGAATTGTCTGGCAGGCTGCAACATATTCAGACACAGAGACACCAACCCCCATCGGTATAACACAAAGATCCATGATCACGTTCATCTTTTGCTCCCCAGAAAATGCGGCAAAGAAAACTCAGAAATACTTCATAACCTCCGACTTGAAAACACCTTGTGACCATATTATCTAAGATTATGGAGCCGTGCAAGCTGGTTAAAAACAATCGTAGAGACATGGCGGATTATATTGCTCCGGGAACGCATCCACCGACCATAATTTGGCGCCCGGTGATCCCTTTGAATAATCCCTACAAAGATATAGGCATAACGGCGGCCGTTTTTCTTTTTCGGAACCAATATCCCCATATCCCCGCAGAGGCGTGCCGTTGATCCGGTCTTGTTATACACCAGTGTACCCTTGGAAACCGAGGTGCCATGGTAGAGTCTGTCTCGCCCTGGAAGGGCCATAAGCCTCCTGAGTTCTGCACCATAGGGCAGCTCCTTTCGATAGAGCGCCCGTAAAAATCTGACATAATCGGAAGGTATCGCTGTGTTTTTATAGGTTTTTCCACCTGGCGGAATGGTCTCTACTATATTTACGTTATGAAAGATATGCCCGTAGTGCTTCTTGAGGATCGCCTCACAGTTCCGCGGACCTCCGACCTGTCGAAGCACCCAGTTTGTCGCCTGATTGTTGCTGCGCTGAATCATCGCCGTCATTTTTCGCCGACTGACAGGGCCGTACGCCAACTTGCCCTGTTTGACCTTGTGAAAAAAAGCCAGAGCAACAAAAGGCTTTACCATACTCGCCGTCTGAAAGACCTTGTCTCCATTGATATCAACAACGATCTTATCCTGCATCAGATCGTACACCATCCAGGAGGTTGACTCTAGCTTGCTCAAGGCATTTTTTTTGCGCAGCCCCTTGATATAGAGTTCGACCGACCGCTCCATCTTCACATTTTCCCTGCCAGAAAATGCTGGTTGTTGCTGTTTCTCACTTTTTTGCGCCACAGGCTGGCGGGCTGCCGGACGAGTCTCTTTCTTTGGTTTTGCCGGAGCAGGCTGCACTTGCTCGACCTGATCTTTATCGTCAATAAGGCTGGATTCCCCGTAAACAATACGATTATTGTTCTCTGCAGTTATCGAGGTTGCAATCCTTTTTTTCTTCAACAGCCGGGCATGCCTTTTGGCTATTCTATTCACCCTTCTCTTGTTACCTCGAACCTGATAGATAAGCTTATAATTACCGTGGAAGGTCTTCTCTATGAAAAGCTCTTTGTGAATATCGGGGCCCAGTATTTTATACACAGCTTCATAACGACGCTTTAATGGCTCCAGATTTGGCCCCATCCCATAACTGACGTTGTAGAGTGGATGAAAGATCAGATCATCTGCGGCCCAGGGTTCGTCATATCCGGCAAGATCAAGAACATCTGCGTGTTCTATCAGGGTCCTGCTGACAGCCTCTGCACTGATATTACCATCGAAAACCAGGGCGTACTCATTCTTCCTCCCCATAACCCGCAACTTCTTGATAACCTTCTCATCAAGAACTGCTTCAAGCTCTTCCCGATAATCAAGCACACGCTCAAGATCATCGGATAAAAGGTAAACGATATCGTATCGTTGTTTCTTCTTGGCATGAACGGTCAACGGTGCAAACAAACAGAGACCCGAGACAACAAGCAACAAGAAACCAATAATATGACAACGATATAACGATGATGACTTCATAAATAGATCTCAAAGACTCATATAATCGCGGTGAAAAAAGATGCAGAGAGAAAAGCTGAACATACAACATATCCCGGGGCTTTTACAGAAAGGGTTTGTCAATAGAAACCAGCATTCCCAAAGTTTCTTCTGTTAAAAAGAACAACCATCTATTATATTGTCTGGTTCGTCAGTTGGATCGGCCTTATACCAAGAGACTGTTCTCTGATCCAGTAATGGCTCATTGTCTCTTGGCCAAATCTTCTGACAAACGACAAGAGAGGATGAAAGATCTACAGATATCCTGATTGCTCCCCCGAGGTCAAGGATTAATTCTCTGTTTTTCTTCTGCCAGCGAACATGGTAGCAGATACCAACGATAGAATAAAAAAAGAATGACCTCTGAGATATCGGATGTGAAAAAAATCTTTTAACATATACAGGTTCCTTACAAAATAAAGAACGGATTCACATGGACAAGGAGAAAGGATGGAAGCAGTGAAAACTTTTGACCCGGAAATATTCTCGCTCATCAGGCAGGAAGAACGACGTCAGGCCGATAAGATTCGGATGATCGCCTCTGAAAATTACGTGTCTCAGGCTGTTCTTGACGCAACAGGTTCGGTGCTCACCAACAAATACTCCGAGGGCTATGCCGGGAAACGCTACTACGAAGGTCAACAGCTGATCGACCAGATCGAGCAGCTGGCCATCGAGCGGGCCTCTTCTCTCTTTGGTGCAGATCATGTGAACGTACAGTCCTACTCAGGGTCTCCTGCGAATCTGGCCACCTATCTGGCCTTTCTACAGCCCGGAGACAGTATACTGGGAATGGCCCTGCCCCATGGCGGACACCTCACCCACGGGGCCAGGGTCAGTATCTCGGGTAAATTTTTTGACGCGCAATCCTATGAGCTGGACCCAGAAACAGCCCGACTGAACTACGATAAGATCCGGGAAAAAGCGCTGGAGGTCAGACCCAAGATTCTCATTGCCGGACATTCCGCCTACCCAAGAATTCCGGACTTCCAGAAATTTCGCGAAATAGCCGATGAGGTCGGCGCAATCTTCATGGTCGACATGGCCCATTTTGCCGGTCTTGTTGCAGGGGGAGCCCACCCTTCACCTGTCCCCTATGCCGATGTCGTTACCACCACTACGCATAAAACACTGCGTGGGCCGAGGGGCGCTATGATCCTCTGCAAGACCGAACACGCTGCCGCCATCGACAAAGCGGTATTTCCAGGCATCCAGGGTGGCCCGCATGACCATACCACAGCGGCCATAGCCGTGGCCCTCAAAGAGGCCTCGACACCCGCGTTCAGGGACTATGCCGCCCAGGTGATAAAAAATGCAGCGGTCCTCGCAGAAGAGTTGCTGAAAAGGGATTTTCAGCTGATAACAGGGGGCACGGATAATCACCTGCTTCTCATCGACATTACCAGCAAGGGCCTCTCCGGCAAAGAAGCAGCAAAGGCATTGGATACGGCGGGTATCGTCGTAAACTGTAATGCAATACCCTACGATACAAGAAAACCAGTCGATCCAAGTGGAATCCGCCTGGGTACAGCAGCCCTGACGTCTCGAGGCTTTAAGGAAGAACAGATGGTATTGGTCGGCCAGCTAATAGACCGGGTGGTCTCCAGAGCCGATGACGGGCAATTTCTTGAAAAAACGGCAACGGAGGTCGCTGAGCTGTGTAAGGGCTTTCCTGCTCCTGGTCTGGAAAATTCAGGCTGTTAATATTCACCCCAAAAGCCAAATACAGCCAGTAAACATACTCGCTCAATGGTTGAGAAAGGCTTGCTTGTCCAAGCTTTTCCAACTTATCACCCGCCTTGGCTACAATACACATTTCTATAAGAAAAGGGGTGTTTCGAAAAAACTTTCGAAACACCCCTTGATCTTCCAGATTCCTTTTTAGAAAATCTTCAAACTAGAATCTAAAACGAACGCCAAGCCCGAATCGGCCATAATCAACCAGAGAATCCATCTCGTCAAAGGCTGAGCGTATCTCAAAGAACAGCGACGCATTAAAGGATTCAGGTTCGCCAAAGAACCTCGCCCCCATGCCGCCTACAAAATCCAGCTGGCTGTTCTCCGCCTCGATATCATCATCACCATCGGTCAGCCAGGCACCAAGGCCGAGATTCAGGAAATAGCGTCGGCCAAACTTGTACTCGGCAAGCAGATCGGCGAGAAATGCCGACTCACCATCGATCCCTTCCACCTGGGGTGCTCCCCCCAACAGGCCAAGCAGAGAAAACTGCTCTGTAAAGCGGTATTCCACGCCCAACCGGCCGAAGAGATAGTGGGCAGGGTCAAACTGTCGATAGTAGCCCAGATCTGCCAAAAAGCGTACCCGCTTCAGACCTGTTACACTCTGAGCACACTCGCCCGGCTCTGAGCTGAGCCCCTTATCGTCTGTTACGACAACCTGAAGGGTACTGGTACCACAGGGCAGACTCACCTCTGTGACCAGAGAATCGCTAACCTGTTTCTCTCCAACAACCTGTCCGGCCTGATCAACAAAAGTAACCTGCAGACCTTGAATTTTGCCTTCAGGATCACTTGACCCGCTGGCATCAACGGTGACCTTCTCACCACAAAAAGCTCGATCTGGAGTGACAGTCATCGCACACTTCGGAGGCTGGTTAACAGGCGCCGGAGGCGTGGCGACAGCAGGCATTGGACGACTGCCGACATAGGCAATATTTCCACATCCCAATGGTACGGCGAAGGAATGGAGAGAACCATCACTTTCTATGTCAAAGGCAAAACCCGGAAAGGGTGTATCATTAACCCAGGTTACATCCTTGGCAACACGAACAGTGCCCTTGCCTTTCTTTTTAAAGAGCATCCACTCAAACCAGGAGTCTTTCTCAAAATCAACAAGCCGAACCTCCGTGGTCTGAATCTGCTCAATGAATGGCTGATACAGTTCATGCCGCCCAGCCTTGTCGAAACCAACCATCACATCGGCCTTCTTCTCCTGAACCATAGACCGCAGTGATTCAACGGTTGTCAAGGCCGGGGTATGAAAAGGACTCCGCCCAATTTCTCTGAGCTTCGTCGAGGCACCGGCAAGATCAAAAGTAATAAGGCATGCAAAAAACACGGGTACAATAATTTTTATCATTGCTTTCAAGGTAGCACCCCCTTTCTCTATTATTTTAAACCAACAAAAGTAAATACAACGTAAACAGACCGTCGGAAACAACAATCATGGGATGTATTATACAAGATTTTTCCCGATTTCACCAGCAAATTATTGGCAAAAGGTTGGCGCAGCCGATCATACGCTAAAGGCATACCTGATTGCCGGATGATGCCTGTAGCCTATCAGCTCAAAATCATCGGGAGTAACCCAGGTCTCAAGGTCGGTAAGCGTTTTAATGTCCGGATTGATCGCAAGTCTTGGCTGCTCGTAGGGCTCCCGTTTGAGTTGTACATCACGAAGCATCTCCAGCTGATCTTCATAGATATGGACGTTAATAATTTTATGATAGGCAATCCCAGGTTTAAGCCCAGTGATCTGGGCCATAACCATAAGTAACCAGCCAACCTGTACCTGATTAAAGCCGTGGCCAAGAGGCAGATCATCTGAGCGCTGATACGAAGTCAGGTAAAGAAAATCCCCAACGATACTGAATGTATGGGTATGCATGCAGGGGTTAAGACAGGCCCGATCCCGCTCTCCTGGATTCATAAAGGTCATAACTTCACAACGATTATCGATACCCTGGCGAAGGTCGTTGTAGATATTGAGCAGTTGATCCACACGCTGGTTTTCCGGATTTCTCCAGTCCCTTCCCTGGGCACCGTAACACCTGCCCATATCATCTTCACCTTTGCGAAAAGGATTTGCCAGCCAGTCAGGATTTTCATTGGCATTTGCATTCCAGGTATTACAGCCAATTGCCCTGAAATCGGCGGCACTTGTATAACCGCGCAGATACCCCAGCATCTCGGCTATAGCCGCCTTCCAGAACACTTTCTTGGTTGTCAGAACAGGCAGCACTCCTCCACGTACGTCGTACTCAAGATCGGCGTTGATCAGAGTGAGACATCGCTTGCCGGTCCTCTTGTTCTCAATCCACTGGCCTTCGGAAATAACCCTTTGACATAAATCAAGATATTGTTTCATGGCAACCGTTTAGAGAAATGTATCGTAAATCAGCCTCCCCGGGAAGGGAACATCGCCCGCACCAAGCAAGCCCCCAGGCAATATACCCTACAATGCCCAGAAACGCAGTCAATCGAACATGCAGATCGTCAAAACAGATCGGGAGGAGATCTAAACAGTCTTCTTTGGCAGGGTAATAATAAACTTGGCTCCACCCAATTCGCTACTGTCTTCAACGCTGATTGAACCCAGATGGTTTTCCAGAACATTGCTGACGAAATTGAGCCCCAAACCAAAACCGGCCTCAAGATGCTGGCCGGTTCCCCGTTGAAATTTCTCGAAAATTTTTGTTGTATCCTCCTGAGCAACCCCGGAGCCGCTGTCTTCAACGAGTATCAGGACCTGTTTCTCCTGCTCTTTTACCCGCACGACAACCGTCCCTCCGGCAGGGCTGAATTTTATCGCATTATCCATCACATTCAAAATAACCTGCACCAGAAGAGACTCATCCCCGAGCAGCGGACTCACCTTCCGGGGAAGATCATAGACAATATCGATATTCTTCTTAGCCGCGGCGTGCATAACCCCTGTGGCGGCGTCATGCACCACCGAAAGCAGATCAAACGGATACTTGCGAATCACATATTTACCGCTTTCCATACGGGCAATATTAAGAAAATCCTCAATCATCTTGGCCAGACGATTTGACTGGTCAAATATTGCAGTTGCAAACGTCTTTTCCGAGCCCTCGAGGGACTCGGTAAGCATCTCGGAAAAACCCATTATTGTTGTCAAAGGCAGCTTCAATTCGTGAGAGACAACATTCATAATCTCGCCTTTTAATCTTTCAAGCTCCCGAATCTCGGTAACATCGGTTAAACTCGCCAAAACACCTTCGAAGCCATGCAGATCGTCCACGACACGATGCACCACGACACGATGGTAGCATTTTTTTCCGCTCTCTGCCGTGAAAATATCAACAGTTTGATCTTTTTCAAGCAATACAGGCATCGCCAGAATCTTGGAAGAGGTCGTATCATCGGCAACATATTTCTCGTTAACAAACCGGTAAAACGCCTCAAGGCTGGGCAGCTCCTTTCCCGGGGCGAGACAATCTCTCCACAGCCTTGTAAAACGGCTGTTGACCAAAACCACCGTTCCCTGGTCCTTTTGCCAAAGGATAAGAGGAGGCGTCTCTTTACTCAATAAATGATTTATAAAATTCTCTTGCAAGCTGAGGGTCTGAATACCGGAATGCAGATGGGATAAATGCCGGTCAAAGCCTTCGAGCAGCCGAGGAGGTTTTTGTTTTTTTCGCACCGAGGCAAAAGAGGCAGGAGGGGCCTTGAACACGGTATTTACACTTTTCACAAGCTGTAGATCAAGCACCTTCAACTGCCGTATCAGCTCAATGGTATTACTGAACCACCAGAAGATAAGATGAAAAGAGTAGGCAAGAGCCAGAACAAAAATCGGCAAAAAAGGGCTGATAAAGACGTTCGAAGAAAACAGGATTGTCGAGAAAACAGCGATACAGGAGGCTGTGACAATATTTACCAGAAGATTATAGGCCTCAGCGACCCTATACCAGACCAGCAGGGGCAGAATAAGGCAGAGAGCACCCAGCCCCCAGGCTATCTGCGGGAAGGGGCGAATATGCTGATTTTCGAGGATATTGTTGAGAATAGTTGCCTGAATTTCCACCCCGGGAACAGGGTAGTCTCTGCTGAATGGACTGATATGCACATCCCCGAGAGCCACAGCCTTCGAACCGACAAAGACATAGCGGTCCTTAAAAAAATCAGGCGGGTATTCACCGTTTAAGACATCGTCATAGGATAGATAGAGAAAGGAAAACTCCGGACCATAAAAATTGATATATCTGTTTGTGGCCTCCGGAACCTCTTCCTGTTGTCCTTGCCCCGCCAAATACATCGCCAGGGAGAACGCCGGCAGATCATATCTTTGATACGGAACACGCCGGACGATACCATCCGCCCCAAGCAGGGTCTCAATATGGCCGAGCGTAACAACCTCCTGGAAGGATACGGCCGGCCGGATAACGTTTTTCTGGTAATCTCTGGCAACGGCCATAACGACCGGAGGCCCCTTCTTGATCGCCTCGACAAACAGCCCGTCATCCGGCGTGGGATAGGCAAACAAAACGTCAAAACCGACGACCTTGGCATATCTGAGCTGATGCAGAAGAGCTGCATGGATTCTCCGCTGAAAGGGCATCGGCCCATGTTTTCGCAGAGAGGCCTCATCAATACCGACAATGACAATCGACTGGCTGGTTTCCCGGGCACCTCGAACCTTAAAGAGGATATTCAGCCCCAGGTCTGATAACCAGGGGTAAAAGCCGGTCTGCGAAAAAAGCAGACAGACAAGCACAGTCAATACAACACACAGTAACCGCTGATAAACGGCTTGAATAGTCAATTTCCTTCCCAAATGCAGTGGATACGACACACTCAGACAGCCATTGGCGACCTCCGATCAACCCCCAAAAGCCGTTCAAGCGCGCCGACAAAAACCGGTAGTTATAAAAGAAAAAAGCTCAAAAAGACGCCAAGTATAGCTGCATCCATCAAACCAAAACCGGGCTGCTTGACATCAAACACCTGCGTCGGAGTCCATGGCGTGGCCATACCATCTTCGGCGACACCCCTCATATGAAAGTAATAGGTTCCAGGCTCAATATACTTCCGGGAAGCAAACTCGGTTGTATCAAGGTCTGACTCAGACAGGAAAATGTCGGTAAAACTGTTATTTCTACTAATTTCAATGTCATAGGTAAAACCTTTGCCCATATCGGCCCATTGAAAATGCAGCCCGTCGTCGCTGGAACCAACATCGGTCGAGACATCGGCCTCTGCCTGTATCCGCCATCTATCCACAGCGGAATAACGGGACCTAAAGCCATCTTCGGCAACAGCCTGCACACGAAAGCG
Organism: Deltaproteobacteria bacterium; assembly: GCA_002747825.1. GTDB lineage: Bacteria > Desulfobacterota > Desulfobulbia > Desulfobulbales > Desulfocapsaceae > Desulforhopalus_A. The sequence goes on from PDQQ01000016.1 coordinate 40,042, forward strand.
ATACGAACCAGGTTCAAGGTTGGTAAAGGCGAACTCATTGGCTGTAATATCCCGCTCTTCAAGGATATCGGCAAAATTCTCGTCCGCTGCCAGCTGAAAATGATAGGCCTTCGCCTGTTCATTTCTTAACCAGCCCACCTTAACGGTGTCGTTGAAGAGAATCTTCCCCTCCCGCGAGACTAAAAGGGTCGGGGGTAAAAATGTCGTCCTTACAGCAAAAAGTGCCGGAGACGAAGGAGCGCTTTCGTAGTTTCGGTCATCAATTGCGGTTAGATGAGCATAATACTGACCATCGGCAAGAGACAACAACGAAAAATCCTCTCCTGATGCGGCAACGCGTTCAAGAACAAGGTCGTTTCCGGCCTTATCTCTGCTCACGAGCAAACGAAATGTCTTTATTGCCGGATCGGCCGGTGCTGGAATAACTATCGGAAGTTCTCCGTATATCTCTGCAAGCTGCAAAGGCGCTGGGGCCTCAGGCAGAGAGTCAACGGTAATTTCCCCTCCACCTGTAACGACCTTTACGCACTGCCCCTCTTTCACTTCAGCGTGAAATTTTCCACCGCTGACCGAAACAAGGCCTTTGAGCGTCTCGACGGTGTTCTCATCAGAATCAGGCGCCTTGAGTCGATAGGTCGTCCCACGTACACCGGTAACAGAGACAGGAGTACGGGTGGTAAAGGTTTCATTTATCTCCAGTTGCTCTTTTACCGTATGGGTGACCCTGCCCTTCTCGAGAAAGAATTCCGCCTTGAAACTCTCGTCAACCAGGCGCACCATGTAGGTTACAGTAAACTTAGAATCGCCGGAAATTCTGGTGTATTTATGGTCGGGGAAAATCAAGTAGGCATATCCCCCATCCTCGGTAACCATTGTCTGACCTGGAAAGATGGCGTCCCCCTTGGCCACCTTGACCAACCGATTCATTCGATCAACAAGAAAAACGCCACCAGAAACCGATGCCACTTTGGCGGAGAGAACTTCTGCCCGCAGAAGCTCCAGGGGGATATGCAAAACATCGTTGGCAAAGATCGTATACGGTGGCTGCAGACCGTTTATTCTGGCGATCTCCTTCCAGTGATATTCTGAAGTACAAAATCTCCTGGTCAATTGGATCAGATTCGTCCCCTTTTGAACCGTAATGGGCACCAGATGTTCTGCCAGGGCAGAGGAACCCACTAACAATGAGATGATAAACGTAAAAACAGTACAGAAAATATAACGTCTGGCCTTTGTCACCAGTATCCTTTTAGCATTTTGCATTATCACAGCACTCCCAGCGTATCTCCTCAAACAAACTGCATAAAAAAATCAACACTCCAAAAGCTTATAACCGACCCCGGCAACTGTCTCTATCTTTACAGTATCCAAAGACATTTTCGCCATTTTTCTTCTCATATTGGCAATATGCATAACAAGAGCCTTGGTTTCGATATCACCTTTATAGCCCAGGATTTCCTCTAACAGAGCCGTATGCTCTACCACTCTCGCCTTTCTCTGGGCAAGATAGTACAGCAAATCAAACTCCGTCTTGGTAAACGGGACAAAAGCACCATCATCGTTTCTTATCTCCCGTGCAAGCGGATCTATCGTGATGGTTCCGATACGAATAACTGCCAATTCTTCAGCATCTGTCTGCAAATCCCTGCGGCGCAGAAGGGCCTTGACCCGGGCCAGTAATTCTTTGGGACTAAAGGGTTTGGTCATATAATCATCGGCACCAGTATCCAGGCCCGCGACCTTATCATCTACCGTTCTGTTATCGGTCAACATAATTGCAGGGGTCCTGATCCCGTTTTTACGGATCTGAGAAAGAGCTGTCAAGCCATCGAGATACGGCATAACCACATCTAAGATAACGATATCCGGTTGCATTTCCTGAGTTCGCGCCATGACATCTCTACCACTGTACTCAACCCAGACAGAGGCGCCATTCTGTTCAAAGAAACTTCGCAACAATTCTGCAATGCCGGCATCATCCTCTGCCACAAGAATTGAGATACCATCAAGCTCTCGTGTCTGCATATTACCCTACATCAGTTTGTTCGTTTTTTTCCTGTCAAAGTTCCAAATGCCTGGCGAATAAAAACGGGCCCATCTTCGGCATTAAAGAACTCCTCTGTATCTACCTCAACCTAAACAAAACTCAAAGCAATGGCAACGCCAGACCAGTAACACTTACTAAATAATTACCCCCGATCCGCCGGAAAAACCTGAAAACAGCAGTCAAGACCTCAGGTGGTGATAGAACAGACATGAAAAGTCTTTCACTGTTCGTTTTAGACAACAAAGAGAAGCCGGAGAGATCCAGAAAGGTTCCAGGATAATACATTCATCGCCAACAATAACATGTTCGGTTACAACCATTGATACAAGATCATCAGAGAAATACCTTTACAGAGGTGTAGCCCATTCCACTATTGCGCTGCATATGATTTTAGAGTATCTCAAATCCCTTGGAGTATTTTCCCCAAACCGATAACATCCGACGGACAAAAACAGATATGATAAAGGCATTTTACCACAGCAGAAAATGGTTCCTCTGGGCCTACGGCGGGGCCTTTTTTCTGGTCACGGCCCTCTTCTTACAGGTCGAACTGACCGTCAAGATTAACGAATGGTATGGCAGTTTCTACAATATTCTGCAAAAGGCAACGGAACACAGCGTCGATGATTTCTGGCTGGAGATGCTACAATTTGCCAAAATCGCCTTTCCCTATGTCCTTATTGCCACAGTAACCTCGTATTTTACCAGGATATACTCTTTCAAATGGCGGGAGGCAATCACCTTCTCCTATGTCTCTCACTGGCAAAAGGTCGACGAAGAGATTGAAGGCGCAAGCCAGCGTATCCAGGAAGACATATATCGCTTTGCAAGAATAGTGGAAAGCCTCGGGCTTCAGGTAATCCGGGCGATAATGACGCTGATCGCCTTTCTGCCGATTCTCTGGGGACTGAGTTCGGGTGTCGACATCGCCTTTTTCAAGACCATACCGGGCTGTCTGGTATGGGTTGCCCTGGCAGTTTCCCTGGGCGGCCTCCTGATATCCTGGTTCGTCGGGATAAAACTGCCCGGTCTCGAATACAACAACCAAAAGGTCGAAGCGGCATTCCGCAAGGAACTGGTATACGCAGAAGACGACAAGGTAAACTACGGGCGGACAGAGACCATCGTCGAACTCTTCACCGGGCTGAAAATAAACTACAACCGCCTCTTTCTTCATTACGGATACTTCGACATCTGGGTCAACTTCTTTGAGCAGTTAATGATTATTGTGCCCTACCTTATCATGGGCCCTGGACTCTTCACCGGGGTTATAACCCTTGGTGTTCTTGTACAGGTCTCAAACGCCTTCAGCAAGGTTCGAGAATCTTTCTCTATATTTATCGCAAACTGGACGACAATAACCGAACTTCGTTCAATCCACAAACGTCTGAGAGAGTTTGAAATCAACATCAACTATAGCTGAAAAAAACGCTCTCACCAGAACCAGGCCGACGACGATTTTTCGGCGTGTAGAGAAAAAAACGTACCGGTAGTTGGGAGAGAACGGAGTGCTACTCCTCGGGCTCAAAGCCGATACTGAGTATAGCTGCTCTCACTGCCTGACGATCCACGCCAGCATTTTTATAGGAGACATCCCCGCTCTCAAGATCTACGACCACCTCTTCAACACCAGCAAGCCCTTCCAGGGCCTCCGTCACAGATTTTACACAATGCTGGCATTTCATACCGCTGACTTTTATTGTTTCCATAGAGCTCTCCTGCAAGAAAAAAGATTCATCCGGGCTAACCTATATTGCCTGACCGGTACCGTTTCTCCCCGGATCTGGGGTTATTCTTTTTTGCCAGAATCGTTTTATGATCATTCAAAACGGTTTGCCACTGAAAAATTTTCCCTGACTTGTTGAAGATGTTCTTTAATCAAGAGAAAAACGTACCGGAACAATCACAAACAGATCATCGGAGAGAACCGCGGAAGTAACCTTCTGGTCAATGATTTTCTGAGCCGCGTTCATGGCCGCCCTATCCAGGGCCTTTCGACCACTGGATTTCAGTATCGAACAGGCCACAGCCATACCATTTTTCTTGAGCTGGATCTGAACCTTGACCAGCCCTCCATAGCCGGCCCGTCTCGCGGCTCTCGGATATCTTTTGTACTTGTCAATAGCAGCACCAACCTCACGTATTGCCAGGGAAATATCCTTTGGGGACGAAGGAGATGCTGCATCAACAGCCTGGACAGCAGAAGGGGGAAAAGTACGGCTGTCTTTTAAAGGTCCCTGGCTGTCGGTTTGAGAAATAAGATCGGCACTACTCTGCGACACATTCTCCGATAACGCGGCAGGTTCAGAGGCAAATTCAGGTCTGCCTTTCTGTTGGGATTCAGACCGCCCTTTACCTGCAGGAGAAGTTAACCTGACAACAGAACCTGTTTCCGCTTGGGCTCTGGAGAACCTTGGCAACTCAATATTGAAAACCGGCGGAGGCTGAGCCTTCGGCTCTTTCTGAACAACAGACTGCGGCTCTGATCCCCTCTTAGCGGTTGTCGGAGCCTTTTTTTGAACAATAGATCCCGATCGAGAGGGAAGCTCCGAAACCGCAGGGGCTTCTGTCTCTACAAGAAGGGCCGTCTTAGATGCTCTCTGGGATATCGCCGGAGCTCCGGTCTTTGCAGGAGATGGCGGTTCAGATACCCTTTTGACTGCCCCGGGAGATTTCTTTCCAGCCTGCCTCTTTTGTTCAAGGGGCTCCCCGGAGGCGGTCAACTCTTTACCGCTTACTGGTAATTTATGCTCAGCCCCAGTCAGGGAACGACCAATCTTACCCGGGCCAGATGAAACCGCATTTTCCGATCCCTGCCCATCTTTTCTGCTGTTTACCGGGTTCCGAATATCTGTTTGCACCAAGGCTGCAACCTGATCGGTGGAAGACAGCTCTGCGTTCTCTTTATACTGCCGCCCCCACGGCGACATAAAAAAAGCTGTGCCGAACACAATAATCAATACAACCGTAACAAAAATCTTTTTGACAATCCCGTTCGAGAGAACAGATATAAGGTCTTCCGGTTTTGAAGGCGTCTCCCGGACCGGGAATTGCACAGGTCCTGCGATAGCGCTACTCTCTGACTCAAAAGCAGATGGGTCATCTGCACGCTCATTTTTTCCCACTCGACCAGACTCGCCCGCAGCACCTTCTTGAAAAAGGGGGGAGGAAAACAAAGAATCTTCATTGCGGACAGCAACCTGCCGATCCACAGAACGATCCTGTTCGAGATCCGCCTGTTCATCGGCAATACGACAGCTTTCCAAAAGAAGAAATTCAAGCGATTTATCGATGTTCCGCTTGACAGAACGCTCCAGGGGCAGAACCTCGATCCTCGGCTCATGCCAGCCTAACATCTCATAAATCGCCTGCTCACCATATCTGCAAGACCTGTCCTCTTCTGCTGCCTTGCCTTTTTGCTTGCTTTGAGCATCAAAAGGCTGCCCATCGCACAAACAGAGCATGCCTATACGCATGCCTTTTTCCACAAGCACAGCGCAGGTCTTACGGTCAGCAGAGAGCATTTGCAGATACAGGCTAAGCTCTATACTGTTGCTATTCCTGCTCTTCATAAGTACTCATTGCCACAAGGTTCTGCCTCAATTTTTCCTCGGGAAAACTGCCGATTATACAGCGGTATAATAGGAGATGAGAATATCCTCGGAATTTGTGTTATATGCCTGTTGTACATTTGCTCCTGCGCCTCGAACAAAAACGAAATATATGTGTATTCAACGCCCCACTACACAATGAGCAAAATCTGCAGGTGAAAACCACATAAAATCTTGCCCAGAAAGATAGGCGGAAAGACTCCAACCACTGGCGTGCAGGATTCTCAGAAATATTAAACTCTTATCGCTCCCCTTTCCCCAGGAAAAGAACAGCGGACAAAAGTTTTTTCATACACCTAAAACGATCAGAACATACATCCGACAATTCTGTCAAGCAGGAACAGATCGTTGCCCAAGGGAGATCAACCTGTACACCTCTAGCCAGGATTTCTCATCGGCAAAGTCTTTCGTAAGGCCAGGGCACAAGGCGTTTGCCTGTCGTGTACTGTACGGAATGCCTTGCAACGAAGGCCCACAGAAAAATCTCTGCCAGAAATCTACCCGCCGAAAAGACCGATAAGTTCGCCCTGCGGAGAATAGATACAGCCCTGCTCGACGGTCGGAGACACCCGCAGCCCCGGCTCCAGGAATTGACGACTGTGCACATCAAGCTGGCCCCCGCAATCCAGATCCAACTGCAGATGCTGCCACTCTCCCTGGAACTCACAGGAGCTGACAGTTGCGCAGGCATCCTCTTCGGAGAGCTGCAGATTATGCGGGCGGCACATAAAGGTATTTTCAGGATATTTAAGGGTTTCGTTCATGTTATCCAGCTCGCCAAAACACTCGAGCGCCTGTTCCATCGGCAGAAAATTGGCATCTCCGACAAAAGAGGCGATGTTTCTGTTTGCCGGATTCCGGTATATGCCGTAGGAGTCGGCCTGCTGCTCAAAGCGTCCGGCAAACATCACCGCCACCGTATCCGCAAAGGCAAAGGCCTCGCTCTGGTCATGGGTCACCAGTATCGCCGTGACCTTTTGCCGTTTGAGGATCTTGCGGACCTCGCGGCGCATGATATTGCGCAGTTTCAGATCCAGACTGGAAAAGGGTTCGTCAAGCAGCAACAGTCCGGGATTGGGGGCAAGGCTCCTTGCCAGGGCCACCCGCTGCTGCTGTCCGCCGGAGAGCTGGTGTACCATACGACGGCCAACCTCCGGCAGCCCGACCAGCTCGAGCATGCTGGCCACAACCTGCCGCTTGCGGCTGCGTTCAATCGAAAAGCCGATATTGCCAGCAACTGAGAGATGCGGGAACAGCGCCATATCCTGAAAGACCATACCACAGTCGCGCTGCTCTGGCGGGACAAAGGCTCCGCCATCGACCCAGGGGGTTTTAGCGTAGATGATACTGCCGCTCTCCGGACGTGTCAGCCCGGCGATCATCTGCAGCAGGGTCGATTTTCCGCATCCGGATGGACCGAGAATGGCCATCAGCTCACCGGGAAAAAGCTCAAAGCTCACATCACTGACGACCGTGGAACCGGAGTATTCTTTCACCAAACTGCGCACAGAAAGGAGTGGTTGTCGGCTGGTATTCATATCTTTTCCCCACTAGGGTTTATGCCGCAAGGAACGAAGAAGCCCGGCATTGATGATAAAGATCGGGATAATCCCCGCAGCCACTATCGCCACAGACCAGAGTGAGGCCTGTTTGTACATCTCTTCCGAGGCGTAAGAAAAGGCCCGGGTGGCAAGGGTACTATAGTTAAAGGGTTGCAGCATCAGGGTAGCGGGCAGCTCCTTCATCACCTCGACCACCACCAGAAGCAGGGCAGTGAACATGCTGCTCCGCAGAAGGGGCAGATGAATTCGGCGAAGGATGCCCAGCGAACCGGTTTTCAGAAGCAGGGCGGCCTGATCAAAACGTGGGGAGATCCTGCCCAGTCCCGCTTCGATATTCCCAAAGGCCATGGCCAGAAAACGCACAACCATCGCAAAGATGACAATGCCAACGGTACCGCTCAGCAGATATCCGGGATTTGTCTGCCAGATCTTCTCGGTAAAGGCGATCAGCTGCCGGTCAAACCAGGCGAAAGGCACCAGCACACCAAGGGCCAGGACCGGTCCGGGCAGGGCATATCCGGTATTTGCTATACGTATCGAGGCCTTCAGCACCACAGACGGTACAAGACGCCGACCATAGGCAAGAACAAGGGCAACCATAAGGGCACATATCGCCGCCCCACCCCCCAAGACCAGCGAATGTGTCGCATCCGAGAGAAAAGAGTCGGTGTCTATGGCGGAAAAACTGTCAACACACCAGTAGAGCTGGAGCGAAAAAGGCAGAAGAAACCCGAGAAATAAAGGGATACAACACCAGATACAGGCAAGAATACCGGCATATCTGCCGAGCCTCCGACGCTGAAGGGGGCTGCCAACAGGCTGAATATAGCGCCTGCCGCCTCTGGAGATTCGCTCGAGCGTAATCAACAGCAGCATCACCGCCAGAAGCCCCGAGGCGAGTCTGGCGGCATCGGGGACGTTCGAGGCACCAAACCAGGTATTATAGATACCCACGGTAAAGGTATTGACCGAGAAGAGCTGTACCAGTCCAAAATCCCCGACCGTCTCCATTACGGCAAGAAGCAGCCCGCTGACGATGGCCGGCCGGGCCAGAGGCAACACAATTCGGAAAAAGGATTGTCTCGGGGTCAGATTCAAGGTCTGCCCAACCTCCAGCCAGCGCCCGGCATGTTCACCAAAGGCGGTCCGTGCCATCAAAAAGAGATACGGGTAGAGGACCAGCGACAGGAGAAAAACAGCCCCGCCCAATGAAGTTATTGGTGGGAACCAATACTCCTGCACCGAACTCCAACCAAACCAGCCGCGCAGTGTCGACTGAATCGGCCCGGCAAAATCAAGCAGTTCAATATAGACAATGGCGATAAGATAGGCCGGCATCGCCATCGGCAACATCAACAGATGATTCAGCAACCGGCAGCCGGGAAAATCACAGACAGTAACCAGCCAGGCGGTGGTTGTCCCGAAAAGCAGTACTCCAAAACCGACACCACAGACGAGCTGCAAGGTGGTCAGCATATACCCCGGAAGCACCGTCTGCCACAGACGCAGTATCGTTCCCTCCTCTCCCGGCCAAAAGGCAAGAGCCAAAACAGCGAACAGGGGCATCGAAGCAACACAGGCCGTGGCAAGAGCAAAAATCGTCCACGGCTGGCAAAATCGTTGTTTCACGAACCTAGTGTATAAGAGAAGTTGGAAAGAGAAAAATGTCCGGACAGATCCCGCCGTCCGGCAAACTACCCAGGACAGCGGGAGAGAAAAGGTTTTTTTATTCGTCGAACTTCACTTCGTCAAGCAGTTGCAGGGCATCCTTTCTGTGCGCCGCAATCTTCGACATTGGCAGGGTGTCGGCCTTGAAAACACCCTTCTCGATCCCCTCCTGGCCTGAACCAAAAGACTTGACAATACCGGAGAGAACGATACCCTTTTTCAGGGGATACTCGTGATTGACCTGAGAGTACATGGTCTGCGCCAGATCACCGGAGAGGAACTCGAGCAGTTTCAACGCATTTTCCTTGTTTTTTGCGGCCTTGGTGATACCGCCACCGGTGATATTAACATGGGTGCCGGAACCCTCTTGATCGGGGAAAAAGATGCCAACAGCGGCAGCCCAGTCTCTCTGATCGGGGTTTTCGAGCATCTTGCCCATGTAGTAGGTGTTGCCAATGGCAAGATCACATTCGCCGGCAGATACCGCACGGATCTGCGCCCTGTCGTTGCCCTGGGGCTTACGGGCGAGATTGCTCTTGACCCCTTCAAGCCAGGCCTTTGCCTTCTCTTTGCCATGCTCAGCGATCATCGCGCTCACCAGGGCGACGTTGTAGTTATGATAACCGGAACGGATACAGATCTTCTTTGCGTATTTTTTATCGGCAAGGCTGAGATAGGTAGTAAGCGTCTTCGGATCAACCCTCTCCTTGGAGTAATAAAAGACCCTGGCGCGCATGGTCAGACCGGTCCACAGATGGTCGGCATCCCGCCACGGGGCAGGGATATTTTCGTCGATAACCGAGGAGCTGTAAGGTTGCAGGAGACCCGCATCGGTTATTGCCGAGAGATTGGCAATATCCTTCGTCAGGATCAGATCGGCCTCGCCGGGACGGGCCTTGAGACGCTCGAGCATACCTTTTTTCAGATAAGCCACGTTGACTTTGATACCGGTCTCACGTTCAAAAACATCGAGAAAAGGTCGCAGCAGAAACTCCTGACGGGTCGAGAGCAGATTGACCTCTCCATCCGCAAAACCGAAAAGAGGCGTCAGCGCAACCGTGAAAAAAGACAAAAAGGCAACAACTATCGTTTTCATAGCAAACTCCTGTTTGATAAAAAAATATTTTCTTAAGACCACCCAACAACATTAGGCGAAATAAATATTGCTTTTTTTCCAGCTCTTGTCAAGCTATGAACAGGGATAGATATTTTTTTTGTTGGCGGTTGAAAGATGGTGCTCCAAGAACATATCAGGCTTGCTTTCTCTGCCATCCGCCTTATGGTTGCTCAAAGAATAACCAAACCCTTAAATACCCGAAAGACACTGCACCAGAGACCGCTGAGCAAGGAAACGATCGGTTATACACAACCAACGGAGAACGTCTATGTGGAAATATCTCATCACAATCAATAAGAATCTGGTCTATGCCATACCGGCCCTGATGGCAGCCGGGCTTGTCTTTGGCAATCTGGTCAGCAATTCGCTGGTCTCTTCACTGAAACAGCTGATCGTACCGATGACCTTTCTTATGGTCTACCCGATGATGGTTACCCTGAATATCAACCATCTTCTCAAAGGCCTGAAGTTGCCGCTGCAGGCGAGTGCCCTTGCCCTCAACTTTCTCATTATCCCGTTTATCGCTTACGTTATAGGACGTTTTTTCTTCGCCAGTCAGCCCTATATGGCACTGGGAATCCTGCTTGCCGCCCTGCTCCCCACCAGTGGTATGACAATCTCCTGGACAGGCTTTGCCAAGGGGAACATGGGTGCTGCGATCAATATGACGGTCATTGGCCTTACCACCGGTTCCCTGGCAACACCGTTTTACGTCAGTGCCCTCTACGGAGCAGAGATGGAGGTGAACATTGCCGCCGTAATCAAACAGATTGTACTCATTGTCTTTCTGCCGATGCTCATTGGCTTTATGACCCGACAGCTTCTCTTGAAAAAATACAGCCAGGAAGACTTTAAAAAGCGTATTGCTCCGCGCTTTCCAGCCCTTTCCACCGTCGGTGTTCTGGGTATCGTCTTTGTCGCCATGACACTCAAGGCCAAAACAATAACCTCAGAACCAACGCAGTTACTGATCATCTTTCTGCCCCTCATCATTCTCTATCTGATCAACTTTTCTCTCTCCACTCTGGCCGGGAAACTGTTTTTCAGCAGGGGGGATGCGATAGCCCTGGTCTACGGTACAGTTATGCGTAATCTCTCGATCGCCATGGCTATTGCGATAAATGCCTTCGGCGATGCGGGAACCGATGCAGCCCTGGTCATCGCGCTGGCCTATATTATCCAGGTGCAGTCGGCCGCCTGGTATGTGCGTTTCACCGATAGAATATTTGGCCCTCCAACAAAAAGCTAAGGCAACAGACAACAATGTATCTGGCAACAGAGCAGCAACGAGGTGTAACACGCTACCGTATCAGGATCTCTGTTCAAACCGACAAGGATCTGTACGCCAGTCAGACAGTCTTCGATCTCGGGCCTGATCCCTGCCGTTTTTTCAACATTGTCGCAGAGCATTGCGTCATTTTTGACGACGCCCTGCTCTCTGCGCTGCAGGATGCCGAAATACGGCGCCCCGCAGACGAACTGGAAAAACTGCTCTTTGCCTTTTTCCCGCAGGACGTCCAGCAACGGCTGCTGCTGTTCCGGGACAGGGGTATAAAGTACAAGGGGCCGCTGAGCCCGGAAGAAAAAGAGCAGATTCAACGGCAGGTGCACATCGTCGACAAAAGAAGGCTCTACTATCTCCGCTATGGGGCGGTGGACCAGAGCCGGCTGTACAGGCTCAATGAAAAATGCTGCCGCCCTCTTATCGGGCAAAGCCGTGATGAAAGAGAATACTACTTCAGAGAACAAGAAAAGGTACTCGAGCCTGGGATGTATCTCCAGTATGTCTACGCCATTTTCAATCTTTGCAGACATTTTCAACAGTCTTTCGCCTCCTGGCTGCCCGAGGCCCTTCCCAGGGATGAAATCGGCAGACATCTTAAGGAGGCCCTGCGTCTGCTCCAGCTCGACACATCTTTCTGGCAGGCAGAAAAGGCAGGAGAGCAACTCCACCCCCATCTTCAACACTATCTGTGGATGCTGCGTAATTTTGTGCCCCGAACGGCCTCTTTTCAACAACGATTTGCCGAGGATTTTATCGCGGGCAGAAGACAGTTCAAATGGCCGGAACGAAAGACACCGACGGCCAGCCCTGAAAAATTCAAGGAGATCTGGGGCGTTTCCCGGGAGCAGCTCCAGGCAATGAGTCAACGAGAGCTGACACGTCTGTACCGGAAAAAGGCCCTCGAACTACACCCGGACAAGGGTGGAGATGCCGAGCTTTTTATTGTCATGAGAGAAATATACACTGCACTTTCAAAAAAATAGCAGTACAGTAGGCACTGACTGCATGCATATGCCCCGAAGCGATTTGCAAAAACACCAAAAAAACGAGAACACCATGAAACCAGAACAAGAGATCATCCCGGAGCAGCAGGAAGAACTGGAAGAAGGAGAAAAGATAGAGCAGGACTTCACCCGAATGGAAGCCCTCTATAGATCCCGTTGCATCCAGGCACCTGTTGGCATGAATGTACAGGTCCGGGAGATCGAAAAGGACGGGCAGGAGTAAAACAAAGGTTCCTGAACGGTTCTGCGGCCAGATGGCTGTATCCGATCGTTTTCACTCAGGGTTCACGGGCAGAAGATTCCCCCAGTTTCCATATCAGCATTGAGCCGATGACATAGTTATCCGTTGTGCGCGCAAGAGGGCTGTCTGCAAAGACAGCACCGCTTGTGTTCAGCCACTTGCCATACAGTGCCACCTGCAACTTTGCCGTGATCTCCTTGAGGACACTGCCCGAGAGCTGCCAGCCACCGTAACCGCCGCCCGCCTGATAGCTTTGTCGAAAGGGCGTGGCTTCGTGGCTGTCAACCTCGTAGTAGAAGCTGTGAAATCTGCTGTCGCCAAACAGAGGTCCAGTACTCAGATGGTAGCGGATCTTCTGTTCACTGAAAAGGGAAGAGTTCTTATAGACCAGGGTACAGTCTGCGCTTATCCCCTGCCCGGCAATATCCAGACCATCTTCAAGACCCACCGACAAAACACCCCGAACCGCCGATTCTACATAGAGGGTATCATTTTCCCCATCCTGATAAAAAAAATAACGAACCGCCGGACCTATCTCCACAGTACCATCCCTTCTCGATAGACCCCGGCGGGCACTATTTTCGTTGGGAACGGGCGGAGTACCAAAAAGAGACAGTGCTGACTGGATATTCCGATAACGGAAAAAAATACCACGGACCCCTTCACGATTGGCCTGCAGCCTTTTGCCCCGATAGACAAAATAGGGAACGGGCAGCACGTAGGTGGAATATTCGTCTGAGCCTCGATAGTGAGGAAAACGTGCCCCCAGGGCGGCCAGCCCATACTCATACAGCGGGAGTTTGTCAGCCTTTGCCCCGGGCAAATGAGGGAAAAGACATGCCATCAGAGCATACATAACGACCAACAAAACACGGTTGAAGAAGATTGCTTTCATCGCTCCTAGTTACCACAGGCTGCCTGTTTTTCTCAAGAGTGAAGGTGAATATACATACAATCAATTGCTGCAATCACCTTTACCGGCATATTCAAAATCCGAGAAAAGACAATAAAAAGCCGAGATATTCACGGTCAAAACAGAATAAAATATTCAGGCGTTCCAAATATTTCTTCTCCTTCAGCTGTAATACTTTGGCATTTCTGATTTTTGTATTATAATGTAGACGGTATGTAAGCAAAAAACGAAATTGCTTTACATTTATCAGGAACGCAGAGCAAGGGGTACACGGCTCGAGAGGACAAGACTTTGTACAGCAGCCTTGCTGAACGTCTGAGGCATATTGAACAGCCCGGATCTGTACCGTGCCCGTTGCCAAAGAAAAAGCCGGATCCCAGAATGCTGCTGCGAGAGAAAGATTTTCGAATACAACGAAAAGAGATGTAGTAATTCAGGTCGGCCTATGGTTTTGAAGATATCTTCAGGACTGATATAGACCGAACAAAAACGACAAAGGAGGATCCTTATGAAAAGAGTTTTGATTGGATGTATGGCAACCCTGCTTGTTTGTCTGCTTGCGGGCAGTGGTTTTGCGGCAAAATACAAACCAGGTGTATACAAAGGTTCCTCTCCGGGCCGCAGCACCAAAAAGCACCCGGGCAATATTGCCGTTGAAGTCACGGTCAGTGAGGATGCTATTACAGACATAAAGCTTGTCGAGTTTACTCAGACCAAAGACGGGAAACATGGAAAACTCAACGAGCAGGTCAAAGAGAAGATTCCCGCAGCGATTCTCGAAAAGCAATCCCTGCAGATTGACTCGGTAGCCAAGGCCTCCATGGCCTCTGTCGGACTTGAGTTAGCGGTTGCTCAGGCCTTAAACGAGGCAACCGTTGCCTACAAGGATGGCAAATACACAGGTAAGGCCAAAGGCCACAACAAACCACCCAAACATCCGGGCGAGATCGTTGTAGAGGTTACCATTGCAGGTGGCAAGATCAGCGACATCCAGCTTGTTACCTTCAAACAGACAACAGTAGAAGAAAAGAAAAAGCAGGGTGAGCGTAATGCCAAGGCTAAGGAACAGATCCCGGCAGCCATCATTGCGGCACAAACTCCGGCGGTTGATTCTGTAGCAAAGGCAACAATGGCCTCAGATGGAATCAAGATCGCCGTTGCCCGAGCCCTTGAGCAAGCTCGTTAAACACTGCTGCTGCAGGAGGTATGCTCTTATCGAAGGCTGAAAAAAGAGAGGAATATTCAGGTGTAAACCCTTCTCTGGCGATCACCGTTTTATTCCTCTCTTCCCTCGGTATCGGTGTTTTCTTCTTTGCCTTCCCTCTTTTTGCCTTTCGCAGTAACTGGCCAGGCGGCTGGCTCGGCCTGGTTTTTTCGCTGTATTATCTTGCCCGTCTGCTTGTGGCACCGATTGCTGGTGAACTTGCAGATCGTTACGGAGCCAGGGTATTACTGCTGACAGCCACCTATCTTGCCTGTCTGCTGGTTGCCTCCTATTTTATTTTTCCTCATCAATACAGCCTGTTTTATATCCAGTTTGGGCTTGGCATAAGCTCGGGTATCATCAAACCTGTCGCCCTGACATTACTCGCCAGTCAGGCCCCTTCTGGCCGCCAAGGCAAGGCATTTGGCTGGAGCAACACAGCGACAAATCTAGTCTTTTTTCTCGGTCCAGCGCTCGGAGGCCTGCTCTTTTACTCCTTTCAAATGGAGCGTATCCTTGGTTTTGTTCTCGGGTGTATGTTTCTTTCCTCCCTACTCGTACACTTTTTGTATCCCAGAGACGGCCTTGTCTCTCTGCAGACAGCAAAAGAGGGGCAAGCGAAAAGGAACACCTCCAGGTCTGGGGGGCAGATGGCACTTATGGCCGCCGTATTTGGCAGAACACTCGGTATCTCCGCCCTGCTTGTTTTCTTCCCCATTCTTCTCACCCAGAAACTGGCCGGACCAGCCTGGTCGACAGGGCTGCTCGTAGCGGTACCCGGCGGCATAAGCTGCCTGCTGTTGCCATTTACAGGAAAACTTGCCGACTCTTCACAACGTGGTGTTCTCGTGCTTATCGGTATGCTTGTCAGTGCCGCAGCCCTTGTTATTCTTGGTTCCTGCAGCAATCTTGCCGCCTTTATCAGCATAGGAATTATTATGGGGCTGGGTACAGCACTCTCCCTGCCTTCGTCGATGGTACAGGCAATAGAGGGAACCCTTGCCAAAGGCCGTATGCTCGGCATCTTTCAGACCACTGCCAGCGCTGGTTTTTTGATCGGCCCGATATTCAGCGGCGTCCTCGTCCAGTGGACTGCGTCGGCAGAGACCGGTCTTATTGCGGCTGGTCTTGTCGGGCTCCTCTCCTGCTTGCCCCTGATCATCGGCTCATTATCAGGCTCTCAGAGGTCTGTCTTCCTGATAACAGGTGCAATCCTTATTCTGGGAAGCCTGGCAACAATCGATCAGCATTCTTCTGCCCTGCAGCAGAACGAAAGGTCCTTCAATTCTCCAGTCCAGAGACAGACCTATGCCAACCTGGCCATGGGTGGTATTGTCCACCTCAAGACGGAAGGAACCGATGAAAAGACCGCCCAGGAGGCGGCAACAGCGGCGTTTACAGTAATCGCCGAACTGGAAAATGATTTTGGGCACCGTAGCCCCAGAGGCTCTGTAGGTAGGATAAACAGCTCTGCGGGGAAAGAAAAGGTTACAGTCTCCGCCGCCGCCTTTCATTTGATTGAACGGGCCCTGCACTTTGGAAAGCTCTCAGACGGGGTGTTTGATATAACCATCGGTGCCGTAACTTCCCTGCCTTTCTACTACCAGCAGATGGCCTCAAAAGACAAGGCCGCCCTCGTTGATTACAGAAAGGTAGAGATGGATGCCCCAACGCAGAGCGTTTTTCTGCCTCAGGAGGGAATGGCGCTTGATCTTGGAGGGCTCGCCAAAGGCAGCATTGTCGATGCGGCGGCGGCAGAATTACAAAAGGCTGGTATTCCCAGCGCCCTGATTGAGGCAAGCGGCGATTTTTACTGCTACGGAGAGCGAATCTGGCGGATAGGGATACAGGATCCTCGCTCGGACGGGTTACTCGGTGTCATCGAAGTGCAAAACGCCGGGGTTTGCGGCTCAGGAGACTATTATCAATATGTCGATTCTGACAACGAAGAGCGCAGCCATCATATCCTTGATGCGGGACGTTTAACCTCTGCCCATCAAAGCATAGCGGTTACGGCGATTGCCCCCTCCACGGAACTTGCCGATGCCCTGGCCACAACCCTTTTTATCATGGGACCAGAAAAAGGCCAAACCTTTCTCCGGCAGTTTAAGGATTGCTCCGCAATGTGGGTCTTGCCAGATAAGACCATTGTTACCAGCCCCAGTTTCCCTGCCTTTGTGGAACATTAAGAATACCCGGAAAACAAAGACCAATTATTGGCCCCAAAATGAACGATAGCATAGAAAGAGTTATCTCCGAAAAAGGCGACCTCTTTGGCATTGTCTGCAACACGACAGGGCTGGTGGCCGAAGCCTGCACACGTCACGATGTGGGGCCCTTGGCGGCAATGGCGCTGGGGCGGGCGCTCACCGGTGCCGCACTGCTTGCCGCCCTGCTAAAAGAAGACCAGAGTGTGCTCCTCAAATTTGAGGCAAATGGACCGCTCGGCAAGATTATCACAGAAGCGGGTTTCAACGGCTGGGTTCGCGGCTATGTCAAAAATCCCCACGCAGATGTTCCGCTGAAAAATAAACAGATTGATGTCGCTTCAGGTCTGGGACAGGCTGGCCTGCTCACCGTTATAAAGTCGATTGCCCAAGGCAAGCAATATCCAGGCACCATACCGCTCTACACCAGTGAAATTGGAGATGATCTTGCCTACTATCTCCTGCACTCAGAACAGACCCCGTCAACCGTCGGCCTTAGTGTTCAGCTCGAAACAAACGGAACCGTTTCTGCAGCTGGTGGCTTTCTCGTTCAATCTCTTCCCCCCGCCGACAAAACGGCTCTGGATCATATTGAAGAAGAGATAGCCAGGCTACCTTCCCTTTCCGATCTTTATCTGAGAGGCAAGTCTCCGGCGGAGGTTCTCTCCGTTCTTTTGCAGAAAGTGCCCCATAAAAAGATCCATTCAAGACCATTATACTACAGCTGTAGCTGCAACCTTGAAAAAATGGAAAAGGCGCTCAGCTCGCTCGGGAAGAAAACACTGCAGCAACTCAAAGAAGAAAAAAACGGCGCCGAAGTACGTTGTGAATTTTGCCGAAAAACCTATACGTTCAACACCTTCAAGCTGGACAAACTCCTTCTTCATCTATAAATGGATTCTCTCCTGTTTTGTTGACATTACTCTTTTTAACTGAACAGAAAGGCTCGACAGATTCATCCATTCCTCTGTTTCGCTTCAACAATTCAAGAGATTATACATCCTTTCAGGATCATCAAATACCAGCCGGCATCTACCCACAGACCATATCTGCACATATTCCCGAAAACTCCTGGAAAAAGCCCTGATGTCTCTTATCACAACAGACCAGAAAACCAACTCGTCTCTGCCTTTTCCCTTTCCAGAGCTGAGAATAAATCATGTAATTATGATGAGTTAACGGAATTTCAAACAAAATACTTCGAAAGAGCTGTTCAAATTCTTCCATCCAAGTGACTCATTTTTTCAAAAAGATTAGTTTTTCTACCAACCAGAACAACCCAGCGAGCGATCTCCCCAAGGCCTTTTCAGCAAAAAACCGCCAGCTCTATAAATTTACAGCCAAAATAAAATCGATATGAAAAGCTCAAAATAGCTGATCAAGGGGACTTTCCAGCTTGCGCACATTCTGCTTTAGAACATGCGTATATACCTCGGTGGTTTTCACATCAGCATGACCAAGAAGTTCCTGCAGAACACGAATGTTTACACCCTGTTCAAGCATATGAGTTGCAAAACTATGCCGGAGAGTATGACAACCAACCTTCTTGGCAATTCCAGAACGCTGAGCTGCTCGTTTAACCGCTTTCTGCAGGCCTGATTGATTGACATGATGCCGCATTTCCTTTCCAGAACGGGGATCTACAGAGCGTTTTCTGGCCGGGAAAAACCATTGCCATCCCACACTTCGGGATGCACTGCGATATTTACGAGCCAGAGCCTCGGGGATATAGACTTCACCAAAACCTTCAAGCTGATCCTGATGAAAAGTCTGTTTCGCCTTGTCAAGCCATAAACAACAATCTTTGTGTAAATTTTTGGCAAGAAGCGTTGTTCTGTCCTTTCCCCCCTTTCCCCCGCGAATAAAAAGCAGCCCCTGACCAAGATCAATATCCTGAATCCTCAAACGGAGACACTCCATCAGACGAAGCCCACCACCGTATATGAGTTTGGCCATAAACGCATACTGCCCATCCATTTCGACAAACAAAGCCCTAACCTCTTCCTGGGTCATAACCGTTGGGATACGAGTTCGGCGTTTATTTCGAACGGGTTGTATCTGCCCCTCAAAAGACATTCCAAGCACCCTATTATAGAGAAAAACCAGCGCATTCAATGCCTGTTGCTGAGTAGAGTTGGAAACCTTCTTCTGCAGAGTGAGATGAGACAAAAAACGCTCTACCTCTCTCGCCCCAAGTTTTTTAGGGTGCGTTTTACCTCCATAAAAATAGATATAACGCAAAATCCATTGGCAATAGCTTTTCTCAGTGCTAAACGCATAATGATAATATCGGAGAACCTCCTTAACCTGATCCATCAAACGTGCATCAGGATTCGGACGAAATGTATCGGATTTTTTTGTTTGATTTCTCATCTTTTTCTGTAATATAAACAACAGAGACATACGAAAGCTTGGAGAGAGGGATTCCTCTTTGCCGCCTTAATATAACAATACGCAGACAAGTTGTCCAGATATGGAAAAAATATCATAGACAACTGTCCACTTATTACACTGTTATCTTATTCAAGTTCAAGAGATAGTGATAGCAGACATAGAGTAAATTTAAAAAGAGGAGTAAATTATGAACAAAGTATTAA
>PDQQ01000023.1 GCA_002747825.1 Deltaproteobacteria bacterium
TCTTTTCCTCTGGTTGATGGTTTCGTTTGGCAACTGCCAATTAACCATGTTGAGGCCACCTTTTCATTTAAATGTGCGAAATTTATTATACGTTATCTTGAGGTTTGAGGAACCTATTCGTTTTCCGGCCAGCCACCTTTTTTATGATGCGTGCCGTTCAAACCGGGTATTTGATAAACTTTGCATTGAAACTGAAACATCTGTCATCTCACAATCCATTGGAACACATCTGATGCAGCGACAAGCTCTCTAAAATGTGCGCCAGGGGGCAGCACGGGTGGCAATACGCAAAGTCTTCGCCGCTCTCCGCCACTGTTTTGGCACTACATTATAACGCACTCGAAAAATTCGGGCCTGGCGGCACTTGCCTGCAAAGTAATGGGAATGACAAAAATTACAACCAGTATTACAAACAACATACAGGGAAAAAACAGCCAGGAAATGACATAAAAAAAGGAGAAAGAATGGTATCTCATTCTTTCTCCCTGTACGTTTCTGTGGTCGGAATGAGAGGATTTGAACCTCCGACCCCTTGTCCCCCAGACAAGTGCGCTAACCAGGCTGCGCCACATTCCGACACCAGTTGTCTTCTACCACGGGTTGGCAGGGTTGTCAACGTCTCGCTATCTTTGGTTCTTGTGGTGTGCTGAGAAGATGCTGGAGCTCGAGAAGTTCTCGTTTCATAGAATCCAGCCGTCGTCTTGCCTCCTCTTCGTTTACGCCCCTTCTTTTCTTCGGCGGGTGTTGTAAAACGCCATCCTCAAGGGCCTTTTGGGCCCCGGCAATGGTGTACCCCCTGCCGTGCAAGAGCTCTTTTATACGAAGAACAAGCTCGATATCTTCTCTTTTAAAGAGCCGTTGCCCCGAGGCAGCCCGCTGGGGTTTAACCTGCGAAAATTCGGCCTCCCAATAACGCAGAACGTGGGTGGGAACACCCGCCAGCCTGGCGACCTCACCAATCTTGAAGTAAAGCTTATCCGGTATAGAATCTCTAATACGCAAGCTTTACCTCCTGAGCGTTGTTTCTAACTGTTGACCAATTGTCGTAATTTTTTACTTGGTCGAAAGCTGATGGTTCTTCGTTTTTGTATGGTGATCGTCTCACCTGTATGTGGGTTCCGGCCTCTTCGAGGTGCCTTGCTTCTGACAGAGAACGTTCCAAAATGGACGATTTTCACAGATTCATCGTCAATCATCGACTGCTTCATCCTGCTGAAAAAGGTATCCACAATTTGTGAACAACTTGTCTGAGAAAGCCCGAGCTGGTTGTTAAGTGTTTCTGCAAGTTCTTTCCTGGTCAGATTTGCTTTATCATGCATCGCGAAAACTCCCCCCGAATTTTTCTGTTAATATATGTACTACCTTTGCGTGTGACTTGTCTACGTTCTTTTCTGTAAGTGTTTTGGTTGTCGATCTGTATGTAACTGTAAGCCCAACACTTTTATGTCCTTCCGGGACCTTCCCGCCCTGAAAGACATCAAAAATTTCCACCTGTTCAATGAGTTTTTCGCCACTGCCGGTAACGGTCTCCAGGATCTGTCCTGCTGAAACATCCTCTTTGACGAGCAGGGCGATGTCTCTTTTTACAAACGGGAATATCGGCAGCGGACGAAACGCAGCCTGCTCTGTTTGTAGCCGGCAGAGGCTGTCGAAATCAAGGTCAAAATAGTATACAGCGTTTTTGATGCCAAAGCTGCGGAGAATGCTCTCTTTTATGCGCTCAACGCTGCCAATCTTTGTACTCTGCAAAAACAGCCCTAAAGAGGAACCCGGCACGGCAAATGGTTCGAGCTGATCGTCTTCTATTGCGGTAAAGTGGAGGAGGGCGTCCCTGGTATTGAAGCTGAGATTCATTGCCTCAAGGATGAACGCAACACAGCCCTTGGCATCAAAGATATCTACATCCGCCTGCTTGTAGTACAGGGGTGAACCGTTTCCATAACGGTTTCCGGAAAGTACTCCCGAGAGATGGTGCCGTTCCCTGGGCAGTGTATCATCAGCCGTTTTGAAAAAGACCTTGCCAAGCTCAAAGAGCTTAATTGCTGGTCGTTGAAAGTTGATGTTTCTCTTGACATTTTCAAGCAGTCCCGGCAACAGCGTGGTGCGCATAATGCCCTGATCTTCGCTGAGAGGGTTGATGAGCTCGACGTACTGTAACCGTTCATCATCTCCCTGTATGCCGAGCATCGAGAGCTGGGAGGCGCCGATAAAGCTGTAGTTGATGACCTCGGTAAAGCCAATGCCGGGCAGCAGGCTGCTCAGCAGAAGACGTTTGCTACGCTCAGGATCCTGTTCTGGATAGCTGAGATTCAGCTTTGGCAGGCTGGTCGGTATCCTGTTATAGCCAAAAAGACGCGCAACCTCCTCGATGAGGTCCGCCTCCCGAAAAAGATCCCTGCGAAAGGATGGTACCGTCGCAAGAAGTCTGTCTTCATCCTGCTTTGAGCAGACAATTTCTATGGATTGCAGAAGAGCTGCGATCTCGTCGGCGGAAAGATTGATGCCCAGTAAGGTGTTGGTGCGGGCAACGCTGAGACTGATAGGCGCAGCCGAACATTTTCCGGGGAAACGGTCAATCCCGTCGGCCACCGCGACCCCTCCCGCAAGTTCGCAGATCAGCTGTGCCGCCCTTTCAAGGGCGTTGATGGTTCCTTCCGGATCGACACCACGCTCAAACCGGTATGATGAATCGGTTGATAATTTGAGCCTTCTGGCGCTGCGACGTATGGAAACCTGATCGAAACAGGCGCTCTCAAGCAGGATCTCCGTCGTCTCGGCTGATACTTCCGAGTCGAGTCCTCCCATAACGCCGGCAACGGCCACCGGCTGCCTGCCATCACAGATAAGAAGGGTCTCTTCATCAAGCTGCCGTGCGACACCGTCGAGGGTGGTGAAGCTTTTTTCATCGGCCCGGGCTCTGCGGACAACGACCCTGCCTTCTGCGAGTTTTTTGAAGTCAAAGGCATGAAGCGGCTGCCCATACTCGAGCATCACGAAATTGGTTACGTCAACCACGTTATTGATCGGGCGCAGACCGACGCTGATCAGAATCCTGCGCAGCCACCACGGGGACGGGCCTATTTTTACGTTCTGGATACGTTTCCCGGCATAGCGCGGACAAAGATCAGGGGCCTCGATACGGACAGTGAAGCCTTTGTCTTCTTCGACTATTTCGGCCCCGTCAACAGGAAGCCGCAGTGGTTTGTTGACGAAACTTGACACCTCTCGGGCAATGCCGATAACAGAGGCGCAGTCAGGGCGGTTGGGGGTGAGGTCAACGTCGATACAGAGACTATCGAGCCCGAGGGCCTCGATACACTCAAGGCCGTCTTTTGTGCCCTCTGGCAGCTCCATGATGCCCTGGTGTTCATTGCTGAGGCCCAGCTCTTTTTCCGAGCAGATCATCCCGTATGAGTGTTCACCACGGATCTTTGACTTGCCAATCTTGAAGTTGCCGGGCAACACCGTTCCCGGAAGCGCCACGACAACGCTCAGCCCTTCACGAACATTCGGTGCTCCGCAGACAATCTGCAGGTTCTCGTCTCCGATCTTTACCTGACAGAGTGAGAGCTTGTCGGCATCTGGATGCCGCTTGCAGGAGGTGACCGTAGCGGTCTTCAAGCCGGAGAGCGCGGAGAACGGTGAAGTCAGTGAATCCACCTCCAGCCCAAGCATTGTCAGCTTGTCGGCCAGATCCGCCGGAGTCAGTCCTTCTGTATCAACGTAATGGTTCAGCCAGTCGTATGTAAACTTCATGGTTGCTTTGCAATAAAGAGAGATCTAGAACTGACACAGAAATCGCTGGTCATTTTCATAAAAAAGCCGAATGTCGTCGATGCCATACTTGAGCATGGCGATACGTTCAACGCCGAGACCGAAGGCAAACCCACTGTACACGCTGGGATCATAACCGACGTTTTTAAACACTTCTGGATCGATCATGCCCGAGCCCAGGATCTCCAGCCAGCCGGTTTTTTTGCAGACACGACAGCCGCTGCCTTCACACATTACGCAGGATATATCAACTTCTGCGCTTGGCTCTGTAAAAGGAAAGAACGAGGGGCGAAAACGCAGCTGCAGGTCTTTTTTGAACATCTTTTCGGTAAAAACAGTGAGGATACCCTTGAGATCGGCAAAGGAGATATCTCTGTCTACCAGCACCCCTTCAACCTGATGAAACATCGGGGTGTGGGTGATATCCGAGTCACAGCGGTAGACCTTGCCAGGGGCGATAACCCGGAGAGGTGGCTCCTGCTTTTCCATGACCCTCGCCTGCATCGGTGAGGTATGGGTGCGCAGCAGGGTTGATGTGCTGACATAGAAGGTATCGTGCATATCCCTGGCTGGATGATGCGGCGGGATATTCAGCGCCTCAAAATTATAAAAATCGGTCTCGATATCCGGACCTTCGGCAACCGAGAAACCAAGACTCTCAAAAATCGAACAGGTCTCGAGCATAACAGAAGACAGCGGATGTCGCGTCCCCCTGACCGGCTGCCGCCCAGGGAGTGTCAGATCCGGGGCCTGCAGACCGGTTATGCCCGCGGCCTCGGTGAGTTGCGTGCTCTTCTCTGTAAAGAGCCGCTCAATCTCTCGCTTGAGGGTATTGGCCAGTTGCCCGAGTCTCGGTTTTTCTTCTGGAGCAACCGAGCCCAGAGAGCGCATCACCGTGCTCAGCTGCCCTTTACGGCCAAGAAAGCGTACTCTAAAGTCCTCAAGCTGTTGTGGTGTATCAATTTGCTGCAACAGGTCCTTGGCTTCAGTCTCCAGTTTTTCAAGCTCTTTTTTCATAGCGTATGCAATAGTCACAAAGAAGCACTGTGCCGGTTATTGGCTGCAAAAAACCAAAACCGGCACAAACAACGAAGAATCAGGACACCTCCCCAAAAAATTGGTCTCTGCTCCTTGCTGAGAGTGGTATTGCAAAGAGAAAAAGAGACCAGAGGGGCGTTCTCGGTGAGAAGCAAAAAAGGTTTGCAGACTAGGCCCTTGCCTCTCTGGCGATCTGTACAACCTTGCTGAAGGCCTTGGCGTCAAGGATGGCCATATTGGCGAGGGTCTTCCGGTCAAGCTCAACATTGGCCTTTTTCAAACCGCCCATCAGCTTGCTGTAACTGATGTCGTTCATCCTTGCCCCTGCGTTGATTCTTGTAATCCACAGACGGCGAAAATCCCGTTTTTTGTTGCGTCTGTCTCTGTATGCGTAGCATAAGGCGCGATCAACCGCTTCGGTCGCCGTTCTGTAGAGACGCGACCGGCCGCCTCTGAACCCTTTTGCCTGTTTCAGCACCCTGTTTCTTCTTCTGCGGGCCTTAAAACCCCTGGTAACGCGTGGCATTGTATATCCCTCTCTGTCCTGTATTCTTCTTTATTTTCTGACACACCCGAGGCCTTCAGCCCAAGGCTTTCTGCTTGCTAAGGTTCTCTGTAAAGACAGTTGTTTAACACCCATGCCTTTCGGCCGAATCCCGTCGGTTCTTCCTCTCTATAGCTGTCAATGGGCAAAAGACCGAAGCTGTTGAGCTGCGGAGTCTGGTCGTCTAAGCGTATGGTAAAATTCGCTTAATATTTGCGGCGTTGCTGGCGTCGACGGTTCCACTCTGACGCAACCCACGCTTACGTTTGGTGGATTTTTTCGTCAGGATATGGCTGGAATATGCCTTATTCCTCTTTATCTTGCCAGACCCTGTAAGCTTAAAGCGCTTGGCAGCACCTCGTTTGGTTTTCATTTTTGGCATGGTACTTACTCCTTTTCCCTCTTGTAACGCAACGTGCTTTTCGAAACAACTCTTTCCTGCTCTATCTCCTTTCCCTGATAAAGAGATTCCCAGGGCCAGGAAGAGGCCGGTTTGCTTTGATTGTATGGAATCTGACTACTTGGGACCGACAAACATCACCAGCTGACGGCCTTCCATCCGAGGCGGCTGCAAGATAACAGCCTCTTCTTCGAGGGTCGCGGCAATCTTATTCATAGCCTCGATCCCTATGGTTTCACAGTAGACAATTTCTCTTCCCCTAAAACGCATTGTCAACTTCACCTTGTGTTTCTGGGCAAGAAATTTTTTTACATTTTTTAACTTAAAGTTGAGATCGTGTTCGTCTGTTTTCGGACGAAACTTGATTTCCTTTGTCTCAACCGTCGACTGCTTTTTTCTGGCTTCCTGCGATTTCTTTTTTTGTTCGTAGCGGAACTTGTCGTAGTTCATAATACGACAAACAGGCGGATCCGCATTTTCCGAAACCACAACGAGATCGAGACCAGCTGCATACGCTGTCTCTTTTGCTTCACGTCCTGAAACGATCCCTTTCTGTTCACCATCCTGGTCAATAAGTCTGACCTTGCTGAAACGAATATCCTCGTTGGTTAATGCCTTGACTTCTCGTTGTCTCGGAGCACCTCTACCTTTCCTGTTAATAATCTTTCCTCCTGGTTCAACCTTACAAATATAATGAGTTCCATCAGCCTACGCCAACCCGGAAGGCGGTTCCCTGAGAAACCTCCGAACCTTCGTCTAGCGCCGGTATAACAGATCTGTACAAAAAATCAATATCCTCGCCCC
This sequence comes from Deltaproteobacteria bacterium, assembly GCA_002747825.1. Taxonomy (GTDB): domain Bacteria; phylum Desulfobacterota; class Desulfobulbia; order Desulfobulbales; family Desulfocapsaceae; genus Desulforhopalus_A. Next base: position 6,561 of record PDQQ01000023.1, read on the forward strand.
TCTTTGCTCTCTTTTTCGAGCATACTGATAAATTCAGAAACCGGCATCGATGGCAGGTTTTTGCCGTTGCGCAGACGTACGGTGACGCTGCCGTCGTTTTTCTCTTTGTCCCCGACGATAAGCATATAGGGGATTTTGGCAAACTGGGCTTCGCGAATTTTATAGTTGAGTTTCTCGTTGCGCAGGTCTTTTTCAATCCGCACCCCATGTTTACGCAGCTCGAGAAAGACCTGCTGGCAATACTCTGCCTGCTCATCGGTAATGTTCATTATTCGTGCCTGCACCGGAGCAAACCAGAGCGGGAAGGCTCCGGCGTAGTGCTCGATCAAAACGCCGATGAACCTCTCCAGAGAGCCCATCAGCGCTCTGTGTATCATGATCGGCTGGTGTTCTGCGTTATCACTGCCGATGTACTTCATGGAAAAGCGCTCGGGCAGGTTGAAGTCAACCTGTATTGTCGAACACTGCCAGGATCTTCCGAGCTGGTCTTTTATCTTTATGTCGATTTTCGGGCCGTAAAAAACCCCCTCTCCCGGGTCGATGTTATAACTGAGCCCCTTTCTCTCCAGGGCCAGTTTAAGCGCTTCTGTAGCTTTGTGCCAATTTTCATCGGTGCCAACCGACTTCTCGGGTCTGGTCGAGAGATAGACGTCATATTCGCTAAAACCGAAGGCTGAAAGGATGCTCAGGTTCAGGTCAAGGATGTTGTAGATCTCGTCACCGAGTTGATCCGGGGTACAGAAAATATGGGCATCGTCCTGGGTGAACCCCCGCACCCGCAAAAGGCCGTGCAAGGCTCCTGCCCGCTCGTATCTGTAGACCGTCCCCAATTCACACCAGCGGATTGGCAGCTCTCTGTAAGAGCGTTTCTGGCTGTTGTAGACGCCGATATGAAAGGGGCAGTTCATCGGCTTGAGCTGGTAGTCGACCTCGTCGATGGCCATCGACGAGTACATATTCTCACTGTAGAAGTCGAGGTGTCCCGAGGTCTTCCACAGATCCTGACGGGCTATATGCGGGGTGAAGAGCAGCTCGTAGTCGTGTTTGTAATGCTCATCTTTCCAGAAATCTTCGATGAGTCTGCGCAACTGTGCCCCTTTGGGCTGCCAGAGTATCAACCCAGAGCCTATCTCTTCACTTACGGTGAACAGCTCCAGCTCCTTGCCGAGCTTGCGATGGTCCCGTTTTTTTGCCTCTTCGAGGCTGTGCAGATACTGTTTGAGCTCTTTTTTGTCAAAGAATGCGGTTCCGTAAATCCGCTGAAGAACCTCTCTTTTCTCGTCGCCGCGCCAATAGGCCCCGGCTACCCGCAGGAGCTTAAATGCCCTTATAAACGAAGCGTCAGGGAGATGGGGGCCCCGGCAGAGGTCGGTAAAATCACCGACGTGATAAAAGGAGACCTCCTCTTCTCCGAGATCGGAGATAAGTTCTACCTTGAACTTCTCACCTTCCTTCTCAAATCTGCTGATCGCCTGATCGCAACGAAGAACCGAGCGCTGGAAGGGCAGCCGTTTTTCGACAATCTCTGCCATGCGGGCTTCGATCTTCTCGAAGTCCTCGGGCGTAAACGGTTCATCGCGCAGAAAATCGTAGTAAAAGCCGTTTTCTATGGCAGGGCCGATAGCCACCTTGACATCAGGACCGTAAATCTCCCGCACCGCCAGGGCCATAATATGGGCGGTCGAGTGGCGGAGAACCTCAAGCGCTTCGGGCATACCGATCTGGATCGGCGTCAGATCCGTATCTGCGGTAAGAGGGGCTGAGAGATCAACAAGCTGGTCGTCTACCCTGGCGGCAACAGTTCTCTTGCGTTGTTTATTGGAGATGAGTCCTTTGAGCGCATCTGTCACAGTGCTGCCTGCGGCAACGGAGACTGATTCTCCGCCTTGCAGGGATACTCGTATATCTGCCATAACGTCCATCCAATAAAAAAACAAAGGCTAAAGAGCAGATACCTGTGTACGGGTATCTGCCTTAGCCTTCTCATATTGGTAGGCACGGACGGGATTGAACCGTCGACATCCACCACGTCAAGGTGGCGCTCTCCCACTGAGCTACGCGCCTTTTATTCTCGAACAGCTCCGGTCGTTCTCTGCTTTACATTCCAAAGACCGGACCAAATCTAATAGCATAATTGGAGACAATACGCAATATCTTTTTCAATGGGACAAAAAACAGGCCGGGGTTCAGAGCCGTTGTCGGAGCTGAATCCTCTTGCAGGAGACTGCGGATCCAGAGACCTCAGTCGTACGAGCCCGGAGTCTTTTGTCCGTCTGTTTCAACGGGTGAGCGCTCTGGCCTCTATAGCCTTTGCCAGCGTGTGCTTGTCGGCATATTTGATATCCATTCCCATCGGGATACCACAGGCAAGGCGGGTGAGTACAATTTCCTTTGATTTGAGAAGATCGATAAGATGCGAGGCGGTGGCCTCTCCCGGCACCGTCGAGCTGGTGGCAATGATAACCTCGGAAACATCTGTTGTTTCGATTCTGGTCACAAGTTCACGGATCTTGATCTCATTTGGGCCAATCCCGTCGATCGGAGAGAGGACGCCGTGCAGGACGTGGTAGTGTCCTTGGAAGCTGGCTGTTTTTTCAATCGCGATCAAATCTCCGGACTGCTCGACAACACAAAGAGTTCCGGCATCGCGCCTTGCGTCGCTGCAGATAGAACAGGGATCAGATTCGGAAAAGGTGTAGCATGAGGAGCAAAGCCTGATGGCCGAGTGCAGATCCAAAAGCGAGGAACCGAGCGCCCGGGCATAGGATTCCGGTTTGCGGAGGATCGCCAGGGCCAATCGGGCCGCAGTCTTCTTGCCGATCCCGGGCAGGCGCGAGAGTTCTTCTATCAGTCTTTCAAGGGCTGGTGGAATAACTTGCATTGCAGGTTCAACCCATTAAATTTGTCAGTCCAGGAATGTTGAGGCCGCCGGTGAGCTGGCCCAGTTCCTGCTTGCTGAGCTCTTTTGCCCTGCGGATGGCATCGTTGGTTGCAGCCACGATCAGATCGGAGAGCATCTCTGATTCTCTGGGATCAATGGCAACTTCTTCAATGCTGATGCCAAGTATCTCCCCCTGGCCGTTGATACGCACCTCAACCATACCTCCTCCGGCGCTGCCAACGAGGGTCTTGTTGCGTAAACTGTCCTGAATCTCGGCCATCCTCTTCTGCATGGATCTGGCCTGCTGCATTATGTTTTCAATGTCCATTGGGCCTCTTATCTTGTCTTGATTTTTTTGTTATACAACCGGATTTCGCCTACCTGGGCGTTAAACACCTCTGCGGTTGTCAGTGTCAGAGGATCATTTGCCAGCTGATTGCGTCGCTTTTGCTGAGACAACCTCTTGTCATCCGCCCCTTTTTCCAGTTCTGTTGCCGTCAAAAGGATCTCCATCGGGGCCTGGAAAAATTCGCTGGCATACGAGGCGAGGAGCTTCCGATTCTTTATCTGTTTGAGCAGCCGGCAGTCAACAACCTCCAGGAAGGTGAGTCGCAGGGTATTCCCTGTTTTTTGCACAGTATCAACCCGCCGCAGATTGTTGGCCATCCAGATGCTTTTCTCCTTGAGAAAATCGATAAAGTCGGGCCAGAAATCGGTTGTCTCTGGGGCCGGTTTGGCGGGTGCTGGGGCGGGTTTTTCCAAAGTCTCTGGCCGAGATTGTATCTGGGGAGCCGGCACAGGCCTCTCAGGTTTGGGTCCTACCTGTTGCACCTCTGCGGAAGGTGTTGTCTTTTTTTTTTCTGCGGTCAGTACGGGTGCTGTTTTTTTGTGTTTCGGATCATCCGGCTGGCAATGCTCTTTCTGGGGCTGTTGTTTTATGGGCTGTGGCGGTGGGGCTGGCGTATCTTTCTCTTTTTTGGCTATTGCGGGTACCCGGGATAGATGCGCTGTTATCTCTTCGAGCTGCCCGAGAATGCGCGAAAGCGGAACAACGTTTGTCGATTCGACGATCTTGAGCAACCAGGTTTCCAGACAGATTCTTGGCTGGCTTGCGAAGCGTAACTGTTCGGCCATCTGCATCAGCAGGGTCAGTTTGAGATGCAGGGTCTCCCTGCTGTGGGGGGAGGCCATCTCGTAGAGCTCTTTTCTCTCTTCTTTCGGGAGATCAAGCAGCGCTTCGCAGCCGTCTATCTTGCAGAGCAGGAGGTTTCTGAACTGGTTCAGCAGATCTTCGCTCAGCCGGCTGCTGTCTGTGCCATACCCCAGTATCGCGTGCAGGGTTGTAAACAGGCTACCCCTGTCGCCGTCGAGCAGGGCCCTGGTTAACTGATTGAGGGCCTCAACACCAACAATACCGAGCACCTCAGCCACGTCGAGGGCGGTGATAACGCCCTCTCCATAGGCAAACATCTGGTCGAGCAGACTCAGTCCGTCCCGGACGGAACCGGCTGCCTCTCTCACTATAATCGCAAGGGCTCCGTCTTCGATTTGAAAACCTTCGGCGGCGGCAAGTTTTGCAAAATGGTCGTAGAGCTCTTCTGCCGAGAGACGCTTGAGTTCATACTGCTGACAGCGGGAGAGGATGGTGATCGGGATCTTGTGAATTTCCGTTGTCGCAAACATGAAATAGACATGATCCGGAGGCTCTTCCAGGGTTTTCAACAGCGCATTAAAGGCCTCGCCGGTGAGCATATGAACTTCATCGATGATGATAACCTTGTAAGGCGCACTTGTCGGTAGAAAGCGTATCTTCTCCTTGAGTTCGCGTATCTCCTGAATGCCCCGATTTGATGCCCCGTCAATCTCATGCAGATCAATGGCCGAACCATCAGCGATTGCCTGGCAGGAAGGGCAGCTGTTGCACGGTCTCAATTCGACTGAGGCCGCGCAGTTGATGGCCTTTGCCATAATACGGGCAAGGGTTGTTTTCCCGACCCCCCGAACCCCTGAAAACAAGATGGCGTGGGCAATACGATTGCGGCGGATACTATTTTGCAGGGTTTTGACGACGGGGCCCTGGCCAACGATCTGGTCAAAGTGTTGTGGGCGGGATTTTCTGGCGAGTACAAGATACGACATGAAGCTCCACCTGGAAGAACCGCTTGGACGCGTTACGCAATCGGTCAGAAGAAAAAGACAGCCAGGCTACCTGCGGCACACGAGGAGTGTCACTACCGTTGCTTCCTTCCGGACCTGGCGGGGTTCATGATTCCTCGTTGCACAGGGCCTGGCTGTCAAACTTGAGCACCTGCCAGCATGGCGGAGAGGGTGAAAATCTAAAACTATATCTATCTGCCTGTACTAGCCTGTTTTTATTTTGCAGCTGTTGCGTTTTTAAGCTAAAAACGTAACCTATACACAACGGACGGCACCATACCATTCTCAGTTCAGGATGTCAATCATTCCTGCGTTCTCCGATCACATAAAATGGCTGTATATCTCAAGCGTCATTTTCGGGCTGGAGTGTTCGAGGAGTTTACTCAGATCCCCCTTCAAAAAAATAATAATTTGATAATACAAGAATAATTGTCAAAAATATGGTGATATGTGCAAACAGAAAGGACCTCCCAAAATATTCCTGATCACCTCGACTACCGCACCCGTCCATTCAGGATCTCCCGAACCTGTATGCCTTCAATTTCTGTCTCAAAAAACGAGTTGAGAAATGTGTTGACCATAGAGATATGTTCTTCACCAATCAGAAAGCCAGGTAACGGCTGGGCGCTTCTGATACGCATGCGGGCGATACGGGATAGACCAGGATCACATTCGGCTACATATCTGGCTATTGCCGAAAATTCAACACAGTCAAGTAAGGCCGCGAGAACATTGAGTACATTGCCCCAGTATTCCTTCTGGCCAAGATGCTCAATCAGCTGGTTAGCGACGGTGGCCGCATCCTGATAAAAATCGGGAAGCAGGGCCGGACGTTTGGCGGTACATTTTTGTGCGGAAAGAAACAGACGACAGGCAAAGGGGCGAACCTGATAAATAGTGCATAAACTCTCTTTCAGAAAAGGGCAGACGCCACTCCGTTCATCCCTTTCCATGTCAATATCCCTGCCGTCAAAACAGGCTTGGGCAAATTCGTTGGTTGTGTAGACCAGATCACCCTGACATTTCTGTTCAATCAAGGCCCTGGCCAGGGTTTGAGCAAACCACCGTTCTTGGCCACGAGCCACAATATGGCGCAGAATATTTTCACCCTCCATGGCCGTTATTGTTACATTCCGGGTACAACAACTGTCACATCCCTTTTTGCAGACCGGCTGTAACACATCTTGATAGCCTTGGGCCCACTGCTCGAAGGTATCATACAAGGACAGTAATGTTTTCTCTCTAACCTGTCGTCCCTGCCTCTCCATAGTCTTCAAAAAAGCCACTGCGCAAAAGCAGTTTCTCTATCCCTCCTGCATTGTGGTATGGTTCAAGGCTCATAACATTATCTCCAACAGATTGGAGCATAAACAAGGCAATGCTGTCCGCGATGAAAGGAACCCCGCCGCAATCCTTACAATGCGCATAGTCTTGCACATCCCCGGGTTCGCTGAAACCGATAGCATTCTTTTTTCTACAGCGAACATCGTTTCACCTGCTATTCTTTTCGATACGACATCTTATACAACCATTCCATAATCAGGCAAAACAGAATGATGGAAAGCGACACCACAATACCTGTCAAATGGGTCTGATATTGTTGATAGATGAGAACCACCAGGGCAATGACAGACAAACAAGAGCCGAGAAGGGGGATGAGTCTATTGCCATGTACCGCTTTGGATAGCTTACAACCGACAAAATTAACAATAGCAAAAATCAGCAAAAAACCAATACTGCCAGCAGTAGAAATACTCTCCAGATCAAGCGCGTTAACCAGAACAAGCGTCGCGATTGAGGTAATCATCAATCCTATCGGCTGTCCCCACAATCTGGCAAGGAAATGATGTGGCAGCTCATCGTCTTCGGCGATCTCATAATTGACCCTGCTTCCACCGTACAGAGAGGCGTTTATCGCGGAAAATGTCGATATTAACGCTGCAATGGTAATAATAGTAAAGCCGATTTTTCCCAGCATCGGTTTGGCAGCTTCAGCCAATACATAGTCCTGCGCTGTGGCGATCTTGGCAAAAGGCAGTGAACCAACGGTAACAATAGCAATAATAATATAGAGGACAATGACAAAGCCAACGGAGTAATAATAGGCCCGCGGAATATTTTTTTCAGGGGCTGTGATATCCGGTGCGGCGTTGGCTATCAACTCAAACCCTTCATAAGCAACAAAAATAACCATACCTCCGGCAAACAGTTTAACCGGAGCTTCCCAATGCGAAACAGCCAGCTGGGAAAGATTGGGATTCCCGATAAGTCCATAGGCCCCGATAGCGATAAAGCCAAGCAAAATGAAGAGCTTGATAATAACCGCATATGACTCTATCTTACCAACCACAGCAATACTATAGTAGTTGATTGCCGTTGCCAATAGCACAATGCCGCTGGCATAAATATGAAAATCAATACCTTTGCTGTCGGTAATCTGCCACAGATTAGGCGCGTATGAGCCAAAAGCTGAAGCGTATAAAGACAGCATGATAATATAACTCAGCCATAACAGGTTATTGATACCACCGCTAAAAACACCTCTGCCAAAACCCTGATTGATAAATTTTACCGTACCGCCCCTGTCGGGAAAAGTGGCAGACAATTTCACATAGCTATAAGAGGTTATTAACGCCAATATCCCTGCAAAAAAGAAGGCAACAGGCGTCCCGCCCTTTGCCAGAGATACCGCCAAACCTAATACGGCAAAGATTCCACCACCAACCATACCGCCAATACCAATGGAAATGGCCTCTTTCAAGCCTATTTTTCTGTTCATTTTTAACAACCGTTCTTTTGGTAAAAAAATACAAATATCAACGCCGTTACAACTCATCCGAAAGAACAGATACCCTCGTCCTCAAGCCCGAAATCGCCAACGACCAGCCAGGCGACAATAATCGTAAAAACACCCTAAATATTCTGTTTCTGGCTGCTGCGTTCTTCTTTGTATTGAGTAAAAAGTGTATTCAATTTCATATCCGATCTCTTTGCCTAAAAAATAACAGGTTGATTTCTCGATGTAGTATATTGGAATATCAGCAATTTTTAAAAAATTGACACAATATTCATGAAATATCCGGGCTGATATGTTTGTAAATATCAAGAAAAAACGCACCTTCCCTGTTAATAATGATTTTTTCAACATTGATACTTTTAACATTATCAG
>PDQQ01000010.1 GCA_002747825.1 Deltaproteobacteria bacterium
AAAAGCCGCTCCGCCGAACCGCGAAAGGCCACATCGCTATAGTAGACGGCAAGGTCACGAACGACCCTTTGGCGCTCTTCAGCGCTGCTATAGCTTTTCAGATTATAGTAGGTCAACACATACTCCGGGTAAAGCGCCTCCAGACGGTCTCGCGCACCGTCTGCCACGTTATAGGCAATCCCTAAGGCAAAATCCTGATCCGAGAACAAGGCAGACATCGTCTCGTCAATAAAACGGGCCAGCGGGGCCGTCCACAGGCCGCCGTCCCGAAAGGTATAATCCCTGATATACTCAAACATAAAATCGGCCGTAAAATAGCTGGCCGGTGTCACAAGACCGGGAGGAGTTTCCGTTTGATCTCCCCAGCATATTGACGGTCAAATGCACGCTCCCGGGCATCGAAGGCGGCAATATAGCTCTTCTCCTTCTTCGAGAGAGCAAGATCGCAGTAGTTATACGGATCCATCGGCCACAATAGTACCCTCAGCTCTTCGGGCGTGCGTCTCATTGTCAAGGAATCCTCTCCATTCCACTCTGGGGGATCAAAATCGTCCTTCATAAAATGCAGACCGTCTCTGTTTGTCAGCCGCTTGACATTCGTATCGTATTCGACACCCAGAAACTTCTCTCCTTTGCGTATTCGAGGAAATTTCTTGTTAAAATCAAAACCACGGCAGGAATGCTGCATCGACGGAGGGTCGCTCATCATCGCGCAGGAACAAAAAAAGGCTGGAAAACAAAAAGGCAGGAGAAAAAGAAGTGCTGACTGGGATAAAATTTTTCCGATACCAGACATAGAGGTCTCTCCTTTTGAGCTGGCGTGTAGCATACTCTACCGAGTTGACAGGCAAAAGAAGGCAAAAGCCTTCTTCTGATATCCTTTTTTATTGTAGCATAACGGCGAAGAAAACGAAATCTATCATAAATACAGAAAGTTAATATAGGATCACCAAGACAGCCACTCGACAGATTTTTTGTTAGTTAAGCGTTTTTGAGAGATTCAAAACGACACCTCAACTATCCTTGTTCTATATTGCAGAAAAGCAACGTGTTAAAAAAGTCGTTGTTGAAATGCATCTCTGACCACTTAATCGGTCCAGAGGAAATCAAAGGCGTGTCTTTCCACCGTCATCTCCATAACGAGATCCGGTTTCCAAAACCTCATAATTTCTTCAATATTTTTCTGGTTATAGCTTTTCCATAAATAGATAACCTCCTTAAAATTTTCAGAAAAAAATGGTTCCATTTGGCTAAAAAAAGAGTCCCGGAAGACCACTGCCCGTAATTGTCTTTGGCTGCAGGTACTCTTAAAAGACCTTTTCAACGGAGAAAAAACGATATCTGAGAGGGCATAGTTTTCAATAAAATCTCTTTGCACGCATTCTTTGTACGGTTGTAACACCGGAACCAGATCTGTTTTATCGTTGAGCCCCACCATACGCAGTAGATCCCCGCCATTCCCGAGATTGCCACCTATAGCCAGGACATCGGCATCGAAGGCAAAGTCTGCTCTGAACGTCTGCTCCGGGAACCATTGTGAAAGTTTTTTCACAATTTCCAGATAGGCAAAATAGGCGCCTTTTTTATTCCAATGTGAATCCTTTTTAAAATAGAGCTGCCCTTCACCCGATCTGGAGACGAGGGCGGCGTGTACATCGACGATATAATCCGGAAATGCCACGGATAAATGTTTTTGCAGCTGGTTGAATCTTGTTACCCCTTGCAGCTGTCTGCCGTTTTTCATCAGGTACTGTGGATAGATGGATTGCTTGTTTGGGGCCAGAACGTGCAGATAGCGGATCCCCTGTTGTTTGAGCCAGCTATGCCTTTTTTGCATTTCCTGCACCCAGGCATCAAGCTCTTTATCACTGAGCGGGGTGTGACCAAAGAAATCGTTGACAAGTCCAAAATCGTCCAGAAAATACCAGTCATCAAGCCCCTTAAGTACCTTTGAGCTCAAGCTGGCCGTATCGAATCTCTTTGCCAGTTCACGCTCATATCTATGGATAAAGACCTCACGCAGGCCAAAGTGATCCTGCAAATATTTGTTTATCTCTGAAAAATAGTCGGAAATTTCTGAAAGGTTTTCGGGCAGGGCCGGCAGCATGGCCAGGCTGCGTTTTTCCGCAGGGGACCATCTTTTTCTCTCGGAAAACATCATACACAGAGAGGGAGAGAAGATCAGACCACAAAAGAGCACAAGGGTTAGAACGGTGAAGTATCTATGTATTCGCATAGTACCGGCAGATATCTCGTTTAGAATCTGAAGTAAATAAACGGGTTATATACGTCGGCGGCAAGGCTGATCACCGCAAAATACGAGAGGACGACCAGCGTACACAGACGCAGACCCTCAAAGAGGCCCTGATGAAAAAAGACAAAAGACTGGCCTGAAAGAGAGCTCGTATAACTGAAATACAAGCGTTTTAAGGCAGGAACGACCGGCATGGAAAGCATACCGGCAAAGCTCAGTTCCCAGATCAGTTTCTTGTCCAGATAAAAGTTGATCAGTTGCTGGTCAGCCACACTGTGTACATAAAACATGGCGGCAAGATAGTGCCCACAGTCCGCCAATGTTTCGCTCTTGAAAATGACCCAACCGACGACGATTATAAGCAAAACGATACCGTGCCGAACGGGCTGCCATATTTTGGCAAGAAGCGTACCGATAAAGGTCCTTTCCAGCACCAGAAAGAAGCCGTGATACAATCCCCAGCAGACGAAGGTCCAGGCAGCGCCATGCCAGAGTCCGCAGAGAAAAAAGACAATAAAGAGGTGTATACCGGTTCGCAGGACTCCGGCCCGATTACCGCCAAGCGGGATATACAGATAATCGCGGAACCAGGATGACAGGGAGATATGCCATCTTCTCCAGAAATCCTGAATCGACTTCGCGATATAGGGGTAATTGAAATTTTCCAGAAAGCGAAAACCAAAGATACGCCCCAGACCAATGGCCATATCCGAGTAGCCAGAAAAATCAAAATAGATCTGCAGCGAAAAGCAAACAGCACCCAGCCAGGCGACCGGTGTACTGAGCCCTGACGCCGGGATAGCAAAAATGGTATCTGCCGTCAGTGCAAGGGGGTTTGCCAGCAAGACCTTTTTACTCAATCCATAGATAAATCGACGAATACCATCGGCGATATCTTCTGCAGAAAACAGCCTCGAAGAAAGGGCTGAAGCGATATCACGGTATCTGACAATCGGACCGGCAATCAATTGTGGAAACAAAGAGATATACAAGGCCAGACGAACAAGGTTTTTCTGAGGCCTCACCTCGCCGCGATAGATATCGATCAGATAGGAAACCGCCTGAAAGGTGAAAAAAGAGATACCAATCGGCAAATGGGTCGGCCCCATTTCTATGGGCGGAAGACCGATCCCGCCAAGGAGTATATTGATGTTGTCTGTTATAAAAGATGCGTACTTGAACAGCCCGAGCATTGAAAAATTGATAACCAGGGCGACGGCCAAAATATATCGCGCGTTTTTGCGAAGTCTGCCCTCGCTGAACATCAGGTTGCCGCAGACAAAATTCGTACCGATTGACAGCAACATTACCAGCAGATAAATGCCTTCACCCCAGAAGTAAAAAAACAGACTGGCAATCAGCAGAATGCTGTTTCTGTATTTCCCGGAAAAAAGATAGAGCAGCAGTACGGCCGGCAAAAAGAAGAAGAGAAATGAAACGGATGAAAAGACCATATTCGAAAATGATATACAACAGATTGTCTATTAATCTTGGTCAAGATTTTACCGAACTCTTAACGGCATGCGTCTTATCAGGGCTGGTTTTGACTGCAACAAGAAAAACGCAGTGTTCTTGACTGAACAGCGAAAAAGTTCTTAGATAAGGACACTCCATGGACAACTCTGTCAAGCAATTTGTTTCTTTGTGAAAACGGAAGAAAAGAATTTTCTTTGTAGATTCCTGCTGTCTGTTTGCCGGACGTGGTTTACATTGTTTTTCCTGCAAGGAGATTGGCAGAAAAGATTATCCCATACCAGACCGGAATACTGATGTTTTCTCAAAGCCTGCTCTCTTCTCTCCCCCATAGCCCCGGCGTCTATACGATGCGCAACAGGAAGAAGAACATTCTCTACGTTGGCAAGGCAAAGGATCTGCACAAGCGCCTTGCCTCGTATCTGCGTACGTGGAGATCGGGGCAGAAGCAGAACAAGACCGTGGTCATGCTTGGCAAGGTCGAAAACGTCGATATCCTGATAACCCAGACCGAAAAGGAGGCCCTGCTGCTCGAGGCTTCGCTGATCAAAAAGCATAAACCCAGATACAACATCGTGCTGCGGGATGACAAAAGCTACCCGTATATCCGGGTCACCACCGAGGAGCGATGGCCGCGTGTGCATATGACCCGCCGAAGAATCCGAGACAAATCGAGATACTTTGGCCCCTACGCCTCTGCAAAGGATATGTGGGCCACACTCCGCCTTCTCTCGACCCTTTTCCCTCTGCGCAGCTGTAAGGGCAGCCAGCTGAAGGCGAGAAGCCGCCCTTGTCTCAACAGCCAGATAGGCAAATGTCCAGCCCCCTGCACCGGACAGGCCGACCGAAAGGCCTATCTGGAAAATGTCGACAAGATCCTTATGCTTCTTGAAGGGCGCAGCAAAGAACTGCTCAGCGCACTCGAGCAACAGATGGCTGATGCCGCTCAACGGCTTGACTTTGAGCGGGCTGCGATCGTACGGGATCAGATCAGCGCACTCGGCAGAACCCTGGAAAAACAGATTATTGCATCGAACCAGGCAAAGAACCAGGATATCTTTGGCTTTTCCAGAAAAGAGGCCGCTGTCTCAGCGGCACTGCTCTTCGTCCGTAACGGGCAGATCGTTGGCAGCCGCAGCTTCTTTCTCACCGACCCGTATGGCGAAGACCCATCGATACTTTCGCAGATACTCGTTCAATACTACACGGAGGAGGTGCATCTGCCTGCGCAAATCCTCCTCCCCTTTGCCCCCGACAACCTGGACCTGCACACCGACCTGCTCAACGAGAAATCAGCAACCAGGGTTCAGCTGAAGATCCCCCGCCGCGGAGAGAACAGACAGCTCGTTCGCATGGCAAATACCAATGCGGCACAGGTCTTTGAGGAAAAAGAGAAAAAAAGAAAGTCCTGGGAACAGTTGCAGAAAACAATGCAGCAGGTCCTGCGACTTGAGCGCGCTCCCCAGCGGATAGAGTGCCTTGACATCTCGAATATAAGCGGGCAATATGCCATTGGCTCTCTGGTTTCCTTTCGCCGGGGAGAAAAGGATACGGCCAATTTCAGACGCTACCGGATCAGATCCGTTGACGGGCCCAACGACTATGCGATGATGCGCGAGGTCCTGGAAAGACGCTTTCGCAGAGGACGGGAAGAGACCAACCTGCCGGATATGTTTCTGGTTGACGGAGGCAAGGGCCAGCTTGGCATCGCTATCGACGTCGCAAAAGAGCTGGGAATACAGACAGAGATTGACTGGATAGGCATCGCCAAGCAAAGGGAAGACGATGGCGAAAAGCTGTACAAGCCGGGCCAAAAAAACCCGATCATCCTGCCATCCCACAACCCGGTACTGCTGTATCTGATGCGTATACGCGACGAGTCCCACCGGTATGGCATTACCTCACACCGCAGACTGCGCAACAAAGAGACACTCGCCTCGGAAATCGATGCCATTCCCGGGATTGGCAGGCACAAGAGAAGACTGCTCCTCGAGCATATCGGCAGTGTAAAGCGTATCAGAAAAGCCCGCCCCGAAGAACTCTCTGAAGTACCGGGGATAGGCCCGCAACTGGCCGGCAAGATATATCGTTTTTTTAACGGACAGCCAACAAAAGACCAACAAGAGCAATGAACAGAGAGAGTATTATACTTATCGGTATGCCGGGCTCGGGAAAATCCACCGTGGGCGTGATACTGGCAAAGCAGCTGAGAAAAGACTTCCTGGATACCGATATCCTGATTCAGCGCCATACCGGCAGAAGCCTCCAGTCCATCGTTAATCGAGAGGGCCATATGAGTCTGCGGCGCATTGAAGAAGAGGTCCTCCTCTCGGTGCACGGGCAAAACCTGGTTATTGCCACCGGAGGAAGCGCTGCCTACAGTGAGCCTGCAATGCGACATCTGCAAAGACAGGGCGTGGTCGTCTTTTTACAAACAGAACTCGAAGAGCTCAAGGCCCGCATCCATAACTACGAAACCAGAGGGCTTGCAAAACGCCCGGACCAAGATCTACAGGATCTCTTTATCGAAAGAGAATCCCTGTACCAGCGGTATGCAGAAATCACGATTGACGGCTCACAACAGACCCAGGATCAGGTTGCCGACGAGATCATCCACCAGCTGGACAAATACAGCCAATCTGCAAAGATGGTTTGTACATGACGTATATCGTGACCGGAGGCGCTCACAGTACTCTCCACAAAGACAGCAAGGGATAAAATTTACAATAAAAAGAGAATGTTAAAAACATACATTATTCGATAAAAACCCATCTGGAGACAAGCGAATCCGCTTGACAGCGTCTTGGTATCTGATATATTAGATATTTGGTAGAATTCTAAAAATAGTTTCCGGTTTCTCAATGGCCTGGAGGCTTTTTCGATTTTCCCCTGACTGTACTTGACAGATTACAGGTTGCGTGGATATGCAGCCCCGGCTGATCGTCATACCGACAATCTGTAATGACGGTTCTTTTTCCGGGGAATAGAATCGAAGACATTGCCAATCTTGCAGGTATTTGAAACTTTGCCGCTCGAAGTTCTGTCAGGACTGCACCTTGGCCGATGAGAATCATCTTGCAACTCTTGAGAGAAGCGTTACTACCAAAGAGGCTGTTTTTCAATCTGATCTCTAAATAAGAGACCTCAAACACTAACTATCTGTTGAGCAGGAGCATGCTATGAGTAATCAAACGAGTAATGACAATTCCGTTCGGGCAACCGCCAGCGACAAGAAGCATGTCTGGCACCATATTACAAACCACAAACCCTTTGAAAAAAATGACCCGATGCTTATTGTCAAGGGTGATGGGCTCAGGGTTTGGGATGCAAAAGGGAAAGAGTATATCGACGCCGTATCAGGTGGCGTATGGACGGTGAATGTAGGCTACGGCCGCAAGGAGATTGCCGATGCGGTACATGAGAGCCTGGTTACGATGAACTATTTTGCCCAGACAGCGGGCAATATTCCGGCTGCACTTTTTGCCGAAAGACTCATTGAGAAGATGCCGGGAATGAGCCGGGTATACTTCTCCAACTCTGGTTCAGAGGCCAACGAAAAGGCCTTCAAGATTGTTCGTCAGATTTCCGAGAAAAAATACAACGGCAAAAAGAATAAGATCCTCTATCGGGAAAGGGATTATCATGGCACAACCATTACTGCCCTGAGCGCCTCCGGACAATTCGAGCGTAAAAATCAATACGGACCGTTCACTCCTGGTTTTGTCGAGGTTCCGCATTGTTGTGAATACCGCGCCCAGGAAGGTGCCGATCTTGAGAACTATGGTGTCTGGGCCGCCAACGAGATTGAAAAAGTCATTCTCGCTGAAGGACCCGATACCGTCGGTGCAATCATCCTCGAACCGATCACCGCCGGCGGTGGAGTGATTGAACCACCCGAAGGCTATTTCCCAAGGGTACAGGAAATATGCAAAAAGTATGATGTTCTGCTGCATATAGACGAGGTTGTCTGTGGCCTGGGACGTACAGGAAAATGGTTTGGGTATCAGCATTACGGCATCCAGCCCGATATCGTCACCATGGCCAAAGGTCTGGCCTCTGGCTATGCGGCCATCTCCTGTACGGTGACCACCGAGGCGGTTTTTGAGGCCTTCAAGGAAGATGAAGGCGACCCCCGTATGTGTTATTTCCGCGATATCTCAACCTTCGGCGGTTGCACCTCAGGTCCGGCGGCTGCACTGGCCAATATGGACATCATCGAGCGGGAAAACCTGCTCGACAATGTCAATACCATGGGAGACTACCTCAGACAACGTCTGGACGCGCTTAAAGAGAAGTACAATGCGGTAGGTGATGTTCGAGGAAAAGGCCTGTTTGCCGGCTTTGAGCTGGTCAAGGATCGCAGCAGCAAAGAGCCTGTAGACGAATCTGTTTCGATGGCCGTTGCCGGTGATTGTATGAATCAGGGTGTTATTATCGGCAGGACCAACAGATCCTTCCCCAAATACAACAACACGATCTGCCTGAGCCCCGCCCTTATTTCCACCAAGGACGATATAGACCAGATCGTCGATGCCATTGACAATGCTCTAGGACGAGTGGTTCCCAACGCCTAAGCACTTTTCTGCACAACCAAAAACGCCTTGAAAGCCGGGAGACTCTCCAGCTTTCAAGGCGTGTTCTCATCGCCCGAAGCCCGTCAGATCCGCTTTTGTGAGCGACCATTCTTCTTACAAGGAAACTGCAGCCAGAAAATCTGCAGGATCAAAGGCCCAGTGTACATCACGAAGATAACTGGCGGCATCTTCGGCTCTCCCCTGCCGCACTAGCTCAAGAAAGTTGTTGTGCTCATCGAGATTTTTTCTATTCCATTTGCGGCCGTAATCCCGACGGGGAAAATCGTAGAGCTGCATCTTCAGGTTCCGGACATATTTCTTCATCCTCGCGTTATCTGAGAGACTCAGAAAAACATCGTGAAACTGAATGTTTGCAAGATTATGACGCAGGATATCTCCTTCAAGGTATTGTTCCATCTCACGATTGCAGGCCTCAAAGCGAAGAAACTGCTCTGGCCCGATGTCGTCAAATACAACGAGCAGTACCCTTGATTCAATACCGCCCAGGATCTCATAAATATTTTTAATATCCTGTATATCAAGTACGTTCACAACGACACCCCGCTGCGGCAATATGGTCACAAAGCCCTGCTCTTGCAGGAGAAGCAGAGCCTCCCGCAAGGGTGTACGACTGATACCCAGCTCCTTGACCATATTGCTGACGCTCATAGCCTGTCCGGGAACCAGCGTACCGGTGCGCATCAACTCCTGCAGATAATCATACACCTGCTCCCGCAGCAACTGGTTACCAGGACGGGCTCGAGTCAACATACTCTCTCCAATTGTTACATTACGGCCCTTGCTCATACCCCTTCCAGGCAGAAACAAGGGCCGAAAAAACAGCCGTCTCTCTTTACGAGGCAACACAACTGCGTACAGAGGTATCCTTTTTCCCGCTCTCTTCAGACAGGCCTTCAGGCGGAGACACCCGGACAGTTGCAACCTTGTTCTGGGTAAAGAAATCTATACCATCCTTGCCCTGCACCTTGTCCGTTCCCAAAAGAGAATCCTTAATACCGCCAAAAGGCAGATAGGGATGGGGTGCGCACACACCGACATTGACACCGACCATACCGACATCTGCCTCGGCAATAAAGTGTTCGGTATAGTATTGATTTTGTGTGAAGATACAGGCTCCGTTACCAAAATTCTGTCCACGGACGAGCTCAAGGGCGTCATCAATATCACGGATCTTCATCAGAGAAACCACCGGCCCAAAAATCTCTTCCTTGGCGATTCGCCGGCAAGGAGTAACATCGGCAAACACGGTGGGACCGACAAAGTATCCGTCCTTATTGGCCTCGGGAACCTCGGGGTTTCTCCCGTCAAGCAACAGCTTAGAGCCCTGTTCAATACCTATCTCGATATACTCTTCGATGCTTGCCTTGGCCTTTGCAGAGATAACCGGCCCCATATAGACATCGGGATTCATCGCATCCCCGACGGTAACCGTTTTTGAGGCCGCAAGAACACGTTCAACCATCTCATCATATATCTCAGGGACAGCAGCAACGATCGATCCGGCGAGACAACGTTGACCGGCTGACCCATAGCAGGAATGGATGAAATTTTCAATAAAGAGATCCCAGTTCAGATCCTCCATGGCCACAAGATAATTCTTGGCGCCTCCGAGAAGCATCGAACGCTTGCCGCCCAGAGCACAGGCTTCTCCCATCTTCTTGGCGGTGGCGGTGGAACCAACCAGACAAACACCGCTGATCTTCGGGTTTTCATACCAGGTTCCAGGCACAGAACGATTTCCATGGACAATATTCACAACCCCCGGAGGCAGACCTATCTCGTCGAAGATTTCCCCCATCTTCTGCATAAACATTGGCGACTGAGTCGAAGGCTTGAAGACAAAGGTATTACCAACACCTATTGCGTAAGGGATAAACCAGCCAAAAACCAGCGCCGGGAAATTAAACGGGGCAACACCACCAAAGACACCAAGGGCCTGTTTAACAACCCTGCCGTTGATGTTGGTCGCGATATGGTCAAGGGTTTCCCCCTGAATCAGGGTAGGTATTGACAGGGCAGCTTCAAAAATCTCCACCACCCTTCTGATTTCACCACGTGCCTCACTGATATGCTTTGCCTGATCGACGGCAATGGCAACGGCAAGCTCCTCCTCTTTATCGACCATCGCCTGACGCATCGCGAAAAGATATCCCATCCTTTTGCTCAGAGACAGTTTTCTCCAGCTTGCATAGGCGGTATAGGACGAATCGACGGCCAGAAGCGAGGTTTCCTGCGAAGAGAGGGGAACCTCTCCAATCTCTTTTCCGGTAGAAGGATTAAACAGTGGAACATATTCAACCCCTTCTTCCTCCTGCCATTCTCCGTTGATAAAGTTTTTGACTCGTGTAAAGCTCTCCATAATCTACAACTCCTTTCCTGTGGTGAGGGCACCAGTTAGGTACGATATATTAGGATAATACATCTATAATCAGCTGAAAGCTCATGATAAAAAATGCTTTCAGCCTCTACTTATATACTAGGATATAAGATATGACAAAAAAAAGCACGTTTTTTTCAAAGGGACAGGACTGAAACAGAAAAAAATACATGTACAGTCGCAGGGTAAGGCAAGAGAGAGAAAACAAACCACCTCGCAACAAACAGAGAGGTATTCGACGCTTTAGAAAAAACTCGACAAACGATAAAATGACAAATCTACACAGACAAAGGAGCGGATATGTTAACTCGGAACGACACAATAAAAAAGCGCGTCTCGAAAAAAACGAAACGCGCTTTTTACGCGATCAACAACAATCAGCTCTAAGAAAATTACAGCTGACCGATGTCTTTCAGGTACTCTTTCCAAAGTGCAACGCCCTTGGCATTGGCTTCAGATTTTTCAGCAACCTGAGGCCATACCTCTTCAATGGCCTTCTGACGCATCCTGGCGATCTCTTCATCGGACATGGTGATGACCTTGCCGCCAGATTTTTTAAGGATCTCAAGGGCTTCCTTAACACCATTGGCATGGAGCCGTGAGGTCTCGAAGTAGGTCGGCATAAAGATGCTGTTAATCTTGTCACGCTGCCACTGGTTCAAGGCTTTCCAGCGATCCAGGTTGACATAGATCTCCTGATGCTGGGCCGGGCACCAACCAGGCATACTGGCATACTGGATAACCTCCTGAAAGGCCATGTCATCGATTCCGCCGGTATCCCAATATACGCCGTCAATGGTTCCCAGTTTGATCGCGGTGTAGATGTCACCACTGCCCATGGAAACAGGGGCACCGCCCATGGCTGCATGGAACAGACCCTGCGGACCGCCGGCACGCATTTTCTTGCCAGCCAGATCTTCGAGCTTGTTCACAGGAAACTTGGTGAACATCGCGTTGGGGCCCTGACTGGTCCAACCAACCCACTGCAGGTTACGGTCATTGGCCGCTTTCTGAACGATGTCACCGATTCTGTACTTGGGATCACCAAACATCGCCGCCCAGGCGTCACGATAGTTGTCGGCACCCATGGCCATACCAAAAGCGAGCATACCTTCCGGCATATCTCCACCATATACCGTTGCCCATCCGGCATAACCGTCAATCATTCCGGCCATTGTAGCACCAAAGGCTTCGGAGCTGGAGGTGATGGCACCAACAGGCTCGAGCTTGATCTTTACGGTTCCCTCTGTCACCTCTTCAACCGCCTTAATCCAGGGAACAACACCATTATCCCAGCCTGCATCGGATGAATCAAAACAGGGTTGAAAAACCCATTCGGTTACCTTGTCCGGTTTTCCGTATTTTTCTTCAGCCATTGCCGATCCTGCAAACAACATCGCACAACTGGCCGCCAACGCGGTCAATCCTATTGTAAACTTTTTCATGCAAAATCCTCCAAACTACTTTGTTAGGGGTTAGAGAGCACAGGAGCACCGCGCTGAGCCCGGTATACTCTCCTGCGCCTTGATTGAGACCAGCATTTCAGGTAAAACCCAACGCCTTCTTTCCTGCAAACAGCGTAGACAACAACCTGTGCAGGGAGAGACGGCATACAGGCTGATCACACATACAGCCTTGTTTACTTCTTCCTGCGAGATTTACCGGTCACCACAGTGATCAGATCGTTCACCAGCTTCTTAAAAACCACCAGAAACATAATGACAGCGGAGATCGGGATGAAGGTTTTCAGCGGATAGATAGGTATCGGGACACTGGTCGGGGTCACCTGTTTTAACTTAATCGACATAACGGCCGCCCCATAGCCTTTCCACACGAGAACCGTCAGGAACATAAAGGTAAAGACAACGGTGATAAGATCACATATCGCCTTTTTCCTCGCAGAAAAATTCGCATAAAAGAGATCAAGCTTGACAAAGGCATCATGGTTCAGCGCATATACCCCGCCGACACAGGCCATCATAACCATGGCAACCTGCACCGTTGTGGCGATCCACAACGAAGGAGAATCAAGGACATAGCGCAGGAACACGTCCGTTACCCCAAAGGTCATGCAATACAGAACGAGAATCCAGCCTATTTTTCCAAACAATTCGGCAATGACGTCTATGAATTTTTCAATTCCAGCCCAAATTTTCATTTTATCCTCTCGGTTAGCTTTGCTGCCCCTTGACTTTAAAAGGGCAGCTGTCCTGTAATCTAATTGAGTTTTGACGGCAACCAGGTCGCGATTTCAGGGAAGAAAAAGATCAGCATCAGCCCAAGCAACTGGAGAAGAATGAAGGGCCCGACCGACTTATACACATCTCCCATACTGACATTTTTTGGCAAGACACTCTTCAACCAGAACAGTACAAAACCAAAGGGCGGGGTCAGATAGGCAATCTGGATATTAACAATAAAGAGGACTCCGAACCAGAGTTTATCGATACCAAGCTCATTAATGATCGGGATATACAGAGGAGTACAGAGCATAATGATGGCCCAGTCATCCATAACCGTACCCAAAAGCAGTATGATGGCCATCATCATCAACAGGATACCATGTTTACCTCCCGGCATACCGAGAACCATCGAGGTGACCAGCTCCTGACAGCCCAGGGAATTAAAGATATTCAGATAGATATTTGCGCCGATCAAGATCCAGAGCCCCATTCCGGTCAACTTGACCGTGGTTTCAAGAGAGTCTCTCAAGACCTGCCAAGTGAGTCTGCGGTAGACAAAATTGATAAGAAGAGCACCTGTGGCACCAAAGGCGGCCGCCTCGGAAGGCGTCGCAATACCGCCCCAGATCGCCCCGAGAACCATCAAGATCAGGATCAAAAAAGGCCAAATTCCCAAAAGGGCCTTTATTTTTTCGTTGAGTGAAAAACTCTCATCTTCAGGCAGGGCAGGGCCAATATGCGGTTGGACCTTGCAGCGAATACCGATATAGATGATGTAAAAGCTGGCGAGCATAAGGCCGGGTATCATACCTCCGAGAAAAAGCCCGCCGATGGAAACCTTTGCCAAAAGACCATAAAAGATGAAAGGGACGCTGGGGGGGATAAGCGCCCCAAGGGCTCCTCCGGCACCGATCGAACCTATGGCAATCGCTCTGCTGTACTTATATTTCAGCATTGAGGGATAGGCAATCTGCCCCATAGTGATAGTGGCTGGCGGGGTAATACCGGTAATGGCAGCAAAGATCGTACAAACCATAACCGTTCCCATGGCAAGACCACCGGCAATATGGCCGATGATCTTGTACACCGCGTCATAGGCCGCCTCGGCAATCCCTGAAAAACGGATAAGACTCCCCATAAACAGGAACAACGGGACCGTAACCAGAACACCATTCCACGGGGTATAATAAAAAGCGCTGGGAATAGCCAACAGGGAACGGGGCTCGAGAATGGCCGCAAATAAAACAGCGGTTCCTCCCAAACCCAGGGCGACAGGCAGGCCAAGAAAAAGGCCAACGAACAGACAGCTGAAATACAGAAAGGTAACTAACTCAATACTCACGGTCTCTCCTCTTTTGTTGTGGTCCCTTTTCCGGCACAAGAACCCCCTAAAAACGACACTCCAGCTTGTTACCAAGATCCCAGGATAGCCAGTGAAACCAGACTGCTACCCCCTCTGATCAAATTTTTACATGCAGACACTCAGAACAAAGAAAGGTCGACAACGGTCAACAACTACGAGATCAAGAACAACCGTCCTTTCCGCCCTCGATACGGCAAAACACCCTTCCGTTTCAACGCAAAGCGAACCGTATGAATATAGGAATACCTGAAGTAAAATCGACCAACCCCAGTTATAACAGGGAAAAGAAAATGAGAGGTAATAACTCCCCTGCACGCCGGAAACACACAACCCAAAGTGCTCCATAGCCAAAAACTTAGAGCTGGTATATCAAACATCAGGGGTCTTGTCAACTCGTATAAACCTCTTTTCCCTATACTATAAAATGATTTGATTTCAACATAATATAGAGTAGGGAAAAAGTTGTCATCTCTTGCCCAAACGAGGGAAAAAAGATAAAACTCTCTAGAATTATTTTATTTTTGTTCAAAATTGCGAATTTTTTTCTTAAGACCGTAAAAGACGAAAAAATCGTAAACCGCTCACCGGTTGCAAGCCATAAATCCTGCAATCCATCGATACAGGCCTCCAATTCCATCGGATTCAGAAAGGCATCATTGGCGGATAGAGTCGTTGTACGCAGGAAATTGCAATCGTTCAAAAATGGGTCTACGGGTAATCACGAAAAATCTTTGACTCGAACGTCTCATAGGTACAATCTCGCACAGACCACGACAAGGCATGACTAATGCACAACGACTGGAAAACAGCCTGTAGCAGAGGATTATGAAAAAAACACCACCATCTGCTGGAGCCGGGAAATATCTGTCAATCTGAAAAAGGGTCAAAGGACTCCGGGAATTATCTAAAGCTATAGAACCTGTAAATAAATTCTTTCTGCTTTTCAAAGGACCAATGTACGTCCTTTAGAATACGGGCTGCCCCCTTACCATCTCTTTTCCTGAGGCATTCTATCAATTGTTCATGGTCTTCACCATTTCTCAACTCCCAATCTGCAATAAAATTGTGTTTGGGAAAATCATAGAGACGGTGCTTTATTGGCAGGATAAAGCTCTTCATCAAAGAATTATCAGAGATTTCAAGATAGGTATTGTGAAAGTTAAGATTGCTCTCAAACAGATTCGAAAAATCACCGGCGAGAATCTCCCGGTTCATCTTTTCGTTGATCTTGCAGAGGAGTTGAATCTGCTCTTCTGAAATTTTCTCGGCAACCTCCTGGATAATATGGGCCTCAATCAAACCGACCGTCTCGTAGGCCTGCCTGACATCATCAAGGCTTAACTGGTTCACAAGTACCCCTTTCCGGGGCAGGATGGTAACGAAGCCTTCACATTCAAGATGAATCAAGGCATCCCGGAGAGGAGTCTTGCTTATACCAAGGTTCCTGGCAATCTCACCCATATTCACCGAAGACCCCGGGGTCAGAATCCCTTGGTTCATCTGTTTTCGCAAATAGAGATAAACCTGTCTGCCCAAAGACGAATAATTCAGAGAATCAGCCATCGTATCGTACACCACTCCTGTTGAAAGATGTATCAGATATCATTGGCCATCCTACACGACTACAACAAAAAGTCAAGACAACAAAGCAAACAGAATAAACGGGTTATCGAACTTTTCCAGGTACGTATCGCGTCAAAAGGGGCAGAACTGAAAAACAGAGAAAGGACAAAGACAGAGCAGTTACAGTGGCGTGAAATTACAAAATCGAAAAAACGAACAAGAGACAACAGGAGAAGAAACAGCCAACGGTGGACAAGGCCCGCGCCAAGAAAAACGAGACCCGTCTCAAGGAAAACTGGCAAAAAAAAGCAGGAGGTTGCCAAGGCCACCTCCTGCCAGATCAGTTATCTACTTATGCGCCCTTCTGAGGCTGCATATCTTCTTTTTTGATACCTGCGATGATCTCCGGCTTCTTCATCGCATCACGGCGGAAGGGCTCACCAAGTTCCATATTGGTCAGTACTTCAATGAAGGTGGTCTTTCCATCATTCATTTGCGCATCAACAGCGGCCTTCAAGGCAGCGGTCAACTCATCCATACTGCGGACCTGAACCCCCTCTACGCCACAAGCCTTGGCTATAGCTGCGTAGGAGACATTACGGTCAAGCTCTGTTCCAACAAAGTTGTCATTGTACCAAAGTGTCGTATTCCGCTTTTCCGCCCCCCAATGGTAATTTCTGAAAACGACCATGGTAACAGGAGGCCAACTGTCACGCCCACAAGAAACCATCTCGTTCATAGAGATACCAAAAGCACCATCACCGGCAAAACCAACAACGGGGACATCAGGTTTTGCTACCTTGGCACCACAAATGGCCGGAAACCCGTAACCACAAGGACCAAACATACCAGGAGCAAGGTATTTCCGCCCTTCTTCAAAGGTTGGATAGGCTGCACCAAGGGCACAACTGTTACCGATATCACTGGAGATAATCGCATCTTTGGGCAGGGCCTTGACAATGGCTCTCCAGGCCATACGCGAGGTGATCTTGTCGGGATCAGCCTTCTGCGCACGGGCGTTCCAATCGGTACCAGGATCATCCTTCTCATGATCCATCTTCTCAAGATCAGCTGCCCAATCGGCCTTGATCTTTGCAATGACCGCCTTTCTTTCTTCACGGTCTGCGTTGCCTGCATCGGCAGAGAGCTGGGCCAAAATTGATTTTGCAACCTTCTTGGAATCACCAACAATACCCACGGCAAGCTTTTTGGTCAGACCAATGCGATCGGCATTGATGTCAACCTGGATTACAGCAGCATTTTCCGGCCAGTAATCCATGCCGTAGCCGGGCAGGGTTGAGAATGGATTCAAGCGGGTACCGAGTGCCAGAACAACGTCGGCCTTGGAGATCAGCTCCATTGCCGCTCTTGAACCATTGTAGCCGAGGGTTCCGGTGTGCAGAGGATGGCTGCCCGGAAAAGAGTCGTTATGCTGATAACCACAGGCCACAGGGGCATCGAGACGCTCTGCAAGGGCCTTGGACTCTTCGATAGCATTGCCAAGTACAACACCACCGCCGTTCAGGATGACAGGGAATTTTGCCTTCGAGAGCAGCTCCGCGGCCTTGGCAATACCTTCAGCGCTGCCTTCAGGCAGTTCAAGATCAAAGATGGTTGGCAGCTCAATTTCAATAACCTGGGTCCAGAAATCCCGCGGCACATTGATTTGAGCAGGAGCTGACGCCCGCTTCGCCTTGATGATAACACGGTTCAGGACCTCGGCAATACGTGACGGATGCAGAACTTCCTCCTGATAGGCAACCATTTTCTCAAAGACCTCCATCTGAGGTACTTCTTGAAAACCGCCCTGCCCCATCGTCATATTTGCCGCCTGGGGTGTAACAAGCAGCAAGGGGGTGTGGTTCCAATATGCTGTTTTTACAGGAGTAACAAAGTTGGTTATTCCCGGCCCGTTCTGGGCAATCATCATGGACACCTTGCCTGATGCACGAGTAAAGCCATCAGCCATCATTCCCGCATTGCCCTCATGGGCACAATCCCAAAAGGTAATACCCGCCTTGGGAAACAAATCAGATACCGGCATCATTGCCGAACCGATAATACCAAAGGCATGCTCAATCCCATGCATTTGCAGGACCTTCACAAACGCTTCTTCCGTTGTCATCTTCATTTTAGCCATTTCAAGCCTCCTTATTATTACATCCTACAAGTACGATACATACCGTCATTTTGAAGCGCAAAAAAATACAAATGCGCCCCGCTTAGTGTCTGATACACCAGATACCAGAAGCCTGTCAATATAAAAGTCTCCGCCTCAAGATTCCAGTATCAGCCAAAACAAAAGAAAAATAAATAGTTACAAAAAGTTACCAGCAAGAGGCCAATAATCCGGTGAAATTCCAAAACCTCTGTGAACTCGTCTCCAAGAAGCGGCAGAGTTCGCTCAACAACCTCTCAAACACCTTATCATTTTTCACTGTTTGAGAAACAAAAAAGGCCAGATTCTTTTCCCAGCAGATGGAGACGTCCCCTTGTCAGACCTGTAAAACAGCACCGGACGTTGTACATCAAACAAAACAACGCCACAACTGTATACAACATGCCTGCCAGATCTTCTGCGACTATCTTGAGAAGACAATTTTTTTGACACTACCAACTGATAAAGGTGTAAGATGGAGACGGACAGAAAAGCAACTCTACAAACGAACACAGGAGCTACCAATGCAATTCAAGTACACTCGAAAATACACTGGACCGATACGGCTTGTGGTCTTTGACTGGGCTGGAACAACCGTTGATTTTGGCTGCCAGGCGCCCATTGCCGCCTTCGTTGAATGTTTTAAGAAAAAAGGTATAGATCTGAGCAAGGAACAGGCCCGCGGCCCAATGGGCATGGAAAAACGTGATCATATCAAGGCCGTTTTCGCCTTGGCAGAGGTCTCGGCCAGATGGCAGAAAATCTATGGAAAACCAGTCACAGAGCAGGATATTGACACAATATACGAGGATTTTGCAACGCAGCTTATGAAGGTGTTACCAGCATACTCACAAATACTTCCTGGAGTCGTCGAGGCAACAACCATCCTGCGCGGAATGGGCATCAAAATTGCTGCAACCACCGGTTATTTCAGAGAAGCGGCGGAGACAGTTGCCGGCAGCGCTGCACAACAGGGCTATATTCCAGACTCTGCTCTCTCTTCAAGCGAGGTTGAAAATGGCCGTCCCGCGCCATGGCTTATTTACAAAGCCATGGAGAATTTGAACATTTATCCGGCGGCAGCGGTCATCAACGTCGGAGATACCGTGGTTGATATCGAGTCAGGACTCAATGCCGGCACCTGGAGCATAGGGGTAGCTGCAACCGGCAACGAGACGGGGCTCAGCGAAGAGGAGCTTACGGCACTTGAACAGGATAAAAAAGAGGCTCTTGTTCTCTCGGCCCGCAACAAGCTTGCCCGGGCCGGTGCCCATTTCGTCATCGAGACGATGGCCGAGCTCCCCGGCATCGTACAGTATATCAACACCCTGCAGCAAAAAGGGGAGACACCCTAACCTGGATCTCTTATGCGTGCACAGCGAAAATGCAACAGTGAAGCGGTGTCTGTTTTCCGTTCCACTGCATGATCTCAATGTAAATATCGAGATTTTTCAAAAGGAGTCTGCCTTAAAAGGCTACACAAAAAAACCTCCTCTGCCGATGGCAGTTTTTTGGTTAAGCCCTTGCTACAGCAAGTTGCCTGCAGTACACGCCAGGGCGGTGCCAACCTGCTTTCAAAAACATTCTGATAACAAACCAAGGCAAAAGAGACCTCTCTGGGGGCAGGCCTGAAAGCACGACAAAGAAGTTTGCCAGGCTTGCCCCGGATAATGTCTAACTGTTGCTGGGAAATGAAAAGACGGCTCCCTCGCGAACGGTCGAAGAGGGCCATCGCTGGGTAATGGTTTTGCGGCGCGTCCAGAATCTGACACCATCGGGACCATACATCGCCAAATCGCCAAATATGGACCGTTTCCAACCACCAAAACAATGGTAGGCAACCGGAACAGGCAGAGGGACATTCACTCCAACCATTCCAACCTTGATGTTATCGGTAAAGAACCGTGCTGATTCGCCATCTCTGGTGAAGATACAGGTACCATTCCCATACTCATGGGCATCAATCAGATCCATTGCCTGCTGCTGGTTTTCAACCCGGACAACCCCCAGCACCGGCCCAAAGATCTCCTCACGA
Organism: Deltaproteobacteria bacterium; assembly: GCA_002747825.1. GTDB lineage: Bacteria > Desulfobacterota > Desulfobulbia > Desulfobulbales > Desulfocapsaceae > Desulforhopalus_A. The sequence goes on from PDQQ01000010.1 coordinate 20,002, forward strand.
TAGATCTTCATTTCCGGGGTAACATGGTCAAACAGACAACCACCAAGAAAATAGCCACCCTCGTATCCTTGTACAACCAGATTCCGGCCATCAACAACAAGGCTTGCTCCTTCTTCAACCCCGGTATTGACGTAGCCGACAACCTTTTCAAAATGTTCCCTGGTGACCAGCGGCCCCATATCGTTGTTATTGTCAACTCCCGGACCAACCTTCATTGTCCCCAGTGCAGTCTTGAGCCTTTCAATCAACCCATCGGCTGTTGCATCGCCGACTGCCACGACGATAGGCAACGCCATACAACGCTCGCCACATGAGCCGTAGGCTGCACCCATGATGGCACTGACCGCATTATCAAGGTCTGCATCCGGCATCACTATAGCGTGATTCTTGGCGCCACCCAGGGCCTGTACCCGTTTCCCTCCTGCTGAGGCAGTGGTATAGATGTATTCGGCAATAGCCGTCGAACCAACAAAACTCACCGCCTCGATCGCAGGGCTGAGCAACAGTGTATCCACCGCCTCCTTATCGCCCATAACCAGGTTGAGAACGCCTTCGGGAAGACCAGCCTGTAAGGCGAGCTGGGCCATAAAAACCGATGCGGAAGGCGTTTTTTCAGACGGTTTCAAGACAAAGGTATTTCCACAGACAACGGCCAGAGGCCACATCCAGAAAGGAACCATTGCAGGAAAATTAAAGGGCGTAATTCCAGCCACCACCCCAAGGGGCTGAAACTCGCTCCAGGAATCGACTGCGGTACCGACATTTTTCGAATATTCTCCCTTTAACAAATGCGGAGCCCCACAGGCAAATTCGACATTTTCTATGGCCCTGGTCAACTCACCCAGGGCGTCGTTATGTACCTTGCCATGTTCTTCGGTGATCATTGTGCAGATTGTTTCACTGTATTTCTCCAAAAGATTCTTGAGGCGAAACATCACCTGAGCCCGACGAGCCGGTGAGGTCTTTTTCCAGGCGGGCAGAGCTGCCTGAGCCGCATCTATAGCCCTTTGCACCGTTGCCTTTGATGCCATGGCAACCCGTTTGCTGATCTCTCCTGTCGCCGGGTTATAGACATCCCCCAAACGACCACCTTCATCTCTCTCCATCTTGCCATTTATTAAATGACCCACAACTGTATCCATATCCTTCTCCATACATTCGTTACGAGGTCAGAAGAAAAAACACTCTCCGACCAGTGAAATTCAACAACAAAAGTCTTCAAACACGACCTGATGCAAAACGTTACAGCAAAATTCTATCGAAAAACGAACGGCAGCCAGGCAGAACCCGCCCAAGTGCCACCCCGGGACGAAACCTTCCCGTTGAAAAGGAGAAACACATACCAGTACAGATTTCAGGGAAACCCTCGCAGCCTCTCGACAGGATGCGGCAACGAGTTACCATCCAGAGACCGTACCGGCAGGCGGCTCCTGCACATTCTGTTGCTGCAGCTGCAAGAGAAGATCAGGATCAAGAAGGCTCATCTCCTGTTCGACACGCTCTATATACCCTTTCGCCTTTGGGATAACGGCTGTTTCCGGATATCTGGTAAGAAGATCAAGAAGGGTTTGTCTTGTTTCCACGAGCAGCTGCACCTTTGTTTGCTGATCGCTGGTATTCAAATATTGCCGAAATAGCTTTGCAGACTTTTTCACCCCATGCTCTGCAGCCAATAGCCTGAGTTCATTGACTTTATTTTTGGCTTTCGCATCGTACTCGGTTTCAAATAAAGAGCTGAAAACGTCAATAGCCTCTTCATAGCGCTCCCCCTTGGCCAGCAGCATTCCATTATTCCATTTATGCTGCAGCTCCTGCATCATTGCCATCTTGTCTGTCTCTTTGAGCACGGCAGCGGAAACCCCCAACTCATTTTTTTTTCGAATCACCCTCAGCTGCATATTCGTGTTAAAGGATTCAGCAGAGATCTGCGATAAAAGCTCCAAAGCCTCCTGGTATTTCCCTGCTTCACTGAGGGCATCAACATCCTCCATACGTGAGTTGAACCATAGGTCAGCCTTTTTTTTCGAGGAATCTCTGATATAGGCGACATTTGTGGCAACAGGAGACTGCGGGTATTTGTTGAGGAACTCATCGGCCAACCAAAGCGTCTTGTAACCGTCCTGCGCCGGGGAATAGGCAATATAGTCTTTGAGTAGCGAGAGATAGTCATCGCCCTCACTGCTGCCAACCGGTGGCGTGTCAAGAAAAGAGAGCTGCGTTGCTGACCAGGAAGACAAACCTTGCATACCCGCTATTTCCGAATCAATCTCTGCGTAGACTGGTTTCGCCGAAGCCCTGTCTCCAGATATCACATAGAGGTCGGCGAGCTCTCTCTGTATGCCCAGAATATCGACACCCTGAGCCCGAAGATGTTTCAACTGAGAGACGACCTCCTCGTAGGCCTCGAAGGCTCTATCCAGAGAGTGAAGGGAGACCAGAGCCTTGGCGTACTTAAGCCTTGAAGAAACCGGCATTTCAGCCTGAAGGGCTTGAGGAATCTGTCTCCAAAGATCTACCAGTTCATCGAAACGTTGATTACGATAGTATTCTGCAACGGCCTCTTCAAACCGACGCACATCCGCAGATGGTTCCACCTTTAGCTCGGTGCCGCTTGCCGCCTTGTGAGCGGACAGTTGTTGTCCGCACGCCGTTTCCATAAATGCAACATCTGCTGCCTGTAACTGCAGGATCTGGGTAGTATTGACAGTATCGAAATCTGGGCTACCGCCATTTTGCACCATATAGGTTTTTACGGCATTATATCCATTCAGTACCTGCTGCAGTTCCTTGAAGCACTGGACCATTGCCATAGCCTGTCTTTCATCGAGTGTTCCGGCGGCTGCCTTATCCAACGCCTTCCAGACCTCCAACTTCTGACCATAGGCAAAAATACGCTGATTAACGTAGGCCTCTGAGGGGTATTGTATGGAGGTTTCGCCAACGGCCGAAGGCTGCTGCATTTCCCGTTGTATCTCGTCTTTGTCTTGCAGTCCCTCTTTGCCTCGTATGTCGACAAGGCCAGGTTCGACCGCAGTCTTCGCCCTGTCTGGAACCTGGGCGGACACAGTCAGAGGATTCTTCGATTGCGTTGGCCTTTGCGGAGGAGGAACAACAGAAGACCTTTTAGGAGAGGAACAACCAGCGAGAACGACAAAACAAAGAACAAAAATAATATATCGATTTACAGGCATCATAGCTCTCTCAAAACAGAAGAAAAAGGAACAACCTTCAAGATTAGGGTTCAAAAAATCAGCAAGGCTTTCGGCGTTACGCAGGCCGCTCATTGCTGCACCGGGCCTTATGCAAAGCAACCCCTCTCAGCCATCAGCAGTGCAATATACCACCGAAGCCGACGAAACGCACCAAAGGAATTGGCAGAAAAATTATTTTTTTAAATCAATATGTTAAAAAACACCCAAAGCCCACAATGCACGTATTGGGCTTTGGGTAAGACCGCTTAAAAGCGATACGGCAGGCTTAAGGCTGAACAGGGTTTTTCTCGGCAGGACCAAGCCGCCAAAAAGGCGAAAAGCTTCTCTCTGGAATAAGAAGACCAGAGAGGCTTTTCTTGCCAAAGGTCATTATCGAAGGGACGCCTCTGGAGAGCTCGTCCACCATCTGCAGAGGCTGTGTTACAACACCGCTGCCGGCATCAACACCGACATTTATTTGTCCGAGAACACTACGCTTTATGCTGAGACCATAAAATGAGAGATCAACAGGATCCAACCTCTCTGAATATCCCTGGCCATCAAGAAGAACGTTGACAATCGCAGCCCAGGTCGGCAGCGCACCTGCCGCACCCGTGATATGGCTGCTATTGCGGCGCATACTGGTGTTGTCATCAAAACCCACATAGGTGCCGATGGCAAAACCATCTTCCAGAGTCATAGAGATACCATCCGCGCCGATCTGCGGGAGATAACCGATAAAAGCAGCGTTGGTATAATTATTTGCCGTTCCGGTCTTGCCGAGCAGAGGCACCTCAAGCGTCAGAAGCTCTTCTTCTCCTTCCTCCGCCTTTACCGCATCTTCTGTGGCCGGCAGATGAACAATCTGCTTGGCCCGGCGGCCTGTGCCAAATTTCATGATATTTTCGAGAATAGATCCTACGGCAAGCCGTGTTTTTTTATCGACAACGATCTTCCGATTGCCCGTATTCTGATACAGAACCCGTCCGTCTGCCGATTCAATACGGTCAATAATAGCGAGGACGTCGCCCCCCTCGTCTTCTGTTCCTGCAGAAAAGCTGGTAACCTCCCCAGTTACCAGTCCTTCATAGAGGCGTACAGCTTCAAGCAGTGTTACAACATTCGACCCCAGAGGAAAGGACAAGACAGGCTCGAGCTTACTGTTTACGCCCAGCTCCTGACACAGGGCTCTGAGATAAAAAAGCCCTACAGTTAAACGGAAATCTGGAATTTTTGCCAATGTATCAAAGGCATAGGGCTGGGCCTTGAGTAATTTTTCATATTCGTGTTCAAGCTGGCCTCTGACCAACTCAAGGGTCGCCGCACTCAGGTTATTGTTGATCCGCACCCCCTGCCAAAACCTCTGCCGGCCCTCGGGCTGCATCCTCTCCAACCAGCTGAGAAGACCAGGATAATTTACAGGGACCATATTTTCCTGGTGTGAAGGTCTCCTCTGAAAGGAAAAGGTATTGGAGATCGTATTGACATACAGAGAACAGCCCGACGCGGAAGGAGTAATACGCCTGAGATCGGGGAAAGGATCGCCGACAAGCCCTTCTATCTGCTGTTTCAGCACCTTGAATTCCGGCAACAGGCCTTGCTCAAGCAGATAGCTGTCCTGCAGCAGGGAAAGACGCAGCTGGTACTCATTGATACGCGCCTGCTGCGCCTGCGCACTCCTTTTTTCTTTTGCCAGAAGGCCTTTAATCTTTTCCTTGAAGAGAGCAAAGTTTTGCCCATAATGCAGTTCTCGCAGTCGTTTGTACTCTTCCATCCGATCCTCAAAGATAAAATCGGTCTCCAAGGTGCTGACGGCTTGATAAAAAGCGGCCTCACGCAGGACATCCCTGTTGACCAGGATGCCGTACCGATCGCGGATCCTCGCTGAATATACGCTGTATGGCTCCCTCTCACCATCGATACGCCTCGGTGCCAGACCAACATGCTCTGCGACCTCCCGAAACTGAGGAGCAGAGAGCTTGTCGCAGAGATGGGCCAGCAGCCAGATCGAGGCAACGTTTTCCGAATGCACCCCCGCCCAGCTCATCGACACCCGGGAATGCGGACTTTGATGATCTGGCCTCGGGAAATACGGCTGGCCCTGGTAGACAAAAAAGCAACGCTCATTGTTGAGCAGATCCGTGCTGTTCCAGCCCAGCTGCAGGGCTGCCGTATAGACAGGGGGTTTAAAGACAGACCCCATTGTCCTGGGTGAATAGATGGCCCGGTTCAGGAATCTGTTTTCACTGCCTCCAGCGACGCTGCGAATCCGGCCCTGCTGCAACACAAGGGCACCTCCTTGAATCAATGGATATTTCTCAAGAGCACAACGGGTCGCGGCACCAGCTCTGCCAACACTTTTCACGCTGGTCCAGACCCTGTCTCCGACTTTGAGCTCTTTCAGAAATGCATTGAGATCTCGAGGGGTGGCTTTAGCCCAGCGGTTTTTTGCATAGCGGACAGAGGCAAGAACCATGCGGCTCAGGCCCTCAGCATCTATTATTGCAGTACCAAGATTTTTATCAAAGGCCACCTCAATCTGCAGATCCTCGGCCTTTCCCTGTATCGCAGTGATGGTAGCGAAAAGAAAGGCTCCTTTTTTCAATTTATCATCTCCGGTGTAATCGAGCCCGGACAACTCGTCCTGCACCGCCTCTCGGGAATATCCCCGCAACCTGACATCAAGACGTGAAAGCTCACCTCGAAGGGCGGCCAGGGTCTTTTCCTGCAACGCCTTGTCAACGGTGGTGATCACCCGGACACCCGCTGTTGCAATATTATCGATATTTTTCGCATACAGTGCCGCCTGCAGAGCTGGAGAGGAGACAGCCTCTCTCACCAGCTCCATAGGATAATCAAGGGAAAACCCAACACGACCATGTCGAAAAGACAGCCCGCCGGCCAGGGCCTTGTTATAGGCTCTGGTATCGATCCGGCCGGTTTCCCGCATTTTGCCAAGAACATAGCGCAGACGGATACGACCTCGAGCTTTGGCTTTTTCTACACCCTCAGGTGTTTTCTGAATAAAAGGATTATAGGCACTCGGCCGTTTGACACTGCCGGCAATAAAGGCACATTCCGCCAGGGTAAGTTGGGAGGGTTTTTTGTCAAAATAGTACCTGGCCGCAACACCAAGTCCATGGCCAATACCGCTGACATAAAACTGATTCGCATAGAATTCCAGTATCTTCTCTTTCGAGTAGTGGTATTCCAGGCGCAGGGCCAACAGCAGCTCTTTTAATTTTTCCTGGTACGACCTCTCCTTTCTTTTAAAGAGATTTTTGGCCGTCTGCTGGGTCAAGGTGCTGCCGCCCTGGACAACTCTGCCAGCTCGGAAATTTGCCACCATCGCCCGCAGAATTCCGAGCAGATCAAAACCAAAATGCTCAAAATACCGTTTGTCTTCAGCGGCAACCAAAGCGTTTATAAAATCGGAGGGAATCTCACTGTATCTGACATACTGCCGATGTGCCGTGTCAAAAAAGACACCGAGTTTCGTAACCCCATCGCTGTAGTAGACCTGACTTTCGCGTCCCAGTATCTTTTCGATATATTCCGGACTCAGTTCACTGCCCGGCTCAACAACAATGGCCCGGTATAACCAGATACCACCGCAACCAAGCACAATGAAAGAGAGAAAGAACAAGGTTAAAAAAATTTTTTTTAGCATAACAGAACCTTGAATAAATACAGATTCTAAAAAACGAACTACCCCGCCGCAAGCGACGGGGTATTGGTAAATATTTAAAACAACGTTAATTGCTTATGTTTCACTTTCTCTTTGTGCAGCTGCTTATAATCTAGTTACCATGCTTTTGTTATAGGCTCGTATAACATCTTCATTTGCATGCTCGCCAACAGTCGATACAAAATACTCCTCTGTCCAAAACTCTCCCCCACAATTGCTTCTTCACCTCAGAGCCCCTGGAAAAGACTTCACGGCCTGTAACACTTTTCAATTTCATTATTATCTTCGTCGGACTATACGAAGGAACAAACTGAATCAGAAAATGAACATGATCTCTTTCCGTATCTATCTCCAAAAATCTTATTTCAAATCAATTAGATATTTCTTCACAAACCTCGCGCAATATCTGGTCTACTTCTGTACTTATTACAAATCTACGGTACTTCGCTACACATACAAAGTGATACATCTGTATCGATACGTTATGGCTTTTACGAATAAGCTCTCCCATAGACTTATTCCTACTACAACGACTAGCACGCCGCAAGCGGCGGGGTATTAAACCTGGAGCTTTGCAATAAAAAATATCAATATTTTTTTACTTCAAAAAAGTTATAGAAATCATCCTTTAATCAATTTCTCAAAAACAAGCTATCTAATTTGAATCATTTATTATCTCAAACGAATAAAAGATGGCATAATTCCTTCTATAAGACTGCCAATATCATGACAATATTTCTGAAAATTATTTTGGCTTTTATCCAGATTAATTTTGTACCGCAAATCATTTTTTTCTTTTGAGCTATAATGCTGAAAACATATTATATACGTAATCTGAGACATCAATAAAACGTTTCCTCAGCTTCTCACAATCTGGAATCAGCAATCTTTAGAACTCTTGCATTGTAGCCCTCAATAAAAAATCTTTGCATCAAAGTTATTGCATATCGTGCTCTTTTGTTGGAAGTAGCGAAATGAAAGCGTAGCTTATATCCTATTGATTATATAGTTATCCAAAGACCTCCCTTTGGTTAAAAAAAAAATCCAGCTAAAAATTTAGCGACTACGGTTAAGTCTCGTTGTAAGATTCAATATTTTTCGAGAATTTCTATGAGTATTTCATCATCAATGTTGCCACCTGAAATCACTACGCCCGTTTTGCGACCTTTAACTTCTACTTTGCCAGAGAGCAACGCCGCTATTCCGACGGCCCCCGCACCTTCGACGATCTGGTGATGCTCTCTATGCACATAAGCTATAGCACGTTTGATATCTTCTTCGTTAACCTCATAGATTCCTGAAACGCGTTTTTTCGCGAGATCGAATATACTTTGTGGAATATTGCCTGCTAGACCATCGGCAATTGTATCAAGGCATGTGACCGATTTGACGATGTCATCTTGCCACGAAACGACCCAAGGATTGGAAGCTTCAGACTGTACGCCCCATACTTCTACACTGGGTGAGAGGGCTTTTGCAGCTATCGCAACACCATTCATTAGACCACCGCCTCCAGCTGGAACAATCAAGCATTCAATTTCCGGTTGATCGATAAATATCTCGAACCCGGTTGTTCCCTGTCCTGCGATCACGTCCGGATCAATAAAAGAAGAGACATGCGTTCTACCACTTCTATCGGCCTCTGCGTACGCAGCTTCTTCGGCTTTGTCGAAATCCTTCCCCTCAACTATGAGTTCAACCCATTTACCCCCAATTCTCTTAATAGACGTTTTTTTCGTCTCGAAACAATTCTCAGGCACGTAAATTTTTGTGTTTATCATGAGCTCCTTCGCCGCTATCGCGACTCCCTGTGCATGATTACCGCTGGAGCAGGTAACTACACCACGGGCGCGCTCTTCTTCATTCAAATTATTCATTTTATAAAAAGCACCTCGAACCTTGAATGAACCGCACATCTGTTGATTCTCCCATTTAATATATATAGGAGCTCCAAGCTTTTCACTAAGTGGATATGAGTATTCCGTTGGAGTATGTCTCACTCGATTTTTCAAAAAACAATAGGCTTTTAAGACATCATTTATGTCGGGGTTAATTGAAAGAGTCATTGTTATTCCTCTATTTTGCTATTGATTTCTCTGTTCGTTAAAAATAATTTCGAGTTTTTAAGGTTACGATAGATATCGTCTATAAGACAATTACTTTAATCATATTATTAATGTCAATTTCTTAATATTTTCGTATTTTTTGAAGGCGTTAACTCTTTACATAAAGCCTTTGAGTGTATACAGTATTGGAGTTAAATTTAGCAAATATTCGCTAGTTGGCCCAATAGGATTTCTGCCGTATGATAAACTTCATTTTGAGGGCCTATTGAGACGTTATAAAAAGGAACTAGAAAAAACATTCACAGAGTCGATGAACTCAATATTACGATTTGGAAGGTAACAAAAACTCTCGATTCCTATTGATCTGGAGGCAGAGTACGAAAATATTATTCAATTATCTGAGAACATAGATATAGATGATAAAGGTTCTCCATTCGATCAAATGCTCTTTTTACACAAAAAATAAACAATATCAAGAGAAAAAGAGGTCTGACAGCACCAACAAAACAATAAACTATCCCGCCGCAAGCGACGGGGTATTCGATCCATAGCTTCGCAATAAAAGGAATACAAAATTGCAAGGAGAAGCCTCTTTGATGCTCTATGCACTCTCTTTCTTCTGCCATTTATGAGAGACAATTTTTTCCGAGGCATAAAGAGATACTACCACAGGTACGAAGGAGATTTGCAACTCATCAAGATTATTAAAATTGTTGTTTTTACAGATACTTTCCCTATAAAGGTTCTCGAGTTCTCTCGGATTTTGAAAAACGATTTTTTTTAAGAACGATACTATATCCGAAATACAGATCGTCCGACCAGCAGTTTGTCTCTGTTTTTTCAAAATTTTTTTTATAAAACTTGCAATTAGTAAAAATTTCGGGTTTAAATAGCCGGAATTCAGCGTAACAAAGATTTTATCAGATTCTACAAATGCTTAACAGTGCCTTGACCTCTTTTCCGACCAGAGCATGCCGTATCCTTTCAGAGAGGTTCTTGTCGAGAAAAAGGGGCCAGACACCCGTAGTGGGGTGAATCTGTTCATCGCCCCGGATAACCAAAACAACAAGAGATCTCTCATTTTACACCACCAAATGATTTCCAGACGCACAACACCGCCAACTCCACTGTTTTTCGTCCTTGCCGTTTGCCTGTTCTTTTCCGGCTGTAACTCGCTTACTCAACTCACTCAAATTGAGACGCCGGAGAGTGTTCCAGCCGATGAGATGTATCAGCCGACTGAAGACAGCACACAAAACGATCAGGATCTTGCAGAAACAGAACCACTGCTGTGCAGCGATAATAGTTTGCCAGAACTGAAAATTGCCGAGCTCTGGCAGGTTGATCAAGAACCTGTTTCCAGCAGCCTTGAAAACGGTATTTTTCAGCATGAATATGACTTTCCGGTTGTTTTAAATAAGCAGGTTGCAGCCTACCTGAACCTTTTCCAAGGCCGGCAAAAAAAACAGTTTACACGCTGGCTGGCCAGATCTGAGAAGTACAGAGAGATTATTACCGAAGAACTTGAGAAAGCAGGTCTGCCCAAAGATCTTTTTTACCTGGCGATGATAGAGTCAGGGTATTCAGAGATCGCCCGTTCACACTCCGGCGCCGTTGGTTTATGGCAATTTATGAAGGGGACGGGGAGAGACTATAATCTGCGAATAAACAATGATATTGACGAACGTCGGGATCCGGTCAAATCGACAAGAGCGGCTGTTGGCTTTCTCTCCGACCTCTACCAGGAATTTGGAGACTGGTATCTGGCTGTTGCTGCATACAACGCGGGAATGGGCAAGGTTCGCTCGGGACTGAAACGCTACAAGGTCGATAGTTTCTGGGATCTCGCGGCCAAAAAACATCTGCGCCTCGAAACCAAGGGCTATGTACCCAAACTGATTGCCGCCCTGCTCATTGCCAAGAATCCGGAAAAATACGGTTTTCACGATATTGCCTACCAAAAACCGCTTCGCTACGATACGATCACTGTCGGCCCGAGGATGAGTCTTAAGGCGATAGCCCTCGTCAGTGGCACTCCCCTCAAAGAGATAAAAGCCCTGAACCACGAATTGCGTCGGCAACGGACACCAGCCAATATGGCAAAATATCAGGTACGGATCCCCTATGGCAAAGAGGCTCTGGCCAAAAGTAATATGTCACGCCTGCACAGTTATGTGACCACGGGCTATAAGACCCATACAATCAGAAAAGGGGACACCCTGGGTAAGATATGCAGGAGATATGCTATCAATAAGACGACCCTGCTGAAGGTGAATAATCTGCGCAGCGCAAAACTTCCCATTGGCCGGAATTTGAGGATTCCATACAATATTGTTTCCTATCAGCTTCTGCCTCCCGGCTCCTCTGAGACTATGCTAGCTCATAGGGACAGACTGATTCTCCATCGTGTAAAAAAAGGCGACACCGTACTGGGGATTTCTCATAAATATGGCGTGCCTCCAGAGATGATCGTCGCTTGGAACGGACTGAAAAACTCTCACTCAATTCGTACCGGCCAGCAACTGGCTCTCTATATCGAAAAAGACGGCTCTTCTGCCCAAAATATTGGCACCCGAGTCGCCAAAAACGAACAGAAGCATCTGCCCGTTCTCTATGCACATAAAAAAATGCGCCCGGCCGAAAATAACCGAAATTTTCAATACTACAATGTGAGACCAGGAGATTCCCTCTGGTCGATCTCTCAAAAATTCGGTATCCAAACAAAGGATATAAAAAGGTGGAATAGCCTGAAATCAAACCTGATCCGCCCCGGTATAACACTCAAGATCAAAACCGGCTGATCATCCTTGCTCTATTCATCAGCAGATAAGGACTCCCTCAGAAAAGCTCTGCTCGATTGCCCCGGTTCTGATCAATAGATATTTACCAGAAAATAACAAATGCTGACTTGCCGAAGAGGGAAATTGGTTTTATAACCATCAGCTGTTTTCCGGTTCAAGCCTTTTACATTTTTCCAGCATTTCTAGATGGAGATCATGTCTGATCAAGAGACAGCCTTCCCGGCACACAGTTACTCGAGTGATGTGCATTTTATCAGCGTTGGAGATAAAGCCATTCTTCTGGTCGGCACCGCCCATATTTCCCAGCATTCAGTCGATCTCGTGGAGAGGGTCATCACCCAGGAAAGGCCGGATTGCGTCTGCCTGGAGCTTGATGAAAAACGCTATCAGGCCCTGACCCGAAAAAAGAAATGGGAAGAACTTGATCTTAAAACGATTATAAAAAACAAACAACTCTCCACCCTGCTCGTTCAGCTGTTGATGGGATCCTATCAGAAAAAGCTTGGTGGACAGCTTGGCGTCCTTCCAGGCTCCGAGCTATTAATGGGCGCAAACACTGCAAAAAAACTGCAGATCCCCATCTCTCTCTGCGACAGAGAGATCCGTATTACCCTGCGCAGGGCCTGGAAATCGACCTCCTTTTTCAAGAAAGGTTATCTGCTGGCCTCACTTCTGGCGAGTTTTTTTGATAAGGGGGATATCTCTGAAGACAAACTGCAGGAACTGCGGGAAAAGGATGTCCTAACAGAGATTATGGATGAAATGGGCACCTCTCTTCCCGACGTCAAGCGGGTCTTGATCGATGAGCGGGATATTTTCCTCTGCGAAAAGATCAAATCTTCACCGGGCAAGAGAATCGTTGCTGTTGTCGGTGCCGGTCATGTCAAGGGTATGCTGGAAACTATCGCAGATGACAACAGGGACCGATTAACAGAAATTACCACCATCCCGCCGGTCGCAAAGGGTTACAAGATTGCCGGTTGGCTCATTCCGGTACTTATCATCGGCTCTATCATTGTCATTGGTGGGCAAAAAGGTCTGAGTGCCGCGGCAGACAACCTTTTCTTCTGGATTATCGCCAACGGTATTCCCTGTTCAATCGGAGCAGTACTGGCCATAGCCCACCCGCTTACCATTCTCGGCTCCTTTATTGCCGCACCTATCACCAGCCTGACACCGGTTATCGGCGCAGGCTATGTGGCGGCCTTCATCCAGGCAGTGGTCTGCCCTCCGGTTGTCAAAGAGTTTCAGTCGGTCGGAGAAGACCTCAGCTATCCTAAAAAATGGTGGAAAAACAGATTGCTGAGAATTTTTCTGGTATTTTTACTCACCGGCCTGGGCTCGATGATCGGCACCTGGGTCGGGGGGTATGAGATAGTCAAGAATCTTATGAACTAAACGATATTGCCCGAGCAGCCAGCCACAGTAAAAAAGGTCGAAAAACTCAGAAGACACTCTTTTGGTGCTGAAACAGCATTGCAAAAAAAAGATACCTCCTCAAAAAGTTAAAAACCTCTTGAAATTACGATTAAAGACAGTTGGAAACGGCTGTGAAAAGACGACCATCAGACAAACAATGACAACAGACCAGACCAAGCCCCAAAAAAAACTGACCACAGGTCAAAAAAAATACCTGAAAGGTCTTGCCCATCCACTTAAGCCAATCGTTCTTGTCGGAAAAGAAGGCTTGAGTCCGAGCCTGGTCAAGATGACGCTCCAGGAGCTACAGCTTCGCGAGCTGATCAAGGTAAAGCTCGGACAAAACTGCGGCGTAGACAAAAAACAGGCGGCCCTTGAACTTGCCGAAAAAACAGACAGCAATCTTGTACAGCTTATCGGCAAAACCATCGTTCTCTACAAGGCAAACACAAAAAAGAAAGACGGACAGATCAGGCTTCCAAAAATCTGAAACAACTTGAAAAAACAAAGAATCCTATATCTCCAAAAGGGCTGTCGCCCGGTCCTGATGTGCCACATGCAGGCGAATCCCCGCCCCTGGGCCGAGAGAATCCATAGCCACCTTTCTGGCCAGATCTTCCGTATTATTTTTCTGGCTCAAATGGGCAAGAACAACAGCATGGACGCCAGCTTCTGCAAGCTCGGCAAGGAGCATCCCGGCATCATCGTTGGATAAATGCCCTCTGTTTGACCGAACCCGCTGCTGCAACGGCAGCGGATACGGGCCGTTTTTCAGCATCTCCAGGTCGTGATTAAATTCCAGAACCACCGCGTCACAAAGAGAAAGGCGCCGTTGAATAAGTCGTGAGCTCTTGCCGGTATCGGTACAATAGCCAAGACTCTTGCTCCCGTCTGAAATCACAAAGCCGACCGGATCTGCGGTATCGTGGGAGATCCGAAAAGAGCGTATCTCAAGATCATGCAGCCTGAGAATCTCTCCGGTTGTAAAGATATGTGTTGCAAAGAGATTTCCCATCTTCTGACAACCTGCTGCCAGGGTTTTCTCGTTGATAACGACCGGAATCCTGTAGCGTCTTGAAACAACCCCCGCCCCGGAGATATGGTCGTTGTGTTCGTGGGTAATACACAGGGCCTTGATCTGAGAGAAGTCTCTGCCGATACTTTCGAGACGTCTCTGTATTTCTTTGCCGGAAAAACCGGCATCAATGAGAACGGCAGTGGTACCGCTTTCAACATACACCGAATTTCCCTGACTGCCGCTGCCTAAAACAGAAAAGCGCATACCCTATGCCCGGATTTCTCATCAGTTTTTTCGTGTGTCCCTTCAAAAAACTGATGAGAAATTTTAAGTTTCATTAAAAATATCAAGATGTTGAAGAATCGCTAAGGCTTTTTCTCTACACCCCGGTATGCCCAAAGCCGCCATCCCCGCGGGCCGTGGGGTCCAGTTCAGCAACCGCATCAAGCCGCATTCTGACCACCTGTGAGAGAACCATCTGGGCGATGCGGTCTCCAGGGTTGACCAGAAAAGGGACCTGGCCGTGATTGATAAGAGGCACCTTGACCTCCCCGCGAAAATCTGAATCAATGGTTCCCGGACTGTTAACAAGGGTAATACCGTGCCGGACGGCAAGGCCGCTGCGTGGCCGGACCTGGATCTCAAAGCCTTCGGGGATCTCAACGGCAAAACCGGTAGGAATAGGTCGTATTTCACCGGGTTGAATCAAGATTTTTTCGACGACCGCAGCACGGATATCCATACCCGCCGCACCCGGTGTCGCATAGTCTGGAAGTGGCCAATCAGCGGCCAGATCCTGGCGCAGCCAGCAAAATTTTACAGTTTGTTCGAACATAAACCTCCAGTGATTTCCCGTTGGGGCAAAGATATGTGTTGCACACGCACCACACGGATAACAACGACACCTTCCGGCAAAGAAAAAAGGCCGACTCCTTTACTGAGGAAGCCGGCCTTTTTCTGATACTGCATCGTGCAATCTACTCTTTTTCAAGCAGGGCCTTCCGGCTCAGGCGAATACGCCCACGGTTGTCAACATCAAGGACCTTCACCTCGATCTCATCACCCTCCTTGACCACATCACTCACCTTGGCAACGCGCCCATGCTCGAGTTCGGAGATATGTACGAGCCCATCGGTTCCCGGCAATATCTCAACAAAGGCGCCAAAATCCTTGACCGTTTTTACAACGCCCTTGTACACGGCACCAATCTCGGGCTCGGCTGTAATCTCCTTGATTTTCGCCAACATCCCCTCTGCCAGATCACCACTCAAGGCAAACATTTTAACAAGACCACTATCATCCACCTCTATTTTCGCGTCAAACTCGGCAGAAAGCTCCTTGATTATCTTGCCACCAGGTCCAATAAGATCCCGGATCTTATCCGGATTGATTTTATGGACCATATACTTCGGGGCATGATCCGCGACGTTCTCACGCGCCTTGGCAATGCCTTTTTCCATCTCAGCCAGGATATGCAGACGCCCTTCTTTGGCCTGATTGAGGGCTCTTTGCATTATGCCACGATCAACGCCGTCAATTTTGATGTCCATCTGCAGAGAGGTAATACCGTCACAGGTACCGACAACCTTGAAATCCATATCTCCGAGATGATCCTCGTCTCCAAGGATATCCGAGAGAATGGCCACCTTATCCCCCTCTTTAATCAATCCCATGGCAATACCCGAGACAGGACGCCTGATCGGCACCCCTGCGTCCATCAGGGCCATGCTGCCGCCACAGACCGTCGCCATCGAAGAAGACCCGTTGGACTCCAACACCTCGGAGACAACCCGTATCGAATACGGAAAATCCTCCTCACTGGGCAGTACGGCCCCAAGCCCGCGTCCGGCAAGGTTGCCATGCCCGACATCCCGGCGTGACGGCCCCCGCAACATACGAGCTTCACCGACGCAGTAGGGAGGAAAGTTGTAATGCAGCATAAAGCGTTTTAATTCCTCACCGTTCAAGGTCTCAACCCGCTGTTTGTCCCGTTCACTGCCCAGGGTTGTGGTAACCAGCGCCTGGGTCTCCCCCCGGGTAAACAGGGCGGAGCCATGGGTGCGTGGAAGATAACCGACTTCACAGGAGATCGTGCGGATTTCATCGTGCCTGCGGCCACCGATACGGATCTCCTCGTTCACAATCTTGTCGCGCATATAGGACTTCTTGAAGGAATCAAGAAGCGCCTTGATCTCAGCCGCTTTCTCTGCTTCTGGATCAAGGGTCGACAAGACCTGATCCCGCAACCCGGCATAGGCCTTTGAACGTTCCATTTTATCCGAGGTATCAAAGACCTCTGCCATTCCGGCGGCGGCAACCTCACGGACCCTGGCCATCAGTTCTTCATCCACCTCGGGGACCGCAAACTCGATCTTCGCCTTCCCGGATGATTTTTGTAATTCTTCCTGGACGTCGAGCAGAGGCTGCAGGTTTTCAAAGGCATAAAAAATACCCGAGAGGACCTCATCTTCGCTCAACTCCTCGGCTCGACCTTCGACCATAACAATCGCCTTCCTGGTACAGGCAACAACAATATCCATCGACGATTTCTCGAGCTCAGCAACCGTAGGATTAAGGACATAGGCACCATCAACAAAGCCCACCCGGCCGCCGGCAACAGGCCCGGCAAAGGGGATATGAGAAAGCGACAAAGCACAGGATGCTCCGGTGAGGGCAAGGACATCGGGAAGGGTTTGCTGATCCGCCGACAACACCGTCGCGATAACCTGGGTTTCGGCACGATATCCCTTCGGGAACAACGGGCGCAAGGGCCTGTCAATAATGCGGCAGGTCAGCACTTCCTGATCACTGGGGCGACCAATCTCACGGCGAAAATAGTTGCCGGGAACCCGGCCTACCGAGGCCAGCTTTTCCTGATATTCAATGGTGAGCGGCAAAAAATCAACACCCATATTTGCCTTGTCCGCCCCCACGGCGGTCACTAAGACCATGGTCTCTCCAGAGCGGATAACAATCGACCCTGATGCCTGCTTGGCTATTTTTCCGGTTTCAATGGAAATTGTCTTTCCACCGATTTCTGTTTCAACTTTTGTAAACATAGTATCTCCAATTATAGCACCAGGCTGAGGCACAGTGCCAATCTATACAAGCGGATTATCTCTCCGCCTTCGTTTTTCTGCGAATTCCTTAAACAACAAAAACCCCAGACAATCCCAGCAAGGGTATCGTCTGAGGTAGAGAACGGCACCAGCACACCGGCCTGCAAGAGGGGCCAGGAGGATAAAACTATTTCCGCAGACCAAGTTTTTGCAATATTTCCCTATATTTATTTATATCTTTTCTTTTCAGATAGTTCAACAGACTACGGCGCTGACCAACAAGCTTGAGCAACCCCTGTCTGGAGTGATGGTCCTTCTTGTGAACCTTAAAATGCTCGGTCAGGTATTGAATACGCTTGGTAAGCAAGGCGATCTGTACCTCGGACGACCCGGTGTCAGTGGCATGGGTCTTAAATTTCTCAATTATTTCATTTTTCGCAGCTCCTGACTGTACCACAACAACCCTCCTGAAAAGATAAAAATAAAGTACGGCCCCATAGGGGTTCAACTATTGCTTCTACACGCTGGAATATCGCAGAATCTTCCAGATCAAAAGGCCTCCCGGGGCGCCAGTTCAGACAACACCCGAAGATGACACAACCGCTTGCGGCACACTAGTCAATTCGTACGATTATTGCAACAATTTAGCGACACGCCCGACAGGAATCATTCGGTGCCAGCAACGCTGCCGGGCATCCTCGGCATTGAGATCCTGCCAATCCAGCCTCCGGCCGTCGATCTGAAAGCAACCACTTTTCGTTCGCCGCAGGGCCTCGAGATGGGCTCCACAACCAAGTCTCTCTCCGATATCTGCAGCCAGGGTGCGGATATAGGTCCCCTTCGAGCAGACCACCCGTAACCTGAGCAGGGCATCCGGCCCGACGATATCAATATCGCCATCGACAGGCTCAAGCTCTTTTATCTCTATCGGCCGGGGCTCTTTCTCAATTGTTATCCCCTTCCGGGCATAGTAGTAGAGAGGTTTCCCCTTATGTTTCAACGCCGAATAAGCCGGCGGTACCTGCATCTGCGGGCCCCGAAAGGCGGCAAGACATTGCAGGATTGCTGAAGAGTCTATGCTTCCGACCTCTCTGCGTTCGACGATATCGCCTTCCGGGTCCTGGGTGGTGGTGGTTACACCCAACCGCAGATCGGCCAGATACTCCTTATCTCCCTGCATAATCAAGGAGATCAGCCTTGTCGCCGGTCTGCCGGCACAAACCACAAGCAGACCGGTGGCAAAGGGATCAAGCGTTCCGGCATGGCCGACTTTTTTGATATGCAGAATCTTGCGCATCCGGCCAACCACGGCAAAAGAGCTGATACCAGCAGGTTTATCGACCAGAAACACTCCGGCATCCAGATTATCGGTACCCGCCGCGCCCATCCTTCCCCATCAAAAAAGACGAAAAATCAACCGACCAAAGACTGCAGTATTGCCAGGAGTTCTCTTCTTACCGTCGGCAAAGAGACGGTATCCAGATGGAATCCGGCTGCATTTTTATGTCCGCCACCGCCAAATTTTTTGGCAACAGCGGCAACGTTGCACTCACCCTTGGCCCGCATCGAGACGGCAACACCGCCGTCGCTCTTTTCCTTGAAAAGCACCGCCACCTTGACCGAGTTCACGGCCCTTGGGATATCGATAAAACCTTCGAGATCCTGAAGAGAGGCCCCGGTCTCCTGCAACATTTGTTGGCTGACGGTCATCAGCGCAACCCTGTCTTCAATCAGAAGTTCGACCGAATCAAGGGCCCGACCGAGCAAATGCAGCCTCTCCCTGGTGTAGTTGTCATAGAGAAAGGCAGAGACCTCTTCGGCTTTGACCCCGTTGTCCAGCAGCTCACCGGCAATCTGCATGGTTCTTGCGCTCGTCGTTTCATAGCGGAAAGAGCCGGTATCCGTAGAGATTGCAACGTACAGATTAAAGGCCGCCTCATAACTCATCCGGGCGCACAAAAGCTGCGCCAGCTCATAGACCATCTCACCGGTAGACGAACAAGATGGCTCAACCCAGCTCGTCGTTCCAAAATATTCGTGGGAGCGATGATGATCGATAACCACAAGGGGCGAATATCGCAGCACCTGCCGCTGCAGAGAACCCAATCGCCCAGCGTTGCCGCAGTCAAGGGCAACACAGGCCACGTTGCCTGCGGCTGACCCCATAAACTCTTGAAAATTCTCCAGATTCGACTCAAGACGCTCCCTGCCCGGCAAGAACCGATAGAGATAGGAGACAGGTTCCTCCAACAGACAGAAGATACGCTTATCCAGAGACTCCAGCAGGGCGGCAAGCCCGAGCATTGAGCCCAGGGCATCTCCATCAGGATGCGAGTGCGTAAAGAGGGCGACATTGTCATGCTGCTCGAGCTCTCGCACAATCTGCTCAGGAATCCTTTCGGTAACGGTTTCGTTCATCAGCTATTTCCCTGAAAATGGCCTCAAGTTCTGCAACCTTGTCTGCTGTATCGTCGTAGAAAAACTGCAACTGGGGTGTAAACTTCAGGTTCAGGGCCTCCGCGATATGGCTGCGGAAAAAGCCTGCAGCCCGTCGAAACCCCTTCTCGGCTTCTCGCCTCTGCCGGCCACCTCCCGGAACGGTAAAAAAGACTCTGGCAAGACTGACATCATCTGTTACCTCGACCCGTGACACGGACACACCGCGAAGCCTGGGATCTCCGGTCTTGCCAACGAGCAGCACCGAAAGCTCCTGGCGAATGGCCACAGCCACTCGCCTGGGACGTTTTTTCGTCTCATCCCTGGCAGCACCGATCGACTCCAGGATCTGTTTCGGACTCCATTCGCTCATACGAAAACCTGTCAGAGCGTCGCCTCGATCTCGTTCATAACGAAGGCCTCAAGATGATCACCAACCTTGATATCGTTGTATTTCTCTACGCTGATTCCACACTCGTAACCACTCTGGACCTCCTTGACGTCGTCCTTGAAGCGCTTCAGGGACTCAATCTTACCGGTATAGACGACCACACCGTCACGCAGGACCCGCACCTGGGCCGAGCGCAGTATCTTGCCGTCGATCACTGCACAGCCGGCAATGGTCCCAACCTTCGGAACATTGAAGGTTTCTCTTACCTCGGCGACCCCGACAACCTCCTCTTCAAAGGTCGGATCAAGCATACCGGCCATGGCCTTACGGATGTCATCGAGCGCGTAATAGATGACATCGTAGGAACGGAGGTCGACATTTTCCTTTTTCGCCAGCTCCTTGACCTTGAGGTTTGGACGAACGTTAAAACCTATTATAATAGCATCGGAGGCAGATGCCAGCAAAACATCTGATTCTGTAATGGTACCTGTACCTTCGTGAAGAACCTTCACCTTGACCTCATCGGTTGAAAGATCTTCTGCCGCCTTGGCAAAGGCCTCAAGGGTTCCCTGGACATCAGAGCGCAGCACGACTCTCAGCTCCATGACATCGCCCTCGTTCATCTTCTCAAAAAGCTTGTCAAGGGATATTTTCGCACCGGCTCCAAGCTCGCTCTCTCTTGCTTTCAACGAGCGTACCTGAGACACGCTTCTCGCCATCTTCTCATCGGTGACCACAATAAATTCATCACCGGCACTCGGAACTCCAGAAAGGCCCTGGACCTCAACAGGAAGCGATGGCCCGGCCTCCTGAATCTGACGGCCCTTATCATCAAGCATGGCCCTGACCTTACCCGAATATTGGCCAACGACAAAAAACTCTCCCTGATGCAGGGTTCCTTCCTGAATCAGAACGGTGGCAACCGGGCCACGCCCTTTATGCAGCTGGGCCTCAATAACCCGCCCCCGAGCCTTGCGTGACTTGTCTGCCCGCAGTTCCTGAATCTCGGCAAGAAGCTGAATGCTCTCCAAGAGTTCCTTGATACCGATATTCTTCTTTGCCGAGGTTTCGCAGTACATGGTCTCTCCACCCCAGTCTTCGGGCATCAGGTTGAGTTCTGAGAGCTCGCGTTTGACCCGGTCTGGATCGGCGTTGTCCTTGTCGATCTTGTTGACCGCAACCAGGATGGGCACTTCTGCCGCCTGGGCATGGTGAATGGCCTCACGGGTCTGATCCATAACCCCGTCATCGGCGGCCACCACCAGAACGACGATATCAGTCACCTGGGCACCCCTGGAACGCATCTCTGTAAACGCAGCATGTCCGGGGGTATCGACAAAGGTGACATCACCGACCTCGGAGCGAACATGGTAGGCACCGATATGCTGTGTGATACCACCGGCCTCACCAACGGCAACATCGGTCTTACGGATGGCATCCAGAATAGAGGTTTTACCGTGGTCAACATGGCCCATAACCGTGACCACCGGAGAGCGCGGCGTTTTTTCTCCCCCTTCTTCGGCCTCGCTGAGCAGCTGCATGCCGATCTCTTCGGTAACACCCTGCTCGACCTCATAGCCAAAATCGGCAGCGATGATCATTGCGGTATCGGTATCCACCGGTTGATTTATCGTAGCCATAACCCCGAGACCCATCAATTTCGCAATGACTTCGCTGGCCTTGACCTTCATCTTCAGGGCCAGATCGCCCACCGTAATGGTATCGAAAACCTTAAAACGCTTTTTGCTGGCCTTCATCTCCGCAGGCGGCGATACGGTCTTTGGCGCCCTGCGAGACTTCTTGCGCCGCCCTCCACCTTCACGCTCCTGATAGTCATGGGCAAAATGCGTGAACTTCACATTTTTCTGGCCTTTTTTACCCCCCTTGCGAGACTCCCTCTCCCAGTCGTCAGAACCACCCCTCTTGCCTTTCTTGCGGCCCCGAGAGTCTTCCGCATAGGGCATTGGCCCTGAAGAAGGGTCCATAAAACCGCCGGCAGCCTTTCTCGAAGCAGCAGCCCTGCCCTGCTTGCGTTTTGGCCGGCTGGGTTTTTCTTCCTCCTTTGGCAGTTCTATGGTTCGGATCACACGGGCAAGCGGTTTCCCTTTACGGGCTTCCGTCGGTTTTTTCTCCGGCACAGAGGTAGTCTTCTCTTTTTCCTCCTGAACCGGTTCATCAGGCTCTCGTTCAGCAACCGGTGCAGCGGCCTCTACAGGAGTATCGTCAGCGACCGGAGCCGCTGCGTCTTCTGTTGGCTCCTCTTCAGAGACAACAGGCTCCTCATGAGAGGCTTCGACTTTTTTTGCCTTGGCCTTTGTTTTTGCCTTGGTTTTTGTCTTCACCTCCTGCGCGGGAGCTTTCTTTTCTTCAGCCTTTTCAGCATCTTTTTTGCCAGCCTCTGCTTGAGGTTTTTCAGCGGCAACTTCTGTCTCCGCAGCTGGAGCGTCCTTGGTCGCAGCCGCGGCCTCCGTATCCTGCAAAGCCTCCTCCGAGGGAGAGGGGCTTTCTTCCTTGGCCTGTTGCCGCCTCCTGATCACCGTAGCTCTTCGACGGATAACGGTGGCACCGCCCGACTCGACATCAATGCGTTTTTCGACCAGTTCCGTATTGACCGATTTGAGGACAGTATTGCGAATCTCTTCCGCCGTTTCCTCGTCGAGCGACGAGCTGTAGCTTTTGATGTCGTAGCCGAGCTCTATCAATTTTTCTGTCAAAACCTTGCTGGCCATACCAGCCTCTTTGGCCAACTCGTACACCCTGACTCTACTCATCCTCTACTCCTGTTCCGTCGCACCGGTCGTTGCGATTCATTGAACACATCTTGCAAATGAATCGATTTTCACCCTATTTTTTACGATGAAAAAGCTGCTTCCACTTCCTTTTTTTGCCTTCAAACACCCGGAGACAAGAGAGATCATCACAGCAAAAAACACCTCTACCCGGCAGAATCTGCCGATAATCCCTCTGTACACCACCCTCACTCCAGACAAAGCGCAGAAGCTCAGATTTCTCTCTGCGCACCCCGCAAGAGCAACATCTCCGTATCGGGATATGCCTCTTACTCGCCACCGTCTGCATCTTTTTGTTCATCTTGTTCATCTGCCCCGTTATCGGCAGAGACCTCGACAGCCTCTGCGTCCTCGTCTTGTTGCAGATGCTCTCCAGACACTTCTTTTTCCTCTCCGGAATCAGGGCTCAGTGCCGCATCCTCGGCCGGCGCTTCTGCCGCCGCATCATTCTCTTCGTCAACGGGCCCATCATAAGGAATGGTTGCCGCCTCTTCGATCAGGGCAAGGGCGAATTCATCGTCAATGGCCCGCAACACGGTCAAATCCTCGACGGTCTTCCTGGCAAGCACGGCGGTTGAGGTAATGCCTTTGCCCAAAAGCTGGTCGGCCAGCCCCTCGTCAACGCCGGTGAGCTTTAACAGGCTCTGATAGCCCGGCAGACTGAGATTAGCATACCGCTGTTCACTTTTCACATCAATCTTCCAGCCAATCAGCTTGGAGGCAAGGCGAACATTCTGCCCCTGCCTGCCAATGGCCAAAGAGAGCTGATCGTTGGGGACAACCACCAGAAGCGACTTTTCATCCTCATCAGCCATAACCATGCTCACATGGGCCGGAGCAAGTGCGTTGTAGACATATTTTGCCGGATCCGGACTCCAGGTGACGATATCTATGCGCTCTCCCTGAAGCTCCTGCACAACATTTTGCACCCTCACCCCCTTCATGCCAACGCAGGCACCAACAGGATCCACGTCACTCTCGGACGAGCTGACCGCGATCTTGGCCCGAAACCCTGGCTCGCGGCTCACTCCCATCACCCTGACAATACCCTCGCTCATCTCCGGGACCTCAAGGTGAAACAGTTTTCCCAGAAACTCATCACAGGTCCTCGAGAGAACCAGCGGAAAATCTCTGCCAGACTGCCGATCGTTTCTGCCCCTGCCGCCCTGCTGGCCGTCACCGTTCTGATTGACCTGGCGTACCTCCTTGAGGTAGGCCCGGATTCTGTCACCCTGCTTGAAAGAGCGTTTGGGTATCTGCTGATCACGCGGCAACAGGGCCTCGGTCCGACCAAGGTTGACAATCATGTTGCCTCTGTCAAAGCGCTGCACGATACCACTGACCACCTCACCGACACGATCCTTGAACATATCGTAGATGACCTCACGTTCGGCCTCTTTCATTCGATGTATAATGACCTGTTTGGCCGACTGCGCGGCAATCCGTCCCAGATCGGCAACGTCTTCCATTTTTTGTCCGAGCTCATCACCAACGCGCACCTCCGGGTCATAGCTCCGGGCCTCGTCGATGCCGATCTCGGTCTGTTCATCGACAACATCTTCGACCACGATACGAAACTGAAAAATCTCTATTTCGCCCAGCCCCTCGTTATAACGCACTTCAATATCACGAGAATTGCCAAATTTTTTCCTTGTCGCCGAGAGAACCGCCTCTTCTATGGCCTTCACCAACAGCGCCTTATCAAAGCCCCGATCTCGACTGATCTGATCGATTATACGTTTTAAATCTGACAGCATTCTATTACCCCGTCACTCTGACTTTTGGGAACCTTACAACCCCGCCTCGCACCACCCTTTTTCGTTGCAGTCGAGAATCAAACCGCACAGCCGCAACTCCGGCTCATCTCTTTTGCATCCCAAACGGAATCAAAAACCGAGCATATCAAGGCCCCTTGTATTTTCAGCAACTTTTACCCCTTTCTCCTCTTGAAAAATCAGCACGGCAGTTAAAGGGACAAACGAGCCTTGCTGAACATATCGTATGTAAATCGCAGCACACGCCCATCGGCGACCAGCAATTCAACCTCTTCATCGACAACCGCTCCGATGGTTCCTTCGAAAACCTTCTCGCCGTCAATGGCCCGATGTACACGTACCCGGGCCTTGTTTCCCTGCCATCTTGCAAAATCATCAAGCGAACGCAACGGCCTCTCCAGGCCTGGAGAAGAGACCTCCAGGTTGTAGGCATGCTCAATAATATCCTCAACATCAAGATACTGCCCCAACTCCCGACTCACCTCCGAACAGTGCTCAAGGCTCACCCCCTCTTCGGCATCGATATAGACCCTCAAAACCCAGCCCTTGCCCTCAAGCCTGTACTCCAGGGCAAAGAGTTCAAGTCCCAGATCCGGCAACAGGCCATCGAGAAAGGCCTTTACTGTATCAACAACCAATTCGCTCATTCTTCCAGTGCCCAGATGATGGCAGACAATACATCCAGCCTCCAGGTCTCCTTGCGCGGACATAAAAAAAAGCGGGCAAAGCCCACTTCAGAAAGCCTCCAAACAACGACACAGAGGTATAATCCGAGGACCCTTCCCGCAAAAAACCAAGAAAAGAGTCAGGAAACAACGTGCAACAATAACCACAAAACGGGGTTTTTGTCAAGATCAAAATCAAGCATTGTCACAGCGATAAAGAAATAAACAACACAGGGATACAGCGGTTCTCAAACGATCGGATACCGGCGAAAGCCTGTACAAGGTTTTCCCCTTTCTGGCAAAATATATTTGACAAACCGGGGAGCGCACTTTATGTAAACGACAGATTTCGCAGTTGACTGCCGTTTCGCCTCCTTTTCAACCATCGCTGTTTTCCGGCTCCAAATGGCAACACGATGGCCGCTGGCAAAAGAGGCATCTGCAATCTAGGTTTTCGTTTTTCTAACAAGAATTGTCATATGCGACTGTTGTTGCAGGACATATCTTCTTTCTCGAGGATCTGATGTAGAACACGAACTGAAACCTGAGAAAAAAGAGGCGTCACGAAAATTTTCTCAGCGGGTTACAAAGAGGTCCAATCGAATCTTCATCACAACAGAAAAGACTCCCCTACAACACCGCAGGGCCTGTTTTGGACGCTGTCTGCCCCTCTTGCAGATGCGGATGCAGTTTGGGCAGTGATTTTATTTCTTCCCCAGAGACGTTATGGCCGACAAGATCCTGATTATAGCAGAAAAGCCCAGTGTTGCCGCTGACCTTGCCAGGGTTCTCCCCGGCAGGTTCAGCAAAAAGAAGACCTATTATGAAGGCGAAAAATACCTTGTATCCTATGCCATTGGTCATCTGGTCTCGATCTGTTACCCAGAAGAGATAGACCCACGCTTCCAGAAATGGGATATAGGCAATCTGCCGATACTTCCTGACGCCTTCCCGCTCAAGGCCCTCGACGGCACAAAATCACAGCTCAACGCACTGAGCAAACTGATCCGCAGAAAGGATGTGCACCAGATTATTAACGCCTGTGATGCCGGGCGTGAGGGGGAGCTGATTTTCAAGTATATCGTCCGCTATGTCTGGAACACCTCTGTGGCGAAAAAGACCTTTAAAAGGCTCTGGCTGCAGTCGATGACTTCGGATGCGATCAAAGAGGCCTTCTCTTCCCTTCGCGACAACGAGGCTATGCGGGCATTGGAGGATACAGCGTTTTGCCGGTCCGAGTCTGACTGGCTGATAGGGATCAACGCCACACGGGCCCTTACCGGCTACAATTCAAGAAAAGGCGGTTTTCTTCTTACCCCCTGCGGCAGGGTCCAGACCCCGACGCTCTCGCTGATTGTCAAGCGGGAAAAAGCCCGAATGGCCTTTGTCGAGAGGTCGTACTGGACGGTTACTGCCAGATTTGCTTTTCCTTCCGGAAGTTATGAGGGGAGGTGGATCGACAAGAAGTTCAAAAAGGATCCCAAGGATGCCGATAAAAAGGCCTCCCGCATATGGAGCCTTGCCGAGGCCGAAGAGATCAGAGCCAAATGTTTGGGTAAAAAGGCCACGGTCAGCGAAAAAACAAAAAAAACTACACAGAATTCTCCACCGCTCTATGACCTGACACTGCTGCAGAGAGAGGCAAACGCCCGCTTTGGTCTTTCGGCAAAAAACACCCTGTCCGTTGCCCAGGCATTATACGAAAAACACAAGCTCCTGACCTACCCGAGGACAGACTCCAAATTCCTGCCGGAAGACTATCTCGGCAAGGTGAAAAAAATAGTACAGAGCCAGGGACAATGGCAGCTCAAGGCGTTTGCCCAGCAGGCCCTGGAAAAGGGCTACATAAAAAAAAGCAAACGGGTCTTCAACAACGCCAAGATATCCGACCACCATGCCATTATCCCGACAGCCAAACTCCCCGGTCAGCTTTCAGCGGTTGAAGAAAAGGTCTATCGCCTGGTCGTACAGCGCTTTCTTGCCGTTTTTTTCCCGCCAGCACAATTCCTCGATACAAAAAGATACTCGCTTGTTGAAAAGGAGACCTTTCTCACCGAGGGCAAGGTTCTCGTAGAACCGGGCTGGAAAAGTATCTACGGCACCGGCAAAAGCGATGCCAGAGACAAGACCCTGCACGAGCTTCCCAAAGACGAAACCATTGTCTGCGAGAAACTCACCCCCGAAGAGCTGAAAACCAAACCGCCCGTGCGCTACAGTGAGGCAACACTTCTTTCAGCAATGGAGAACTCTGACAAGCTGGTTGGCGACGACGAGCTTGCCGAGGCGATGAAAGAGCGGGGGCTTGGGACTCCGGCAACACGGGCAGCAATTATAGAGAAACTGCTCAAAGAGAAATATATTGTTCGAGAAGAGAGAGAACTCACGCCAACCGGCAAGGCCTTTGAGCTGCTCGCTCTCCTTGAGGCGATGAAAATTGACGTGCTGGCCTCACCCGAACTCACCGGGGAATGGGAATACAAACTCAAGCAAATTCTCAAAGGTGAGCTTACGCGGGAAAAATTTATGCAAGAAATCCGGGAGATGACCCGGCATATTATCAAGCAGGTAAAAAATTTTGAAACCGATGAGATCCGTCCAGAGGCGCCATTCAGCCCGGTAGGTGGTCTGAGAATCTTTAGCTCACCAACCGCTTATGTCTCCGAAGATGAAAAGATAAGTATACGTAAGATCCTTGGCGGCCGGGTTCTCTCTGAAGGAGATGTTGTCTCTTTACTGCAGGGTGACACCATAGGTCCTTATAGTGATTTCCGCTCAAAGAAGGGAAAAACCTTTACCGCCTCTGTACATCTTGTAAAAAATAAGATTGAATTCCTTTTTGCAGACTCTACGGCAGACCTGGATCTGGATGAGATCAAAAAGGGTCCGTCTCTGGGGAGATCTCCGATTGATGGCTCAAAGGTCTTTGAGACCCCCATGGCCTATCTCTCTGAGTCGGCGCTCGACGAAGACAAAAAGAAGGGACTTCGTATCAGCAGGGTTATTTTGTCAAAGGAGATAACAACAGAAAATATCAGACAACTTCTGGAAAACGGGAAAACAGCACTGATAAAGGGGTTTATTTCGAAACGCAAACGACCCTTTGATGCCTACCTGATTTTGGAAAAAGATGGTAAGATCCGTTTTGAGTTTCCCCCAAGAACAAAGAGAACGTCTCGGAGGAAGACGAAATAATAACGCAAGGGACGGCAACACAACGGACGGCCTTTGCCACAACAGCGCAATGAAACAGATAAAGAAAGAGTATCGAGATCTCAGCGGCGGCGAACTGGCCCGGATCTGCGCGTTGGCCGCAGAGGAAACCAAGGGGCAGGATATTGTGATCCTTGATGTACGGGGGCTTACCACCTTTACTGATTATTTTGTCGTGGTAAGCGGTACCTCAACACGACATGTTCAGGCCCTCGCCGATGCGGTGGAGACGAAACTGCGCTCAAAAAGAGTCAGGACATCGACAGCAGAGGGCCTGCAGGAAGGTCTGTGGGTACTCCTTGATTTTGACGGTGTCGTCGTCCATATTTTCTACCACGAGCAGAGAAAATTCTATGATATCGAGAGCCTCTGGTCAAAAGCGAAACGGATAATACCGCAACAGGCATAGACGGCCTCCACGAGATATTCATCCAGACAAGCGAGCTCGTACAGGGAAGACATTATGCAATACTTATCGACAAGGGGTGATATTTCTCCCCTCTCCTTTACCCAGGCTGTGATGATGGGACTTGCTGAAGACGGAGGTCTTCTCCTGCCCAGAACCATCCCCCGCATAGGGGCAAAGACGCTGGAATCATGGCAGAATTTGAGCTATACAGAGCTTGCCTTTGAGGTCATGTCACGTTTTATCGATGATATCCCCGAAAACGACCTCAAGGCAATTATCGACGCTTCTTACGCGAGTTTTACCTCAGAGAAGGTAACACCGCTCAAACATCTCGGAGAGCTGCATATCCTCGAGCTCTTTCATGGGCCGACCCTTGCCTTTAAGGATATTGCGCTGCAGTTTCTCGGCAATCTCTTTGAATACCTCCTGCAAAGAGACCAGACGATACTCAACATTCTGGGCGCGACCTCCGGAGACACAGGCTCTGCGGCCATATACGGCGTAAGAGGGAAAAAACGGATCAATATCTTTATCCTCCATCCCGGTGGAAGGGTCAGCCCTGTCCAGGAACTGCAGATGACAACGGTGCTCGATGACAATGTTTTCAACATCGCCATAGAGGGCTCTTTTGACGACGGCCAGAGTATTGTCAAACAGATCTTCAACGATATAGAATTCAAGCACAAACACAGCCTTGGCTCGATAAACTCGATCAACTGGGCAAGGGTGCTGGCCCAGGTCGTCTACTACGTGTACAGCTCCATCCACATTATAACCCACGAGAAAGACTCCTCTGTTGATTTTGCGGTGCCAACAGGCAACTTTGGCGATATCTTTGCAGGATATATCGCCAAAAAAATCCTTCCGCAGGGAATCGTCCGCAAACTGATCCTCGCCACCAATGAAAACGACATTCTCGCCAGATTTGTCAATGGCGGAGACTATTCGCTCGGAGAAGTAAAGATGACTTCCAGCCCGTCTATGGATATTCAGGCGGCATCCAATTTTGAGCGTTATCTCTATTATCTGGTCGATTCAGACGCCAAAAAGACCAAAAAACTGATGGAAGAATTTGCCGAGAAAGGCGCCATTGATCTGGCAAAGTACAAAGATATCGTAAAACGGGACTTTGCCTCAATGTCGGTCTCCGAAGAGGAGGTTGCCCAGACGATTGCAGACGTGTATCGCTCTCATACATACATACTTGACCCCCATACCGCGGTGGGGGTTTGTGCCGCTGAAGCGCTCAAGAAAGGCGGCGTTCCAATGGTCTGTCTGGCAACAGCACATCCCGCCAAATTTGCCAATGTCATCGAACCGGTGCTTGGCCTTACGCCACCGGTTCCAGGGAGTATTGCCGACCTTAACCCGGACAAGACCAAGTGCGAACAGATGGCGGCAGAACGGGCCGATATCCAGGATTTTATTGCCCGGTATGCCCTCAGGAAAGAGACTTGAGATCCGGTTGCGGGATCTTGCAGAACATCTGCTGACAATATCAAAGAAGCTCCCGGCAAAAAGGACTCTCCTGCCGGGGCAGGAAGCCTTATACCCTGACAGCCTTGTTCGCCTGGATTTCTGATGAGTTTTTTGTTTTATCAGAGCTTGACAAGAACAGATGACTACTCTACTCTTACCGGCGAACGCGAGGAACGGGGCAGGCGTATTAACGGAGATACTGCCGTATATTTTCCAGTGAAGGGGGTATTATGTTTGGACTTGGAATGCCGGAACTTATTGTTATCCTTGTGATAATTGTTATAATTTTCGGCGCGGGAAAGCTGCCTGAAATTGGATCTGGAATTGGCAAGGGAATAAAGAATTTCAAGGAAGCCACCAAAAAGGAAGAAGCTGCCGAATTGCCCGAAGACAAACAGGACGCAGACAAACAGGCCTAGGCCTGACATCTGTTTCGTTTCGTTGATTGTACAAGACCAGGAGGATGCCGATGTTTGGACTCGGAATGCCAGAGCTTATCATAATTTTCGTCATTGCCTTCTTTATTTTTGGCGGTAAAAAATTGCCCGAGATCGGTTCGGGCCTTGGCAAGGCAATTACCTCCTTTAAAAAGGGCCTCAATGAGGTCGAAGAGAGTGGTCGGGAGATCGCAGGCGATATCCCCGGCGTAAAAGAGGCCGCCGAGGTCAGCAAGACAATCAAAGAGGTCAAAGACCTGGGTAAGGTGAACAAACTTTTCAAATAGAGACGGTAACGACGCAGAGCCAGAATATCCATCAACTGGCTCCCCTATCGTACCCCCATCCATACAGGCTGCCGTCGGCATAATGGCATATCTCTCTTTCTGGTAAATGTTCTTTTCCCCTTACCAGCCCGAGCCTGCCAGGTCTGCACCGGCATCTCCTCCGCTCACAGAACTTCTACGAAGAAGAGGCCTTTTGCAGCAGAAAGGTGAAAAAAAGGGCCGCACCGATCATCAGAAACAGAAAGACCAGAAAGCTCTTCCAGCCCCAGGCCTCATAGATAGCGCCGGGAAGGAGCGACCCCAGGGTTCCTCCGGCATAGTAAAACGAGAGATAAAGGCCGTTGACTATCGCCTTATTGCTTTTGGCAAGGGTACTGAGAAAGCCGGAAAGCTGGGAATGGGCGGTAAACAGACCGGCACAAAAGACAAACATCGCAACGAACATCATGCCGTAGTTCTCTACAAAAAACAGCATCTCTCCGAGCATAAAAAGAAGAACACCCCAGACAATAGCCGGTACCGCCCCCCTGCTCCAGGCAATAATCCTCACACTGTTGAGCGAGACCAAGATTCCCATACTATACCCAAGGTACAGCAGGCCAACCGAGGTTTCTGCTATCTCCGGACGGAGGGCTTTCAGCTGGAAGGGGATATAGTTCATCAATGCGGCAAAAACAAAGAAAAGGCAAAAAATAGTTGCGTAGAGCCAGAAAAACCCTGGTTGTCTCAGGATAGTGTAGAGATCCGGCAGGCCGGGCCTTGCATACTGCATCTTGACATCCCGAACCATGGCCTTGAGCAGGAACGAACAGACGATGAGAAGGAGCCCCAGAACGGCAAAGAAAAAACGCCAGCCAAACAGATCTGTGCACAGACCGGAGAGAAATCTGCCCAAAAAGCCTCCGGCAATAGTAGCCGCAATATAGGAGGCAATAGCCCGCTGCAC
Organism: Deltaproteobacteria bacterium; assembly: GCA_002747825.1. Classification (GTDB taxonomy): domain Bacteria; phylum Desulfobacterota; class Desulfobulbia; order Desulfobulbales; family Desulfocapsaceae; genus Desulforhopalus_A. The sequence goes on from PDQQ01000010.1 coordinate 52,068, forward strand.
ACTCGCACGGCTATTGGTATAGCTGACATAACTCATTATGCCGGTCAATATTGCAGGGATAAGCAGTCCCTGAACCGCTCGAATGGCCAACAGACTGACATAGTTTCCTGAAATGGCAAAAAAAAGCTCGAGAACCCCAAGAAGAAATACCGCACAGCGAACCATCTGCCGGGCAGAAACAGCCTCGAGCAAAAATCCATAAAAAAGGGGGGCCACACTCAGGGGAGCCATCATCAAGGTGGTAAAGAGTATGGCCTGCAATGCCGAGAGCTGAAACTCAGACTGGAAAACCGGCTGAATAGGTTGTGCCGCATACAAGGAACCGAAGGTTACAGTGGTTACACAATAGATATATCGATGTACCTTGGCAGACACGGGCTTCTCCAGAAAGTGATACCAGTCGACTCCAGAGCTGATCTTTATCCTCAATTCACATAACAAAACAATACCGATGAGGCAAGAATACCTTGCATAATTGTCATAGTTTTTATAGGCTTTTTCCCGTCTCCGGAGAGGCCTCCCCCAAATTTCTGATAAAAAAACCGGGCTGCGGTATCATATATGAAGCAAGAAGAAAAAACCCCTTCCAACCGGGGTTTCAACGGTCACAGAGCCCATGGTTTTTGTCGCGCCTGTCAACAGGAACACAGCCTCGGGGCGAACGGTGCGGAGCGGAGTGCAATACGCCTGATGAAGGCACTGGACACAGAGAACAGCCTCGATATTTTTGTCCCCGAAGAAACCAGAAACCCTGGGCTTTCGACAGCCTCTCTCTGGGGTGAAGAGCGGGGAAAGATGTTTGGGGTCATGGACTGCCTCAATCCACAAAATGAGCTGGTTACCCTGTACGCCTTTTCCGGACAATTCAACAAACGCTGGCAGATCCCCGGCTGGGTCCCGCCAATTTTTGATCTCAGACGATTTGAGGATCTCTCTATCCCGTGCGAAAAAAGGATAAAACAGCTCGGCGAAGACCTTGCTCAAAGAAAAAAACAAGGGCAGAACTGGCAGGAACTGCGACAAAAACGACGGCTCCTCTCGAAAAATCTTATGCAGGAGATAATCGGGCTCTATCTGCTGTCAAATTTCCGGGGCGCAACACGGCCCCTGCAGGAGGTCTTTTACCGATCTGGTGGCATTCCAAGCGGCACGGGAGATTGCTGCGCGCCAAAGCTTCTCCATTCTGCGATACAAAAAGGCCTTAAGCCCCTTGGAATCTGTGAGTTTTTTTATGGACGCACAACACGATCCGCCCGCCATAGGCACAAGGAATTTGTCTCTTCGTGCCGGGAAAAATGTTCACCAATCCTCGGCTTTATGCTCTGCGGACTGGAAACCGGCAAAGACGAACCAGAACAGGTTGAACGATCAAAGACTGATGCAGAACGTCCAGGAACTCGAAATCATCTATAACGACGAGCATATTGTCGTAGCCAACAAACCCGGAGGCCTGCTTGCGGTGCCAGGGCGAGGGCCCGACAAACAGGACTGTCTTACCAGACGGCTGCGGGCCCGTTTTCCGAAAATGATTGTCCAGCCAGCCGTTCACCGGCTGGATATGTGTACCTCGGGCCTTATGGTCTGCGCCATCGACAAGGCCAGCCACAGAAATCTCTGCAGCCAGTTTATGCAGCGGCGGGTGAAGAAAAGATATCTGGCCGTCCTTGAAGGAACAACCACAGAAACCAAAGGTGAGATCAACCTAGCGCTGCGCCTGGATCCAGACAATCGCCCCCTGCAGGTGCATGACCCGATACAGGGGAAAGAAGGTATTACCCGCTGGCGTAAACTTGCCGAGAAAGCAGGCAGAACCCTGGTCGAATTTACCCCGATCACCGGGCGTACACATCAGCTGCGCCTGCATTCCGCCCATGCCCAAGGACTGGGAATGCCGATTGTCGGCGACAGTCTGTACGGCAGAGGCAAGGATGGTGAGCCGATGCTGCTGCACGCCTTTTCGATCTGTTTTGGCCATCCGTCAACCGGAAAACTGTGCCACTTTACCGTGCAGCCCCCTCACCATTGGAACACCATTCTTGGCGCCTGTCCTCTTCTTTTTCAGCCTGATACATCGGCCTTCTGAGGTGATAAAAACCAGAGATCTCCAACCATCCACCGATCTTGCTCCTTACGGAGCCGCGTCGCCTGCCGCTCAACGATCCTCCAGCCGCTTTTGCCTGCACTCTCCTCGATATAGGCCCGGCTATGGGCAAACCTCCCCGACGGCTGCAAAAGATAGCGGGAGTCACCGCCGCCCCCCGTCTCTGTCGAAAAGCAGAGCAGGGCATCCCCGGTTGCCAGACCGGCGAGCAGCTGCAGGGTCCTGTCCAGCTCCCCGAGATAACAGAAGACATCGGCGGCCACAAAGAAATCAAAGTTATCAGAACCGGCAAGGCGGAGGAGATACTCCTCTATCACGCAGACCTCCACAGAGTCATAGATATTTTTGGCCCTGGCCTGCTCAACCATCGCCGAAGAGAGATCAACTGCCCGAAAATGCTGGACAATATCGGCAAAAGCGATACCGGAGAGACCGGTGCCACAACCGAGATCAAGACCACGCTGAAAAGACTTTTTCCAGCCGCATCCCTGGTCGAATATGCTGCGCAGCCTGGCGGGAACCTCATAGCCAAGTTCGCCAACCAGGCTGGCTTCATAACGCTCAGAGTAGTTATCAAAAACCTCCCGGACATAGCTTGCAGGGGAGGATCGGGCTCCAACACCGGTCAGGGCCCGGAGCATATGGGCAGCCCCCTCTTTGTCTGGCTGCAGCTCGAGAACCTTCTGATAGGCATTCACCGCCCTCTCCAACTCGCCTGTGACCTGATAGATATGGGCAAGATTATTCCAGGCGGAAAAATAGTCCGGATCAATGGAGAGGACCCTTTCCAAAAGAGATGCTGCCTCCGCATACTCTTTTTGTTCACGAAAGCAGCCGGACAGATTATACATGATATCAAGGCTCTCCGGCTCTCTTTCAAGGGCCAGTCGATAGAGCCTGATCGCCTCATCCACATCCCCCTGACGCCGACAGCAGAGGGCAAGATTAAACAGGATGTCCGGGTCTTCAGGGGCAAGAGCTACGGCCCGCTGCAGGGCATCTCTTGCGCCGGTAAGATCTTCAATCTCAAAGAGCAGCAGACCAAGATTATACAAGAGAACAGCTGATTGTTGAAAATGCTTCAACAACTCTTCATAGCCCTTTTTCGCTGCCTGATAATCACCATTGGTATGGTCTTCACAGGCCTTGAAAAACAGGGTATTGAAGATCTCTGCATCTGATTGTTTTTTTTCTGTCATATCAACCTGGCTGATTTGTTTGTTCGCAAAAGTTCAACCCTTGTAAACGCTCATACATTGGACACCTCGAAAAGGTTCCCCAAAAGAGACACTCCCTGCAGGGCTACTCGCTATTGCCAAAATGAATTTTTCATCAGGTAATAGACAAGAGCCTCAGAGCTTGGTAAAAGAGGGATCATTTACCATTTCACGAGACGATGAACAAACTGCAGAATCCCGAAAATATTATAGACTTGGAATATTTTCTACACCAAGATCTACAAGAGCCGACAGAGAGGCTGCATGCCCGGGATCGCCAGATAGCGATGCAGCTTGCCTCCAACTCACCGGAGAGTGAGCTGCCAGACGATTTCAGCCTGCTCGACGGCTGGCTGCAGGCCCGCCGCAGCCGGGAATTTAGCGACCCGGCTCTGAAAAGCCCCGGGGGCCTCTTTGCCGAGGCCAGGAAACTCACCACAACCCTGATCTGTTGTAAGGGCCTTCTTGTCGGACTTTTTGCCGGCTGGGCCTTTTTTGCCTATGCCGGAGTAACCCCAATTAATGTATTGCAATTCCTTCTTTTTTTTGTTGCAACCCAGATTTTTGTACTGTTTTTATTATTGCTGACATCCTGCTGGAAAATAGTGCAACGCGGCCGACTGCCCCAGGCGTATTTTCTCCTCTTTCGCCGTCTCGGAGGCTGGATATTCCGCTCTCTCAACAAGGCCTGGCTGCGGCAACTGGGGGAAGACAGGAGGCTGAGTCTACGCCATGCCTACGGGCTCATCAGCGGCACAAACAAAAGCTACGGTTCGCTCTTGTACTGGCCCTTTTTTTCCCTTCTACAACTTTTTGCGATAAGCTTCAACCTGGGCCTGCTCTCTGCGAGCATGATTAAAATCATTACCAGTGATCTTGCCTTTGGCTGGCAGTCCACCGTGCAGTTTGGTGCAGACGCCATCTTTACAATGGTTCAATGGCTCTCTCTGCCCTGGAGCTGGCTTCTGCCGCCGGGCACAGCTGCCCCGACCTACAGCGAAATAGAAGGCAGCCGTATCATCCTCAAAGATGGCATTCTGCATCTGACCACCGATAATCTTGTCGCCTGGTGGCCTTTCCTTATCTGCTGTATACTCTGTTACGGTCTTCTGAGCCGCCTTGTTCTCTACGCGGTTGGCCGGATTATGGAGAAGATACGCCTGAAGGGCATCCGCTTCCAGACCCCGGCAGCAAGGGCGTTGCTGCGGCGAATGAAGACACCGCTGCTCTCAACCAGCGCCGAGGACGGACAGGAAGAAAACATCTCTCAAGCAAGCTTGCAGACCAGACAACCAGTGCCAAAAACCTTCACTGCTGAGAACCTGCACTGTACGGTTTTGATACCTGATGAGCTGTTCGCAGAGTGTCCACAAACAGAACGCGCGGCACTTCTTGAGCAATTGGGCTACAGAGAAGAGAAAAGCCTGCCTTTTATGCGGGATTACGACGAGGATCAGCAACTTCTTCACAACCTGTCCAAACAACCGTGGGACAACCAACAGACCCTTTGTCTCATCATGGAAGGCTGGATGGTGCCGCTCATCTCCTTTGTTGTTTTCCTGGAAAACCTCAGAAAAAAAACCTCGCCGGAAACCATTATTGAGATCATCCTCACCGGCAGAAAAGGCGACCAGTTTTTCACGAAGGTAGAGCAGAAAGACTTGCAAATATGGCAGAAAAAGATTGGTGCCCTGGGCGACCCGTTCATTCATATAACTCCAGCAAAAGGCGTACTACAGTAAGACAATGGTTCCAGAATTCGCGATACTTGGCCACCCCAACGAGGGAAAATCTTCGGTCCTCTCCACCCTGGCTGAAGATGACTCTGTCCGGGTCAGCCCCACTCCCGGAGAGACCACCGCCTGCCAAAGCTTTCCTGTTCTTGTTGATGGCGTAGAGATGTTGCGTTTTACCGATACACCGGGGTTTCAGAACCCTGATCGGGTCCTCAGTGAATTGAAAAACCGTTTTCGCAACAGCCTGGATCCCCTCAAAGACTTTCGCCTCTTCGCTGAAAAAATCCCCGAGCTTGCAGATGACCGGGAACTGCTTCTGCCTCTTGCCCGCGGTGCCGGAATTCTCTACATCGTAGACGGTTCCCGTCCGGTAAGAAACGTTGACAGGGCCGAGATGGAGATTCTTCGCCTCACCGGCAAGCCGAGAATGGCCATCATCAACAATAAAAGCAACGAGCACTCCTTTTTGTCGGAGTGGAAGCTTGCATTGAGAAAAAACTTTAACACCTACCGGCTGTTCAATGCACACCGGGCAACCTATGCCGAACGGATTGACCTTCTGGAGGCCTTAAAGGCAATAGACCAGGATTGGCAGGACGTCCTTGATACGGTACTGACCACCTTCAAAAAAGACTGGCAGACCAGAAACAGCAACACCGCCGATATTATCATCGCTCTGTTACGCGAGGCAGCCACCCTGCAACTCACCGAAACGCTTGCTTCCGGGACCTCTCCCGAAAATGCCCGAGCCAGGCTGCTGCAACGCTACAACAAGAGTCTGCGCGACGAGGAAAAAAACAGCCATCAGGCCATAAAACAGTTCTTCAAGCACAATATCTTTGACTACCAGCTCCCGCCGCAATCCCTTGTCAATGAAGATCTGTTTGCTGAAAAGACCTGGCAGATACTGGGGCTGACCAAAAAACAGATTGTAATCGCCGGAGGTCTGGGCGGGGCGGTGCTTGGGGTCGGCCTGGAAGCCGCAACCTTTGGCCATAGCCTGGGCATTTTTACCGCCGTGGGAACCGCAGCGGGAGCTCTGGGGGCATGGGTAGGAGGCGAAAAGCTCTCAAACAGTATCGAGGTTCTTGGTCTGCCCCTGGGCGGCGAACAGCTGCGTATCGGCCCGACAAAATCGATCAACCTGCTCTTTGTTCTGCTCAACCGCTCACTGCTGTTCTACCAGCACACCATCAACTGGGCCCACGGCAGGCGCGATTACGAAAATGTCGTTGAACCAGATGACGAATCTTCGGGCGGCATGGCCTTTACAAGCGACTGGCCGGCAGGCAAGATACAAATCTGCCAGGCCTTTTTTAAGGCGGCACAAAAAACAGGCGATATTGCCGGGCTCGAGAAAAAAGAACAGGCCCTGAAAAGGCTTCTTCTGCAAACCATGGACGAAATAGCGCAGATGTCCTGAAAGAGCTGCCATACCACAGACCGTCTCACAGATGGGCCACTACGAAAGAAGAGGGATTACAGCTGCAACAAGACCCTGGGCTTGTCGTTTTTCGCCTTTTCAATGACCGTTTCGGTAATCAGCAGCCTGCCCTGCTCAATCTGATAACGCGCCACCAAAAACTCCTGAACCGCCTTTGCACGCTGCTGGCCAAGTGCAACCAGGGCAGCCTGTGCACCTTCTGCGACCTCGACATGACTACCCTCGACCTCGGCAAGAGTCTCTGGTGCCATCAGCTCCCAGGAGGTCACCACCGGGGTCAGCTGGATATCGATTCCCGGACGCTCCTGCATTATTTTCGCCACCTTCTGCAAATAGTCGCTGGAACTCTCCACAGGATCGGCTTCACCCGGTGGAAAAAAGACAGAAGGCAGACGCACCTGCATCAATTTTTCACCCACTTTCACACCGGCATAGGCAAGGGCGCCGTATGGCCCCAGGCTATACATCAAATACCCTGAAGCGGCAGGCACGATGCCCTTGCTCAGGGCTGTAATAATCACATCGGAGATACCCACCTTCAGCTTCCCAACATGCCCGGACAACGGGATATCAAGAGAGATGGTTCCCTCGCTATCGCGCAGAAGAGACAGCGCCAGATCAATGGGGAGAGGCAGCTTGTTGTTCAACTCTTCTACCAGATCTGCGGCGATAGCTTTGGTTTCTATCTTTCGCAGAACCACCTTGTTTTGCATATCAATCTGATTCTCCGAAAGCTTCATCTTCGAATTCAAATGCAGCTGTCCGCTGGCAAGTGCCAACCCCACCGATTGTACCGTATAACTGGAGAGCGTGGTCAACGGATAATTTTTCAGTTCTGCACGCACATTCAGGTCAATGGGCTGTAGAAAAGGTGAAATATCCCCGGAGAGGGTAAAGGGTGATTCTTCGTCGATCATCGCCCGCAGCAGAAGCTGGCTTTTCTTTTCAGGGGCGCTTGAGTCAAGATCTTGCAGTACCATCTCTTCGACGACCATTTTCGTCTTAAACGGCACGGCCAGGCTGCGGTCCTCAAAACGAACACTACTGCCTTTTTTCACCTCAAGCCTGCCCAGGTTGATCGGCAGAGTGTCGTCGCCTTGCTCTTTATCAGTTGCTTTTTCTGCTGGTTGTTCCTGATTTTCTTTATTTTTTTCGTCAGCAGAGGCCGCCAGCATTGCCTGCAGGCGTTTCTGGACCTGCATCTGCCCATCTTTATCGCGAACGAGATCTGCGTGCAGCCCCTGAAGACGCAAGGTCTTTCCACGCAATCCAGACTGAGCTCCCCACTGCAGGGCAAAAAGCTCGGCTGCCTCCAGAGTCAGAACAGGCACACTCCCCTCCTCCTCTTCTGGTAAAAAGGAGACGTCTTCAACAGCAAGTGTATCAACGGCCAGAGAAAGATCCTCGTCCAGAGAAACCTTACTCACAGCAATCTCCTGGCAAGAAAAGAGGTCCTCATGCTGCTCCGAACGAACACGAGACTGGTGCAGTTGTAGCTCTTCCAAGGTAACGTTTTTATACTCCTTTACAAGACAACCACCGAAACGCATCTTTGGAATATCAACGACAAGAGGCACCACATTGAGTTGCATCTCAAGCCCATCGGAGACAACACCTTTCAGAGAAACCAGCCGCTCCTCACCGGCCAAAAGCTCATCGAAAACCAGAGAAGAGGCGTGGAGCTGTGGTTGGCTCTCTCCAGCATCTGCGCTCAAGGTTTTCAGGGCAAGGGAACCGCCGCCGAGAAAGGTGAGCTCTTCAGCCAGAAGAAGCTGGCTCTCCGGACGCAGTTGTATTGTCACTTCTTCCACAGTAGCCTTTGAGCCGGCAAACTCCGAGTAGAGATCTTTACCATCAAATTCACCGTCGAGTTTGATCAAAGAACCGTCTGCGGGCTGTCCGTAGACAAATCTACCCGTATGCGAAAAACCGGAGGCACCAGCACTGAGACGTCCCTGTGCCAGGCCGAGGGTTAGTTCAGCCGAGGCAAGCTGCATGTTTCCATCTGTTTCTACATGGTGGGCAATTGCAGAGTGTTGTGTTGCATAGGTCGAATTTCCCTGCCAAACCAGTTTTTCTTCGTTGATCATAAGATCCGGCATCGACACAACAATATCTTCAATCTGCAGCTGTGCAGAACTCTGAACAAGCACCTCCTCACCAACGGTAACGCTGGTAGGTCCGTCAAGAAGAAATTTCTCTTCGCTGGTTGAAAAGGAGATAGAAGGAACAGAAAGTGCGTAAGCTGTGGCCGAAAGAAGACTGTTTGTACTGATTTTTATATTGTTTTTTGCATTAATCTCAACCGAAGCACTCCCCTTCCAGTTCAACGTTTCAGCCCCATTCACAAAGGTTTCCGAACCGATGTGCAGGCGATTGGCATCGATCACCCCATCATAATATGCAGAAAAAACGGTCTCTCCCCCATCTCCGGTTGCAACCCGAAATTTTCCCCCCAGAGAGAACTCTCCGGCAAAGATGGGCAGGTATGGTTTGAGAAGACGCGTGAGTTCCTCAAGCTTGAAGTGGTCAACCTGGAGGCGGCCCTCCATCTGTAAAAATGGTGATACCGATAACTTCGTGAGATGAACGGCCAGAGACTCGCCGTCAAGCAGGCCTGTCAACTCGAGAGTGGCACTGCCATCCTCCGCCTTTGTCGAAAAACGCTTGAGCTGGACATCCTCAACCTTGAAGTGCATATCATTCATATAGGGGGCCTGCCAGTTGATATCGCAAGCATTGAGCCCGACGGATTCAGCAAGAAAAGCCCAGGAGGATGCCTGCCCATCGGACGTTCCCGTCCCGCTTTTTTCTCCAGAAGGGGGCAGTATATAGGAACCTACACGCAGACGTCCATCGTCGTAGTGTTGCAGATCAAGAAACAGCCCCTTACAAAAAACACTCTCAAGCTTCAACTGCTTGCCCAGCAAGGCGAGCAGACTGAGGTCAACCGAGAGATCTGCAACCTTCAGCATCGGTTTACCACCAGTCTCTACCAGAACGCCCTCAACCCCCAGGCGTCCGTTAAAAGGATTAACATGAAGTTTTTCGATACGAGCTGTATCAGCGCCATTTTCTGTCAGCCACCTCTGCAAAAAGGTCTTTGCTCCATAGAGGGACAAGACGTAAAAAACAGGCATAGCGACAAGTAAAATCAAACATATCCACAGCAGACGTCGTTTCCTTGCAGGAGCGCCCTTTTTTCCTATATCATTTTTTTTCTTTTTCACTTTTTCGGTTTTTCGTTTTTTCTCTATTGGTAAAATCTCCATATAGTCTTAAAATATTTAAGCTTTTATATTCAAAACACAGTTTACCGCCTCAGATCAAACCTCATAACAAGATATACCATTTGCATGAAAAATAAACTACCCGGCCGCAAGCGGCGGGGTATTAGCCCCATAGCTTCGCAATAAACTTTCCCTCCTCAAAGGACCCGAGGTTCTTTCAAGAAAGATTATTCAATAGTACACTCTGATAGCTGCAAAGCCATCATAAAAGAAATAACTCATAAAAAAGCAACCACACAACACGTAGGGCTGGATACCCTAAAAAATAAGTTAAGGGCTTATTTGAAAGAAGTTTTTTTAAAGTCCGAGATATAAGGGCTCTGTCAGCTCAGCGGTGAAAAAAAAAAGAATATTGCAGCACATCAGAATTCCATCATTCGTTTCTTCCAAAAACGATACTACAATATCACTTTTATTCAGCAAGACCAGACAACGCAATTTGTAAAGAGGTGGAAACTGACCAATGGTTTTAACAGTCTAAAAAAAGAAAAAAAAGATAAAATACCCCGACACTGGCGGCGGGGTATTAAGCTCAGGCACCTGTAATAACTCACTCTTTTTCTGTTCTCCCCCTTTCTATTTTTAGTAAATCTTGTGAATCAAAACGAATGAGAGTGTCTTTACCTTTTATCGTTTTGTAAATTCCCAATCCCAGTAAAGTAATTAGTATCGATACTATTGGACACAAGTAGTTGAAAAAGGCATAGGGCAGATAACTCAATACCGGGACTCCCAATACCCCAGATTGATACGCACCACAAGTATTCCAAGGAATTAAAACAGAAGTAATCGTTGCAGAGTCCTCGATAGAACGAGATAGCATTCTCGGTGCAATCCTATTCTCATCATAAGCCGGTTTATACATTCTTCCCGGGAGGATAATCGCCATATATTGATCTGCCATAAAAACGTTAGCAAAAAAACCCGACGTAATAGTTGCAACGACCACGCCTTTTGCCGACTCAATTTTTCTCACAATTGTTTTGAGAACGACTTTAAGAATCCCCACGGTCTCAAGAATTCCTCCAAGCGCCAAGGCCAATATAGTAAGCGATAAGGTCCAATACATACTTTCAATCCCACCTCTTTCCAACAAAGAGCTAAGAGATTTCGAGATTTCAACCGTAGAGTCAATCGATACATTGACAATCCCATTTTCTGCTAATAATGCACCAAGTGCTTGAGGATCTGATGCTGAAATTATACTTGCAGTGAGTGTTGGTTTATAACCGGAATGAACAGACTTAACTATTTCCATCAAATCAACACCTTGAAAAAAACCAATGAGAACCGCAACAAAACCACCAAGAATAATGCTCGGCAACGCGGGTATTTTACGATATGCAGCTATGGCTACAACCAAAGGAGGGACAATACACAACGGCGAGATATTGAACTCTGCCGACAACAACTGTCTCATTCCTTCTATCTGTGATGAATCAATGTATCCACCCGAGTACTTCATTCCTATCAAAACAGTTATCCCAATAACTATTATATATGTGGGAACCGTACTCCATAACATGGCTCTGATATGATCAAATAGATTGGCTCCGGCAATTGCAGGGGCAAGATTTGTTGTTTCTGAAAGTGGCGACATTTTATCACCAAAATATGCTCCTGATATTATGACACCAGCAGCAATTGGAGCCGGAATATTGAGTCCTAAGGCAACCCCCATTAAAGCAACTCCTATTGTTCCTGTTGTCGACCAAGAGCTACCTGTCGCCAATGAAACTATTGAAGAGATAAGAAGAGCGGCAGTTAAAAACATTGACGGAGACAGAAGCGGCAAGCCATAATAGACTAAGCCGGGGACAATTCCTGTAGTAATCCACACACCGATAAGTGCTCCAATTATCAAAAGGATGAGGAGAGAAATGAGTGCATCGGCTATTGATGAACGTATACCTTTCTCAATAGCAGACCATGGACACTTCAAAACAAAGTAGCCTACCAGAGCAGTAAAAATTGCTCCAAACATTATCGGAAGCTGTGCAGATAATTCTAGTATGACAACTGAATAGACAATAACAAAAGCCACAACAAGTAAAACGCTGACAGCTAACCCAAGCCCCGGTTCCCGAACCAATTTACTTTCTTGCTTATCATTCATAGTTTCCTCACAAAGTTTGGGGTATCGAAATGGATAAACCAACCGAACAAATCCAAAAAAAATTGCTAACTAAACCATGAGCACAAAATATTTATTGAACTTTTTACTTAGATTTCAATCGGTAAAAAAAGAATATTTTATCAAAAGTTATTTCAAAATCACTTATTTTCAAAGGAATATTTTTCTTGGTTCATTTTTTGCCTGATCTTTTTAAAAAATTCTTAGAAGAATAATTGAAATACTCTCTTCAAATCTCTGACCCAATAGCCAAAAATTCAAGCTCGCTTACGACTTCTCCCTCTGTGATACTTCCTCCCCACAGTATCTATTTTTGCTTCCCAGTTTGTTAAAATTTTTTTCAAGCCAATCATCTGATCTCCTCAGCGATCTCTAAGGGCAACCGACGACAAAAATCCGTATATATAGACATAAGTTCATATATAAAATTTTTATTGACTTGCGTCAAGGCTTAGTATAAAAAATTAGACATATTCATGAAGACTGTTCTCTTGAAGGGGGGTTTTGCTCAAGAAGTAAAACCACAATAGTAAATAGAGAGGTGGTGGAGGGAAAGATGCCAGAAAATAAACCGTATATCCTCGTGGAATGGAATGATACCGAAACTGATGCAAAGGGATGGCTATGTGCTTACAACTTTGTAAACAACTATTGTGGAGGCGGAACGCGCATGCATCCTACAGTCACAGCAGAAGAGGTCGTCCGCTTGGCCACAACAATGGGATACAAATATAATGCTTGCGAATCAGAAACAACAGGAGGCTGTAAAGGTGGAATTGCCTACGACTATAAAGCCCCCGATGCAAAAGACGTTTTGCGAAGATATCTTAAGGCAATGTCCCCATATATTTATTGCGGGGTTTCCATTGGTGGAGACCTTGGCGTAGATTATGCCGATGTACTTGAAATCCTTAATGAATTAGGAATTGGAACACCTCAGACTCACGCAATGAGAACAGATCCAATGCAACAAAAAAGGATCCAGGATCACGATGATATTTGCAAAAAAACGTACGACGGCTTTCTCATGTACGACATGATAACGGGTTATGGTTGTGCCGCCGCTCTTGATGAAGCGTGGAAATTCAAAGGAAATCCCCCTGGAGCAAAAGTCGTATTACAGGGCTTTGGCTGTGCAGGAGCAAGTATTGCGTATTGCCTAGACAAATGGGGATACAAGATAATCGGAATAGCTGATGCGAATTGCCTAGTAACATGTGATGATGGACTTGACGTACCCAAGCTTGTAGAAACAAAACTACCTAAAGGTGAATTAAATCCTGAAAGTTTTGATCCCTCTTGGACTGTTCGTTCCAACGAGGCGTGGCTTGATGTTGATTGTGATATTCTGGTTCCAGCGGCTCTCGAGGATGTCATCAATATAGACAACGTAGAAAAAGTTAAGGCCTCACTCATTGTTGAAGCGGCCAATATTCCAGTTACTCCTGAGGCAGATCTAGTGTTGAAAGAAAAAGGAATAGATGTTTGCGTTGATTTTATTACCAACATGGGCGGGATCCGAATTTATGAAGTTATTATCTTTGGGCTTGTTGAGCCTGAGCCTGCACCAGTAGCGGAAGATACGATGTCAATTGTTCGGAGACAAACACGGCGTGTCTTTGAAGAGGCCAAAAAGAGTGGCAAAGATACCCGTACCGTAGCGCGAGAACTATTCGCTCCCTCCAAATCTGGCTTTCCAGATATGCCTTTTCACTCTATCTAGCATTTTTTGTTGAAGAACGGATGTTAACTGCTAAACTACTTTCTCAATTGGATGGGTATTGAATATCAAAACCAAAAAACTTTGTGTAGGAATAATTTCCCACTAAAATCTTTTAGTAAATTCAATTGAGATTGATAATTGACGAGATAAGACATGAATCCTACATTCAAAAAGTATTTAACAATTTTCGCTCTTGCCCTTTCTGGTGGTTCCATATACACACTTCCGTACATAAAATATGTATTTTATGACACACAACTGGAAGTAATGGGTATAACCAACACACAATCGGGGTTCCTAATTAGTATGTATGCTATTGGATGTATTCTGTCATATATTCCAGGGGGCATAATTACCGATAAGATTAGTCCTCGAAAAGCACTGAGTTTTTCACTCTTTGGAACGGCCGTGCTTGGAATGATTTATGCCTTCAGTTTTAATTATATTGTTTCCCTCGTCGTCTGGCTTCTCTTTGCCCTCACTACAGCTTTTGTCTTTTGGACATCATTGCTCAAAGCTATTGGAATGGCTGGGGACAGCGAAGAGCAAGGTCGCCTCTACGGTATTTATTATGCAGGGAATGGAATTACCGGCGCTATTGTAAACAGCCTGGCGTTAAAAGCTTTTTCTATGGGAAGTTCGCCCCGCGAGAGCCTCTTTCTTGCTGTTACCGTGATGTGTGTGGGTATTACTATCGCCGGAATCCTTGTATATTTCTTGCTTGACGATCAAAAGGGTGAAAAAATTGCGGATGAAGACAAATTCAAATTTGATGCCGTCGGTAGACTACTGAAGAGTCCAATGTTATGGTGCTTTTCTCTTGTTGTTTTCTCCGGTTATGCAATTTTCTCCAGCACAAGTTACTTCACTCCTTATCTTACCAATGTCGTTGGACTTTCTGTTGAAGAATCTGGTGTATATGCAATTATTCGTTCTTACTTTTTCTACCTTTTAGCACCTATTGGCGGTTATTTGGCTGATCGTGTTCTCCGTTCTACGTCTAAATTATTTCTTATACTCTTCGCTATCCTTGCGGGAACTATCTGTGGAGCAATGTTTTTGCCCGCCTCTATGGGGATCACCGCCATCAGTGTTTACACGCTACTTCCGGGAGCATTCGGATTAATGTTATACGGATTAGTTTTTTCTGTAGTACGAGAACTTGGAATCCCCCTCAAAGTCGCTGGAACAGCGATAGGAGTTGCCTCAATTATTGGCTATATGCCTGATTTCTTCTTTTCTGCGCTGTTTGGAAGTTGGCTTGATGCTTACGGAAATAATGGATACAACTTTATTTTCACATTCCTTACGAGTGTAGCTGTTGTTGGTTTTATATGCTCTTTAATCATTTACCTTAGCTGGAATAAAAAGAGAGCTTTGTAACATTAGTTCAGAATTATTTTTTTTAACCCTGGATAATTCACTCATCAATTATTCAGGGTTTTGTCATAAATAATTTTCTTATTGATATCTAATGACTACTAAAAAACGAGCATGGATGGAGCAAAACACGGAGCGCTGCAAGTCGTGTGGTTATTGCGTGCTTACATGTCCTAAAAAAGCTCTTTCTTTTTCTGAAACGACGAATAGTAGAGGCTATACCACAGTCGCTCTTGACACAGAGAAATGTATAGTTTGTGGGATTTGTTACTCTGTTTGTCCTGACTATGTTTATGAAAGAAGAGAGAAATGAATATGACTTTACAGCTTATGAAAGGGAACGACGCCTTGGCAGAAGGAGCGATCCGTGCAGGTTGTCGTTTTTTTGGTGGATATCCCATAACCCCACAAAGTGAAATTTTAGAATACTTGTCTGTAGCGTTACCTAAAGCTGGAGGAATTTTCATCCAGGCAGAGTCTGAACTGGCGGGCATTAATATGGTTTACGGAGCTGCTGCTGCTGGTTTTCGCGCAATGACCAGCTCTTCTGGACCGGGGTATAGTCTCTTGCAAGAGGGGATTTCCTATATTGCTTCAGCGGAACTACCAGCTGTCTTTGTTAATGTTCAACGTTATGGTTCAGGGTTGGGAGATATCTTTCAAGCCCAGGGAGATTATTTCCAAGCCACACATGGAGGAGGACATGGCGATTTTCGTTTAATGGTATTCGCTCCTTCTTCTGTTCAGGAATGCGTTGATTTTATGCGATTAGCTTTTGATAAAGCAGAAGAATATCGGAACCCTAGCTTAATCCTTTCTGATGCCTCCATTTCCCAAACCATGGAGCCTGTTCTTTTACCAGAACCAATAGAAATAAACCCAGATCACCAATGGGCAGCGAGAGGTAAACGTGGAGGCGATTTTAAACGTATAACTTCTACCATGTATTACATTAAGAATTTTGATCACTACATTAAACAGAAATACGATCGAATTTCTTCATTAGAACAACGCTGGGAAACAGTTAATGTCGAAGATGCTGAGTTGGTTTTGGTGGCATATGGAATCAGTTCTCGTATTTGTAAAGAAGCTGTATATAACGCTCGCAGCGAGGGTATCAAACTGGGCTTGTTACGACCGATAACTCTGTGGCCCTTTCCCGAGAAAGCCTTTGCAGAGATAAATCCGGCAGTAAAAGCGTTTCTCACTGTAGAACTGTCAGCATTACCACAAATTGAAATGGATGTAAAAATTGCCTGCAAGATGAAAGTACCAGTCACACACTTTCTTGCCGGGGCAAATATACCTGAACCTGAGGACATTATCGAAAAATCAAACTCTATACTACAACACAAATAAAGAGGATCCTATGGCTCAAAGACTTATCCCTCAATTACTTGTTGAAAACAATAAATTTTGTCCTGGTTGTGGGCACGGCATTATAAATCGGATCGTGGCAGAAGTGCTCGAAGATGAAGGCTACGCCGACAAAACGATAGGCGCGCTGGCAGTCGGATGTGGTTGCCTGATGATGGATACTTTCGGTATTGATTGGGTTCAAGCCCCGCATGGCCGTGCGGGGGCCGTCGCGACAGGCATAAAAAGGATGCGGCCTGAATGTTGTGTGATTTCTTACCAAGGTGATGGAGATTCTTTATCCATTGGCTTTTCTGAAACAGTTTATGCTGCTGTTCGTAACGAGAATTTCACCGCAATCATAGTCAATAATGGAATATTCGGCATGACCGGAGGGCAGATGGCTCCCACCTCTTTACCTGGACAAAAAACAGCCACCTCTCCCTTTGGCCGGGATAGCGGTGTTACCGGACAACCGCTAAACATTATTAATCAGCTCTTGCAATTGCCTGTGGGATATTTAGCCAGAGGATCTGTGAACACACCAAAAGATATCAATATCACAAAAAAATATCTTAAAAAAGCATTAGAAACACAGATGTCTGGAAAAGGGTATTCGATGGTAGAAATTCTCTCTCCATGCCCGACAAATTGGCATATGACCTTAGAGAAAAGCCTCAACTATATTGAGGTCAGTGTAAAATCAATCTATCCGACTGGCGAATATATTGTAGACGGGAAAAAATGCAATGATTAATGTAACTTGTGTAGGTTTTGGCGGACAAGGCGTTTTAACAATGGGATTGCTATTGGCGAACGTCCTGATGCTCGCAGGGAAGAAACTGACCTGGGTCCCATCTTACGGCTCAGAAATGCGTGGAGGAACAGCTGCTTGTCACCTTCGGATAGGGGATACCCCGATAACCAACCCTTTTTTTAAAAAGATAGACGTTCTTATTGGCATGAATGATCAATCGATTGATTCTTATCAAAAAAATGTCGTACGAGACGGTTTTCTTATTCGAAATACTTCCATGAGTCAGGATATTACCTTACGGGAGGATATTCATATTATTGAAATAGATGCAAACCGTATTGCGACTGAACTGGACAATATACGTGGAACAAACATTGTTATTCTGGGAGCAGCTATTGCAGCCACTCGACTTACAGATGTGGAAACTTTTGCAGAAGGTATTGACAATTACTTTGGGAAAAAAGGAATTAAAAATCCGGCAAACAGAGCATGTTTTCTTCAAGGCGCATCTTGTATAAGAGGCTGAAAATATGGATATTAATAAATTACTGTCACCTCAAAAAACCGCGATTATTGGCGCCAGTGAAAAAGAAGGTTTTGGCGGAGATACCTGTCGTAATGCAATATCATATGCAGATATGAGCAACGTTTATATGGTCAATCCCAAACGTAGTGAAGTTTTTGGTTATAAATGCTGGCCATCTCTTTCATCAATTCCAGAAAATATAGACCTTGCTATTCTATGTACTCCTCAAAAAAGTATTGTGCCCTTAATTAAGGAGGCTGCAGCTGTGGGAGTACGTGCAGTTGTTGTTTATGCTAGTGGTTATTCAGAAACAGGAACACAGAAAGGTGAACAGGCAGAAATTGAATTAAAAGAACTTTGTAATCAACTGGACATTGCATTGATGGGACCGAACTGTGCCGGTTTTATGAATTATAATGACCATGTCTCAGCTTTTGCCTTCATTTCAGAGCAAAGAGATCGTTCTGGCTCTGTCGGTTTTATTTCTCAAAGCGGCCAGCTTTGTCTTTCTTTTATAGATCATCCTGCAATGCGCTTCTCTTACTGTATCTCCGCTGGTAACTGCGCAGTTGTTACCATGGAAGACTATTTACAATTTTTAATAAATGATCAAAAAACAAAAGTAATAGGAATCTATCTTGAAGGAGTAACGAATCCCCAGAAATTCGTTTCTGCTCTTGCCAATGCTGCAAAGAAGAGAAAACCAATAATAATCCATAAAGTTGGAAAAAGTAAAAAAGGGGAACGTGTAGCTGCTTCTCATACAGGTTCTTTATCAGGATCAGACGATATCTACAGTGCGTTATTCGAAAAATTTGGAGTTATCCGAGTAGATGATGCTGAAGAATTGCTTGCCACAACGCAACTTCTGGCAACAATAACAAAATTACCCGAAAAAGCCGGTTTTGCCTCACTAAGCTTTTCTGGAGGAGAAACAGGTATTTGTGCTGATCTGGGAGAAAAATTTAGTATAGAATATCCAGACTTTTCACAAAAAACACTTTCTCGTCTGCGAGAATTACTACCAAGCTACGCTACTCCTGCGAATCCTTTAGATACAACTGCGACTATAGCCTATGACATTGATACGTATGCCAATGTTTTAGAGGCTGTCATTGAAGACCCCTCTGTAGACATGGTTATCATTGGCTACACATTACTTTATAAAATTGCAGACCCCGCAATTCATTACATGGCAGAAGGGATAAAAAAAATAGTTGAAAATGGCTGCAATAAACCCATTGCAATGCTACCATTTTTTGAAAATACTCGAAATCCAGAATATGAAGTAAAACTGGCCCAAATGGGTATTCCAGTTTTACCTCCACCAGCTTATGGCTTTGCGGCTTTAAGAAATCTTTCTAACTATGTAAAATATTCGCCAGAGAAACACACACTAGAAATTGCCATCCCGAAAAAAAGCACAAAAAAAACCGGGAAAAAAATACTTTCCGAACTTGAAAGTCAAGAAATCCTACATAAATTCAATATTCCTACACCAAAGACAATTCTTGCTACAGATGAAGAAGAGGCTGTTCAAGCGGCTGAAAAAATTCAATCTCCTGTGGTTATGAAGATCTGCTCTGCTCAAATTGCTCACAAATCTGACATTGGAGGAGTCAAACTCAATATTAAAGGAGAACATAATATACGGGGAAATTACAGGTTAATAGTCGAGAATGCTAGGAAAAAATTGCCTAACGCTGATATTGATGGAGTATTAATACAAGAAATGCTTCCTCCCGGAAAAGAAATAATTGTGGGAGTAAAAAATGATCCACAGTTTGGGCCAGCCATACTTGTTGGTTTAGGCGGGATTTTTGTTGAAGTTTTCAAAGATACTGCCTTGCTACCGGCGCCCTTTAACAAAGAAGAAGCCCTTGTAATGCTGAAGAGTTTAAAAGCTTGGCCTCTTTTTTCAGGATATAGAGGACAAGCAGAACTTGATGTTGAAAAACTGACAGAGATTCTGGCTTCAGTCTCAAAAATGGCAGCAGATTTTCGAGATACCATCGCTGAATTTGATATTAATCCTCTCTTTGTTTTCGAAAAAGGGAAAGGGGTTTGCGCTGCTGACGCTCTAGCAGTTTTTATATATGAATAAATAGACAACACCCCACCAAAATTCGTGTTAATTACCTCCTAAAAGGGTTAAATTTTCAGACACTTCGAGATGGCATTGAGCCCTCCTGCGATCTTCTTCTCTTTTCTCAAGAAGATTTTCCCCTTTCATCGCAAACCTGTTTACATTGATTCTAGCTTTCCCTCAAAGCGTCCATCGAAGTGTAAACCTGAGGCTTCGCAATAAAGAACGTTGACATTGACAGAATCAGTAAATACCTGTATGGAAAAGGGTCCGGCACTTTAAGATTTTTATAAAAAATACAAGTAGGACATTCTGCGAATGAAAAAAGGATTTAAAATTACAATAAAGCAACAGATAAGCCAAAACCTTATTTTTTATTTCATTATATCCAGATAAATTCTTGAAGGAGCTTTAAAAGGGGTTTTCCCGCTTTAAAAAAAAATAAGAAAAATTTAAGATAATACGAATACAAAAACCATGAAAGTTAACCGCACTATATGGCGTACTGTCGAACTACTCAAATTGCTTGCGAATAACCCAAAAGGTCTAACGGCTTCAGAGTTAAGAGATAAACTGCAGATACCCAAAAGCAGTACTTTTGACATCATTAATACTTTACGAACCTGCAACTTTATTTTTCAATTTGGAAGACGTTTTTATATTGGCTCTATGGCTCAAGAGATTGGAGAAGCTTATTCTCCGAGCACCAGTATTTGTTTCATTTCTGAAGCACTAATAACGCAGCTCGTAAGAAAAAATGGAGTCTCTTGCTCTTTAGTTTTTTATAATGATGGAAAACTTGAGTATGCTCTAGTAAAAAGACCTGAGGGTTGTATCATTTCTCCAGAAAGGTTAATCAGAGACAGCTACATCCACGCCGCGGCATCTGGGAAAGTGTTGCTTGCCTGGATTTCAAAAAATCGTTTAAAGAAAATTCTTCCTCAGCTTTCTTATAAAAAATTCACAAAAAACACCTTAAAAAATGAGCAGGAGTTTCTCCAAGAATTAAACCGAGTCCGTGAGCAGGGATTTGCTATAGACAATAAAGAATTTAATGAACTCCTGACCTGTATTTCTGTCCCCTTGTTTAACAAAAAAAAAATCATTGCTGCATTGACATTCTCTGACATTCATATCAAAAAAAAACATATCAATCAACTTGTTAAAGAACTAAAAGTCACCGCTGAGAAGATCGAAGAAAAATTAACAAAAGAGTGGAACGTCTAGGGTCTTTTAATTCAGCTTCTTTTTTCAAATTTTTCAGACATATATAATTTTCACTTTTTGATAAAGAAGCAAGAAAATAGCTCAACTATTTAAAAGTTATTTAGAATAAGTATCCAACAGACAAATTACGATACAAAACAATAAGGATCCTTCTGTCTGAAAATATCAAGCCCAAAGCCATAGCTGACAGCCAGGCAGCCTCCACAGGCCGGTCGAATACTGCAGCCTTCGCATTGTGACGGCCCTCGCCGGTACTGCCGCGCCTGGGGGCTATGGTAGATATCATCAAGACTCTGCTCCAGAATATTACCTATCCGTGACGGCAACTTCCTACAGGCATGTACATCACCATTGGCAAGCAGAGAGACAAAATTGAAGGCCGCCCCACAGCCAAACCCCGTGCAACCTCCGAACAAGTTCTGTCCTTCCTCATATCTCAGCAGATTGAAAAAATTATCCTTGAACGCCATATGGCCATGCTGTCGTGCTGCTCTACTGTATGCCTCAAGGAACTCCCGATACCCCTCCCTCGGGGCAGATGCAAGCGCAGCACCTTCACCTACCATCGCCAGCCGGTTGAAGGTAAAAAGGTCTACTTTATTTTTCAGCAGCATCGCCAGTTCAACGACCTGATCCTGATTGGCCTTTGTAAGGGTCAACATCACCATCGAGTAGAGGTTGTATCTCTTGAGCAAATCCAGAAAAGACATGATCCTGGAAAAATGTCCCTCTCCTCGGATGGTATCGTTATGTTCCTCGAGCCCCTCCAGGCTGACCTGAAAAAAAGCAGGCGCCTGGATGGCAACAATCTTTTGTAAGATATCCTCTTCAACAGGATTTCCGAGAATTGCTGTAACAAAACCTAAGTCTACAGCCTCCTTATACACGGTAAAAAAATGAGGGTACAGCAGCGGGTTACCACCGGTAAAACTGACCTGGCCAGAGACGTGGTGCCTTTTGCAAAAACCGTAGAACTTTTGCAAGACCTCCCTTGCCTGCTCCAGACTCAGGCAGCGGCTGTTGTTGCGATCGTAGCAGTGCAGGCAGTGCAGGTCACAAGCCTGGGTAAGATGCCATTGTAAGGTGAAAACCTCGGCAACCGAATATCGCGAATGCTCCTGCGTATTTTCAGGATTGGTAAAAAAATGTTCCCCTCTCCTGATTTTTGATTCGGGCGCAAGTAACAGTCCCTCGGCCACAGCCCGTTCGAGCAAAGTGTCGAGGACGGCAACCGTAGTATCTGCTTCTGCGGCTATCTTCTGGATATCCAGCTGTTCGGCCACAATCTTCAGGGCAAGCAACTGATGATCTGTAAGAGAACAAAGAACAGGGCGCTCCTGAGCCTGCGCGACATAGACCGCCACATAATCATGCCCTTCAACAGGCTCTACATCTTTACCGGCAAGCAGTTTCGGCAACCCCTTCCAACCTGCTTCAACAATTTCAAGGCACGGATTAACAATCAAACACTTAGGCGGAGAGATTGCAGGCTCCTCACCTTTTTCCTGCCGTTGCTGTATCTGTCGCCAAGCGCGATCAATCTCTGCAACATCGGCAATCCAGGGTACGACTGCGAGAAGCTCTGGGGCAAATTCAACGGAAAACCTCTGCCAATCAGGAAGAAATCGACAAATCATCCTGTAGCAGTGTGGATATTCGTTTTGAAAGATCTGTTTTTTGTTCTCTTGACAAGGCATAATAAACTACCCCGCCGCAAGCAGCGGGGTATTGAGGCTTTGGAAAAAGCTTAGCAAACCACTAAACTACAAATTTGAACGCCGCAAGCGGCGGGGTATTAGACCCATAACTTCGCAATAAAAAAAGGCCGGTATTATCTACCGGCCAACAATCTTACAACATTATCAGGTATGTGAACCACATACCGCTATTTAACCACTTCAGCCACTCTTCGCAGGTTTCTTTTTCATTGCCTCTTCGGGCTGCTTCACCGCTTCACCGGTATCTTTTAACTCATCAGCAACTTGCTGCCCTTCCTGCTCGACTGCTTTAGCAGTATCCTTCAACTCATCGGTCACTTGCTGCCCTTCCTGCTCGACAGCCTTACCGGTAGTTTTTAACTCTTCTATTACAGCACCCCCGGTGCTGCTGGTCGCTCCACCTCAGCCACTACCTGCGGCGGAATTTACCTTTTTGGTGCTCCCGGCACCATTAGTTGAACCACCTCAGCCACTGCCTGCGGCAGGCTTTGTCTGTTCGGTGCTCCCGGCACCTGTGGTCGATCCACCTCAACCGCTGCCTGCAGCATGCGCTCCGGGAAGCGTCACGCCACCTGCTCCCAAAAGCCCGGCAACACCAAGACCTGCCAGTAATTTTTTAAGTTTTTTCTGTCGCATACATACCTCCTTGGTTATACTTCTCAAACAGAAGTGTTTCCGAGTAAAACCATATAAAAATCCTACGTCTCTTTTCATCGTTCGTCAAGCCTTTTCAGTAAGAAAACGGACAAAAGCTCTTGGAGTGAACGTCTGAAAAAAACTTTATAAGGAAAGGTACAAAGAAGACCCCAGAGGGAACAACTCTTTTTCTCACTCTACTGTTTGTGACCTTAAAAGACAAGTTCTAAGCCTGCAGAGCAACTTCCAACAAGCCAGATCCACTATTTTGCACCCCAATGCACCCCAATGGTGCCAAACATAAATTTTTTACAGGAAACATCCCTAAAACCTGCCTTGATAAACAGCTCGGCAAGTTCATCGGCTGAATAAAAATCCATCGTAGAGCCAGTGAGATAATTATAAGCGGCTTCGTCACGGGCAACCATCTTGCCTAAAACAGGGATCCCGAAACGAAAATAAAAGCGGATGAAAGGATAGAAAAAATTCTTCTCAGGAGGCGTCGTATCAAGACAAACAATCCGCCCACCCGGCTGCAATACCCGATACACTTCAGCCAACACCCGCGCAGGATCGTCAACATTTCTCAATAAATAGCCAAAAGTAACTGCGGTAAAGGTTTCATCTGCAAAGGGTATGGCGTTGGCATCGCAGGAAAGCCAGTGAATCGTCGAACCAGAAAACCTGCGCTGGGCCTCTTTGAGCATATTGGAAGAAAAATCTCCAGCATACACATCTGCGTCCGGATAGGTTTTCTTTAACAGTGCGGCGATATCTCCTGTACCCGTTGCAAGATCAAGCACCTTTCCACCCTCTGGCTGACCGGCCTTTTGCACAACAAGCCTGCGCCATTTCTGATCTTGGCCAAGGGTCATAAGCCGGTTCATCCTGTCGTAGCGGCCGGCTATACCATCAAACATTTTTTGTATGTCTAATCCTTTTTCCATCTACCTGCCAGAGTGTTCATATCGTACTATCTTTGTATTTGCAGCACAGGAGACAGATCTACGCTCAACAACCGAAGCGACTTTTTATGCGCAATGAAGAGAGATCTTTTAACATCATACCTGTTGTACAAAAATGAGAAATTATATTAACACGGGGCAAAGCCCGGTGTTCTGGGAAAAGGTATTGTCTCGCGAATATTCGCCATCCCTGTCACAAACTGTACAAGACGCTCAAAACCAAGACCAAAGCCCGAATGCGGCACACTGCCATAACGTCGTAAATCAAGGTACCAACTGTACTCTTCAAGGTCCAGCCCCGCTTCCCGCATTCGTCGCTCAAGAAGCGCAAGACGCTCTTCCCGTTGACTGCCGCCGACAAGCTCACCAATACCAGGGACAAGAACATCCATGGCCGCAACGGTATCGCCCCCATCGTTGAGGCGCATATAAAACGGTTTGATTGCAGCAGGATAGTCGGTCACCACCAGCGGACAGCGAAACACCTCCTCTGTAAGATACCGCTCATGCTCCGACTGCAGATCGTTACCCCAGCTGACCGGATAATCAAATTGCCGCTCTGCCTTCTCGAGTCTTTCCACCGCTTCGCTATAGGAAATATGCACAAAATCCTTTTCGATAACGTTCTGCAGTTTCTGCAGCAAACCTTTCTCGATAAATTTGTCAAAAAGCTGCAGATCTTCCTGACAATTCTCCACAACATCAAGCAATAGATATTTGACCATCTCTTCTGCAACACGCATATTCCCGGCAAGGTCACAGAAGGCCATTTCCGGCTCAATCATCCAAAATTCAGCCAAATGTCTGGAGGTATTTGAATTTTCAGCGCGAAACGTGGGGCCAAAGGTATAGACATCACCCAAGGCCAGGGCATACACCTCTGCCTGAAGTTGACCGCTTACCGTCAGGCCGGCAGGTTTTCCAAAAAAATGCCCACTTGAGACCTTGGGCTGCCCCGTTGTCACCTGAAACATCTCGCCTGCACCTTCGCAGTCACTGGTCGTGATAATCGGGGTATGTACCTGAACAAAGCCCCGCTCCTGAAAAAACCGGTGTACGGAAAAACTTAACCTTGATCGTACACGCGCGACCGCTCCCAGGGCATTGGTTCTTGGCCGCAGCTGAATTATTTCTCGAAGAAATTCAAAAGAATGTCGCTTTTTCTGCAATGGATAACCGGAGTCGGCAAGACCCAAAACGACAAGACCTGTAACCTGAAGCTCAACCTCCTGCCCCTTGGCAGGAGATGTTGCCAAAACACCAGAGACCTGGACGCTTACTCCAGTACCAATATTTTTGATCTCCTGATCATAATTCTCCAGTTCATCGGTAACAACAAGCTGCAGATTACGCAAACAAGAACCATCGTTGAGCTCGACAAAAGAAAAACGCCCGCTGTCTCTTTTTGTCCTGACCCAGCCGACGACCGTTATCTGCTGATCGATCGGCTTTTCAACAAGAATTTCTTTTATTCTGTTCACCATATATACCTCCTGGGTAGACGATACATCTCAACCCCCTCGGGCAACGTAACCAATCGTGGGCACAAAAAGCACATCAAGGAGAGGCTACTATAGCAAAATTGATCAATGGTTCAAGAAAATGAGACGCCTTTGCAGATACTTTTGGAAAAATGACGCAGAAGATCGAGCAAAAAGATATATAACAAAGGGAGCCCCATCTTCAGGCGTTTTTTCTCCACAATCCCCGGATAGTCACGATTGACCGAACGGGGAATGTTCAGAGGATAAAAATCAAGCACTGAGCAGACACTGAAAAGAAAAAAGTCCCAAGTCTTCAAGCTGGAGAACGTCCTCCTCATTGGAAAACGTTTCGATCTTCAGGGCTCCCACCTGTAACCTGCACCAGAACTTGGTGAGCAGGTCGCTGGAACCTTTTATCGGGGGAGGCCTCACTGACCAACGCAGGATGCCTATGAGAAGTTATCAGCAATAGTGGCGGTGCAAGAAAAGAACATGCACCGCGGTTGCAGTTTTTGCTAAACGGGATTAGGCAATCGGAGTCATCTCATTGACAACAAATTTATCAATCGCCCCTTCGGTTGCCGCAGCAAAATCTTTGAAATGTTGAGACTCCATATGAGCCTGCAACAGTTCTTTTGACTCCCAATTCTCAAAAAACAGGAAATGGGCCGGATTTTCATTATCCTGGTGAAGATCGTAGCTGATACAACCTTGTTCTGCACGGGTTGGTGCAATCAATTTGAGAAGTTCTTTTTTGACGGACTCTATTGTATCTGCCTTTGCCGTGATACTTGCAACGATAGTCAATTTTGCCATAGCCTGTCTCCTCCTGTTGTTTATTGATGTAGCTTTTTCTTCGATAAAACTTCAGTCCAACTGCACCTATTCAACCCCCAATATGGGCAGTATATACTTCACCGATAAGGCCAGTTACAAACTGGAGGTTTTTGCTTCAAAACTAGAACGACAATGTATCTGCACCAAACAAAACCATTGTAATCAACAGCATTTTGCAGACCAATTTTACACACCAAAAGGCACATCTTCATCCAAAACACTCTATTTCTTTATAATAAAATGTCCAAGCCAGTGCAAGGGGAGAGCTTGAAACAGCGGTGATGCAGAATCTCCTTTTCTCAGTAATGGGCGAACGTATATCGATAAGGCTCAACATCTCTCATCACAGCAATCAAGGGCAAAGACATCAGAAACAGCAAAGGTTGCCACATATAGTAATGATTCTGAGAAGAGAGGAGGTCTCCCTGAATTTTCTTGGTAAATCCGTTTGTGATGAGATAGCAACAGGCCTCTTTGGAAACACTATTTTAAAAAATGGAGTGAAATAACATCCACAGGATCTGTTTTTCCAATAAAGGCCATTACATATATTTATTTGAGGCTTTTATTTCAGATAAAGACGCTCCTTGAATAACCTTGAGTTTTCCCTGTGTTTGAAGGTACATTTCACCGAATACCGTGTAACGAAGACCCACGGAAAAATGACCCATCCGCAGGGGGAGTTTTTTGTCTCTCTGCAAAAACAGACTGTTTTTTGAGTGAGCTTGATATTTATGTTAAAGTTAAGTAGTCAAAGATAAAATAAAAAAACTCATGAGAAATTCGGATTAGAATATACCGGAGTAATACTATGTCTATCACCCTGAGACAGCTTGAAATTTTTATAGCCGTAGCCGAAACGGCACAGGTCACAAAGGCAAGCAGAAAACTCTATGTTACCCAGTCAGCAGTCAGTATGGCTCTGGCCGAGTTGGAAAATCAACTCGGGGGATCCCTTTTTGACAGGCGTGGCAGAAGTCTCCTGCTCAACGCCAGGGGACGGTTCTTGTTACCCCATGCAAAGAACGTTACCGCACAGGTCACCAACATCGAGACCATAATGTCAGAGACCAACGACAGGCTCACAGGGACAATCACTGTGGTTGCCAGTACGACCCTCGGCAACTACATTCTTCCCTATTTGATCGGCGCTTTTCAGCGGGTTCATCCCAACGTCCGAATAAACCTTATGGTTTGCAACACACCAAAGGCAGAGAAACGGGTCTTTGAAAAAAAAGCAGAAATTGGCTTTGTCGAAGGCCCTCTCTCAGACAACAGTGAGATTGAGTGGGAGAAATGGTTTGAGGATGAGCTGGTTGTTCTTTGTGGCCCATCTGATCCACTGGCACATAACCAAGTTTTTGACGTTACCCGGGATATAAAAGGCAAGAAATGGATTATGCGGGAAAAAGGCTCCGGCACCTACGCAAGTATATGTCAACGGTTTGGCAAGTATATGGACGAGATTGACGTGGTTATGGAGATGGGACACCCGGAAGCCGTAAAAAGGGGCGTTGAATCGGGGGTTGGCATCACCTGTCTGTCTTCGCTGAGTATGTGCAGAGAAGTGGAGCATGGCTGGCTGAAAAGTCTCAAAATCAAGGGGCTGGATACCAAGAGACAATTAAAGATTGTCCGTCGAAAAGATCTTGATACAGGCGAGGCCTTAAAGGAGTTCCTTGTCTTTTGCGATGTAATGAAGATTGACGAAGACAATATGGGATATCTGTCATCACCCTGGAAACTGCAGTCACTGCTTGCCCGTCATTCTGCCTTGAAAAAATAACATCTTGCAGCCTTGTCAGCGACAACTGTTTTTTCAAGGCCATACAAAAACTGCAAAACATCCGGGAAAAGGCTACAAAAGAGGATCATCGTAGTACACCTGAACCAATGTCAAACCATGGGCAGGTGCCGTCCAGCCAGCCTGTTTCCTGTCTTTTGCCTCGAGTATTTGAGAAAAATTCTCAGCCGACAGCTTGCCCTGGCCTGCCTGCAAAAGGGTCCCCACAATATTTCGCACCATATTCTTCAGAAAACCATCCCCAACAAGCTCAAGGCTTACTCGGGCAGGGGGATCTTCGAACAGTTTTGCGCTATAGATGGTGCGCACGGCACCTCTGCCGGTCTGGCAGTTCTTATCCCTGGTTCCGCTGTTTTCGAACGATGAAAAATCATGACAGCCAATAAGATACGGCAGACAGCTGCGAATCTTTTCAATGTTTAATTCCTGTTTGACGTGATAGGCGTACAACCGCTCCATCGGGGGTTGGATTTGCCCATTGTATAGACAGTAGCGATACCTTTTCGCCTTTGCCGAAAACCGGGCATGAAAACGCTGATCGGTCTCCTTTGCTTCCAGAATACGGATCGAAGAGGGGAGCATAGAGTTTAAACCAGAGACAAAGTTGTGACAGGCTATCGAGGAGTAACAGGAAAAATGCGCAACCATCGCCAGGGCGTGTACACCGGCGTCGGTCCTGCCTGCACCGTGAAGACAAACCTCTTCGTTGGTCATCGTGCTGAGACAGATCTCTATCTCTTCCTGTATGCTTGGCGCATTGCGCTGTCTCTGCCAACCTTTGTACGCTGTGCCATCGTAGCTGACGACAAGCGCAATGCGGCGTTTTTGCGACTCCACCCTCACCCCGATTACGGAAACACGGGTGCCATACCAAGCCCCGCTTCTTCAGCGAAGCCGCACATAAGGTTCATGTTCTGTACGGCCTGGCCGGCAGCACCCTTCATGATATTGTCAATGGCCGACATCACGATAATACGCCCTGAAAACGGATCAATTTTTACACCGATATCACAGTAGTTGGAGCCTCGAACGTATTGCGTTGCCGGAAGCCTCCCCTCCTCGAGCAGTCGAACAAAGGTTTCATTTCCGTAAAAATCTCTGTAGAGTTCTGCTACTTCGCCCTCGGTACATTCCCGTTTGAGATCGGCGTATATAGTACTCAGAATCCCCCTGGCTATAGGCAGTAAATGCGGGGTAAAGGAAAGATGTACCTCCTCGTGGGCAAGAACAGAGAGTTCTTGCTCAATCTCCGGGATATGTCGATGGACTCGACCGACCTTGTAGGGTCTGAAACCATCATGGACTTCACAGAACAAGGTTCCCGTCTGGGCTGCCCTGCCGGCCCCAGTGGTTCCCGATTTTGAGTCGGCAATAATCGTCTTCACCTGAAGACAATCAGCCTCCAGAAGCGGGGCCAACCCGAGAATGATAGAGGTTGGATAACAGCCGGGATTGGCAAGCAGGTAGGCTGTTTTTATCGACTCTCTGTAGAGTTCCGGCAGACCGTACACAGCCTTTTCCAGTAAATCTCCAGCACTATGCGGCTGATACCACTTCTCGTAGACAGCCTTGTCACGGATTCTGAAATCAGCAGACAGGTCAACAACCCTTTTCCCGGCAGCGAGAAGGTCCGGGACAATGTCCATCGCCGTTTTATGTGGAACTGCAGTAAAGAAGAAATCAGCCCTGTCTACGAGTTCATCGACAGAGAGATTTTCACAGACAACATCGGTTTTTCCGTGCAGACTCGGGAAGACCTCAGCCAACGGCTTACCAGCGTACTGTCGTGAGGTGGCAACGCACAGATCGACCATCTCGTGGTTGGATAAAATCCTGGCAAGCTCAGCCCCGGTATAGCCAGAAGCTCCTACAATCCCAACTTTTAGCATGCTCTTTCTCCTTTGTAAAAACCGATATGCCAAAAAACAAAAAAAGGGGAACGACAGACAACACTGCCGCTCCCCTCTTCGAGAAACACGCCGCGCAGGATCTGCACGGTGACAAAGCCCAATGAGCCCGTAAGGCTAACGCTTAGAGAATTGAAATTTCGCGCGCGCACCTTTTTGCCCATATTTCTTTCTCTCCTTCATACGCGGGTCACGGGTAAGAAGGCCTGACTGCTTGAGCGGCAATCTGTTTTCCGGATCACTCTCCAGGAGAGCCCGCGAAATTCCGTGGGACAAGGCATCGACCTGGGCAGACTTTCCACCGCCCTTCAACGTGGCAATAACGTCAAACTGCTCGGAGGTCTCTGTTACCTGAAAGGGCTTGGTTATCTTATAACTTTTAAAGATCTGACCGAAATAGGCATCGGCATCCATCTTGTTCACCGTCACCTTGCCCGTTCCCGGGGTAAGCCAGACCCTGGCAACAGCATTTTTTCTCTTCCCTGTAGCGTAAAAGCGGTCCTGATTCATTCCATAATCTCCAAGAGTTAGATATCGAGTTTACTTGGTTGCTGAGCTTCATGACGGTGGTTCGGGCCAGCGTATACCTTGAGTTTTTTGAGTTGTGCCCGTCCAAGCTTATTTTTCGGAAGCATGCCCTTAACAGCTTTTATGATGACATCTTCAGGATGCCTGGCAAGCAGTTCCCGCGCCGAGGTCTCCTTGATACCACCAGGATATCCCGTGTGCCGATAATACTTTTTGTCATCATATTTTTTACCAGTCAGCACGATCTTCTCTGCATTGGTAACAATAACAAAATCCCCGTTATCAATAAACGAAGAAAAAGTAGGCTTATGCTTTCCCCGGAGCCTGTTTGCCACCTCGGTCGCCAGACGACCCAGCACCTTATTCTCTGCATCGACCAGATACCATTTTTTCTCTATCTCATTGACTGGGGCAAGATATGTCTTCATCGGAACCTCAATGGATAAAACAGTTAATAAAAAAAGGCCCGAACAAAGTCGAACCTTTTACAATTCTAAAGTGGAGCGGGAAACGAGATTCGAACTCGCGACGTCAACCTTGGCAAGGTTGCACTCTACCACTGAGTTATTCCCGCTCATTCTTGCTCTTTTACGAACTAAAACGGAATATCTATACAAATTTTTCATTCGACTGTCAACGAAAAAGAAAAGCACCCTGGTTTTTATACCGACAGTCTCCTCTTTGACCAGACAGGTTTTCCCTTGTCGTCAGTTCCGTACTTGCTGTTTGATATTGTACTATCGTGTATTTAATGGTAAGGAGTTTTTATACCCTCTTTGTCGTCAGAGGACAGCTGATTTTCCGTTTTTGCGGACGGAGAACTGCCTTTTTTGCCGGGGAACGCCCGAAAAAAGATTTCTACCCATCTGTAAAGAAATAAAAGAATGAGAAAAAGTCAAATTACACGGACAACATCGGAGACGGATATCAGCCTGGTCTTTACCCTGGATGGTTCAGGCCAACACCAGATCGCAACTGGCGTTCCTTTTCTGGACCATATGCTGACCCTTTTTGCCGTACACGGTTTTTTTGACCTGGAGCTGCAGGCAAAAGGAGATATTGAAGTTGACGATCATCACACCGTTGAAGATATTGGTATCTGTCTTGGTCAGTCAATTGCTCAGGCATTAGGAGGCAAGCAAGGTATTTCCCGCTATGGCAGCTGTTACCTGCCCATGGACGAGACCCTTGTCAGAGTTGTTCTGGATCTCTCTAACCGCCCTTTTTTGCATTACGCTGTCCGGGTAAGCGAACAAAAATTGGGAAACTTTGACACATTGCTTGTCAAGGAGTTTTTTCGGGCAATGGCCCAACATGCCGGGATAACCCTTCATATCGATCTTCTGCACGGAGAAAACGGGCACCATATCATCGAAGCTGTGTTCAAAGGTTTTGCTCGAGCCTTGAACGAGGCCTGCGGCAGAATCGGTATCGAGGGGACCCTGTCATCAAAAGGGCTTCTCTGACGACCTGACTCTCACCGGAAAAGGCTCCAAAGCCCCGAGGAAGAAAAGGTGTCCGAACTCTCATTGCGGGAGATGTACAGATTCAACAACCACAAATCGGCAAGACGGCCATAAGACTACGAGGTGATCTTATGAAAGACATACAGAGAAAACTGTCGGGCTTTTCGCTTGTATTAATGCTGGTTCTCACATCTTGCTCTTCTGCTCCAGTCAACACCCAAGAGACACAACCGGAGCTTCGCTCGCTCAACTGTATTGCGGTATTGCCTGCCGTAACATCAGCGGTAAAAGATGACACACTTCGTTACAACCAGGCCCGGACGCTTGAGCGAGGTGCATCACAGGCCACTGTTTTACTGTTAAAAAAACTCTCAGGCAATTCAAAAGTACGGCTTGTGAACGTGGTAGAGATGGCGTCTTTTGCAGAAAACCCCCGGCGTGGGGAGATCGGCATCCTGAGCACCATTGGAGAGGCGGTAAACTGTGACGGAATCCTGAGTACAACGATACGTACGTACAAGCAGAGACAAGGAACAAAGATGGCTGTAGAATCACCGGCCTCTGTTGATTTTACGATGGTACTTCGAGAAGTTCCAACAGGACATATCCTCTGGTCGAGCGAATTTCGTGAGACCCAACAGCCGCTGCTCGATAATCTGTTCTCCTTCGGCAAACAACAGACAAAAGGCATCTATTGGTTAACGGCCGAAGAACTTCTTCAACAGGGGATTGAGAATCGGCTTGACAACTGTCCTTACCTTGTCACCCCCTGAACCGGGAGCAACCGGCCAGGATCAAGCCTTAACGCAAACAGCCGAAACAAAAAACAGTATATCTCTGCCCTCCGACAATCCAAGTGGACATTCACTTTCCGGCAAAAATCAACAAAAAGATTGGCAGGGCGCTACACGATTTTTCGATGCTCCAGGATGGTGACCGGGTTCTGGTTGCAGTCTCCGGTGGAGTTGACAGCCTGGTTCTTGCCTGCGTTCTGCAAACCTGGCAGGCAAAAGCCCCTCTTTCCTATACCTGCAGGGCCGTACATATCGATAATGGTTTCTGGGAAGATCAGGATAACGGGCACCCTCTACAGGATATCTGCGAACAGCTCAAACAGCATCGAATAGATCTGCAGATAGAGTCGTGGAACGTTTCGGAGAGCAGACCTGAAAGCTGTTATCTCTGTGCCAAAGACAGAAGAAACCGCCTCTTTGAGATAGCACGGGACAGAGGGTACAACAAAATCGCTTTCGGGCATCACAAGGACGACCTCATAGAGACCTTTATGCTCAATACTCTCTACAGCGGTAATATCTCGACCATGCTGCCCAAGCAGGAACTCTTTAACGGCGGGCTGAGCCTTATTCGGCCTATGGCCTACCTGGAAAAAGAAGATATTTCTCAACTGGCCGCATTTTTTTCTCTGTCGCCAAAGGCGAACTCCTGTCCCTACTCAACAACAACAAAGAGGCAGCAGGTCAGAGAGATTCTCGCTGATATCGACCAAAGAATACCGGGTGCAAGAAACTCGATATTTGCAGCACTCTCGAATATCCGCACCGAATACCTTCTGAAGAAAAGGGTGAGAAAAAAGGTGCGGACCCGTCCTTAATCTCCGAGAGTATGCTCGACATATTACGTTTGCAACAGGCCCTTGATACGGAAATCTCAAAATTTACTTGTTATTCTTGTGAATTACTCTTGCAAGGATAGAAATGCGCGTGGTACCGTAGTCGACCGATAACCGAGGCAATCGCAGTATCATGGAAAACAGGCAACAGAGGTTTGCCCGCGGGCAAAAGTGAAGATGGGCAGTATTATAGCAGTTATCCTGGGCGGAGGTTTTGGGGCACTCGTTCGTTATGGTTTTAATGTTGGCGTAGAGCGCTCCATTGCCCCAAACTATCCCCTGGCAACCCTGGCGGTAAACCTTCTCGGTTGTCTTATCATCGGCTTTTGCTGGGCTTGTTTCGAGAGAATTCACATAACCCATACCTTCCGCATCTTCCTGTTTACCGGCTTTTTTGGCGGCTTTACGACCTTTTCTGCCTACGCAAGAGAGGGCGCTGAGCTCCTCAGCTCTGGCGAGGTTTTTCAAGGCTTGTCGTATATCCTTGTCAGTAATATTGCAGGAATACTGATGGTTTTTTTCGGGATATACCTGTGCAATCTTTTTTTTCGTTTTATCCGCGTGTAAGGAACCGCCGTGAATCTACTGAACCGCTATCTTTTCCAACAGTATATCAAATTTTTTCTCACCATCAGCGGAGCCTTCGTTGCCCTGTATCTGCTGGTCGATTTTCTGGAAAAATATGATAATTTCAGAAATGCGGGGCAGTCCCTGTTTGCGGCCTTGAAATATTTCGCGCTTGTCATCCCCTTCATTTTTGACCAGCTTGGGCCTATTTTTATTCTACTCACAGGTGTCGTCACCCTTGGAATAGCCAGCCACACGAACGAACTTACAGCCCTCAAGGCCGGGGGGGTTCCTCTCTATCTGGTCATCCGCCCCCTTATCTACAGCTCACTGATTTTTACAGCCTTTTTCCTTTTTGCCGCAGAATTCATACTCCCTGCCACAATCGCTCAAACCAACAAAATATGGAACGAAGATGTCAGAGGCAAGGTGATGCTCGGAATAATGCGTAGCAACCGTTATTATTACAAGGGGAAAGATGGTTTTTATTCGTTCAACAGGCCCAATACGGAGAAATACGTTTTCCAGAATTTTTCTTTTTCTCAGTGGGATAAAAACCATAACATACAGACCCTTACCACTGCAAAATCAGCAACCTGGAACGACTCTGCCCATAAATGGGTCCTGGAAAATGGGCAGATTCAACGCGTGAATAAAACCGGGGACTATGATGTTACAAACTTTTCACAGCTGGAAACCACATTTCCCGAACAACCGCAGGATTTTCTTGTTTCCACCGACAAGATTGCAGAACTCTCTTTAACCAGTCTTATCAGAGAAATGAACACCACCGATATTGAGCGGGAAAAATATGAAATCTGGACAACATTTCTTGGTAGAATCTCTTACCTGACGCTCGGGGTACCACTCCTGTTACTTGGTCTGCCAACACTTCTGTACTCGTACCGTAAATGGGGCAGAGACCTCTCTATAGCCGTACCTATAAGCTGTGGCCTTGCCTTTCTCGCCTGGGGGGTCTGGCAGACCCTGCAGTCTCTGGCCTTTACCGGCTACATCTCTCCGTTGCTGGCGGCTGGCAGTCTGCACCTCGCCCTCACTCTTATTGGAATCTTTTTCCTGATTAAAAACGACCGATAAGTCTTCAGATTTCTTTTCGAAAGACGTAACACACGAACGTCCGACCGTATCTCTTTGGGCAGGTTATATTGAAAAAAGCACCAAATTCGAGTCTTTGAAAAAATTCCCGGTCTGTTTATCTTCATCGAGAAAATAAATCTTTTCAGTGGCATCGGCTATATATTTGCTCTGCTCTCTGTGGCGGCTAACCCGGATATTTCATCAGTTCAGGCGGTGTCAGGTTCGAAGTTTTTTGCATTAGGTAAGAGTAAACTCTATGTACTGCAAAAATACGTAAAGAAGATGGTGCCGCATGGACTGAGCTTTGGTGAACACTTTGGATATTGTAAAACTGTAATGTTCTTCGTGTAGTATATTGAAATATTGGCAATTTTTAAAAATTTGACACAATGTTCATGAAATATCCGGGCTAAAAATCTTCTATCTGTCGACAACGTTCTATAATACGGTCAATGGTCGCGGAACTGTTTTTTACACTGCGCACCATTGACAGGAGTTCGCTTAAGGTCGGATCATCTTCTTCCAGATGTTTTTGCGCCTCGTGTACCAGGGCGACACCATCGGCGAGATATTGTTTGACCTCGGCCGCCAGTTTTTTGCGTTTTTCGTGTTTCTGTTGTTCTTCAAGCAGCAGCGGAACGATCCGTTCGATGGAAAATTCTACGAGGGCATCGCGCGGAGTGTCGTATTGTAGAGAAATCTGCTCGAGGGTTTCAAGCGTCTTTCTTGAAATAACATAGGTTTTGGCCACTCTGGTCTGTCTTTCTCCAAAATCCTCAAACTCTCTGGCAATACGCTGCAGACTGCCAGCATCCTCCATCAGATGGTCAAAAAGAGACTTCTGTTTTATTCCCAATTGTGTGGCAAGCAGACTCAAGGCCCAGATAGAACGTTCTGACAGTCTGAATGTTGTGCGTACAGACTGCCTTCCCCGTAAATCTGCAGCAGAGGTCTTAATAACTCCCAGCTGTATCACCGCATTTTTCGTACGCATACCCGCCCCGCCTGTATTACTTTTTTATTTTTTTATGTTTAGTAATATTTTTATTATTGACTTGCGCGTTAATGGTATTACATTTTTGATCACAAAGCAACACGGGAAAGAAAAAACCACTGAAGGTTACCCGAGAAGATACACACAAAGACAGAAGGAGAATGCTATGAACCTCGTACGTTACAATCCAAATCACAAGATTGGCCGCACAAACCAGAATTTTTCTGATCTTT
Organism: Deltaproteobacteria bacterium; assembly: GCA_002747825.1. GTDB lineage: Bacteria > Desulfobacterota > Desulfobulbia > Desulfobulbales > Desulfocapsaceae > Desulforhopalus_A. The sequence continues at coordinate 88,912 of PDQQ01000010.1, forward strand.
TTGACGATTTCTTTACGAATTTCTACCACCCCTTTGCCGCCGCTGACCTCACCGAGAGACAGATTGCCGAGTGGGGAATGAAGGTGGATATCTACGCAAAGGATGACAAGATCATCATCGAAGCGGAGATGGCCGGAGTGGAAAAGGAGAATATCAGGGTCGATGTTCAAGGAAAGGTGCTCACCCTTGGTGGAGAGAGGAAATTTGAGGAAGAGGTCAAAGAAGAAAACAGATACCGGAGAGAGAGGGGATACGGCTTTTTTGAGCGCAAGTTCACCCTTCCCTTCGAGGCCGACAGCGATAAGGTCGAGGCGCGTCTGGCAAACGGAGTATTAACTCTGGAGATCGCCAAACCGGAAAAACAGGTCGCAAAAAAGATCGCAATTAACTAAAAAGGCTGCCATATACCAACAAGATTGTCGAGATGGCAGTAATCTTCATCCAGTATACTCATAGATGGCGGGCGACAACTCTTGGTTGCCGCCCGCTTTTTTGCAAGAGACAAGAAACGGGCATTGCCGAAAAAAGATACTTTGACGAGGCTGGAGAGAAAGGCAAAAAGGGCGAGCTCTGCATCTCTCCAACTATCGCGCAATCAGCCTAAAAAAACATTTTGCCGCATCGACTCCCGATAACATCCGACGATAACAATGGTTATGCAACAGAGCGTAAAAAATATCTTTTTCCTGCATGGACTTGACTCATCAGGCAACGGAACCAAGGGAAGATTTTTTGCCAAACATTTCCCAGAGATCCACCGCCCCGATTTTACCGGGAATCTGGAAAAACGACTTGCCCAGCTCGACGCTCTTTGCAAGGCAAAAAACCAGCTTATTCTGACGGGGTCAAGCTTTGGCGGTCTTATGGCCTGCCGTTATGCCTTAACCCACGGCCCCCAAGTCGCCCGGCTTATACTTCTGGCTCCGGCACTGAATTTTGAAGGGTACCGGCCTCCAGAACATCCGCTTTCAATCCCCACCTTGCTCGTTATCGGCACAAAAGATACAGTAACGCCCATTGACCCGGTGGTGGCGCTCGCCGAGGCAACATTTTCAGAGAGTATCGTCTGGACGGTCGACGACGACCATCTGCTCCACAACACCTTCGAGCGACTCGACTGGCAGGGGCTCTTTGATACCGACACCGATCTTGCAACGATCAGGCCACCCGATGGCACCCGACGAGAGATCTCCAGCCGTTCGCAATGATTGCCGATGCCTGTTGCAGCAAAGTGGTCGGCCGAAAAGCTCTCCAGGAGTTGCCGCCTTTTAGTTTGCCGCCATCAATGCTTTTCTGTAATGGTTCAGGGTTGTTATGGCTTCTGCAATATTTTCTGAAGAGATCTGCAGAGCAAAGGTATAGTCACGCATACTCATCGCATATCTCTTGTCGTAATACTCGACAAGGAGGATATGCACCAGCTCGTTGAGCTGGTCCTTTTGCAGCAAATCACACATCTTTTCCACCAGGACCCTGCCCAGTTTCTGTTTCAGAGAAAGGAGGATCGCCTCTATTTCGCCGCGCTGCCGTTCATCTTTTATCGGATAGTCTTCAACAATTCTGGATATTCGCGTTTGCAGGCTGCAGTCGATATTGACCAAAACGGCCTCTTTCATTGATCGGGCAAAAGCCGTGGGGATATAGACCCTGCCAATTTTTCGGCTCTCTCCTTCAACAAAAAAGGGTTCGTCGCCGATTGCCAGAGCTGCCTCATGGAGCCTGGTTTCAAAGGTACACTGGGTACTCGGCTTCCTGTCCAGCCCGCCAAAGAGAGAACTGCGGTGCTGTGCCAACTCTTCCAGATCTATGCTCTCTTTCAGGCCTTGGATGATCCTTGTCTTCCCGACTCCTGTATAGCCATGCAGAACGATCAGCCTGGGGCGGAAGTGGGCAAGGAAATCGAGAACCTCCTGACGATAGCTCTTATATCCACCCTCTATCTGCAAGGCAGAATAACCTTTGAGACGCAGCAGGTTGACAACAGAACGTGAACGCATCCCACCGCGGGCGCAGTAGATGGCGATGGTCCTGTTTTTATACGGCTCAAAATCGAGTAACAGCCCTTCCAGCTTTGGCGCAACACAGGCAAAACCCTGCTCTATGGCCCTGGTTTGCCCGCCATGCTTGTAAATGGTGCCGATATGCGCCCGCTCATCGCTGTCAAAAAGCTCAATATTGATTGCGCCGGGAAGAGCACCTCGGTGAAACTCGGCGGCCGATCTGACATCGACAAGCAAATAGCCACTGTCCAGCGCCTCTCTGTAAGCAACTACCATTTCGCTTTCCCGAAGGATCTCTCGTTGTAAGAGAGCGTCTTGCATATCGTATCCTCCCTACACCATCCCACATCCAGCTGGTATTCGACAGACGCCAACCTGGACAACAAAAATTGTCGCGGAGCAAACAATCCCTCACGCAACGGAACTCTGGCCAGCCATGCTGGTTGCGAGTAATCGTTTCCACAAAAAATCAGAAGGCGTTTTGTTCAAACCTCTGCCAAAAAAAATCAACTCCCCGTTCCTCGACCATATTCAGGGCATCGGGAAAGGCCTGACATTCAACGGCAAAGACCTTTGCCGCTATTGTCTCTGGGTCATCCTCATAATCAAGCTCCAGACAGCGCTGCAGGATGATGGGGCCTTCGTCGTAATCGCCGTTGGCAAAATGTACAGTGCAGCCGGTTACGGTACAGCCCCTTTTTTGTACCGCCGAATGCACATGATGCCCGTAAAACCCCTTACCGCAAAAGGCGGGGATCAGAGAGGGGTGGATATTGATCACCCGGCGTTCAAAGGCCTTTTTCGGGACAAACAGCTTCAGGTAGCCTGCCAGACAGACGATATCCACCGAATACTCTGAGAGTATGCCGTTGATCGTCGCATTATCTGTGGCAAAAAACGACGGATAACCATATTTCCGGGCCTTTTCCAGGCCCAGGGCGTCTGCGACATTGGAGACGACCACCTCGACTTGTGCCCGCAAGGAACCCTTTTCGCTGCATTCGTGAAAATTATCCAGGGTGCGTCCGCTGCCAGAGAGTAATACGGCTAATTTCAGCATCTGTCATACTCCCGAGTTGTCTGATTCGATATCCACCCCTGCAAGCCATGAGGAAATAGCCGTGTCGTAGGCTGCGGTCAGGGCGTATACCTTTTTCATCAGATAGAATCGTGTCGCCAGCTGCGTATTGCCGCTGGCCCGAATCTCATCGATAACCTGTGGATAGTCGGCGGGGTCGACGATCACCGTGACATCTCGAAAATTTTTGGCCGCGGCCCGTAACAGCGTTGGACCACCAATATCTATATGTTCAATGGCCTCTTCAAGACTGCAATCGGCTCTGGCCACTGTTTCGGCAAAGGCGTAGAGATTAACGACGATGATATCGATATTATGCAGGTCATTCTCCGCACATTGCCGTTGATGGTCTTCGTTGTCCCGCTGGTTGAGAATTCCGCCATGAACCTTCGGGTGCAGGGTCTTGACCCGACCGTTGAGAATCTCAGGAAAACCAGTAAAATCAGAGACATCCTTGACTGCAAGCCCCGCCTCTCGCAGCTTGTTGGCCGTTCCCCCGGTTGAGAGTAGTTCGATCCCCAAAGAGGCAAGTTCGCTTGCAAAATTTTCGATACCGGTTTTATCCGTCAAACTGATTAACGCCCTTTCTACCTTTGCCATCTTCGTCTCCTATTGGTTTTTTCTGGTAAATGAGATAATTTTTCTCCGGTCCCGCTTGGATGGCCTCTGTCCCGGAGCCGAATAGCCGGCATTTGCCATACGTCGAAGCTCCTGCTGTTCCTTGCGCCTGGCAATACTCTCTTCCGATTCAAGATACAGGCCCTGGGCCTCTTTTGCCGGCCTGCGATATTTAGAGAGTCCCAGCACTGTAACATGAAAGACAGAGACACCGATAGTGATAACCAGCTGATCACCAACAGAGAGCGGGCGGGCGGCCTTTACCCGAGCACCGTTGAGGTATACCTTGCCGCCATTGGCGGCCTTGGCGGCAAGGGCTCTTGTCTTAAAAAACCTGGCGGCCCAAAGCCATTTATCAAGACGGACCGACAGCTCTGCGTTGTCCATATCAGTCGTTCCTCGAAACTGAAGCGGCCATAGGTGATTGTTTTCGTAAACCGAAACACAGTGTGCGCAAAGAAACGTTCTCTTTCGTATTTCTACAATATTCTTGTTTCAGATGCCCTCAAAAGAGAGTAACCTGTAAAAGAGCAACATGCCACTCTACTTGCTCTGCGAAACAAAGAAGCCTTTACGATACCACAAAAAACGACCGGAACAAGGAAGCTATGTATAGACAGGCCATTGGCATACAAGATTTTAAGATACCCATTCGCATCAGAGAAAAGGAGGGGCGGCTGCAAAATACAATCGCGACCATCTCGATGCAGGCCACCCTGCCCAGCACCAATACAAAAGACTGGGCGGCAATCTTTACCCAGGTCACCCACAAGTATCTTGACATCGTCTCGGTGGAGAGTTTTGCCACAATACTCTCCCAGCTCTCAACAGAACTCGATGCGGCACGCCTCGAGCTTGAGGTGGATTTTCCGTATTTTCTTGTAAAACGAGCCCCTGTAAGTGAAGAACCCGGTCTTATGGAGTACCACTGCTCCTTTTCTGGTGGTATCGGGGAAAAAGAGGATTTTATGCTTTCCGTTTGTGTTCCTGTTACCACCTTATGCCCCTGCTCCAAAGAGATCAGCGAGGCCGGAGCCCACAACCAGCGCAGCAAGGTGAAGCTCAGCGTGACCTGCAAGAAAACAATATGGCTGGAAGACCTTATTACGCTCGTCGAACAGTCAGGATCCTGCGAGGTCTATTCGCTGCTCAAGCGTCCAGATGAGAAATACGTTACAGAAAAGGCCTACAATAACCCTATGTTTGTCGAAGACGTTGTCAGAAAGCTGGCCCTGCTTGCCCTTGACCATCCAGATATTGGCTGGTTTTCGGCAAGTGTTGAGAGCTACGAGTCAATTCATAAACACAACGCCTATGCCTATGTAGACAGCGATAAGATTCGTTAACCGGTACACCGTTGAGCTCACCGGCGAGGGGCCCGAGGCCGGTGAAACATTCAGTGAAAACGACCGCCGGAGCAGCTGGTCTCTTTTTTGCCATCCAGCATCCTTCGCAAGGTCTCCCATTCACGGACAGCGGCTTTACGCTCAACGGCAAGTTTGTCTTTTTCTGAGAGCTCGCAGGCTGCAAGCTGTTTTTCCAGGGTATCGACCTTTTGTCTGGCCTTATAGAGTTCAATTGCGAGTAAACGTATTGACATCTTCTCTCTCCTCGTCGAACATTGCTTATCAGAAGTTCGATAAAATACTCATGAAAATCTCGACTAAACGGACCTATCCGAATCAGCCGTATGTCCGGCAAGCATTTCATTTTTTTCGATCGCCGCCTTTATCACCCGGAAAATGGTGCGGTAATGGTTGTGCTGCCGGGTTCTGACAAACTGATAGACAGCCCGCCGCAGTTCGCCTTCGTCCATATGATACCTCTGGACCAGGTCTTCAAGGGCTGCTGCCGGCCAGTCCGTCTCCCATGCAAGCCGCTGCTGTCGACAGCGTTCAGCATCTTCAATTGCTTCACTGACGAGCAGGTCGCGAAGCCGTTCCGCCTCATGCTGCAGATTGTTTTCTTTGAGTTTTGAGCCTTTGCGAACAGCGAGAAAGGATAAGACCTCTTCCGCAGACTCTTCGCGCAGCAGTTTGGTTACATATTTTATCTGCCTGTTCCGGGCGCCACCCTTCACACTGCGACAGCGGAGGATCTCTTGTTTCAAGTCGGCGCTTACAGGGAGCCTTTTCAGCTCACTGTCTGAGAGCTGCGCCAGCTCTGAGGCGGCCTTTTCTTCTCTTTTGCAGCGTCTCTTCAACTCGGATTTACTGATTTTCCCGGCCATGTTTGTTTGAGGTTCCCGGTTTTTTTCTTCGTTATGACTGACAGGCTATTTGGTCCAGCCTTGCTGGTTTATCTACAACCCGCTGCGGAGACGGGAGGCGTATATCCCGAAGCTCTACATTTCTTTCTTCGTTATGACTTACAGGCTATTTGTCCAGCCTTGCTGGTTTATCTACAACCCGCTGCGGAGACGGGAGGCATATATCCCGAAGCTCTACATTTTTTTCTTCGTTATGACTTACAGGCTGTTTGGTCCAGCCTTGCTGATTTATCTACAACCCGCTGCGGAGACGGAAGGCATATATCCCGAAGCTCTACATTTTTTTCTTCGTTATGACTTACAGGCTGTTTGGTCCAGCCTTGCTGGTTAACAGGGATGGTTCATAATCCGATGGCGGTGTCAGCCCAAGCAGCGTACAAAGGGTTGCGGCAACGTTGGCAAGACCGGGATTTTCAACTCCAGAGAGGGTATAGGTATTGACCTTGCTGTAGTCGACAACCACAAAGGGGACCGGGTTCAGGGTATGAGCTACCATCGGAACTCTCTGGCCATTTTTCTCTGTCCATAGACAGTCGGCATTACCGTGGTCAGCGGTTATAACGAGAACCCCGCCAACCTGCTTGAGGGCCTTTTCGATCCGGCCAAGACAGATATCAACGGTCTCCACCGCCACCCTGACGGCGGCAACCTTCCCGGTATGACCGACCATATCGCCATTGGCAAAATTGAGCCGAATGAAGTCATAAGAGCCCGATTGTACGGCGGCAATAACCTTGTCTGTAATTTCACCTGCCTTCATCCACGGCTTCAAATCAAAGGTGATCGTATCAGAGGGGATTTCGACATAGGTCTCCAGTTGAGGATCTATATACCCGGATTTGTTTCCATTCCAGAAATAGGTCACATGCCCGTATTTTTGGGTCTCAGAGATGGCATAGGTGGAGATGCCGCTGGCACAAAAATACTCTCCAAGGGTTCTGTCGATCGCCGGCGGCTGGACCAGATACCTTTGGGGGATAGCCAGATCACCATCGTACTGCATCATGCCCGCATAAAAGACCTCCGGCACTCGTACCCGCTCAAACTCGGTAAAGTCAGGTTCTTCAAAGGCCCTGGAGATTTCGATGGCCCTGTCCCCGCGAAAGTTGAAAAAAACCACCCCATCGCCATCTTCAATGGTACCGACGGGGCTGCCAGCATCATCGACAATAACAAAACTGTCCATATACTGGTCAGTAAGTTCAGGATCTTCATCGTAATAGGTGGAAACCGCCTCACTTGCCGTGGCAAAGGGCCTGCCAATTCCGAGGACATGCGCCTTCCAGCCCCTTTCTACAATATCCCAGTTGGCATTGTAACGATCCATGGTGGTCAGCATACGTCCCCCACCCGAGGCAATTTGATAGTCAAACGGAGCTGCGAGAGACTGTATCTTTTTTTCGAGCGCGTCGATATAGATAAGGGCACTTTTTTGCTCGACATCCCGTCCGTCAAGAAGGATATGGAAGCGGACCCTGACAATTGTTTCGGCGACACATTGATCAATGAGCAGAAACAGGTGATCGATATGAGAGTGTACATTGCCGTCGGAAAGCAGGCCAATGAAATGGAGTGTTCCGCCGGCCAGGGCTCTTTGTTTGAGTTCTGCCCACTCCTCTGTCTGAAACACCTTGCCCGAGGCCAGGGCCTCGTTGACCAGCTTGGCGCCCTGTGAAAAGATCCGGCCAGCCCCCAGGGCGTTATGCCCAACCTCTGAGTTGCCCATATCGCTGTCTCCGGGAAGACCGACAGCGGTACCATGGGCCTTGAGCTCTGTTACCAGAGGCGTTTGCATCAGCCGGTCCAGAACCGGCGTAAAGGCCGAATAGACACCATCCCGCTCGTCTTGCGATCCGATACCCACGCCGTCCATGATAACCAGGATCACCGGGCCTTGAGATCTTTTATGCCCCGGGATAGGGGCCAGTCGTGAAACAGTCATTACCGATCCTCTAAAAATAGTAAAAAAAGAGTAGAGATCTTGACTTATTCTATTTTACAGGCAAGATCAAGTGGTATGGTTTTCTCGTGCAGGCTAACCCGGATATTTCATCAGTTCAGGCGGTGTCAGGTTCGAAGTTTTTTGCATTAGGTAAGAGTAAACTCTATGTACTGCAAAAATACTAAAGAAGATGGCGCCGTATGGACTGACCTTTGGTGAACACTTTGGATATTGTAAAACTGTAATATTCTCGATGTAGTATATTGGAATATAAGCAATTTTTAAAAATTTGACACAATGTTCATGAAATATCCGGGCTAAAATGCTAGACAGACCCAGCCTATGGCTCTTTTCAGAATTAGAATATCAAGACACAGGCGATGAATGACCCAACAACGAAGAAGAGGAACCCGCAGATTCTCTGGTGGGGACGCTCTAACCTAAACTATTCAAGAAACAGAATCATCAGACAGCATCTGAAAAGTCTGGGCTATAACCTGACAGACTTCAGGCCGAAGATCTCCAGATTTGCCGGATTGGAGGCAACTCTTCGGGATCTTTGTCGACCCGATTGTATCTGGGTTCCCTGTTTTTGCCATAAGGATATGCCCGGCGCTGCTCTATGGGCTAGAAAAAACGCCTTACCAGTGGTTTTTGACCCCCTGATCAGTGCCTATGACAAGCAGGTATACGAACGCAAAAAATATTCCCCAGAGAGTCATAAGGCCAAAAAACTGCTTCGTTGGGAGCAAAAACTCTTTCAGGCGGCAGACCTGGTAATCGCCGACACAGAAGAACATGCAGCATTTTTTCACGGTACCTTTATCGGCGACCAGCGAAAACCTGCCGTCGTCCCAGTCGGGGCGGAAGAACGTCTCTTTTATCCACAAAGAACGAACCTGCCCCAGGCGCCCTTTACCGTCCTTTTTTATGGCAGTTTCCTCTCTCTGCAGGGGCCACAGACAATCGTTGAGGCTGCACAACACTACCGGGGGCCCAAGATCCTCTGGAAGATGGTTGGAGAAGGTCCCCTGCTCGAGACCTGTCAAAAGATGGCGGCAGGGAACAGAGAGATCCAATTTATTCCTTGGCTGCCATACAAAGAGCTTCCAGATATTATCCGCTCGGCGGATCTTCTTCTGGGCATCTTTGGTGCATCGGCCAAGGCAGGCAGAGTCATCCCCAACAAGGTATATCAGGCCCTTGCCTGCGGAAAGCCTCTGGTGACCAGAAAGGCTCCCGCGTATCCACCGGGTTTTACCGAGAATACCGATCTTGGAATACGCTGGGTTGAGCCGGCAAACCCCAGACAGCTGGCCGCCGTTATAGCAGAACTTGTTTCCACACCCGAAGTGTTACCGGCTATGGCATCCCAGGCCTACAACACCTACAAAGGTTTTTTTTCGACAACAGAGATTCAAAAAAGGCTGGGTCGCGCTGTAGGGTCATTGCAGAAAACCAGATAAACCGGCACGACTGGAACAGATAGCCTGTCGGCCACAACAAGAAATGGAACAAGGAGCTTCGAGAGACACTCTCTGGTCTGCAAATGGTCTTTTGGATACGCGATAAAAGTTGGATCAGATAATCTGCTGGCAAACGTTGAAAAAAGTGGGCTCTGTGACAACCAGGCCGTCGTTTTTCCTCGCCAAGTTGGCGGGCAGAATGTAGAGTAGGCCTGATTCTTCTCTGCTTTTGAGATTTTGTCACTGTCCATGAGGTGGGGTCTGTACAACGGGTTCTTCCGATATCCATGGTCTTATGGAGCAAGCCTTGAGACAACTCAGGCCTTCGGCATCTTCAAACAAAAAGGGGTAACTATGAACACCATCAAAAGAACAGATTTTGTCGCTTCCATCGCAGACAGCCTTCAGTACATCTCCTGCTATCATCCGACAGATTTTGTCAAGGCCGTGTATGCAGCGTATATGAGAGAGAAAAACCAGGCCGCCAGGGATGCAATGGGGCAGATCCTGATAAATTCGAGGATGTGCGCCATCGGCAAACGACCAATCTGTCAGGATACCGGCATTGTTACCGCCTTTATAAAGGTTGGTTCGGGCTGTCAATTTGACACCCAGGAGACCATACAGGAGATGGTAGACGAGGGCGTGCGGCTCGCCTATTCAAACCCAGACAATCCGCTTCGTCTCTCGGTGGTTGCCGATCCGGCAACGGAGAGAAAAAACACCAGGACCAACGCGCCTGCGGTTGTCTACACCGAGATTGTCCCCGGCGACAAGATTGAAGTTCATATCGCAGCAAAAGGTGGTGGCTCAGAGAACAAGAGTAAATGCGTGATGCTCAACCCCAGCGACTCGATAGTCGACTGGGTAAAGAAGACCATCCCGACCATGGGTGCCGGCTGGTGCCCGCCGGGTATCATTGGCATAGGTATTGGGGGCACCGTTGACAAGGCGGTACTGCTGGCCAAGGAATCGCTCATGCAGCCGGTCGATATCGATGAACTCATCGAGCGCGGCCCGGCCGATACGCTCGAAGAGCTGCGGTTGGAGCTGTACAACGCGATTAACAGTCTCGGTATCGGTGCCCAGGGGCTGGGCGGTTTGACCACAGCGGTGGATGTCAAGATCAAAACATATCCAACCCATGCAGCCTCGCTGCCGGTGGCCATGATCCCCAACTGCGCCGCCACCCGGCATACCCACTTTATCTTGGATGGCACAGGGCCGGCCACATTTGCAGCACCGGATATCAATCAATGGCCCGAAATATCTCTTGGCTCCAGTGACGATGTCAAGCGGGTCTCTCTCGACGGTATTACAAAGGATGAAATTGCCACCTGGAAAGCCGGCGAGACCCTGTTGTTAAACGGAAAAATCCTCACAGGCCGGGATGCGGCCCACAAGCGTATCCAGCAACTGCTCGAAGCAGGAAAACCCCTGCCGGACGGTGTTGATTTCAACGGCAGGTTTATCTACTATGTCGGGCCCGTCGACCCGGTCGGCGATGAGGTTGTCGGACCGGCTGGCCCCACGACATCGACCCGTATGGATAAGTATACCGAGATGATGCTCGAAAAAACAGGGCTTGTCGGCATGGTGGGCAAGTCAGAAAGAGGCGATGCAACGATACAGGCCATCAGCGACCATGGCGCGGTCTATTGCATGGCCGTTGGCGGTGCTGCCTACCTGGTCTCCAAGGCCATCAAGAAATCGCGGGTCGTGGCCTTTGCCGATCTAGGTATGGAGGCCATTTACGAATTTGAGGTCGAAGATATGCCGGTTACGGTGGCTGTGGATTCAACAGGGCTGGCGGTACATAAAACCGGACCGGCATTCTGGCAAAAAGAGATCGCCAGAACATCCTGAAATGTGTATTGCGAAGCTTCGGATCTACCACCCCGCGGTTTGAGCGGGGGGAGTTTATTCCTCAAACCAGTACCTGGGCCTGTCTGCGGGCGGGCCCAGCGTTTTTTGGTGCTCCGCTTTAATCACCTCTCTTTTTCCTGCGCAGAATGGTATGTTCTCGGACATTTTCAAGAGCCGGTTGTGTCGTTACAACCAGCATATTGCCAGGATGTGCCTTGTCAACACTATTGCCATCAAGATCTGTAAATCCGACTATCTTCGTGCGAATGCATTCGATGTTCTGTGTTGACATGCACTCAATGGTCTCTCCACAGTGTGTGGTATTACGCATCTCAACCACAAGCCGTGTCCCTGTTTCGTGTACCACAGCAACCGGCTCATAGCCCTGTTCCGCCCTTGAGGTGCGGTAGATCATCTCTGAACTTCCTGGCCTTTCAGCAAAAAAATTCTCGGTCATTCCCCTTGTCCCGATACGGCTGGCCTCTGCAAAAAAACCTTCCGGCAGACATATCTTTTCTGGTTCCAGCCACTCTTCAGCGGGCAGTGTGCGTAAAAAGTCCAGGGCCGTCCGATACAATCTGACAACCGAGCCGACATAAAAAATTGATTTCATCCGCCCTTCAATCTTCAAGGAATTTACCCCGGCGGCGACAAGGAGAGGCAGTTTGTCAAGCAGGCAGAGATCCTTGGAGTTGAAGATATAGGTTCCTCTGTCGTCTTCTTCTACCGGGAAAAACTCTCCGGGACGTTTTTCCTCGACAAGGGAGTAGGAAAACCTGCAGGGGTGGGCACAGCTCCCCTGATTGGCATCGCGTCCCGTTAAGTAGTTGGAGAGCAGACATCTCCCGGAATAGGAGATACACAAGGCTCCATGCACAAAGACCTCAAGTTCGCCGTCAACCTGAGTGCGTATACCCTGTATCTCTGCAAAGGAGAGCTCCCGTGCCAGGTTGAGGCGTTGCACGCCCTGAGACAGCCAGAAGGCAGCCGATTCGGCGTTGGTCACATTGGCCTGCGTCGACAGATGGATGGCAAGCTCCGGTACCAGACTGCGGGCCAGGGCCAGCACTCCGGGGTCGGCAACAATGATTCCGTCAACGCCCCTTGCCGCCAGTTTCGGCAAATATTCGGCAAGGCCTTGCAGATCCTGATTATGGGCAAAGATATTAACCGTCACATAGACCTTGACACCGCGCTTGTGCGCATAATCTATCCCGGCCTGCATCGCCTCCAGAGCAAAATTTCCCGCCTTGGCCCGCAGACTAAAATCCCTGCCACCAAGATACACGGCATCGGCGCCGTAGTGCACGGCTGTTACCAGCTTTTCATAGTTCCCGGCCGGAGCAAGCAGCTCGGGGATGGTTGGAGAAGAGAGATTACTCTGCTGTTCAATCATTGATGGCGGTCTGTTCACTTCTATTGCATTATAGTACGGTTTGAATTATCAGGTGGAGGACAGAGTCCGACGTGGGCACAATGTACCATGGATCGGTCGTCGCTGCCGAGAAGAAAATGGCTGCGAAAGGCTGCCGTCAGCTCTGCGCAGCGGAGCCATCGAGCAAGAAGGCTTGATCGTTTTCAACCGGGAAAAGAACTTTTTTAACAGTCAGGGCAAGAAGATACGATGCGAATAGGGATAGCAATGAGTGGCGGTGTTGATTCGACCGCCTGTGCCTTATTGTTACAGGAACACTACCAGATTCAGGGCTTTTTTATGCGCCTTGCCCAGCCGGACTATGCGGTTCAGCTTGAGAGGGTGCAAAAGATCTCTGCGGCCATTGGTATCAAGCTCAAGACCATAGATCTCCGTTCGGAGTTTCGGCAACGGATCCTCGAATATTTCTCGACCAGTTATTTTCAGTGTCTGACCCCCAACCCCTGCGTCGTCTGCAACAGAGAGGTGAAGTTTGGACTGCTTCTGCAGACAATCCTCGACCAGGGGATGGATAAAATGGCCACGGGACATTACGCACGCATCACCCAGGAAAAAGGCTCCTTCAGCTTGAAAACAGGCTCCGACCAAAAAAAAGATCAGAGCTATTTTCTCTGCCGTCTCAATCAGAAGCAGCTGGCAAAAACGCTCTTTCCTCTTGGTACAATGACCAAGGAAGAGATATACAGCTTTGTTGAAGAAAGGGGCTTTACCCATTTTAGAGGCCAGGAAAGCCAGGACGTCTGCTTTCTTGGCAGGGGAGAGATCAACCATTTTCTTGACAGCCAAAGGAGCGGGCCTCTGGCAGACGGGGATATCATCAAAACCGACGGGACCATCCTCGGCCGCCACAGGGGTCTGTATCGCTACACCATCGGGCAGCGTAAAGGGCTGGGCGTGGCGCATCCCACACCGCTCTATGTGATTCGGCTCGATCCGGCAAACAACCGACTGATCGTCGGAGACAAGTCCGAACTCTTTCGTGACAGAATAGAGGTCAAAGAGCTGCACTGGCTACGCGGCGCTCCAGACAACGACAAGGAGTACACGGTGCGTATCCGTTACAACCACAAGGGAGCAATGGCCAGGGTGACAACAGGCGAGGCCGGCGCCGGGACCCTCGTTTTTCAAGAGGCGCAATCGGCCGTAACACCGGGACAGTTTGCGGTCATCTATGACCACTCAGAGCTCGTTGGCTCGGGTATCATCGTTTAGTTGGAGACAGGTATGCCAAAGGTCTTTATTACCACCCTCGGCTGCAAGGTCAACCAGTTCGAGTCTGCGTCCTTTACAACGGGTTTTGAAGAGGCCGGGCTTCAGGTGGTCGGCAACCAAGAAAAGGCCGATATCGTGGTGATCAACAGCTGTGCAGTAACCGCTGCGGCCGGGGCCCAGTCCAGACAGCTGCTGCGAAAAATGGCCAGAGACAACCCACAGGCAAAGATCATCTTTACCGGCTGTTACGCAGAACTTGCCGCAGACCGGCTATCTGAAGAAGGAGGGCTTGCCGGAAGAGACTTTGCCATTATCGGTAACTCGAAAAAAGACGACCTGGTCAAAACGGCTCTCGGCTCGATTGCAGGAGAAAACAACGCCCTTGGAAAGATTGGAGAGGCGACCAAGATATGCAGCCTGCCGATACAGAGGTTCAACAACCGTGTCAGGGCCTATCTGCGCATACAGGACGGTTGCGAAAGCTATTGCTCTTACTGCATCGTCCCCTATACCCGGGGGCCGAGTCGCTCTCTTCCCCTGCAGGCGGTGCTCAGGCAGGCAGAAATCTTTGCCGCTGCAGGGCACAGGGAAATCGTCCTGACCGGCATCCATATCGGAAACTACGGCAAGGATCTACAGGGCAGAGAGGATCTCCTTACCCTTCTGGACTCGCTCACACGGGCAACACCGCAGGTTGGCTACCGCATCAGTTCTCTTGAACCAACAGAGATAACAGACGGATTGCTCGAGCTGATGGCAGAACGAAAAAACCTCCTGCCTCATCTGCATATTCCGCTGCAAAGCGGCAATGACGAAATTCTGCAAAAGATGAACCGGCGCTACAGCACAGCGACCTACCAACGTATTGTAGAAAAGTGTAATGCCAGGATAGCAGATCTTGCCGTCGGCATCGACATGCTGGCTGGTTTCCCGGGAGAAAGCGAAGACCACTTCAACTCGGCGTTCAACTTTCTACGCGCACTTGAATTCAGTTATCTTCATGTCTTCCCCTACTCGATCCGCCCCGGGACTCCGGCGGCAAAGTTTGCCGGTCAGGTTGAGAAAAGAAAAAAAGAACAGAGGGTTGCCAAATTACGAAAACTGAGCGATGATAAAAGACAGAGTTTCTATAAACGCCAACTGGGGCGGAAGGTTCGTGTACTGGTGGAAACAGGCCCCGACAGCGATGGGCTTCTGAAAGGGTATACCGATAATTATGTTGCCGTGCGTTTTGCAGGCGACCTCTCTCTGAGAGGACAACACGTCCGGGTAAAACTCAGCCATCTGATGAAGGCATACGTTCAAGGAGAATATCTTGGCCCCGATACACGTTGAGATAATTGCCATTGGTGACGAACTGACCTCGGGAAGGATTCTCAATACGACCAGCGCCTTTGCGGCCCGGCATCTCTACGAAGCAGGTTTTGACATTCTTGCAATCAACACGATAGGAGACAGCCCGGAAATTATCGGGGAGACCCTCAAACGAGCACTTTCCCGCGCCGATCTGATCCTGGTTTCCGGCGGACTTGGGGGAACCGATGACGATCTGACCAACGAAGCGGTCTCCAAGGCCCTGAACCGGCCACCCCAGGCAGACCCGGAGATGCTGACCGGTATCAAGAACCGTCTGGAGAAGATAGCCTGGCTTCCCGAAGGAGCCACAGCCCTGGCCCCGCAGACAAAGATCGCGGGTTACCAGATCATCCACGGGAAAACGCCAATCTTTTTTCTTCCCGGTATCCCCAGCCAGATGCACTATCTGCTGGTCGAGGAGGTGCTGCCAAGACTCGCCTCCTGGCACAACAGCCAGACACTGACCACAAAACAGCGGCTCTTTAAGGTCTTCGGACTTTCTGAATCTGAGATTAACCGTTGTATCAATGGCCTTGAGCTCAGCCCCGAGGCCCATATCGGCTATTACCCTGTTTTTCCGGACGTACATCTCAGTCTGACCATCCGCCGGCAGACAATGGATGCTGAGCAGCTCTTTACAACTTCCTCTGCAGCGATACGCGAGGCTCTGGGAAGTTATATCTATGCCACAGATGAAGCGACGATGGAGCAAATCGTGGGCGAGCTTCTCACGGCCGGAAGACAAAACCTGGCTGTTGCTGAATCCTGCACCGGCGGTATGGTTTCCAGCAGGCTGGTCAATGTCCCGGGCAGTTCAAGCTATTTCCCGGGAGGGGTTGTCACTTATGCAAACGACCTGAAAAAGAGGTATCTTGGTATCTCAGACGAGCTGCTTGCTACCTATGGTGCGGTCAGTAAAGAGGCGGCCGTGGCTATGGCTGCAGGAATCCGTGAAAGCACGGCCGCCGATATCGGGCTGGCCATTACCGGGATAGCCGGGCCAACTGGAGGCAGTTCCGAAAAACCGGTTGGTACGGTCTATATCGGCCTTGTAACACAGTCGCAAGAAACGGCCTTTCCTTTTTCTTTTTCCGGCACCCGAAGTCAGATCCGTGAAATAACCGCCCAGACAGCCCTTGATCTGGTCCGCAGGCACTTGCTGAAAAATGGTGATGAATAATCTCTGGCTGAGATGTATGATAAGGGACAGGCGCGGATAAGAGTCCAGGCCAGAGACCGACAATCAGTTTTATCCACGCCGGAGCAGCAGGACAAACGATAAGGATTTAACCACTACTGGAGAAAACAATGGCTTCAACCCCAAGAAAAGATAAAGGCAGCAGCGTGGAAAGCGCCATCAGTCAGATTCAGAGACAGTTCGGTAAAGGCTCGATTATGCGTCTTGGCTCCGCAGAAGCTGAAAATGTACCGGTTATTCCGACCGGGGCCTTGAGTCTTGATATTGCTCTTGGCGTCGGCGGTTTTCCCAAAGGGCGTATCACCGAAATCTACGGTCCCGAATCTTCGGGGAAGACAACCCTGGCCCTGCACGTCGTGGCGGAGGCACAAAAAAAAGGGGGAACCGCGGCCTTTATCGATGCCGAACACGCGCTTGATACCAGCTACGCAGAACGTCTGGGTGTCAATACAGACGATCTGCTCGTCTCTCAGCCTGATTTTGGAGAACAGGCGCTTGAGATAGCTGAAATCCTTATCCGTTCGGGCGGGGTCGATGTGATCGTCATCGACTCGGTGGCGGCCCTGGTGCCCCGGGCGGAAATTGATGGCAATGTCGGAGATTCCCACGTCGGACTCCAGGCCCGTTTAATGTCCCAGGCGATGAGAAAATTTACCGGCGTCCTCAACCGCAGTAATACCATCCTGATCTTCATCAATCAGATCCGGATGAAAATCGGTGTCATGTTCGGCAACCCCGAAACCACAACAGGCGGCAATGCCCTGAAGTTTTATTCTTCCCTGCGGCTTGATATCAGGCGGATAGCCCAGCTCAAGGATGGGCAGGATCTTATCGGCAACAGAACCCGTGTAAAGGTGGTAAAGAACAAGGTCGCCCCGCCTTTCAAACAGGCGGAATTTGATATTATCTATGGTGAGGGAATCTCCAAGGTCGGAGATATGCTTGATCTTGCCGTCGATCTGGATATCGTTGAGAAAAGCGGTGCCTGGTATTCCTACGCAGAAGAGAGAATTGGCCAGGGCCGGGAAAATGCAAAACGCTTCCTCAGCGAACAACCAGAGATGTGTCTTGAGATAGAAAACAAGGTGCGCCTGGCCTATGGCATGCAACCGGCCGAAGCTGCCCCAGAGAAACCACCCCAAGAACAGGCAGATAAGGTTTCTTGAGTGCTTCTGCACTGAATTACTCGTCCGAAACGGTTATTTGAGAAGGTCGTGAAGTGCCGGAAGGCACAGGTGGCAAGATACCTTAAAGACTATTCTTTTGAGTCAGCCCCCGCTCTTGAGCTTTTCCATCTGACTTTCAAGACCAATAACCTGATCGACAGGCAATACAAAGGCGATGCCTGTTCCGGGTTTGTCGAACTGGCCGGTTTCCCCGATGGTTTTCAGGATGCTCTCGACCATATTTTCGGCAAGCAAAAACATGATGATATCGGTTTGCGCCTCAAGGCTCAGGCCAAAGAAGGTTTTTGCCTCGTGGATACCTGTGCCCCGTGCCGGAATGATTGTGGCTCCGGTGGCACCGGCATCTTTGGCCGCATCGACAATCCTGTCGGTTAAAACCGGTTTTACGGATGCAAGAATTATTTTAAAGCGCATGTCTTTTTTCCTCTCTTTTTTTCACTTTTCGAATGCCCTGATATTCGGCAATCTGTGCATAACCAAGTACCGCGATTATTGGAAACAGACTGGCAAAGGCAATAAGGCCAAAACCGTCGACGGCTGGGTTCCTTCCGGGAACCGCGGCAGACAAACCAAGCCCTAATGCCGCAACCACAGGAACCGTCACTGTCGATGTGGTCACCCCGCCCGAATCGTAGGCCAGTGGAATCAAGGTCTTTGGCGCCATAAAAGTCTGTACGAGAACAATCAGGTAGCCTGCTATAATATAGAGGTAAAGGGGTGTTCCCGTTACGATCCGAAAGGCGCCAAGGGCAATGCCAAAGGCGACACCAATGGCCACCGTAATACGCAGTCCCCACTGGCCGATACTACCACCAGAGACCTCTGCCGCTTTGTAGGCGACGGCAATAAGCGATGGTTCAGCTACGGTTGTGGCAAAGCCGATTGCTGCGGCGAAAAGATAGACCCAGTAGTAGGTTTTCCAATCGGTAAAAAGGGTCGCCCCGCCAGATCGTTGCAGGAAATCGGGATCTGTCAGTTGCGCTGCCATAATCTTTCCCAATGGAAAAAGGGCTTTTTCCAGACCGACCAGAAAAAGGGTGAGACCAATCAGCACATACAGGCCGCCGACGAAGATTCTCGGCAGATTCTCCAGAGGTTGTTTAATGACAACCGCCTGAAAAAAGCCAAAAAGAAAAATAATCGGCAACAGATTGGTAAAGGTGAGCCAAAGGGTATTGCTGAAATCAAGGATTATCTGCATAGTTACACTTTCACTCCGAAGATAAAAATGCCATAGGCCATAACAAAAATCATTGGCAGCAAAGAGGCAAAGGCAATCAGACCAAAGCCGTCAAGCAACGGGTTACGGCCACGGATAACCGTGGCAAGTCCGACACCTAGTGCGGTAACCAGAGGAACGGTAATGGTTGAGGTGGTAACCCCACCTGCATCGTAGGCGATGCCGATAATTTCCTGAGGGGCGATGGTGGTAATAAGCATAATCAGGCCGTAACCACCAATAATAAAGAAGTGAATAGGCCAGCCGAGTAAAATACGTAACACACCGAGCAAAACGGCAAAACCAACAGAAAAAGCCACCGTATAACGCAGGCCAAGGGCATAGCTGTCCATCACTTTAACATCATTTGCCAATAAGCCGCCGAGTCGGGCAACATCTGCAGCCTCTTTGGCAATGGCAATTAAGGCAGGTTCGACAATCGTGGTAGAGAACCCCAAAACAAAAGCAAAAATCAGCAACCAGAGGAGGCTTCCTTTGCGTGACAAGGCCTGGGCCATCTCTTCACCAAGAGGGAAAAGGGCCATCTCCAGCCCCTGAATAAACATGGAAAGTCCAACGATGACCATCAGACCTCCGAACAACATCTCCTTTACCTGGGGCAGGGGCTGGCGGATCACCACCAGTTGAAAAAAAGCTATTACGATCAGGATAGGCAGCAGATCCATGCTGGCCTGCCATAATCGAGAGCCAATGTAGGTGATTGTTTTTGGAATATTCATTGCAAGAACCAGGGCTCGTGTTCCCGAAAAAGGAAATTGTCTAGGGGGGTATTATACTCCAGTCAAAAGGAAAATACAGGAAAAGCTACAGCCCCTGAATTTCTGCTCTGCTTTTTGTAGTTGACTGACCTGTATTTCATCCCTACTGTAGAGACGGTTTACCATTATCAATTTTATTTAGGAGGAAGACAATGCAGAAATGGGAATGTCCTTGTGGTTATATCTATGATCCTGAACAAGGTGACGAAGAAAACGGTGTTGCCCCAGGTACAGCCTGGGAAGATGTCCCTGAAGATTGGGTTTGTCCGATCTGTGGAGCTGAAAAGGACTCTTTCTGGGAGGCCGAATGACACAAGGTTGGAGA
This sequence comes from Deltaproteobacteria bacterium, assembly GCA_002747825.1. GTDB lineage: Bacteria > Desulfobacterota > Desulfobulbia > Desulfobulbales > Desulfocapsaceae > Desulforhopalus_A. The sequence goes on from PDQQ01000010.1 coordinate 108,862, forward strand.
TACTCGCTACAGCCCCTGATAACTTGCCGCAGTGCTTCAGTCCTCACGGACAAGAAAGGGCTTGCGGGCACGGGATACCGGCGGGTGGCTCCAACCCTAAATAGCAAAAAAAATAACACCAATCGGGAAATCGTATTTCTCTGCCCATCGATAGAAAAAAAGATGGCACATTCTTGCTGACATCTATTCTTGACGCTGGCCACAAAGAACTGTCAAAAGACAGAGAACGGTTCCCACAACCAGAAATGGAGACGCCATGAGCCTTATAGTAACCCAACCAGCACCAGATTTTACAGCGACCGCAGTCATGCCAGACAATTCCTTCAAAGAAGACTTTACACTGTCTGACTACAAGGGGAAGTATGTATTACTTTTCTTCTATCCCCTTGATTTTACGTTTGTCTGCCCATCTGAGATATTGGCCTTTAACAAGGCTGTACAACAATTCGCCGACAAAAATTGTCAACTTATAGGCGTTTCTGTTGATTCTCATTTTACCCACCTGGCCTGGAAGAACACAGAAGTCAACAACGGCGGCATCGGGAACGTCCAGTATCCACTGGTCGCTGATCTCGATAAAGCCATATCGCAGTCTTATCAGGTTCTCTTGCCCGGTGGCGTGGCTCTTCGTGGGCTCTTCCTTATCGACCGCGAAGGTGTTGTCCGTCACCAGATTGTCAATGATCTTCCTCTTGGGCGCAGTGTTGACGAGGCCCTGCGTATGCTTGATGCACTGCAGTTTACCGAAGAATACGGAGATGTCTGCCCTGCCAACTGGAAAAAAGGCGAAGAGGCTATGAAACCCACAGCAGAAGGGGTTGCAGAATATCTGAGCAAGCACGCATAAGACCTTTGCGGTGTATACATTCCGCTGCAAATGAGATAATGCAAAACCTGAGCCTTTCTCTTTTGTGAGAGACCGAGGAATCCTCTGGCTTTGCGCCAACAAACGGGGCGTCTACCAGCAAATGGTTTGCGCCCCTGTTCTTTTTGCGAGAGACATCCCGTGAGCACCGTGCGCAACCTTACCCCGTTCTAGATGTATGAGATCGGCGAGAATGCCGCACCATTGCTCTGACAAGCGGAATATACCCACAACAAGATAAAATGTTGCAGATATTGTATGCTTGTGTTAACAAGGCCGAGATCGCAGTTTTGATGCGTATATGGCTGAACCTGACAACGTGTCCCAGCATCCGCTTCTAACCAATGAAAGAAAGCCTTGCTTCGATATTATTGCGCCGTCAACGTCCTCAAAAAGATGGAAGCAGCGGCAATGATTAAGGCGACTTGATGCAGATAAAACAGTCTATCTCCCTGATATCACTGATGCTCGTGCATCCGCTTTCTTTCCTCCTTATCGGGGCATCTTTATCTCTTTTTACAGTCCGTAGTTACAATAACGAGCAGCTTGTCTCAATGCGTAACAAGCTCTTTGCGTTACTCCGCGCAGTAGTACTGGCTCTTCTTTTCCTTGGGATTACACCTTCTGCATATTTCCCAATACCGATAATACTGGCAGTATCAATTGCCACAGTTGCCTATATTCAGACAAAAAAGATAAAAGGGGATTACCAACTATTTTCGGGGCAGAATCTCCCGTTCGACTCGTTTTTCCTGTATTTCCAACCTGCCTTGTCCCATTATGCCGAGGCTGTAAAAAAGCAACAATACCTTAGGAGGATTGTGCCTCGTTGATGCTTTAATACACTGATATAAGACGGCATGTATTATAAAATAAGCGGGAGGTGCTCTCGGATAAAAAACCTCAAGGGGGGGATAACCACAAATGTTGATCGTACCTTGTTGCCGGGTAACAGAACGATGAGGATTGCATGAAAAGGAAAAAACTAAAAGAACTCGTAATAAATACAGACTGGTGTAAGGGGTGTGGCATTTGTGTCAATTTCTGTCCCAAAAAGGTATTGGAGCTGAGTCCTCAGGAGAAATCGACGGCTGTTCGGCCCGAGGATTGTATCTGCTGCAGGTTATGCGAATTACGGTGCCCGGATCTGGCGATTGAGGTACTGATAGAACAGGATAGTGACCATGAGTGATAAAATACGTTTTATTCAGGGCAACGAGGCCTGTGTAGAAGGCGCACTCTATGCAGGGCTTGAGTTTTTTGCCGGCTACCCGATTACCCCATCCACCGAGATTGCCGAATGCCTGTCAGCGCGTCTTCCGGCCATTGGAGGGAAATTTATTCAAATGGAAGACGAAATAGCCTCCATGTGCGCTATTATCGGAGCATCACTTACCGGCCGCAAGGTTATGACGGCCACAAGCGGACCGGGGTTTTCTCTCAAACAAGAGGCTATCGGCTATGCCTGTATGGCTGAAATCCCTTGCGTTATTGCAAATGTACAGCGCGGCGGCCCTTCGACAGGCAATCCAACCCATGTAAGCCAGGGGGATATCAATCAGGCACGCTGGGGAACGCATGGCGACCATAACATCATTGCCCTCACCGCATCAAATCACCAGGATATTTTTGCGATGACGATTGAGGCCTTTAATCTGGCCGAAACCTACAGAACACCGGTTGTTCTGCTCTTTGATGAGGTTATCGGGCATATGCGTGAAAAATTAACCATCCCTGAAAAGGGAACTATCCCCGTCGTAGACAGGCTCCGCACTTCGGTACCCAAAGGGGTCGATTATCACCCGTATCTGCCACGGGAGGATGGCCGCCTGCCGATGTCTGACTTTGGAGCCGATCACCGCTACAACGTTACTGGTCTCTTCCATGATATGTGGGGCTTTCCTTCAAACAATCCTACCACCGTCAGTGAGCTGCTGCGTCATCTTATGGACAAGATAGACAACAACGTTCAGGCTATAACCCGCTACAAGGAGCACTATCTGGATGACGCCGAATATGTGTTTGTCTCCTACGGGTCATCGGCACGCTCCGCCATCCATCTTGCAAAAAACAGACGTGACAGAGGTGAGAAAATCGGGGTTCTGGAGCTGCAATCGCTTTGGCCGTTCCCCAAGGACCTGGTGCGGGAAAAATGTCTCAATACCAAGGCGGTTCTGGTGGTTGAAATGAATATGGGGCAGGTTATGGCACAGGTAAAGGCCGCCGTGGAAAAGCCTGAACAGGTTTTTCTCGCCAACAGAATCGACGGCAAACTGATTACACCCATGGACATCAAACAGCTTCTTCGGGTTATCCAGGGGAGGGGAATGTAATATGGCTATAAAGGATTATTTACGCGAGCGTTTTTTCCCGCATATGTGGTGCCCCGGCTGTGGTCACGGCGTGATTTTAAACGCCCTTATCAGGGCCATTGATGACCTTGGGCTGAGTAAAAACGAGATTGTAATGACATCGGGAATAGGCTGCTCTGCCAGGATATCCGGGTATGTGGATTTTCACTCGCTGCATACCTTGCATGGTCGGGCCCTGGCCTTTGCAACCGGAGTAAAGCTCAGCAAGCCCTCGCTGAAGGTCATTGTTCCGATGGGCGACGGTGATGCCCTGGCCATCGGCGGTAATCATTTTATTCATGCGGCAAGAAGGAACATAGATCTCACTGCTATAATCATGAACAACAGGATCTATGGAATGACCGGTGGACAGTTCTCCCCCCTCTCCGGGCCGGGAGTCAGGGCGACAACAGCACCGTATCTGACCATCGATCAGAGCTTTGACACGATTGAGCTGGCCAAGGCGGCCGGAGCGACCTTTGTTGCCCGATCAACGACATTCCATGTCCAGGAAGCCACCGGCTATATCAAGCAGGCTATCGAACATAAAGGTTTTTCCGTCGTCGAGATTCTGTCACAATGTCCCACCTATTATGGACGCAAGAACAAGGAGGGCGATGCCATCTCAATGATGAAAATCCATAAAACGAATACTGCCAAGCTTGGCTCAAAAATGCTCACCGACAACCCTTCATTGATTCCCCGTGGAATCTTTGTCGATACGGAGAGACCAGAATACTGCCATGAATATGACAAAATCATACAACATGCGGGTAAGGAGTAATATCTATGTCAAGGACCAGAATTGTCTTTTCCGGCTCAGGCGGTCAGGGAGTGATTACCGCGGCCATCATTTTAGCCGAGGCAGCGGTAATATATGAAGGGATGAATGCGACACAATCCCAGAGCTATGGAGCCGCCGCCAGGGGTGGGGCGACACGCAGTGACGTTATTCTTGACTGGGATGAAATTGACTTTCCGGGAGTAAGCCGGCCCAATATCCTTATCGCCCTGACCCAGACGGCATATAATAACTTTTCCTCGATCATACGCCCCGGAGGGATGTTGCTCACCGATACCAAGTACGTTACAACGGCAAGAAAGATAGATGCCAGACAGATTGAGCTCCCCATTTATGAGACGATAATGGAGAAGATCGGCAAGCCCATTGTCTTTAATATCAGCGTTCTTGGGGCCTTGATTGGAATCACGCCACTGGTGGAAAAAGAGTCTCTGCTCAAGGCGATAAAAACACGAGTACCCAGGGACTTTGTCCAATTAAATATAGATGCTTTTGCCCACGGCTTCGAGTTGGGCAAAGAGTTTGCGATTTCATAAAATTTCGGCATCTCCGCAGAAAAAGACAAGCCTTTGCAATGTACCATCAGCAGAGACAGGATAACCTCGTACTGACCGGGTTTATGGGCACCGGAAAAACGACAGTTGGCAGACTGCTGTCACGGTCGATGGTCCGGGAATTTATTGATACTGACCAGCTTATAGTCGAACGACAGGGATTGAGCATCGCTGAGATCTTTCGGCAATTCGGCGAAGAGGTTTTTCGCAGACTGGAGTCCGAAGTTGCCACCGAACTTGCCCTGCGGGATAATCTGGTCATTGCCACCGGCGGCCGGATGCTGCTCGATCCTGACAATGCCACACGACTCTCCTGTAAAGGCCATATCTTTTGTCTCACCGCCAGTGTCGATGCTATCTTCCAGAGAATACGCCAGGATGGAGAGAACAACAGGCCTCTTTTGCAAGGAAAAGACCCGAAGGCTACAATCACCGTACTTTTACGGGAAAGAGAGCCGGGGTACAGCCACTTTTTACAAATCGATACCACAGGAAAAAGCCCACAGGAGGCCGCCTCTGCCTTACTGAAAAAATTCCAGGCTCTTCCAGTCAAAGGGCCCAAAGAGGGCGACGAGACAATAGATGCAAACCGGCCAGAATCCTCTCAGTAAAAGACGAGAACTCTGGCAGGTACGCTAATTATTTGAAGTTTGAATACATATCCTGGTTAAAGCCAATATAGAAGACGTCTCCAACCTGCAAAGCCGGAGCCCTCAGATTACCTGTCCGGCCAGTAATCTTTTTCAGAAGCTCTTCTCTGTCGGCTTCTGCAGGTTTGAACTGCAAAACCTTCTGCCCATTGGCCACAAAGACGGTATCTGCCCCAGAGACAAGCTCCCAAGCTTCCGCACTTTTTTTCGTCTCTTTTTTAGCATCAACCTCTTTTTCGATGGCGATGTTCTTGTCTTGAAAAACCGTCCAGGCCTTCTTGCACGACATTCAGCCTTTGCGCATATACGCCCAATCTATTTTCATACCAGTCTCCTTTCTAATCCGGATATTTCATAAACATTGTGTCAATTTTTTAAAAATTGCTGATATTCCAATATACGACATCGAGAACATTACAGTTTGACAATATCCAAAGTGTTCACTAAAGGTCAGTCCATGCGGCACCATCTTCTTTGCGTATTTTTGCAGTACATATAGTTTACTATTACCTAATGCAAAAAACTTCGAACCTGACACCGCCTGAACTGATGAAATATCCGGGCTACCCCGTTTCATGCCTCTAGCAGCAAAGCCTTGTTTGTTTTGCGCTTCAAAGCTTTTACAGCATGTACAATATCAAACGTCCTTGAAGTCCTTTTTGAAGGGAAACATACCTCTCTTTCACGAAATATCCGGATCAGTCATCGGAGGGGGAAGTATAGACCCTCTTGCCGAGTTCCAGATCAAGGGCAAACAGCGCGGCGGAGTCTCCCTGTATCATTTTGACCCGCCCCAAGACATCTCCAACGCTGGCTTCTTCTTCAACCTGCTCGGTCACAAACCACTGCAGAAAAATATTTGTAGCATGGTCTTTTTCAGCTAAAGCGACCTCAACAAGATTATTCACCATGGCGGTAACCTTGGCCTCGTGCGCAACGATCTCTCTGACGACATCAACTTCGTTCTTCCAGTCGTTCTCTGGCTTTTCGATGGCTGCCAATGCAATAGAGCCGCCTCTCTCGAGGATATAGTCATAAATCTTCATCGCATGGAAGACCTCTTCCTGCGTTTGTATCCGCATCCAGGAGGCGAACCCGGAAAGAGAACGCTCACTAAACCAGGCCGACATCGAAAGATAGAGATACGATGAATACAACTCGGCGTTAAACTGTTCGTTTAATGCCTCACACATGGTGTCACTGATCATAATCTTGCCCCTTTTAAAAAATGTTTGTCTGTACGTATCTGTTTGTTTGTGGATAAGAGTCCACGCCCAACCTGGTAGACGATAAGTATCAAAAGAAAGATTGCCAATCTTTTCTCGATTTTGAGCATAAGCCACATGCTCTTCCGACAGCCAGATGGATAAAGAAACATCCATCATGTGGCTTTCGTCCAGTAACAGACCAACTGGTAGAGAAGTCTTCACTTGCTTTACCTAATGACCAATAGTATTGGAAAAAAGATTGATTACGATTACTCCGACAATAATTAAGCCTATACCTATAACTGCTGGAATATCCAGGGACTGTTTGTATAAGAAAAAGCTAATGATGGTGACGAGAACAATACCAAGACCAGACCAAACAGCGTAAGTTATGCCCACTGGAATGACTCTTAAAGTAAGAGTCATAAAATAAAAAGCCACAGCATAACCACTAACCACGATTATACTCGGAATTAATCTGGTAAATTCTTCTGAGGCCTTTAAAGCGCTTGTTGCTGTAACTTCTGCAAGAACAGCTATGAACAAATAGAAATATGTCATTTTCACTTACACACCACATCCAAAAAAATAATCAGTAATATCAAAATTTTGTTTATATTTCAGAAGACTCCATCTATGACGACACAACAAAAAAAGACTGGATCAACTAAGATCCAGTCTTTTAATAGCAAAAAAATCTATGATAAAAAAGCCTTGAGGCAGCCCCCCAAAAAAGAGGGAAGGCATACTGTCGAACAAGATTATACGTTATTGGCAACCTCTTCCGCCCATTCAACGGTCTCGGATTCTACATCATCGGGATCACCGTCAATACGCAGAGAAATATGTACCAGATTGGCTCCCAGTTTTTCCATCTTCTCTTCCAGTTGGTCTACGGCACCACAAAAGAATTCATAACTGGAATCCCCACAACCAAAGAGGGCCACTTTTTTATCCTTCAGATTTGCAGAATCCAATTCTTCGAAAAAGGGCTCGAAATCTTCCTGAAACTCGATGGCATCATCTCCCCATGTTGATGAGCCAAGAAGGGTAACATCGTATTCACCGCCAAGTTCGGCGACGGTTGCATCGGTAACGTTTTTGACGGTAACAGATACGCCTTTATCAGAAAGAACCTCACCGATGCGATTGGCAACGTTTTCAGTGTTACCAGTTGTTGAACCAAACACAATTAATGCTGACGCCATTGTTTTCTCCTTTTTAAAATAGAAGTTACGATTTTCACCTGCAGTTCTTGCAGCTGTTTCCACATTTTTTACGAGAACCAGAGGTATTTCTGACAATCACCCTGCCCCCGTCATGACAAATTTTAACCCCCTTCTCCCCCATCAGGTAGATATGTTTTGCAGGGAGGTTATATACCCCCAGCATAGTCTGAAACATCTCCCTCGACTGTGGGGAAACGGTGGTAACCCCCGAGGTATGTATAAAGACATTACTCCCTTCCCGATACCTTCTACTAATATGGGAGGTGAGTATCATTGCGGTATCGATACCGAAGGCACCCTGCAACCTCACATGGAGGTTGCCGTTTCTGGCCTCGATGCTCATCTCGGTGTTGCTCTCAACTGGCCCCATTCTTTTCCTCTTTTTTTCAACTATTTGTAGCTAACCGCAAGGTTTAACCTCTTGATCGAACAGATCTCTCGGCTATAGCCACCCGCAGATGACTCTAAGTTTAAAACACCAGCCTTATGGGAAAACAGTACTCGTCCATACACACAATTACTGAATGATCGTCTCAAGACCTTTGGCAAGTGAAGACAAACCGGCACTCCTCATCATAACGAAGGGTTTGCTGTTGCGCTTGCATATTTTTTTTACACATTTACAGGCATCGTGACTAATACAATCAATCGGACAGAGAACCGCATCGGCACCACTCAACATCTTCGGCAACAGGTTTCTGGAACTCTCCTTACCGCCATCGTGATGCAGAAAGATACCGCCGTATTTTTCGACCATCTCCCGGTAATGGGCGATCATATTGCTGCGTCCACCAACATAGAGGACAGCCTTACCAGACAGGCCAACCCCCTGGCAGCAGGAAACTTCCTTCTCCTGGCAGGTATCGCAGGTAGCCTTTCCGCCCATACCCAACTGAAACATGCCCTCCAGAGAGACAAGCTCCTCCTGCAGCTGAGCGTTGGTCGTCTTCAGTTCGACCAATTCAGCCTCATAGACCTCTCTGTCAATCTCTGCCTTCTCTAAATCCTGTTCAATGGCCTCGAGAAGCAGACGGTTCTCCTCCTTTTGTTTGGCAAGCTCTTTTTTTAAGGACTCTAGATCAGCCACACCATCCTGTCTCTCGATCTTCTCGCGAAGCTCGCCATTTTCTGCGGCAAGACGTTCTCCAATCTGCAGCTGACGCTTGAGTTCCTCCCTGCTTTGCTGCAGTTCTTTGAGATCAGCAGCCCTCAATTCCTTTTCCTTGCGAGATGTTGCCTGCGACCGCTCAAGGGAACATTCAAGACGCTCTATTTTCTTTTTGAGCCCGGCTGTAAGCCTTGCATCGTTGGTATACGAGGCAAAAATATCATAACTGACCATATGGCAGTCGCCGTACACCTCGTCAAGTAAGGTCTTACTGCATGAAGGCAGGGTCATAACTGCCCAGAAAGCCCCAGGGATGGCACCACCTGTTTTCAGATCCTTTTTCCACTCTTTGCGTACCTCTTCGTCATTGGCAAGCGAGGAGTATTTTTTCACCGCTCCCCTGTATTTGCCATCAAGAATCTTGTTTAAGGCCCGAGTTTTGGGAAGACGCTCGGAGGCGATGGCCGAAAGGCTCCGATGAATGGCAAAGGAACTGAGCCTCTGTTCAAAGCCAAAAACCTTTTTCTTTGCGATTTGTTTGAGATCTTTACGACTTAAACAGGCTCCAATCACTGAACAGTGATAACCAGTATGGATCTGCCAGATCTTTTTCCTCCTCTGGCTGCTGGCTTCGGAGTCCTGCCCTTTCGCCACACCCATTCTTTCAAGTTGTTCGTCTCTCAGTTTCATAATTTTGTCAACCTCTATTCTATCCATCTCTGGATAGCAGAACGCTGCTTGAAAAGCTTTCCTTCTGCATTGCAGAGATACAGGAAAGATAACACCCCGGAACAGCCCTACAGCGCCTCATAAAGTGATCAAAGCCATATGAAATGGCTTGTCTGGGACTCTCCAGGAGTCGCTATTGTTTTTTGTCCAGAAACCTCGCAAAACCGTCCTCAGCTCCGGACTGATCCCCCTTCCGCAGGTATTCTCTATATTTTATCATCCTGTCAACGATGGTTGAAGATACGACATGCTCCATCTTGCAGGCACCTTCGTCAGCTATAACGGGGTCAATCTTCAGGACCTCTATAAAGAAATCCCTCAGGGTCTCATGCCGAAAAAACACCTCTGAGGCGTACTTCTCACCTTCTGGCGTGAGGGTAATCGCCCCGTAGGGAGCGTAGTTTATCAAACTCTTCTCGCGTAACTGCTGACAGGCCTCTGTCACAGAGGCCCCTGAAACGCCAAGATGCGCAGTTATTTGCTTGGGCCTTGCCTCTCCCTTATTGTCCCTGTTGAGATAGATTGCTTCAAGATAATCCTCGAGGCTTGCGCTAAAACGTTTTTTCTTGCTCTTTCCCATTGAGACTGAAATCCTTTGATAAAAGTACACGAAACAGAAACTGCAGTAAGGCCTGCCACAAGGAAGCCGAAAACACCAGAAGACAAAAAACAGGCAGACCCCGGATAACTGCGCAACACATCACCAACTTAGCTTTCCCTAAATTGGGTGTCAAGAACTATTTTTTGCTCTCTTAATTTTTAACAAGACATCAACTCGCAGGAGACGGCAGAATGACACCGCCTGAACTAATGAAATATCCGGGCTATGGATATAGCGTAAAAAATGTTCGATTCATTGACACAGGGAAAACAGGCGGTACGTCCTGCCTGTCCTGGCGGTTTTTCTCCAGGCCTCGGGAAGTTTACCTGCAAGGGCGATTTCCCAAGGCAGAAGAAGGCATCAGAGAACAGGTGCCTCAACTGTAGAACGGGGGTATTTTAGGCTGAGATTTTTTTAGACAAAAAAAAAGGCCTTCAGAAAACATACCTGAAGGCCTTTTTTTATCTGGAGCCAGCAAGCGGGATCGAACCGCTGACCTACGCTTTACGAGAGCGTCGCTCTACCAACTGAGCTATGCTGGCCAATCTGCAGGAAATGGTATAAACAACGAAGAGAGCCTCTTATATCAGGTAATTGTCGAGAGTTCAATAGATAAAGCAGAGAGAGCCTGACCGCCACTCCAAAAACACCTGCTGTCTGCCTCGGCAACGGCAAGACTCTCGGCCCCAAAATCATTTCACACTGCCAAATGACAGCATCTGCATAGCCGCAAGGCGTGCTGCAATAGCCTTTTTGGTTTCCGGCGAGGTCTCCAGCTCTCCACTCTGCTTGATCGGTTCCCACCGATATGTCTTTCGAACCACCTCTTCATATCTCTGACGCAGCAAGACAAAAGATTCTTCGACCTCTGGATAGTCGCCGCTATCACGGAAAGGCAGATAGAGGAAATCAGAGTGCTGGCCGGTCTTGAACCAGGGAACCGAAAGATAATGAAATTCCTTTGGCTGCCAGCCTTCGGCCCGCTCGTTCTCCCCCGGCATGCACCAGCCCTTCCCCGGTTCAGGGATACGCGGGATCAAGCTCTCTATCTGAATCGACTGCATCGCGATGGCTCGTTCATGCTCTTCGAGGGAGATAACATATTTGAGTGTTGGCCGGTAATTCCCGCGTTTTTTATCAATATTCCACCGTATGTTCATTGTTTCCTCCGATCGGCCTCCGGCTCACATGCGAATACACTCTCCAAAAGGAGGGCGGGTACGACTTTCTCCTGTCTGGACCCAGAGGACAGGGTACGGAGGCATCTCTGCCGGAAAGTGCAGACACTCCATATCCGTCAGATAGATCAGACAGGCTGCCGGAATATGTTCTTTTTCCACCCGTTCAAAAACCGGGCGAAAATCCGTGCCACCCCCACCTTTTGGTTCAATGACAACCGGAAGGTCTGCCTTATCAAACTGCCGATACTCCTGGACGGCGGCATCACAATAGAGCAGATGCAGGCGGCTTGGAAACTGCTCCATTATCGCAGTAATCTCGGCTGCAAAATGCTGCAATTCATCCGGCTGAACACTTCCTGAGGTATCCACCGCTACAACGATCTGCTGCAGTTCATTTTCAAGAAGTGCCGGAAAATATACATCCTGATGGAGATAGCGGCGATTGGGCATCATCCAGGTATAGTCTGAACGGGCATTACGCTCGATAAACCGGGCAAGGAGCTCGGCCCAGGGAAGCTGAGGATAGAGCTGTTTATCGACCAGCCGACTGATACCGTCGGGAAGCCTGCCCATTTCACGGGCCTGAGAAGCCGCAGAAAGCATGGCCTCCTCCCAGGAGCTTTTCTCTCCATCCTGGGGGCTGTCCGCCTCCAGAGTCGGCGAATCTCGAACCTCCCCCGGCACCCCCTCCTGGGACGGCCTTGCCCCCTGGCTGTCCGGTTCGGCCTGCTGGGGCCCGGTCTCATCCTCCCGGTCATTTTCTGAAGGGTTCTCCGGCTCCTCTGGTTCCTCTCCCTCCTGCTCCTCTTCACCATCGTCCCCAGCCAGAACGGCATAGATGGCCTCGGCACTCATCTCGCGAAATTCCTGACGACTTTGAAAGGCCTCCGGCAGAGAGAAACCGGCGTCCTCAAGAATCCAGTTTATTGCATAATCACAGGCCTCATTCCAGCGCTTGCCATCCCGTTTCCCCCGGCGAAGATGATGGCCACAGGCCGGATGCATAACAATATGGGCGGTCAGCCCCACCAGCTTGTCCTGACTGATCGAGTTAATGTAGTCGGGATTATAGGCAAGACACTCGCCATCGGTCCATGCCGAATGACAGCTGCGATCTTCCTGCAGACGCAGACGCAGGGCCAGGGTGGCAAAGAAGGGATGCCTGAGCAGCAAAGAGCTTCGGGCCCGGGTCAGCCGAAGATGGGCAGCTTCGTTTTCTGTCACGACACCATAACCTCTGCATGTTGGGCAGCCCACACACCGAAGGACTCAACAAGGGCCAGCCCCTGACAGTGTCGTACCGCCTCACGCACCAGGAGGATCGAAAATTCGGTCGGTAAACGCCGCGCATAGAGAATGAGGGCATCGCCATTTTCCAGGCTGGCCGCCCGGCCCACCATCTCACAAATGGCGTAGAGGATGGCAGGATCTTCCGGTATTGCAATAGTTTGAGGGGCGTCAAAGATCTGTGCAGGATTGGGCAGCTGGCGCCAGATCTTCATATATCCAGACAGCTCTTTCGCCGCGCCAGCACCGACCGTTCCCTCCAAAAGCTGGTGCATCACCGCCTGTTCCCGAACATTCTTGACAATATTTGAGGCAAATTCCCAGCTCCTCGGAGAGGGAAAGGCCTTACCGCTGCGCTCAGGGTGAAAATCGTGCAACAGGGCAGGCCGAAAACGCAGGAAAGAGACAATCTCGGCCGCAATATTCTCTCGATGCGCCCAAAGCAGCCACTCTTCAAGGTCCGGATCAAAATCGATATGAACAAATCTGTTTGCCAGTGCCGACGGCATTCTATGGGTTACCGCCCTGTCACTCTCCCTGTTACCTGCAGCAATAATTGTCCAGCCGGAAGGCAACGCATATTCACCGAGACGACGGTCAAGTACCAGCTGATAGCAGGAGGCCTGTACCAGCGGCGGAGCCGCATTCAATTCATCGAGAAAGAGGATCCCCTTGCCTTCTGTCGGCAAAAAGGAGGGAATACACCATTCCGAGCGGCCTTCAGGACTGATGCGCGGAAGCCCCCGGAGATCCACCGGGTCAAGAAGCAAAGCCCGGATATCGACGAGCTCCAGGCCCAGATCTGCTGCGGTCTGCGCAACAACCTGGCTCTTGCCCACCCCCGGCGGACCCCAGAGGAACAGGGGCTGCTGCGTTGCAATCAGATACGAGAGGGAGGTCACAATTTCTGAAGGTTTCATTCCGGCAATATCCTGCTGCTCAAGCGTTAAGAACTTCCGCTGTTTTTCTTTCCCTGTGGTCAAAGCTCTCTGTCCCAGACACACTCGTTAGTTAGAGCATATTTTCTTAGGACATAATAAATACATTGTCAACCTTAAACCAACCATAATCAACGATCCAGTCGAACAAAGACGAGACACGAAGAGGATGTTCTGCACAACAGGCTGCGATTTCAAAAACAGCCTGAAAAAAGGGCATTGCCAATAGTCTTCCGGCAGGAAATAGGGTATTATCCGGCATCTCTGATAAATGTACTCTTGTTTGGAGCAAAAATAATCAACAACAACTGGCAAACTCCTGTGATACGAATTTTTATTCTTTTCCTGACCACTCTCTTCTGTACCGCCTGCAACGGAGAAAAAACAGTACAGATATCGGGAAGCTGCCAGAAATGCCATATGCTCGAAACCGACAAACAGCATCGCCTGCAATGTACCCACTGCCACAGAGGCGATGCCAGCACCTCAGACAAGGACTTGAGCCACAAAGGAATAGTCGCCCATCCAGCCCACCCTGAACAAATGACAGCGGTATGCGCCCCCTGTCACGCGGAAATCGTTCGAGCGATAACAACCACCAGTCATTTTACCCTGAAAAGAATGACCAACAAGACCAGGCAGGCCTTTGGAGCCACAGAGGAACTCGCCTCCTTTACCGAAACCCCGGAGCACGCGGAGCCCGAAAACAACCTGGAACTTGTTGACGATCTGCTCAGACGCAGATGCTTCAGATGCCATCTTTTCAGTTCAGGAGACCGCTACCCGGCAACGGGCCATGGGCAGGGCTGTGCCGCCTGCCATCTGCCCTACTACGATGGTGCATTAGAGGACCATCGCTTCTCATCACCCGATGATCGGCGCTGTCTGTCCTGCCACTACGGCAATTATACCGGCTTTGACTACTATGGTCGTTTTGAGCACGACTACAATCGGGAATACAGGACGCCGTATACGACCACAGAAGAGCATCCCCGCCCTTACGGTGTCGAATTTCACCAGTTGAGCAGCGATATCCACCAACAAAAGGGGATGCTCTGTATAGATTGCCACTCTGGAGAGGCGCTTATGCGGGGTGGCGCAAAGGCCTCCTGCGCCGGCTGCCATGACCGGAGAGAACTTGCCAAACGACTCCCCCCGAAGGTAAAAAAGACCGCGAAGGGCTTTGTTCTCAGCTCCAGAAAAGGGAAAGAGCATCTGATACCCATACTCACAGATCCGGCACACAGCATCTATGGCGAAACGGTCAGCTGCCAGGCCTGTCATGCGCAGTGGAGCTTTACAGACAGAGGAAAGTACTTTCTGCGCATTGACACAGATGATCTGGAGGCCTTCTTTGCACATACTGTGCAAGGGAGCCTTGCAATTGAAAGGCTTTTGGTCAATAATCTGAGCTTTACGACAACAGATATGCCGATCACTATGGCCGATGGGATCACCGGGAAACAGGGCAGAGGGATCTGGCTCAAGGGGTTTCTGACCAGACGCTGGGAAGAGATCCCGCTCGGCCGTGACGAAGATGGCAAGATAGCAGTTGTGCGGCCGATACTTGATCTGCATCTTTCATGGCTTGACACAGACGAAGAAGTGCGCTTCGATAACAGTACAACGATGAGAAAAAAAATGCAGGTCTATACACCACATACAACGGGCAAGGCTGGCCTGTTCTTTGGCCAGCGCCTACAGGACTTTATCAGTCGGGAGCAGGCTGAATCTCCTTTTTCTTCAGGTACGCAACAATGAACACCCCCCTTTCTCTTTGCCTCTCCAAACCATTTTTCAAAAAAGGCAAACAGCATGTATATACCGCCCTTGGAATACTCCTCTTCTGCCTGTTACAGAAAGCTTCTGTCCTCTCTGCTTCTGCTGAAAAACCACATGATCCCAAGGCATTTTACACTATCAACAAGAAACGTTACTATCCGATCCCCTCTGCAGATGGCTACAGCGAACGCGGCTATGCCTCGTGGTATGGAGGCAGTTTCCATGGCAGGGCAACATCAAGTGGCGAGACATACGATATGCATGCAATGACAGCCGCCCACAAGACCTTGCCGATGAACACCATGCTCCTTGTAAAAAATATCGAAAACGGGCGCCAGGCAGTGGTGCGCATCAACGACCGGGGGCCCTTTGTCCAGGGCAGGATCATAGACCTCAGCCACAAGGCGGCACAACTCCTGGGCGTGACCGCAAAGGGAGTGGCAAAGGTACAGATCACCAGTCTCAAACAAAAATCGGACAAGCCAAGCGCGACGATAGACAACGACCTGGAGAAACATACTTTCTATGTGCAAATAGGAACATTTGCCCAAAAAGGCAATGCAACAGCACTACAGAAGCGATTTACCGAGGCTGGTCATACCGCCTTCATCCAAAAATACTGCAGACCAAACAGGGTTCTCTATCGGGTCCAGGTATATGCAGGCACCGATATGTCTTCGGCTCAAAAGGCGAAAGAGGCGCTGTTACAAAGTGGCTATACCGCAGCATTTGTTATTACCAGATAAAATAAAAGACCGCCGGAAAAGGAAGGAGCGGCAAACGTCTCGATGTATCAGACATGCCCTTTTGAGATTGTACAAAGAAGTTGAAAAAACAGACAGAAGACGAGCAATCACTCAAGTATCCGGAGACACAATAAAAAAGGGGTCATAAACATGTTTACGACCCCAGAAAACTCAAGAGAGTAGAAAATAACAGCGATGTTACTGTGCGGCAGCCTCTACGGCCTTCATCCGTTTGGTCAAGCGTGCAATCTTTCGCGAGGCCTTCTTCTTATGAATGGTGCCCTTGCTGGCCGTCTTGGCTATTATAGAGGTGGTATCGCGAAGGACCTTTTGTACATCTTCCACAGCACCGGCAGCCACGGCTTCGTCAAACCTGCGGACGGCGGTCTTCATCTTTTTCTTGTTTATTTTATTACGCAAACGGCGAACCTGCGCCTGACGATTTCTCTTTTCTGCGGATCTATGATTGGCCACGAAAAAACTCCTCTTCTATTGTTCTCTCTCTAACAATCTAATGTTCTTGATTCATAAAAAACACCCTTATCTGTTCCGAAAAAGAAAGACAAGATCGAAAATTTTAGCATAGGAATACAAGAAAGTCAATAGGTATCATTGTGTCATTTTCGCCGCACCAAGCCGCCCGTCGATCTCCGGTGCAGCCTATTCGAGGTTGCCGAGATAATTGAAGGTAGAGAGCTTGGGGTAACGGCCATTGTTCAACAGGCGGTTCTCAAGCTGCTGCACTCCCCTCTTGCCCACCTGACCACAGATATCTACCAGTACATAACGGACCCCCATTTCCTTGAGTTCCGCCACATAGGGCAACAAAGACAGGGGCTGCTCGGGAAAGGTCTGGGTATAGCCATCCTTTTTGCAGATGACATAAGGCTCTTTTTTCGGAGAGAGGATCTGCTGACCGTAGGAGAAATGTTTTGCGGCAATTCTTGAGGTATAGAGAGCCGGAGTCCCGTAGACGTAGACACCCAGCGGGGTCTGAGAGGCCTTTGTATCGGCCAGGATATCCCGGCAAAAATTGTAAAGAGCAGTCCTGTCCATCTCAATACCCGCTTGAACCGCCTTCACTCCGAGATCAAGAAGCTCACAAAAGGCCTGGCTGTTATAGACGTTGAGCGTATAATCGGCAAACAGACGAACCTTCTTGCCGACAAACAGGCTGCTCTGGCTGACATGGGCAATTTGAAAACAATAAAAGCCGCTGCGAAGTAAAAGTTGTATCTGTTTGTGAACCCAGCCCCGCTCAGCCTCCATTATCACCGGAGGAAGAGCCCAGACGACCGAACGAATCCTCTTGCCCAGCTGCCTTTTCAACAGACCCGCCTGGGCGAGGAGCTGTTTTTCAAACGGCAAGACAATACGATCTGGACGAAGCCCTGCTCCGGCTGAGAGAATCTTTATCGAGTCGGTTTTCAGCCACCACTCGACACCCAGCTTTTTCCTTGGTCTTCTCGGGTCTGAGCGCGGAAGAACCTCCCTTTTGTCACGACCTGCTTCCGCACGCAAGAGCCCACACTCCCGCATTACCTGCCGAACTTTTTCCTGAAATTGCCGCTGGTTCTCTAACAGGCTCTGAGCTATTTCGGCCGCCGGAACCCTCAGTTTGGTCGAGCCTGGCTGTATATCTCTGTCAACCAGATAGACATCAACAAAACCACCAGGAGGTACAATCAGCTCAAGAGGCAGACACAGCGAAATTTTTTCTCCGGGCAAGGCCTGCGACCGCGGCTCACCCTGCACAAAGAGCGAGCGCAGACGAAAAGCGTGACGGCCACCCGAGGGTTCCACCTGCAGACGCAGCCTGTCTCCAAGCCCCACCTGTGCCTTACAGACAAAGCGGCAGATCGCATCCTCCGCTCTCTTTTTTACGGTGCTGAAACGCCCCAGATGTATCCCCATATTTCCCGAGTGATGCGGGCTTATCACCTTCTGGGGCTGGGGGCTGAAAAAATATGCCGAGGTTGTCGTTCGGCTCATGGCGGCATTGACCCTTGCCTTGGCCCGGGACAGCGCATCTTCCTTGTCTTGTGCATCCAGGACAAGACGATATGCCTCGACAACGGTCTGGACATACGAGGGGGTACGCAGACGGCCCTCAATCTTTAAAGAGGCAATACCCATCCGCTGTAAGCGCGGAACAGCCTCCAGACCGCTGAGATCGTTCATTGAAAACAGATAACGGGTTTTTATGTTACCACCGCTCCGGGATCGAGATTGAGCAGAGCTGTAAGCCCGTCGACAGGGCTGAACACAACGGCCACGGATACTGCTCTTGCCTCCCAGGTAAGAAGAAAAAAGACAGAGACCGGAATATGAAAAACACATCGCCCCATGGATGAAGACCTCCAGCTCCACGTCCCCTGCCCTTGCCGCAATCAACTCCAGTTCGTCGAGGGTCAGCTCGCGGGCGACCACCACGCGCTGACAGCCGCGTTGTCCAAAAAACCGCACCCCGTCCGAATTATGAATCGTCATCAGCGTCGAGCCGTGCAGCGGAATCTCCGGGAAATATGTCCTCACCAGCCGAAGCAGACCAAGATCCTGGACAATAAGGCCATCTATGGCCAATGCCTGAAATGCTGCGAGAACGCCAACGACCGTCTCCAGCTCCCTTTGTAAAACAATTGAATTTGCAGCGACATAGAGTTTTTTCCCTAAAGAGTGGCAATGCGCTGTCATTGCGCCAATCTCATCGAGCTGCAACTCACGGGAGGGATTACGGGCATTGAAGCCAGGCGCACCCACATACACGGCATCGGCTCCGGCATCCATCGCCGCGGAGAAGGTATCAAAACTGCCGACAGGGGCTAATAATTCAGTCTCTTTCATAAACTATAGAAAAATCAAACAGACCCAACTTGAGACCTTGCCCGCATACAACAAAAAACCCCGAGGCAAGACAGGGCAAAAAGCGGACAAAGGACGGACAGGTTATCAAAATACCGCATCTGCCGATCATAAAAAGCCGGTTATATGCTGGACGATGGAAACGACCGCCAGAGTCGCCGTCTCTGCTCGCAGAATATTTTGCCCCAAACCGACCGGAACCCAGCCATGCTGACCGGCCATATCGACCTCTTCCTCAGACAGACCACCCTCTGGGCCAATTAACACTGCTATCTGTTCAGCGGCACTCAAGCCTTTGATATCGCAGAGTCTCCTGCTTTTCTCAGTCTCCCAGAAAAGCAGTTTCGCATCAAAGTCCCTCTCAGATATGCCTGCAACGCCTTCGGCAAAGGATGCCGGCGTAGATATTGTCATTGGCACAGCACGCCTGCACTGTTTACAGGCCGAAAGCCCAATACGCTGCCAGCGGGCAAGTTTTCTGGCAGCAGCGTCTGCCGTCAGCCGCCCCTGACATCTGGAGCTTTGCAAAGGAAGCAGAGAAGCAACCCCCAGTTCTGTACATTTTTGCACAAGGGTGTCCATCTTTTCCTTTTTCAGGATCGCCTGGTAGAGGTAAAGTCCTCCACAAGACCTATGCTCCTCCTCAACAATATCCGTTATTTCTGCGCTGACATATCTGTCGAGCCGGAGGATTTTGCCCAGATACACCGCTCCCGAACCATCAAAAAGCTCAACCTCCGCTCCCTCTTTCAGGCGCAGCACTATGCGGATATGTCTTGATTCCTCTTGAGAAAAAACAACTCTTTTGCCATTTCTGCAGGAAGGATCAAAGAAAAAACGTCTCATACCTCAGTACCTCAAAAAAGGCTCCTGTCCCCGACGAACTTTTCCGATTATTACAGAGAGAGCTGCAGACACAAGGCGCCCCAGTTATCTCGCATTTTCTGGCCAAACGCATCCAAACCTTGGACAGAAAAGCGTTTTTGCACACTCTGCATCTGCTCCTCTCCAAGCAGACCGGAGAGGAGCAGAAAACCGCCGGGAGCAAGCAGAGCGGAAAGATCTGTTGCCAAATCCAGCAAAACGTCATGCACGATATTGGCAACAACCAGGTCAAATGGCCCCGGTATCTCGGCAAGCGGCCTGGTTTTCACTGACATTTTTGCCGCCATAGCATTTTGCAGAATATTTTCGCGGGCAACCCGGGCCGCCTCCGGATCGATCTCTGTGGCAACAACCTCAGCGGCTCCGAACAGGAGTGCAGACATCCCCAGAATGCCAGTTCCGGTCCCCACATCAAGCATTTTCTTTCCCTGCGTTTCTCGAAGGATCTCACGCAGAAACTCAACGCAGAGAGAAGTGGTTGCGTGATGGCCTGTACCAAAGGCCATCCCCGGATCCATTGTGATCACAAGCTCATTTTCGCGGCCCTTATACCCCTCCCAGCTTGGGGCAACAACAAGCCCGGGGACAACGGCAAAAGGGTGGAAAAATCTCTTCCATTCACGACTCCAGTCTTGCTCTTCGATCAATATCGCACGCACCTTTGAAGGCGCGGCGGCAAAAATCTTCTCAAGATCCGCCAGGTAACTGCTGACCTGGTCAACCACCTGCGTGACCTCATCTTGACGGGGATCGGGCCGTCTGATATAGGCATTGATGACACCATAACCGGGCTCATCGACGGCGGCGGCCTCGACACCTGCGTCAAGCACCCCGACAAGAAAATCATTTGCAGCCTCGATAAGACGCGGGTCAACTTCTAGAATCAACTGTAACCAGGTTTTGCCTTTCATTGTTTAGCCTGAACTCCTCGTTTTACAAAAAGGCCGACATACAGCCCCTGTCAATCCGATCTTCTCTGTGATGCGCTTGTTTCACTGACACAATTTTTTTCGTATGACAAACGTCTGATTTCAGAATACTATAGGCAGGTGATAGATGCGAAACCCGCAAGGATCGTGAACAAGACAAGGTAACGAATCAGTGGTGTCTCATAGTTGTCTCCACAACAAAAGTTGGGGAGAAACAGTTGGTTGCCTGTCAGGAGGCTTCAATAAATCAATAAGAGAACGCCTTT
>PDQQ01000011.1 GCA_002747825.1 Deltaproteobacteria bacterium
ATCTTCTTTGCGTATTTTTGCAGTAAATAGAGTTTACTCTTACGTAATGCAAAAAACTTCGAACCTGACACCGCCTGAACTGATGAAAGATCCGGGTTAGAAATCCCAGTATGTCCGGTACCAGTTGTTTATCTGCCGCCTTCCCCTGTCCCCGTTTGTAAAAACAAAGACTCCAACGTCTTTGAGTCTGAATTGTACCTCAATATTCGGGTTGGCAAGTTTCCCCAGTTCAAGACGCGCCGGGCCATTGAAGCAGACGTAGCCGGTTTTTTGGCCGCTGGTTTGAATATAATTTTTCCCCGGTAGCTGCTCGATGCGTGCCGATCCTCTCCCGCCTGTGACGGTGAGACTGTAGCGATAGCAGTTTGGGGCCTGCCTGGCCAGATCTGGCCTGATATCCCATCCCGATGGGGCCATTTCCCTGTGGCGTCTTCTGCGATGACCGGGCTTTCTGCCGTTGTATCCATCTGAGTAGTAGAATCTTTCACCCCTGTCCCAGCGGTCTGCTTGAGGAACATACGGTTCTGTCTGGTACGGGTATAGCGGAAAATCCCACTGATCATATCTCTGGTGTCCATACCAGTGATTGCCGTCTCTCGTTTCTCTGAAATGGTACTCTTGGCCGTTACTGGTCGCCGCTATTGTGAGTATAACGACGAAGAGTATCCGGGAAATTGTAGTCATAGTGCATCTCCTGAGTCTTTAATGGACGAAAGAACTGCGGTTTTTTCCTGTTACGCTTTCAGTATACGAATTCTCTGACGTTTGACGAGAAGATGTCGATCTATATCTATAGGCAGAACCCTGATGTCGGGTTGCTTCTTTCTTCAGTTTGCGGAGTCGAGAGAGCTTTGTTTTCTGACGGCCGCAGATTGTGCAGCTGCAGTGACCACCGAGCGGGATTGTTTTCCCCCTTCGGTCTGTGGAGTCTTGCCTCCGAGAATAGTCTCTACCAGAAAAGGGCGGCTCAATTTGTCTTGCGGATAGGAGGGCAGCAGGACTGCCTGTGGTGTCTCTGAGATAAAACCATTCTTCAGCAAGAGACCAAGGGTGTGATCAAGGACTTCCGGAGGGTGGGAGCCGAGGCGATTGAAGAGATCTTTTGTTGTCAGTTTTGCACCCTGAGCAAATGCCGTGAAAACGGTATCGATAATGTCAAAGGCGGCAGCCATCATCATTGCCGGAGTTCTCTGTGTTGGTATGGTCCGGAAGCCTTTTTCATGTTGTACCGCGTAGGCAATCTGGGCTCCACCGAGGATGCAGAGCCAGCTGAGGTGTATCCAGATAAGAAACAGGGGAAGGGTGGCAAAAGAGCCATAGATGGCGTTGTACTTTGCCACGCCAATCTGCATATTGATATACAGTGACTGTATGAAGAGCCAGCAGCAGGCCGCAGCGGTTGCACCAACCAGGGCTGGCAGTGTCTTTACCCTGGTATTGGTAAAAAATATATACATCACATAAAAGGAAAGGGTGATGAAGAAAAAAGGCAGGGCCTTGAGTACGAGTGTTTGTAGCCAGCCGATGGACAGATAGGTATCGATTGCAGGAAAAAGATGCGGTTTTTTTATAAAGGTGGTAGCAGCCAGGGCCAGATTTAGCGAGAGAGGCAGAAGTATCAGCATGGTCAGGTAGTCCGCCGTCTTTCTCAGCCAGGAGCGGGCCAGATGCACTTTCCAGATGGTGTTCATCGTCGACTCAACGCTGCTGAACACAAGTAACACACTGAAAAAGATGCCAATGATACCAACCGTCCCTAAGGCTGCAAAATTCGTGCGTTCGACATAGAGAAAAACCTTGTCGATCCCCGAGCGCAGGTGTCCTGTAAGTTTTGACGCAGGCTGTTCTGTCTCTTCAGGATCGCCTGTTTGGCGATCGGGATTTCCGGGAGGAGGTGCCGCAGGTTCGAGGCTCTCGAGATAGGAATACGCCACCTTGCGCAGTTGATCGGTATCACCCAGCCCTTTGACAAGGGCTGTGCTTGTTGCCAGTAAAGGGACCAAAGAGAGCAGGATCGCATAGGTGAGGGCACTGGCATGGGTGAGCAGGTTATTTTCCCGGGACTGAACAAGAATCATATAGAGAAGGCGGGCCGCATAACGAAAAGGGGCGAAGAGCCTCTTTCCCTTTTCTGGGGAGGTATCCATCCAGCTCTTTATTGAAACAACCATTTTTTCAAGAGAGATGCCTGTTTGTAACTGTGCCATCGTTTTCTGAGAGCTGAGATATTGGAAGGAAAATCTCGGGGTAACGCTACTTGACTACAGATATTCTAACAAAGAGAACGACCAGAGAATGATCGCATATCGTACAACAAAATGTCAACTGAAATTGCAAGGTCCACCGCTTATTCGAGGTATCCCTGCTCTTCCAGATAGAGGAGAATCTCCTGGGCTGCTTCCATCGGAGTAATGTCTGTTGTATCTATCTTCAGTTCAGGTTGTGCAGGTGGAATGTATGGGTCGGTAATGCCTGTTACCCCTTTTATTTTTCCGGCTCTTGCTTTTGCGTACAGGCCCTTTCGATCTCGTTGTTCGCATATCTCAAGGGGGGTTGCAACGTGTACTTCGATATATCCGCCGTAACGGGATATCAACTCTCTGTTTGTTTGTCTGGACTCCTCATAGGGGGCAATAGGTGCGCAGAGGGCAATCCCTCCATTTTTGGTGATCTCACTGGCAACAAAGCCGATACGTGTAATGTTCAGGTTGCGATGAGCCTTTGTAAATGTCAGTTCTGATGAGAGATTACGACGTACAATATCTCCATCCAGCAAGGTAACAGGGCGATTGTTCATCTCCATAAATTTTACCAGCAGTACTTTGGCAATTGTCGATTTTCCTGAGCCTGACAATCCTGTGAGAAAAATGGTGAATCCCTGCTTGGAGCGCGGAGGAAAAGATTTCCGCAGTTCCTTTACTATTTCGGGATAGGAAAACCATTCCGGAATATGTTCTCCTTTTACGAGCTTTTTTTTCAGCTGGGAAGAGTTTATTGTGGATATCTCTCTGTCGTTGTTGTCACTGAGGATGATGTAGGTCTTTTTTGACTGATGGTAGCCCATTTCCTGCTGGGGAACCATCTCAATCCCTGTCTCTTTTGCGAAGTTGGCAACCAGTTCCTGCGCTTTTCCTCTGGGATAGAAAAGTTGTCGATGAGCATCCCTTGCAAACGGGTCGGCATGATCAGCCGCCACCATAAAATGACTGCAGCCGAAATTTTTTCTGGTAAGAGCATGCCACAAGGCTTCTACTGGCCCTGCCTTTCGACTTGCAAAGGGTGTTATTGCCAGCTTGATCATGTTGGCAGGAAATTGTTTCGTAAAGATCTGGTAGCAGCGTATCTGGCTGTAATAGTCCAGGGTTTCTTGATGCTGCAGATCAGCGACAGGATGAAGAAACAAGGCTGCGCCAGCCTGTCGTGCCGCGTTCATAGCCATTTCTCTGTGCGCACAATGCAGGTACTCATCGGTATGGAATCCCAGAACACGCCGCCAGCCATTGATGGTAAAGGCTCGAGCCGTTTCTGAAGGGCTCAGCCGAAGTTCGCGGAAATCATAATGGATGGGAAGACTCAATCCTTCAAGGCTTCCACCAATATACCAGCTTCCATTATGCTCATACAACTGTCGTACTCCGGGGTGTTTTAGAGGATCAGTGGTCTCATACACCAGTTGCGCTTCTTTCTGTTTGTCTGGTTTCCAGATGTCTGTAACGGTGAGGATGGCAAGAAGAAACCCTTCCTGATCGTTGAGTGCGATCCGCTCTCCCACCCGGATTGATGCGGCAAACGTCTCATCAACATCAAGGGTAATTGGTATCGGCCAGATTTCTCCATTTGGCAGCCGCATGGTGGAAATGACAGTCTGATATTCTTCTTGGGTAAGATATCCACAGAGAGGATAGAAACCTCTATTGAGTAGAAGTTCCAGGTCGCAGAGCTGCCTTGGCAAGAGGGCAAGAGATGTAAGGTCGAGGGCCTCCTGTCGCAGGGATTCTATACGTCTGAAGTGGACAAGCAGGCTTTCAGAATGTTGGTTGTACATATGATGTTTTACAATGTATATGAGATGATGAAGAAGTCATACAAAACAAAAAGCACTAAAGCCGCTTTTAGCATCACAAATATATTTGGGACTTAGGAAGCAAACGATCTCATAAGAGTCTTTCTCTCAATAAATGTGACAATACTTTATACAGATTTTCATTGCGAAGATTAAAGCGAAATTCAGTCTCTTTTAAATGAAGAAGGAATGTTTCTTTGGGGATCCCATTGAACTTCACAAGTCTTCGTTTAACAGAGCTCCAGAAAGACTCTATACCGTTATATGACGATTGCCATTTGCAAATTCGTTATTGCCATGATCGACTCTAAAATGCTTTGCATAGCCAACATCGACAAGTTCGTTATATCCACGCCAGCCGTCAGTATGCACTACACTGTCGATTGATATATGAAACTCTTATCACCTTGATAAGAGATGCTTTTAAGGCGTCAGGGACAATTTCAGTATATACTTTATCGTCTCGCTTGAAGATGCCAAAAACAATAGTTGTACTTCCAGCTCTTTGAGCTCTTTTTCCTCTAATCTGTCGAGGACCGAAGTACGATTCGTCGAGTTCGATAACTCCTTTAAAAAGCAGTTTTTTTACATTCCTGGACAATGCGCTTATGCAATTTCAGGAAAATTATGTTACTGCTTCTGACACTGATCCCTGTTAAGATGCAGTGTCAGAAGCAGTAAGATCTTGAGCAAAATACTTGAGAATTTCTCGGAATTTTCGCTCTGATATTTTGCTGCACTTTTGGTAACGATTTTTAAGACATCTTAGAAGTTTAATACATTTTTTGTGTTTTTTGCTTCCTAAGCCCCAAAACGAATAACACGATTTGCCTGTTTGCAGGAGCCGTTCTTGCCTGAAAAAGCAACTGATCATTGACTCGCTCCACATCGTGATTTGGCGCGAACGCCGCTGGGCTCATCTTTGTAACATCCGGTTTTGACCGGTTCACAATGGTAAGGCCACCCGCTTTAAGGGGCCATACTTACTGCTGAAGCTGCGAACATTGAGCCGGCGCTCGAGTTATCGAAAAACATCTTTGGCAATATCTGTTCCCTCTTTTGCGTCTTTCACGTAGTACGTTGCGCCAATCTCTTTGGCATACCCTGGGGTTAAGACGGCACCGCCAACCATGATCTTGCAGTTTGGCCGTTTTTGCTTGAGAAGCGTTATTGTCTCTTCCATACTCTTTAGGGTGGTTGTCATCAGGGCGCTTAATCCGACGAGGTTGCAGTCGTGCTGTTCAACGGCGGCGAGGATTTTCTCTGGCGCAACGTCACGGCCGAGGTCAATGACCGTGTAGCCATAATTTTCCAGCAGCACCTTTGCAATATTTTTGCCAATATCATGGATGTCGCCTTTGACCGTTGCGATAACGATCTTGCCCTTTGATACCGGCTGGACGTCGGAGGCGCTGATTGTATCGCGTATAACGGAAAAGGCCTCCTGGGCCGCGGCTGCCGATTGCAGGAGCTGGGGGAGAAAGATTTTGCCTGTCTCGAAGTTTGTACCCACCGAGTCAAGGGCGGGGATCAACTTTGCGTTCACGATGGCCATTGGCTCAAGATGTTCAAGCAGTCCTTTGGTGATCTCGGCGGCCTCTGCCTTCAGGCCTCTTGCAATGGCCTCGCAGATATCCATAGCCTGGCCGCTGGTTTTTGTCTCTGTTGTCGCTGACGGGGCAGCACTTTGCCCGGCGTATGTCTGGATATAGTGATCGGCGTTTTTGTCAATATTGGCAAGGAGCCGGTAGGCGCGAACGGCGCCGGTCATCTCGGCCGTATTTGGATTGATAATCGCCAGATCGAGCCCGGAGAGAAGGGCCATGGCCAGAAAGTTATGATTGATCAACCCGCGGTTGGGCAGACCAAAGGATATGTTGGAGACTCCAAGAACAGTGCGGACGCCGAGTCTTTCTTTGACCATTTTCACCGCAGTCAGGGTGTCCATGGCTGCGGCCTGCTCGGCGGATGCGGTCAGCGTCAGGCAGTCAATGATAATATCTCGACGGGGGATACCTATGTCCAGGGCCCTGTTACAGATCTTTTCTGCGATTGCAAAACGCTTCTCCACCGTTTTTGGGATACCCTCTTCATCGAGTGTCAGGCCGACAACGGCTGCGCCATATTTTTTGACCAGCGGTAGAATATGC
Organism: Deltaproteobacteria bacterium; assembly: GCA_002747825.1. Taxonomy (GTDB): domain Bacteria; phylum Desulfobacterota; class Desulfobulbia; order Desulfobulbales; family Desulfocapsaceae; genus Desulforhopalus_A. The sequence continues at coordinate 6,214 of PDQQ01000011.1, forward strand.
TGCAGGGATTCTTCTTCACCGTTTACAGAATTGACGATTGCCTTGCCGTTATAGAGCCGCAGGGCCTCGGCCAGCACCTCTACACTGTTCGAGTCGAGTTGCAAGGGGACGTCGCAGACCTCCTGAATTCCAGAGATGACGGAGGCCATCGTCTGCCGTTCGTCAATACCGGGCATGCCGACATTGACATCGAGAATGTCGGCTCCTCCATCCAGCTGGGTCATCGCCTGGTTGATGATATAGCTCATGTTCTGGTCTTTGAGCGCCTGCTGAAATTTTTTCTTGCCGGTTGGGTTGATCCGCTCACCAATGATGCGTGGTTGATCGTAGGTAACCACCTGGGTTGCAGAACAGACTGCAGGTGCGATAACCTGCTCGGGCCTCTGCGGTGTTCTGTTTTTACAACGACGGGCAAGTTCAGCAATATATTTCGGGCCGGTGCCGCAACAGCCACCGATGACTGATGCCCCCTGATCAATCAACAGTTCTATTTGTTCGGCAAAACTGTACTCATCAACGTTGTAGGTATTGGTCACCGGATCCGGGAGTCCGGCATTGGGCTTGACAATCAGCGGCAGATTGGTCCAGCGCGCAAGCTCTGCAAGGATCGGCGCAAGCTGGTCAGGACCAAGCGAACAGTTGAGGCCAATCGCCGCAACCCCAAGCCCACCGATGGTCAGTGCCATGATTGCGGGGCTGGTGCCGGTGAATGTCCTGCCATTTTCCTCAAAGGTCATCGTGCAGAGAACCGGTAGATCGCTGTGTTCCCTGGCGGCAAGGACAGCGGCCTTTATCTCCCGCAGATCGGTCATGGTTTCAATGACAATCAAATCTGCACCATCTCGTCCGGCAACGACGATCTCGCGAAAGATATCATATGCCTCTTCAAAGGGAAGGTTGCCCATTGGTTCGAGCAGCTGACCGATTGGACCGATATCAAGTGCCACCAGCCCTTCGCTTCCAGAACACGCCTTGCGGGCGTTGGCGATCGATGCCCGGACAACCTCCTGTGTCGAGTACGGGCTTTCCGCGAGTTTATAACGATTTGCGCCAAAGGTATTACTGTAGACGATATCTGACCCGGCCTCTATGTAGGAACGGTGGATCCGCACAACTTCATCGGCATGATCTATCGACCAGAGTTCCGGAGTCTCACCGGGTTGCAGTCCCGCCTGCTGGAGCAGGGTGCCAAAGGCGCCATCAAGTATGATAATTTTTTTTCGCAGTAATGTTTCAAGAGTCACAACGGCTTCCTCTCAGACGGAACATACATGTCTCGTGCAGGTTACATTCACGACAGCTGCGCCGCTTTCGGGAAAAGGGTTTTTCCGATAAACCGATGATTGCGGATACCGATTTCTCGGGGACCATAATACTGTTTGTTGTCACCGTCAGCCCTATTTTTTTGGGGGCATCGAGAATATTGAGGAATTCTTTCTGGATGGATATCGGCAGGTCTCCATAGCCGGGGCTGTATCTGCTCGTCTGATAGAGGAGCGGTAACCTGTTTTTGATCTCTTCTGCAACGGCATCACACACCTGTTCGATGGCTGTGTTTGCGGCGCTGTTGGCGATCGCAGCCTCTGCCATGTCGAAGAACTGTAGTTTTTTTAAAAAACGATCGGTATCGGCGGCAAGTGTTGCTGCCATAAGGACTGCCCGTTTGCAGCCTTTGAGATGCCTGTAAATGTCGTTTCCGGGAAGAAAGAGCTTGCCATCTTCGAGCTGGACTCCTCCGCTGACCGGAGTGATCCGGAATAAACGGTAGATATGGCGAGGCCGTATAACGCGAAGAAGTTTTTTTTCCACTTTCTTGACAAGGCTCGCCGTTGCTGTATCGGGCTGACTGGAGCCGTAGCCAAGATAGCGATAGATCTCGCGATGATTGATTGAGGATAATTCGAGCACGTTAGACCAAGCTGGTTTTCCGTTATACAAACCTGTATCAGGCTATAATGTTTTTGATGCTCCCGGCAATTTTTCTGGCGATATAGGGATTATTCATCGTGTAGAGATGAATCCCATCAACCCCGTTGGCGACAAGGTCAATGATCTGGTTCACAGCATAGGCAATGCCGGCATCGCGCAGGGCCTCGTTGTTATATTCAAAACGTTTCATGGTCTTGGAAAATTTTGCCGGTAGACTTACCCCGCATAGAGAGACCATTCTTTCAATTTGCTTCTTATTGACAACCGGCATAATTCCGGCCTGGATGGGGACAGTGATGCCGGCAATTCTTGTCTTTTCTATAAAGGAGTAGAAGAGGTTGTTGTCAAAGAAGAGTTGTGAAATCAGATGATCAACTCCCGCATCCACCTTTTGCTTGAGAAAATGAATGTCATTGATGGCATTTTCAGATTCCAGATGGCCCTCCGGATAGCAGGCGCCGCTGATTGAAAAATCGCCTTTTTCCTTGATATATTCAACCAGTTCACTTGCATAATGAAAATCACCTTGTCTTTGAATATCCGGGTTAATATCACCACGGAGGGCAAGGATATTGGTGATTTTTTCCTTTTTCAAGGATTCCAGAACAGTATCCACATCCTTCTTGCTGGAGTTTATACAGGTGAGATGCGCAAGAGAGTTGATATTGTATCTTTTTTTTATAAAAGACGCGATTTCGCAGGTGGTGTTATCGGCCGCATTGCCTCCGGCACCGTAGGTTACGCTGATGAAATCCGGCTGTAAATCGCTGAGTTCGGCCAGGGTATCATAGATCGTTGTAATCGAGCTGTTTTTTTTCGGCGGAAAGACCTCAAAAGAAAAAACCTTTTTGTGCGTAAATAATTCTTTGATTGTCATGTCCTGTATCCATCGTTTGTCAAGGTGTCGGGCTGTCTTCTGAAGACACACCCAGGATGCGGTTGATGGCACGAAACGATCGTATCAAGCCGACGAGTGATGACCCGGAAGAAATTATGCTCTCCTGATTGTACATGATCTCTGCAGGTATTTACATCGATAATTGAACCGATAGAGGAGCCACTGGTCTGGATTATATTCAAATTACAGGGCTTTTTAAACAGATCGTTGTGAATGTTTTTGTTTTAACATTCTGTTGTATTCTGTTTTACAGGTTCCTTTCCGTTGAGACGAAAATTTCTTCTTTACTCACGGCCTCCGCCTTGATCCGATCAAGAAGTTCTGCCAGAACGGATTTTATATTCTCCCGGATATCCCCTGCAACAACGATGTAGAGCAGATCATCACCGGGCTGAAAGGTTCCCGAACAGGCTTCTATGACGATCTCAAAAATTCCTGTTTTGTGCAGGTATTCCTGGCGCAGTGCTTCGACTTTTTGCTGATCTGCAAGCACCTTCAGGGCCTTGACCTCTCTCTTGCCCTTGCGGGACCAGTTACGAACGACCCCGTTATGTACGAGGATCATTCCCACATTGTCTGTAAATTGAGGATGACTTTTCAGTTGTTGAATTGTTGCTGTAATGTCCATTGTCATGTCTCCTGATAGAAAATGCCTGGGCTAAGCCGGATCCAAACAGAGCTTTGAGTATTGCCGAAACCCGAGAGCAGACTTTCGGGGGCGGTTTTTATGATCATCCGCTTCTATCTCTGTATAACCCTGGTGGTACGACTCTGTTCCCCTGCTGTATTGTTGAGATATGGCCTGTTTTTCCTGGTGCCGACGAGCGTGGGTACGGGGATTTTTTTCTGTCGCGTTCTTGTTGTCATTGTTTGTGGGGATACGGTGTTATGGGGGAGATGGAGTTTTTGATTGGTGTAGATTTGTGCCTTATGGTCGAGGTTGTTGAGCCTCAAGAGGCTTTTCAGTGAAATTCCATAGCGTTTGGCGATGCCGATGGCCGTCTCTCCCCTTCGTACCTCGTGTATCGCTTGCTGTCTCTGCCGTTTATAGAGTAGAGAGGCAGGAATATGAGCCATTTTTTGTCGTATTCCTGGATCTGCCGGCAGTCGTAGACTATACCCTCGGGGCAGATATCTTTCACCGCGAATTGTTGCACTCTTCAAGGCTGGATTCAAGAGGCAGAGTCTTTCTTTTGTCAGCCCCAGATAGCGGCTGAGTTTGCCAAGATCGACAAATGCCGGGAGCTTCAGCGAGATTGTCTTCTCTGGGGTATTGATCTTCAGGACTTTTTCAAGCTTTTTGGCAATCGCTCGTGCCGCCAGAAATTCAGAGTAAAAGTTTTTTGAGGCAAATTTGAAATACCCTTTTCGGTAGTTCTTGAAAATCTCTGTGTAACTGCCATATTCCTTACGGGCCCGCAACATACCGGAAAGGCCATAGTTATAGGAGGTAATGGCGAGAGGCCAGCTGCCGAGTCTTTGATAACTTTTTTTCAGATATTTGGCGGCGGCATGGGTTGCAAGTATCGGATCACGTCGCTCATCAATACCACGATCTATTCGGAGGTATTTCTTGCCGGTACCACGGGTGAACTGCCATATTCCGGCTGCCCCCTGTTTTGAATGTGCCTGGAGGTTGAAAGAGGACTCAACATGTGCCAGATAGACAAGGTCTTCGGGGAGTCCGTATTCTCGAAAGATCCTTTTCATCTCGGCAAGATAGGCGCCAGAAGCTATGACCCCTTCAACAAAACGATCCTTTTGCCCTCTCTGGCTGCGGACGTTTTGGGCGGCTCGTTGCATAGCTCTCTTGGCCGATTTACCGCTGAAACGGGCTGCCACCCTTTTTTCAAGAGGAGTCGAAGGCGCCTGTCTCGAGAGCCTGTACAGAATTCCTTCATATTTTTTGATGACCTGTTTCTGTGCCAGTGCATTGATTTTCTGTATGCCTGGCAGCAGCGGATCGACGAGCTCTACTACTGTGTAGACGATTGACAGATCGTTGGCATCGTGAATAACGGCTTGTTGAATCGAATATTTTGTGTATATATCTTCCCAGAATTTAATATTCTTTTCTATCTCAGGATAACGTGGAAACAGCTCTGCTGCAGCTTTTTGCGGCTGTAGAAGGCAAGGGAACAGCAGCAGCGTAAGCAGAATAATTCTTGATCTGTGTATCTGTAAAAACGGCATAAAGATGCGTATTGGTTTTATTCTTGGACAACGGGGTAACATATCCCGGCTGTCGCACAGGGGGTGGGCTGAAAACTGCAGCCGAGGGTCTACCCAAAATCGGTGTACAAGCGAAGAACCCTGCCGACAAACACGATTTTTCCCGGGATACCCAGAATATGTTGATCCTGTGCAGCCGTCTCTTTATAGCACAAGATAGGGCGTAGAGAAATACGAATCTTGCAGACTGGAGCCTTGTCCATATCTCAGGTCTTTCTTCTTTGTACCGTGGAGGTTTTTGTTCATGATGTATACTCCGATATTGGCAACACTGGGCTATGTCTTGTCCGAGGATGGGAAAAGGGTTCTTCTGGTGCACAGAAACAAGAGGCAGAATGACCAGCATCTGGGCAAATATAACGGTCTTGGCGGCAAGATGCTGGCCAGTGAAGATGCCTTGACCTGCCTGAGGAGAGAGATTCGGGAAGAGGCCAATATCGAGTGTCGTGATGTCGAGCTGCGGGGCACGATTAACTGGACTGGTTTTGGTCCTGAGGGAGAAGACTGGTTCTGTTTCCTGTTTCTCATTACACGCTACGAAGGAACACCGCTGCAAGCGAACGAAGAGGGGGATCTGGTCTGGATCGAACTGGAGAGACTCGCCGAGTTACCGATGTGGGAGGGGGATCGTTTTTTTCTGCCGCTGATTTTTGATGGTAATCCCAAGGTGTTTTACGGTTATATGCCGTATGAGTCGAATGTTCCGGTTGCCTGGAACTACACTCGGATATGATAGGTGTTGCAGCACTGGGAGGCCGTGGTATAGTTCTCTTCATAGACGAGAGGTTGGCTGCGGAGAGCGAGGTTTTTTCCGGTTTCATTTTGGCGGCCAGGTTTTTTTTGAATTTGATAGGGAGGTTTTTCTGTGGAAAAAGATATGGAGATACAGCGGCTTGAGGAGTTTGTTCAGAAACTGTTGACGCGTTTTTCCGAATTACAGCAAGAAAAGAACGGGCTTTTGCTTCAGCTCGGCAAACTCGAGGCGCGTGTCGAGGAGCTGGAGGCGGGTTTGGCCTCACAGGAAACGGAGCGCACGGAAATAAGCAGGCGTGTTGGCCGACTGGTTGAACAGATTGTCGATTGGGAGGAGTCTTTGGCCGCTGATTCGGAAAAGGTGACCGACGCTGAGAGTAGCCGTGTGCAGAAGGATCTTTTTGCCGATTAGCGGAAAGAAGAGGTCGGAAACTGTTTTGTCAGGGTTCCCAAGGTTGATATTTGTCGAGCAATCCTTGTAACCGGTGTCTTATGGGAAATGTAGAGCGTTTGGTTGAATTTGAGCTTTTAGGGCATCAGTATCAGTTTTATACCGATGTCTCTGATGAAGATGTAAACGCGATACTGGCTGTTGTTCGTGAGCTTATGGAATCCGGAGATTCCACAGGCGCGGGAACCGTCGCCACGGGCAAAAAGGCTGTACTTGCCTGTTTGATTCTTGCCTCGCGATATATTGCCCTGCAACGTGAATATGCCGATTATAAAAATACCTCAAGGGAGCGAATTCTCCGTCTGGGCAATGAGATAGAGAAGAAGATACGCTCAGATTCAACGAACTGAGCGCGAATCTGTTTCGGTTTTGGGTAAAATGTGGTAGTGTTTGTGCTGTACAGTCTGGCCGCTGGGCCGGCAGATTGAAAAATTTAACCTGGGTATCCCTGCGCCGTTGGTGATTATTTGAATGTGTTGAGCCAACTCCCAAAAAAAGGGTACCTCCGCTTGTGGTGTGGGGAGAACCCGCTGGGGTAGACCTGAAACCATTATGAGGATGCCCACCTATTATATAGGTTTAATATGACGGATAACACGGCGGTGTGGGGACTTCCTGGTCATTGTTTGTCGGTTCTGGCGGTACATTTTTAGGGCTTGTCGTAAGAGTTCTTGTGGTGTCTGAGATGGTGGAAGAGGCTTTTGTATTGTCGGTGCCTTGCCGGACGATAATATTTGAGTCCATCTTGTTTTTTACTATCCGAAAGCTTGTTGAGAAAATGGGGCTTCGGTTCAACATATAACAGAAGGGACAAAAGGGTAACATCAGCATAGTGGTGCATTATACGAGCTAAGGTTTAAGAGAATCGGGAATCCTCTTTGAGTATAGATTGGATGCGATAGCCTGTTACTGTTTGAGGCAGTTTTGTTCAAGAGAACCGGCTGCAGATGGCGTGTCCGGCGCGATGCTTTGAATGAGGCGAAGAGAGCCGCAAAAACAGGGACAACAGCCAGGAGTCACATGTTTTGTGTCGCCTGGTCTCCTCGAGAGAGTGTTTTCTTTTGGCGGCAGGTGGGTATTGTCGTTCAGAACGCTGGGGTTTTGCGTTACGTCAAAAAAAGATGCGCGGCCTTCTCAGGATTTTTGTCGGATGACGTCATACAGCGTTTGCCTGTGCTGGAGACAGTTGCGGCACTTTTTCTGGGCAACGCTTTTTCTCGCTGGTTTTGTCGATCTTTTCCTGCCCGACAGCTTTTTTTGATTTTTCCGCCCGTATTGTTCCATTGCTGAGTTAGTCTTCAACGACAGGACTGCTCGATGGATTTTCTAACTCACTCCTCTTGGTATATCGCGTATGGCCTTGTGGCCGGTCTTTTTCTCGGCTTTCTGCTGAGAAAATTTCTTGTTGACAGTAACCAGAAAAGCGTCAAAAAGCAGAGCAGTCAGATTATAGAGAGTGCCATCGTAGAGGCCGAACAGCTGAAAAAAGAGGCGCTGTTAAAGAGTCGTGAGGACGCCTATAAACTGAAACAGTCCCTGAACGAGGAGCTTGAGGTCGAGCGCGAAGAGATAAAAGATGAAAAACGGCAGCTCAAACGCAAACGGGAGAGCCTGAAGCAGGAGTGGCAGAGCTTTGAGAAAAAACAGAACGAGTATGCACAAAAGAGCGAGCGGCTGAAAAAAATTGAACAGGATTGTCAGAAAAAGCATAAGGAGGCAGGAGAACTTCTTGAAAAGAAGAGATTTGAATTAGCCAAGATCGCCGGTATAGGGCAGGATGAGGCCAAAAGGCTGCTTATGGAGTCTCTTGAGAGTGAAGCGAGAATGGAGGCTGCCAAAAGCCTGGCCCGTATAGAAAACGAGATGCGGATGGAGGCTGACCGAAAGGGCAAGAATATATTGGCTCTGGCCATCTCCCGCTATGCCGGTGACTATGTCGCAGACCGTACCGTATCGGTTGTGCCTCTCCCTAATGAGGAGATGAAGGGGCGTATCATTGGCCGTGAGGGACGTAATATCAGGGCCATTGAGGCAGCAACAGGAATAGACATCATTATTGATGACACCCCGGAAGCGGTCATTCTCTCAGGTTTTAATCCGGTACGACGGGAAATCGCCAGACTGGCGCTTCTAGAGCTTATCAACGACGGTAGAATCCATCCCGGTCGCATCGAAGAGGTGGTGGCGAAGGTTACCCGAGAGCTTGAAGTTACGATGCGAGAGGCTGGAGAGCAGGCCACATTTGATGTTGGGGCCCATGGTGTACACCTTGAGCTTATTAAACTGCTTGGCCGCCTCAAATATCGAACCAGTTACGGGCAGAATATGCTCCAGCATTCCCTTGAGGTCTCTTTTCTTTGTGGCGTGATGGCCGCCGAACTTGGGGTGGATGTCAAGGTGGCCAAGCGTGCCGGACTTTTACACGATATCGGCAAGGCTGTTGACCATGAGGTTGAAGGCTCTCACGCGGTAATTGGCCGGGATCTGGCAAAGAAATACGGTGAGCCGGATGAAGTGGTATATGCCATTGGCGCCCACCATGAAGATGATCCCCCGTTCAGTGTTATTGATGTTCTGGTCCAGTCTGCGGATGCCCTTTCCGGAGCCCGTCCCGGTGCCCGCAAGGAGATGTTGCAAACCTATGTAAACCGGTTGGAGGAGCTGGAAGAAATTGCCAACAGCTTTGAAGGTGTGGAAAAATCCTACGCTATTCAGGCCGGTCGGGATCTGCGCATTATCGTCGATGCCAATAAAATCAAGGACGAAGAAGTCACCCTGTTAAGTCAGGATATTGCCCGTTCCATTGAGTCAAAACTTACCTATCCTGGGCAGATCCGGGTTACTGTAATCCGGGAAACGCGTGTTGTGGAGTACGCCAAATAGGAAAAACTATAAACAGAAAGGGATATTGTGATGGACTCGTTTGCAGAAGAGGTGGCATTGATCGAGAGAGGTACCGTTGATTGTATCTCCCGCGAGGAACTGGTTAAAAAGTTGAAAACATCAAAGGAGAGTGGGCGCCCTTTGACGATCAAGGCCGGTTTTGATCCGACAGCACCAGACCTGCATCTGGGGCACACGGTGTTGATTCAAAAATTAAAACATTTTCAGGATCTGGGACATAATGTACACTTTCTTATCGGTGATTTTACCGGGATGATAGGGGATCCAACCGGCAAGTCAGAAACCAGAACGGCCCTCACCGTCGAAGAGGTCGCCGAGAATGCGCAGACGTACAAAGAGCAGGTCTTCAAGATACTTGATCCTGACAGGACACAAGTGGTGTTTAACAGTGCCTGGTGCAGTAAGCTCAGTTCCACCGATATGATCAGGCTGGCATCTGAGCTGACGGTGGCCCGGATGCTTGAAAGAGAAGACTTCAAAAATCGTTTTGAGACCGGCCGCCCGATATCAATTCACGAGTTTATGTACCCCCTTCTTCAGGGCTATGACTCGGTGGCCATGCAGGCTGATGTCGAGCTGGGGGGAACCGACCAGCTCTTTAACCTCCTGATGGGGCGCGATCTGCAACGTTCGAGAGGTCAAGAGCCGCAGGTGGTTATCACCATGCCGCTTCTTGAAGGGCTTGATGGCGTCAACAAGATGAGCAAGTCTCTGGGCAATTATATCGGTATTACTGATTCGGCTGTTGATATCTACGGCAAAGTCCTCTCTATTTCTGATCCGTTGATGTTTCGTTATTATGTCTTGCTCAGTGATCTGGACAGTGCTGAAATTGAGAGCTTGCAGCAGAAGGTGGAGACCGGAGAGCTGCACCCGAAGCGTGTCAAGCAGAAGCTGGCCCGGGAGCTGGCAGCCCGTTTTCACGACGAGCAGGCGGCAATTGAGGCTGAACGCGGTTTTGAAGCTGTGTTTGCCAGAGGCGGAGTCCCCGATGATATCCCTGAATATCTCTGCAATACTGACACTCCCATTGCCCTGCCCAATATATTGGTGGATGCCGGTCTTGTCGCCTCGACTTCAGAGGCGCGGCGGATGATTACGCAGGGTGCCGTTTCCATAGATGGACAGAAGGTCGACGACGTCGGCATGCTCCTGGAACCCGAAGGAGATCTTGTAATCAAGGTTGGGAAACGCAGGTTTTGCAGGGTTCTGTTGCACGGGACCTGAAAGCCTGAGTGAACCTTGGAGGTAAGAAACAAAGGGTGGCTTGAATAACCAGTCTTTCATCCGGCCGTTGGGGAGCCGAACCTTGTCGTATTATGCCTTGTTAAACGTTTTTCCAGGTGTCAAGTGCCGCGCTGTTTGCAGCGGGGGAGTGTATCTCTTGCAGCCTGCAGCGGGATGTTGTTTGGTTTTCTCGGGAGTCGAATATTAACCCGGATATTTCATCAGTTCAGGCGGTGTCAGGTTCGAAGTTTTTTGCATTACGGAATAGTAAACTCTATTTACTGCAAAAAGACTGAAGAAGATGGCGCCGTATGGACTGACCTTTGGTGAACACTTTGGATATTGTAACACTGTAATGTTCTCCGTGTCGTATATTGGAATATAAGCAATTTTTAAAAAATTGACACAATATTCATGAAATATCCGGGCTAACCGATATTCCTCGACGAAGAATGAACGTAAGAGTGGCAACCAGACTGAAAACAGATGAAAACGCGATCTGGAATGAGCTGCAAAACGTCTCTTCATTACGCTATGTTGCTGCACCGATATTGATTTTTAGAGCCGAAAAGGACGGCCTTATTCCCAAGAGGTGGGCATGTGGCGTTGAGTACAGGTTTAGGCTGTTCTTTTTCGGAATAATACCCATTGGTAAGCATGTTATACAACTGGTAGAACTCAACGAAGAGCGGAAAAGAATACGGTCAAATGAACACAGCTGGATCCTCAGATTGTGGATCCATACCATAAGGTTGCATAAAATAGACCACTGCAGTGTTGAGTACGTCGACGAAATCGAACTGGACGCGGGGATATTGACTGTGCCTGTGTACCTCTTTGCACTCTTTTTTTATCGTTACAGACAGTATCGATGGCGGAAACGCTGTATCAGTCTTTGGGGTTGAGCTGAGGGTTAAAATAGCCGAGTCCGAGGGCGGGGAAACGGTTTTTCAGTTTTTCAACCACCGTCTGAACGCCAAGATATCGTGTGGTATCTGGCAGTTGCAGAACCTTTGTATATTCTTCCGGGTCCATATTAAAATTACGCAGCTGGATGAAATCCGGACGGTGTTTGTCGAGAAGATGACAAAGGGCCTCAAATTCCGGCTCGCTGTCTGTAAATCCTGGAAAAACAAAATAGTTGAGAGACACGAATTTATTGTGTCTCTTCATCGTATCGATGGACTGCAGAACATCGGCAAAACTATAGCTGCGCTGGCGGTAGTAGCGGTTGTAATATTTTTCCTGCGCCGAGTTCAGACTGACCCTGATGCTGTCGAGTCCGGCCTTTGCCAGACGGTTTACCTGTTCGGGCCGGCTGGCATTTGAATTGAGGTTTATCGTTCCCCGCAAGGTCTTTTTGCGGATAGCGATAATGGCCTTTTCAATGGTTGTTGCCTGTAGAAGAGGTTCTCCTTCACAGCCCTGTCCAAAACTTACGATGGCCCTGGCGGCCTGGCGCAGGTGGCCGATGGCTATTTCGGTAATCTCGCCGATACGGGGGACGAATGGGATCCTCTCCTGGGTTGCCGGGCAGCATTGCGACTCCTGTAGAGAGATACAGCCAATACATCTGGCGTTACAGGTGGGGGAGGTTGGCAGCGGAGCCTCCCAGCGGTTGAGAAAAAAGTTTCTGGCAGCAGGGCAGCCATAGGTAAGACAGCATTTGCCGAGATGCTGAATCAAGCGGTTGTCCGGGCTTTGTCTGAGACGTTTTTGTGTCTTCTTATACACCGTCTGCCGGCTATATTGATTGCAGTCCTGGCGGTTATCAGGGTCGCTGCGGAAGGCGGTAACCCAGAAACGGCCTTCGGCCCAACCGACTGCTGTATAGGCAAAAAGAGGAAGTCTTTGGGCCCCGGATACCGATTGGTAGCCGCAGGAATACAGCGATGTATGGGCAGGGGCTATAAATGCAGCGACTGCCTGCAGAGGCTCCCCTTGCCGGTAGGGGTGTTCGGCGAGCAGCATCGGTTGATCGTCGGTCTCGCTCCATCCGACCGGGAGCCGGTCGGGAAGGCAGAATAACTCGCTGCCCTCCGGCAGTGGAATCAGCTCGCAGAACCGTGGACGATAGAACCTCCCATTGCCCATCCCGACCATTGCAAGCTCTGGAAATTCGCTGATATTGCCATTTTTATCGGCAAAAACCAGGCACGGGGTTGTCTTGGGATGCTGCATCTAGGGTCTAAGCGGCCGAAAAACAGAATCGACAACCCTGTAGATATCAAGGTCGTCACCAAAAACGTCCTGGATGCAAGGTTCCCGGATCAGGTCTTCGATGATGTACTGGGTAACATAGAGGCTCACCATATTGGGATCCTGGACAAGAGTCCTGATCGGTGCCACCTTGACTTGCAGATCGAAATCATCAAGGTTTTCCAGTTGGCTCAATTCTCTCTCCAGAAGCTCTTCGACCGCCTTGACAGAAGATGTTTCGATAACCTCCATTTTGATCAGCCGCTGGCTCAGTTGTAGCGCAAATTCGGAAGCATAGTCTTTGGCATAGTGAAACATCTTCTTCCGCTCTTGTTCGCGTTTTCGATCAATTCTGCGGATTGTTTTATCGGTCGTCCTGTTGGGACTTATGTTTACTTTGGCCATTCCGTGATCTCCGTGGGTAGTCATCCCGGACCTCAGGATGTGAAGAAATCAGTCCAATCGTGACATAGCTCTGTTATAATCTGAAAAGATAAATATGGAAACCTTGAAAAAGCTTTTTCAGTCAGACTCTTTCCCCGAGCCTCTGGTGGTTTCTTCTGGTTTTTATTCGACTGAGCCGGGAAACCGGCTTGATCTCCTTTTTCTGCTTTTAGGGGAAACATAAAAAAAATGTTGAATTTACTCTGTTTGTTATTTAATGTGCATAGTCGTGGTCTGATAGCAGGGTTTCTGTTTCCCTGTATCGTGGATCTGGTACCGGAAATGTCCGGGTCAGATTGATAACAGCAACTTTTTATTTCGATAAATAATCATATACTGGAGGTCTCTTCCATGAAACAGAACATCAAAAACATTCTGCCGGCGATTCTTGGTCTCTCAATGCTCGTTTTTACCGGATGTAGTTCCAAGACAGAAACCCCGGAGCCAGTAAAGGAAGTTGAAGTAAATGAAGAGGCTATAGGTGAAGTAGAATCACTTGAGAGCGAACCCCGAGGCATCAGTGAGGGACGAACCTCAGAGGGGATGTTGCCCGTTTATTTCGATTTTGATGCATCAAAAATAAAGTCTGATCAGGTGCCGCGGTTAGAGGTTAATGCTGATTTCTGTAAGGAAAATCCGGATCTCACCATCCGTATTGAGGGGAACTGTGACCCGCGGGGAACCAACGAATACAACATGGCCCTCGGCGAGAGACGTGCCTTGAGTGCCAAAAAGTATCTGGTCAATCTGGGTGTCAATGAAATGCGCTTGGAGACCATTAGCTACGGGGAAGAGAAAATGCTTGTTCTCGGGCACGATGAGCTTTCCTGGGCCCAGGACAGAAGAGATGATTTCGTTGTTGTTGAGTAAGGCACTGTGAATAAATGTTAATGGGGAAAGATATCGTGGGTAAGATGATTGTGCGGGTCTCTTTGACCCTGCTGCTGGTTTTTTGGGGTGTTCAGATCTCTGCAGCTGACCCTGGTAAGATGGGGGTTGTCAATGTCCAGAAGGTTATCGCCTTGTCCAGTGCTGGAAAGGCAGCCAAGACCCGTCTTGATGAAAAGCTGAAAGGTCTGCGCTCTTCGCTCAAGGAAAATGAAGATCGTGCTAAAGGTCTGCAGCAAGAAATTGAAAAAAAGAGCTCTGTCTGGAGTGAGGAGAAGAAGGCAGAGAAGATAAGAGAATTCCAAAAAATCAAGCGGGAGTTGAAGGCAAAGTCTGAAGACGCCAGTTTTGAGGTCAAGCAATTTCAGGATAAAGAGCTTGAGCCGATCTTGAAGACACTTGATGGGATTATTACTCAATACGGAAAGGATAACGGCTATGCCCTTCTCAGCGACTCGAGAGCCGGTTTTCTGTATGTTGATGAGGCGGTTGATGTGACCGATGAGATCATTAAGCTGTTGGATAAGGCCATGGCAAAATAGTTCTCGATAGCAGCATCTTTGCTGTTCTGGTTTTGAAAAAACGATGCGAGGCTGTTGCTTACGCATCGTTTTTTGTTTGTTCTCGAAAAAGACGCCTCGTCTCACATCCTGAGACGAAGGCGAATTCCCGATATGATTATCGGCCAATAGGCGGGAGAAAGTATGTCTGTCAGGAGTATGACTGGTTTTGGACGCGGAGAGATCGAGTCTGATGGCCGAACCTGGGTTGCCGAGATTCGTTGTGTGAATAATCGCTATCTTGATATGAAGATACGGCTCCCCAGGGAGTATGCCTCGCTCGAAGAGAAGATCCGCTCCAGGCTGGCTGCGGCATATGTTCGGGGGCGTGTGGAGTTACATCTTGGCGTTTCCGGCAATTCCGCTGGTGTCCGCAGGGTGACTATCAACAGCGGGCTGGCAGCTGAGTATCTGAGCGCAATGCAGTCGCTTGGCCAGCAGCTCGATTTGCCGGCAGATGTCAGTCTCAGAGACTTTCTTGCTCTCCCTGATGTCTTGAAGCAGGAGCAGGTCGAAGAAGATCTTTCGCAGGTCTGGCCCGTCGTTGAACGGGTGGTTGACCAGGCCATCGCCTCTTGTCTGGATATGCAGGTACAGGAAGGACGAGTCCTGGAAGAAGACCTCTTGTCGCGTCTGGCCTCTTTTACGGCAACCGTCGAACGTATTGAGCGACAGCTTCCCCTGCTTCTTGAAGAGCGGCAGAACGGCTTGACCGAACGGCTGAAAAAACTCCTCGATAATGTCCAGCTTGATCCGGCGAGGCTTGCCCAAGAGGTCGCCTTACTTGCCGATAAAACAGATGTTACCGAAGAAATTGTAAGATTACACAGTCATCTGGGCCAGTTTCATGGCTTTTTGGAAGAACAGGGCGGTGTCGGTCGTAAGCTGGATTTTTTGATTCAGGAGATCTTGCGTGAGGTGAATACCCTGGGTTCCAAAATTAACGATGCCTCGATAGCCCATCATACCGTTGAACTGAAAAGTGAACTGGAGAAGATCCGGGAACAGGTACAAAATATTGAATAACCGCTGTTTTGGCTGAATAGGTTTTTTTTCTTCACCTGGGACATATAAAGAGAGATACAATGCAATTATTAAATGTTGGTTATGGCAACACCGTTATGCTGGATCGGGTAATAGCTGTTGTGAATACAGGCTCTTCTCCGGCTCGTAAGCTCAAGGATGCCGCCAAAAAGGGGGGCAGGCTTATCGACGTTACAGAGGGAAGAAGGACCAGATCAATTATTGTCATGGATTCAAATCATGTTGTTCTCTCCTCGGTGCAGCCGGATACCATTGGTCAGAGAATGCAGGCCCTTCAGGCGGAATACCATCTGGCGGAATACCACAAAAGCGTAAAACCAGCCTAGGGAGGAATCCTATGTGTCAGGGCCGATTATTTGTGGTTTCAGCACCATCCGGTGCTGGAAAAACGACCTTGCTGAAGTCTATGATACAAACCCTGCCCAGGGTTGTCTTTTCGGTTTCTTATACGACCAGGCAACCGAGGCAAGGTGAAACGGACGGGGTTGATTATCACTTTGTTTCCAGATCGCAATTCGAAAAGAAAGTCGAGGAAGGTTTTTTCCTTGAGTATGCCGAGGTGCATGGATATTTTTATGGAACGAGCCTCGCTCTCACCAGAGATGCACTTGAACAAGGAGTTGATGTTGTTCTGGATATTGATGTCAAGGGCGCTGATATCGTTCGCGATCGGTCTGATTTTGATGCCGTTTTTGTTTTTATTGCCGCACCAAGCTTCCGTGACCTGGAAAACAGGCTCAGGGCCAGGGAGACTGAAAGCCAGGAGGATATTGACCGCAGGTTGAAAAATGCCAGAATAGAGATGCAGGCAGTAGAAAAGTACGAGTATCTGGTCGTCAACGTTGAGGTTGAAAAGGCGGCAGAGCTGCTCTCTGCGATCGTTGTCGCGGAACGGGCAAAGACCCGCCGATTTCCTTCTGGAGAGCCGATCACCGGCCTCTTGGAGCCATGAAAAAAAAACAGCCAGCGGCAGGATGGCGTTCCGGTGAAAAACGCATCCGTCTGAGCGATGATCTCTTGTGGGGAGTACATCCGGTCTATGAGGCCTTGCTGCAGGAAGCCGACAGATGTACCGAGATTTTGCTGGTAAAAGATAAACGGGGCAGCAAGATTGAAGAGATCATTGCCCTGGCAAGAGATGCCCGGATAAAATGTACCTTTGTCGATAGCCTCAAACTTGTCGGGGAGAGCAGTGCCTCGATCAGGCATCAGGGGGTTGTCGCCCGTCTGTCTGCGGTCCCCCTCTACGGTTTTGAGGCCTTCAGGCAGAAGATGGCCGCGCGTCTCAAGGCCCAACAACCGACACGGATTATGGTGCTTGATTCGTTGATGGATCCGCATAACGTCGGTGCCATCATCCGTTCGTCACTTGCCTCCGGGGCCGCTGGAGTGATTGTTACCCAAAGGCGTTCCGCCCCGCTCGGTGGCACGGTGGCAAAGGCCTCTTCAGGTGCCATATCCCATATCGATATCTGTCAGGTTCCCAATCTCTGTCAGGCCCTGCAGGCTCTCAAAGAAATTGGTTTCTGGATTTTTGGGGCGGTCACGGATACCGCTGCTGTTTCTCTCTACGATGCCGATCTCACTGTTCCTGCCTGCCTGGTGGTTGGAAGCGAGGGGAAAGGGATTCGGCCGATTATCAGGAAGGAGTGCGATTTTCTGATCTCTATTCCAATGGCAGGCAATCTCGACTCGTTGAACGGTTCGGTGGCCGCGGCTGTCATCCTCTTTGAGGCCCGGCGTCAGAATCTGTCTTGATGTCGGCGATGCTCCAGTGCAGTGTCTGACCTGCTGCAAAGGGCTGCAGATCCTTGTCTTGCCAAGGTACCTGCCAGGCTCTCTCTACCAGCCTGATCTGCTTTTCGGGGGGCTGGATTGCATATCTTTTCCGGGCGTTATCACTGACAAAGCCCTGCAGCTTTTCAAGTTTTCCGGCATCGGCAAAAAGTCCTGCCAGCATCGGCAGGGCAACCGGGGCAGAAAATATACCGGCCGCACAGCCGCAGCACTCCTTTTTGTGGCGGGGGTGGGGGGCTGAATCGGAGCCAAACAGCAGCCTGGGATGCCCTGAAAAGACCGCATCGCGCAGGGCCGCTCGATCTTCCGGCCTTTTGGCGATAGGCTTGCAAAAAAGATGCGGCTTGAGCAGACCGCCGGCCAGGTCATCTAAGGTAAGCAGCAGATGGTGCAGGGTGACTGTTGCCGATATATTTTCATATTTGTCCAAAAGTCGCAGGGCTGCTGCCGTTGTAATATGCTCCATAACGATATGCAGCTTCGTGTATTTCCTGGCAATGTTTTCATATACCGGGAGAAAATCTTTTTCCCTGTCCATAACAAAGCCATTGGCTTCTCCATGGACAAGCAGGGGAATCCGCAACTCTTCCATCATGCCGAGTGTTGTCTCTATCTGTGTAAAGTCGCTGACTCCGTTTTCACTCTGCGTCGTGATACCGGCGGGATAGAGCTTTATCCCAATGATCTCCCCTCTTGCCTCAACGAGCTCTGCCTCGCTGTACGGGCGAAAAAACAGGGTCATATAGGGGGTGAACGAGGAGGGGGCAAGAGCCCTTTCTATCGTCTTTTTGTAGTTTCTGAGCTTTTGCAGGCTGTCGATCGGAGATATCAGGTTCGGCATTATCACCGCCCCGGCAAAAGGCGCAGCGGAGTATGGAACAACCTGCTTGAGCAGCTCTCCTTCCCTGAGGTGCAGATGCATATCCAGCGGAGATTTGAGGCGTATTTGCATCGTAATGGCCTTTGCTGTCTTCGTTATCGGTCTCGACCAGGGTATGATGCCGTTTCACCCTGATGCGCGTCGAGTTTACGAGTCCGGTTGACTGCTGGTAACGTTTATCGGCTTAGCTGAATCCCAGAGAACCAAAAACAGCAGCGATTATAATTGCTAAACATAAGATTCCTAACGCGATATTGAGCAGCTGCAAACCAATTGCTACAGCCCCTAACAATGCTGCACAAAACGAAACCCTTTTATCTTCCCTTTGTATAAATGAGACGATTGCTGAAACAATAGCAATAAAGCCCAAAGATATCGTAGTGATGTTGATAATATCATCTTTCAGATACACCCTTTCGGGAGGCGTTTTCACCGTTTTGTCTCTTTTGATTTTTAAGACAACCTTATCTTTTATGCGTATGGTTTTTTCTGCAACGGTCTCTTCAGGAGAGGGGGCGGTCGTAAATGGCCCTGCCCAGTAATGAAAGAGAGCTGTGCCGAAGGCAATGCAACCAAATAAGACCCCAACGATCCCAAATTTTCGTCTGTAAGCTCTCTCTTTTATCGGGGAATCAGTCATATCTCACTCTCTAGCCTTGCTTTTTTTCTGAAAGCTTCGCCTGTAAGAGTTTGCCAAGACTACCCATCGCAGCCTTTTCTGGCGCCTGCCGTTCTTTTGCGATAAAATCCTTGTAGATCCGTTGTTCACGCTCCTGCTCGCTCGCCTCTGAAACGTAGTCGGAAGGCACAAGACTCATTTTTCTCTCTGTCATATTGAGTTGTTCTACCCTGACCTCAATGGACTGTCCTTCATCAAGAACCTCGCTCGGATGATGGATTCGCTTGCCTCCCCCCAGTTTCGATATATGTACCAAGCCGTCAATCCCCGGTTCGAGAGTTACGAAGGCACCGAATTGGCTCAGACGGGCAACCGTTCCGGTATGAAGAGATCCCTCCGGATACGTTTCCCGGACCTTTTCGAATGGATCCTTCTGGGTCGCCTTGTAACTGAGGGAAATCCTCTCCTTCTGCCAATCAATCTCTTTCACCAGCACCTCAACCTGTTGGCCGATCGAGAAATATTCATCAATCTTGTCGATACGACTCCAACCAATTTCCGAAATTGGAATGAGCCCATCTACACCTCCGATATCGACAAAGGCCCCAAAGTCACGGATCGAAGTGATCGTTCCCGATATTGTCTGACCTTCTTCGAGCTGTTCTTTGAGTTTTTCTTTTTGTCGCTCTCGTTCTTCTTCCTGAATGGCTCTGGCTGAGAGTACGATGTTTCTTCCGTTCTCGCTGAAACGGGTGATCAGAAATGTCATTCTGCTGCCGAGATATTCTTTGGCCGCGTCATCCACGCGGCGTACCCCCATCTGCGAATAGGGACAGAAGCCGCGCACATTACCACCAAGGCGTATTTCAAAACCTCCCTTGATCTCTGCCTTGACCATCCCCTCAACAGGGATCCGTGCCCGGAAGGCCTCTTCAAGATGAGCTGTGGAAGAGCCGGAGCCGAGTGTGGTGGTAAAAATCTGCTCGGCCCTTTTTGTTTGCAGGAAATAGACGTCAAGACGGTCTCCAACCTGATGGGTGAAGTTCCCTTCATCGTCTTTGATCTCGGCACTTTCAAGTATCCCCTCGCTTTTACTGCCAACATCGAGAAAGCTCACTTCGTTGTCTATCCCAACAATGGTGGCGGTAATTTTTTGTCCAGGGCTCAATTTTTGCAAGCGTTTTTGGGGGGCTGCGGCAAAGAGTTCTGCAAAACTGCCTTCCTTGTTTTCTGTCATAACGGTTCAATTCCTTCTTCTTGTTTGAGCTGTTCCTTTTCTTTTTAGTATCTCGGGTGTCCAGATGGGACTGTGTCTTTTTTGCGGAAATCTCCATCCCGTTGGAGATCAGATATCTCTAAGGAATTATTCTTGTTCTCTCTTGTTCTATGATTTCAACACCCTCTGGTGGCACAAAGGAGAAGAGTTGTTCCAGCTTTTCGGGTGTGGTATTTTCAAGGGCATTGGCAACAATGTTGCTCAGATTCAGTACGGTAAGCGTTCCGAAATGATCCCGGATTGTAATCCGCTGCAGAAGAGAGTCATCGGTCACCCAGAGATGGATATCCTGCACCTGTGAGTGGGGTACGAGCGGAACCAGTTGTATTACCGAAACATTATCACTGCTTTCTGTATGAAAATCGGCCTCTGCCGGCAGGATATCAAAACCATCCTTGAGCTTGGCACTTCCAGAAAAAAACGAGTAGGTCATCTCTTTTTCAAGGCTTTCAGCCGGAGAGATAATCATCTGATTGAGTTCTGCAAAGTACATAATAAATTGTATGCCATCGCTCAAGAGAACCTGTTTGTTGGGCAGAGAATAGTCCCAGCGCATCCTGTTGTGGTCTGCGCCTTTGACGAAGAAGGCCTCTCCGGAGCCCTGACGCCTGCCTCCCGTTGTCTCTCCTCGGGTGTCCTGAAAAAACTCAAAGGAGAGACTCTGCATCTGGTCGTACCTGGCCTGCAGGCGCCGGGCAATGTCCTGCGGTGACTCAGGAGTCTGTGCAAAGGCTGGTGCCTGCTGGACGAGCAAAAGGAAAAAGAGGCTGGCCAGACAGTTGGTGAAAAACATCCTCTGGTGTCGTTTCATCGCAAGATCCCTTGGTTTCAAAAACTGTGAAAAAGAAGAGGAAAATTCATACAGTGTCTTCCATAGATTTTTAGAAAATGCAGGGTACAATGTGTCCTGTAGGTTCTCTATCTCGAGCCCTGGAGACAAACGATCTTTGGGCTGTATACTCTTTTGGGCTTCTGTTTTCTTTGACCTTTGGTTGTCTGTTTTTCTGCATTATACTTTTTGCAGTTGTACCGGGCGATTAAAAATGATGTCGGCCACCTTCTGTGCAGCAGGGCTCAAGTCGGTCACAAAATAGTTATTGTCTTTGGGGTTGTGTCCGCGGACAGGTTCGACGACCGCAGAGCTGGCAAGACGTTGGTACAGGTGTTGCGCGGTGGTCTGTGACGAGCTGACAAGATGCACTCTTCTGCCGATCCTGTGCTGGATAAGCTCGCTGAGCAGCGGATAATGGGTGCAGCCGAGAACCAGGGTATCGACCCGTTGCTGCTTCAGTGAAGCCAGGTAGCGGCGCAGAATCATCTTCGTTTCACGTTTCTTGAGCCAGCCCTCTTCAACGAGTGGTACCAGGAGCGGGCAGGCCTTTGCGAAGACTTTATAACTTGCATTTCTTTTTTGAATCAATGTGGTATAGATGCCGCTGTTTACTGTCGCCCGGGTGCCGATGATACCTATCCTGCCGCTGGCGGTCTTTTCTACGGCCTGATTCACGGCGGGGGTGATTACCTCAAAGACAGGGACGTCAAATTGATTTTGCAGTCTTTTGACGGCAACACTTGAGGCTGAGTTGCAGGCAATGACGATCAGTTTTGCCCCGTTTTCGATGAGAAATTTCCCGTTCTCCACAGAGTAGGCCTCAATGGCTTCGGGGCTTTTGGAACCATAGGGAGATCTCGCCAGATCGCCCAGGTAGACAAGAGGGTGGTTGGGGAGCAGCTCTTCTACGGCCTTGGCAACCGTCATACCTCCGACACCTGAATCAAAAATGCCTATCATAATTGGCTATTATTACTCTATTGGGGCCTTTATCTTTGTAAAAAACACAGAAAACAGAACCCCTGACAGGCCCGTTGACCCTTGAATCGTTGAGTACCGTATTTTCTCAGGCTTGGAAAGACGTCTACGGGGCCTGTATCTGGATAGTACAATACAGTGTAAGTCCAACTAAAAAGACAAGAATAGCAGAAAAGACCAGAAACAACAAGCGAAGATCTCTTACTGAATTTGGCACGGTAGATGGGCTTGTTTTTTGAGATGTTGACAGGCTATAGCTTCGGCATTACATTTGCCACGTTTTTTACAAAGGTTCTTTCGCTTTTCTATGGTGTTTTTTTCTGCGGCCAGGGTGGTCGTTGGTTTTTAGGTTGTAACAAAGGGGTACGAAATGCCAGTCTACGAATATGAATGCAAGAGCTGTCAAAAGGTTTTTGAAGTACAGCAGAAGATGACAGAGGCTCCGCTGGCCGCCTGTCCGCAATGTGACGGCGCCGTGACCAAGTTGATGTCAATGAATTCTTTTCAGCTCAAGGGGGGTGGTTGGTACGCTGATGGATACAGTAAGGCGTCAAAAGCTCCCCAGACCTGTAAGCCGGAAGGGGGCTGTGCCGGCTGTCCTGCATCCTCCTCCGGATCTGCCTGAGCCTGCTTCACAGCATTGTCTCCGGGGTTCATTTTCTGCCTTTTTCCGATCGTTGTAGGCGTGTTGTTGTGCAGCGGGTCTCCACTGGGGGCTCTTGGCCTTGTCTGTCGGTCTTGAGGGGTTACTCCTTCTTGATAATCGCCATTGCATCACCATAGGAGAAAAAGCGGTAGCCGTTCTGGATGGCCTCTTGATAGCTCTGCAGCAATGTACTGCGGCCGCAGAGAGCCGAAACAAGAAAGAGAAGAGAGGATTTGGGCAGGTGAAAATTGGTAATCAGGTTATCTACGACCTGGAATGCAAAGCCCGGATAGATATAGAGATCACACCAGCCCTCAATAGGCTGGATACCTGAGCCTTTGTTGGCTGCGTATTCCAGGGCCCGGGCTGACGTTGTCCCTACGGCCCACACCCTGCCGCCTTTTTTTTGGGCGGCCTTGATCTTGTTTACCGTGTTCCGGCTGACCTGCAGATATTCACTGTGCATTGTATGGGCGCGTATGTCTGTAACCCGTACCGGAGCGAATGTCCCGTGTCCTACATGCAGGGTGATCTCTGCCGTTTCAACCCCTTTTTCCTGCAGATGTTTCAAGAGCTTTCTGGTAAAATGCAGACCAGCGGTTGGCGCTGCAACGGCACCTGTTGTTGTCGCATATACCGTCTGATAGCGTTGTCGATCTTCGGCGGTGGTTCCCTGTCTGCGCTGTATATAGGGGGGGAGCGGTACTTCTCCGGCCCTTTCAAGACAGGCTCTCAATCCCAGCTCTTTGTCAAAATGGAGTTGAAAAAGAGCCATACCTCCACCCTGTAGCTCAAGAACGCGACAGGAAATTGTCTCGTTGATAGAGAGAGAAGCCCCTGCCTTGGGGGCGATTGATGATTTAAAGAGACCTTTTACCCGGGCCGTATTGGCGTGGATTGGATCAATCTGCGGGAATTCGAGCAGGAAGACCTCAATCTTTCCCCCTGTCTCTTTTGTACCAGTCAATCGTGCCGGAAAAACCTTTGTGTTGTTTATAACCAGGATATCGTTTGGACGAAAATATTCCTCTATGTCCGAGAACAGACGGTGTTCCCGCTTGCCGTCTCTGGTGTGGAGCACCATCAGACGGGAAGAGTCCCGCCTTGTTGCCGGATGCTGCGCGATGGCACAGGCAGGGAGGTCATAATGGTAGGCCGCCAGAGTAAGATCTTCTTGTGTTCTTTTCATGGGTACTCTTTTTCTGTTGGATGCCTCGAGGGCAAACCTGTATCGAAAGATCTTGTCCATACCATGTCTTGGGGACAACCCGCAAGGGAATTGGTCTGCAGGTCAGGAGAATGCTGACGCGCTTTGTCAGCCCTTTTCTTTTTTTGAATACAGCTCCGTTATGTGCAGCCGACAGCGGAAAATCGGCAAAGAGAGCGGCTGATCTCCAGCAAAACTGAAGTCAATCTTGACCTGGCAGAGAAAATCTAATACTTATTCCTCTATCTGTCGGGTTAACATGGCTGCTGCAGTTGCAGGAAATCGTCGATTTCAGAGATATGGTACCACCGTGAACACAGAGAGAATGCTCGGCTATCCTGTTGTGAGGATCAAAGGTGGAACCGCGCAGCAGAGACAGCTTTTTACCAGAGAGCTGCTGGCTGCACTCAGGGCAATGTCCCTTTCGGTCTGGCTTGCGGATCCTGGCTTTTCGGCGCCTTCTGCGGTATGGAAAAAAGCCCTGCAGCACGACCTTGTCATCGTCGATGAGCTGCCCGGCTATGTCGTCCATACCATTTCCGTTGCCTCTGATTCCGGCATCCCCAAGGGTGATGATTTATTCTGGACGCCAGATGGGGAGATAGAGGTAATCGCAGGACAGCTGCTTTCCAGGCTGCATCGTATAGCCGGCCGCGAGCCGCTGTGGGCCTGCGTGCTCATCGGCGGCAGGAGCTCGAGAATGGGCAGAGCGAAACATCTGCTGACTACCGAGAATGGACAGAGCTGGCTTGAAAACACTGTTTCTCGTCTGAAGCCTTTTGTTGACGGGCTTGTCATTGCTGGTGAGGGGGTGATTCCAGAACGTTTGCGGGCCATACCACATATTCCGGATCTGCCGAAGGTGGGAGGACCCATCTCAGGCCTCTTGTCGGCGATGCGCTGGCAGCCTCAGCTGAGCTGGCTGCTGGTCGCATGCGATATGCCGTGTATCTCTTCTGCCGCTGTCGAGTGGCTTCTTTCCCTGCGGCGGGCCGGGGTCTGGGGGCTTGTGCCGAAGCTTGCCGAGGGCAGCCATCTGGAGCCCCTCTTTGCCTGGTACAGCCCGCGATCGGCACAGCTTTTTGAGGCGCAGATGTTTTCTGAAAGCCTTCGTATTGCAGATATTGCCGCCAGCAATAAAATTGCTACACCATTGGTACCGGATAATCTGCGCGAATCTTGGAAAAATATTAATATTCCTGAACAGTTGCTTTCTATCTGCAGCTCTCGGTCAGAGGGCTGAGTATCCGCCTGTATCTTTTTGTTGTCAAGAGAGGAAGATGAAAGACATAGCAGCCAAGACATATGACGGACAGTGCCTGCAGGAGTTTTCTGTCTTGTATGAGCACCTGAAACCGTATTTTGTCTCGATAAAGACTGGTTGTCCGTATGAGAAAGAGAAGCTGGCAACCTTTCATCAGGCGAGCTTCTCATCGCTCAGCGACAGGGGAATGGAGCTTTTTCTGTCTGCCGGATATCGCCGCAACGGTGATTGTCTGTACTCTATGCAGTGTGAGGATTGTCAGGCCTGTATCCCTATCCGTTTGCAGCCCCGTCGCTTTCAGGCCAACCGCAATCAGAGACGCTGTATAAAAAGAAACAGTGATCTGGTCGTCGAACTGCTGCCGCTTCAGGTGAATGAAGAGAATCTCAGACTCTGCGACAAGTTCTTGACACGCCGCTATCCCAGAGAGAATAATACCGCAGCGGGCTATTTTCATGATTTTTTTTGTACCTCAACAACCTGTTGTGTTCAGGTGCAGTTTCGTTTTGAGAAAAGGCTGCTGGGAACCTCTGTCGTTGATGTCGGACGCAACTGGTTGAATGCCGTCTATTTCTTTTTTGATCCCGAAGAGCATCTCCGCAGCCTTGGAACCTATAACATCCTGTATCTGTTGGATCTCTGTCTTGAGTGGGGAGTGGAGTATCTCTATCTTGGCTATGTCATTGACGATCTTCGATCAATGAACTACAAGCGCAATTTTATGCCCCATAGCGTTTACCAAAACGGAAAATGGCTGGAATGTGTGAAGAGGCATCGATAGCAGAAGAAAACCCTGGGGCAAGGTTTGCCTGTTCAGTCCTCTTTCCTGCCGCCGCCTGCGGACATTCTGTTTCTTGTGCCGTCTCTCTTTTGGTTGTATGTCATCTCCCCTCCCGTGGCTGCTCTTGCATTCGTGGAAAACAATATGCTATAGTGGCCCTCGTTATGCTGATGCTTGTTGTTTATCTTGACTGAAAAGGCAAACAGGCAAAATTCAGGGCGTCTCCGTGAGAGATGGCGGGAGAGGGTGCTTTTCGTTCTTTTACCGCGTGGTTCTGTTTGTCTGGTGATGAATGTAATTCCACAGGAGGTACTTGTTTTCAGCAATTTCTGCGACGTTTGCTGGCTGTTGCCACGAGGAGAGGTATGAAAGCTGCTCAGGGGGGGCAGCGGGCGTTTTCTGGATCTTTGTTCAGGCTGATGTCTGCAGATGAAAATCGGTACTGTTGAACATGGTGCAAAAACAGAAGAATAGCTCCGGTCAATTGTGTAAAGGCAGTCTGCGAACCTCAGCGAAGGATCGTCTGAACACCTTCTGGAGTGTTTTTGAAAAGGAGGACACGGTCCTCGTTGTCATCAATGCCGATCCGGATGCTATTGCCACAGCCCTTGCCGTCAAGAGACTGCTTCGTTACCGGGTAAAGAGTGTGGTCGTTGCCCATCCTAACGAGATCAGGCGTTTGAATAACCAGGAAATGGTACAGCGTCTGCGGATTCCCCTGGTTCGCCTCAAAGAGGTCAACGCTTCCGATTACAGCAAGGTGGTCATGGTTGATTCACAGCCGAATCATCATCCCTGTTTTGAAAAGATAGACTATAACGTCATCATTGACCACCATCCGGTAGGCGGGCAATGGGATGCCGATTTTGTGGATATCCGTCCTGAATACGGTGCTACAGCGACCATTGCTGTTGAGTACCTGCGGGCGGCAGGTATGAAACCCTCCGTGGCCCTGGCCACGGCACTTTTTTATGCCATTAAGGTTGATACGCATAACTTTGAGCAAAAGTCGGTTCTTGCCGATGGTATATCCTTCCGGTACCTTTTTAATATCGCCAACCGTTCACTGGTTCGTAAGTTTGAGACGGCAGACCTCAGACGTTCTGAACTCAAATATTTTTCACTGGCTCTGGCCGAGCTCAAATACTCAAAGCGTCGTTACTACAGCCATATCGGGAGGGTGCGGAGCCCTGATGTTCTCGTCTTTATTGCCGATTTCCTCAATCATGTCGGGGATGTCGATTGGGTTTTTGTTTCCGGTATCCATGCAGAAAAACTGGTGGTAATTTTTCGCAGTGACGGCTATCGCAGAAGCGCCGGAAAACTGGCGGAGCAGGCCTTTGGCGCCCTGGGTTCTGCCGGTGGGCATAAAGGTGCGGCAAGGGCCGAGGTGCCGCTGAAAAACCTCGATCTTGGCGATAAGGACTTCACCTCCGACACATTGAAACGTTTTGTGATGCGCCATATCTAATCCTCTGCCTGTATTGTTGCAGAGAACGTTTCCCTGGGTGGTCGAGCCAATCAAACTTCTTGTTTTCTTCTGTTTTTTACAGCCTTTAAAAAATGTTCGCCGCCGTCGGGAAAGGTTGCCAAGAGGGGTAATTTCCTTTAAAATGCCTCTTGACGACTGTTTCCGATTTTACCTTCCTTTTTATGCGCCTTTCACAGTGGGGGAGTTGCATGCTGAAACCAACAACCTTGGCCATGATTCTGGCTGGCAGCAGGGTTGACGATCTCAATGTCCTGACGGCGAATCGTCCCAAGTCTGCTGTTCCCTTTGGAGGTCTGGGAAGGGTCATCGACTTTACCCTCAGCAATCTGTTTAACTCCGGTGTTGAACAAATAGCCCTGTTGAGCCAGTACCGCAGCTATTCTCTTATCAACCATATTGGTACCGGTGCGGCCTGGGATATGATAGGGCGTTATCGGCAGGTTTCCATTCTTCCCCCTTCTCAGACAGCCGAAGGTCGGGACTGGTATCGCGGTCCTGCCGATGCCATCCATCAGAATCTGGATTTTATCAAGGCCCATGAGCCCGAAGAGATCCTTATCCTCTCTGGAGACCATGTCTACTGTATGGATTATCAGGATCTGATTGATTTTCACCTGGAGCAGGATGCGGATCTCACCGTCGCCTTTACCAGGGTGCCGGACATTCAGGCCCATCGTTTTGGGCTTGGCAGGATCGAAGATAGCGGAGATCCTCGGGGCGGATGGCTGCTTGACTATTGGGAAAAACCCGAGACACCCCGATCGAACTGGGCATCAATGACCATATTATGCTTTAAGCCGGAGATTCTCTTCCAGGCCCTCGAAGAGAACCATTTGGGGAAATCCTACCACTTTGGCCGGGATATTATTCCGGCCCTTTTCGGGCAGAAAAAGAGGGTTTTGGGCTATAAATTTCGCGGTTACTGGGGGTATACAAACACGATCGACGAATACTGGCGTTCGAGTATGGATATGTTGGGCGATGATCCGGCTATTGACCTCGAGAAATGGATGTTTCGCACAAATCTTGAGATTCGCAGTATCAGAGACAGGGAGCCAGCCCTTTTTGGTGAGGATGCGGTGGTGAAGAACTCGCTTATTTATAATGGCTGCAAGGTCTGGGGAATTGTCAAAAACTCTATCCTGTTTCCGGGGGTAGAGGTTGGTGCCGGTGCAACTGTTGATAGTTCAATCCTTTTTTACGATACGGTGGTTGGAGAAGGCGGGCGGATCATAAAAACGGTAGCCGATGAAAACAATATCTTTGGCAGAGGGGTTATTGCAGGGCCGGAAATATGTCTTGAGAGCACTCCGGTTACGGTCATCGGCTGGAATAATATCATTCCGGACAGAACAGAGATTGGAGAAGGGGCGATGATATATCCCGGTCTTCCTGAAAATCGCTGGCCTTCACATATCTCTGCCAGGGAGAAACTCCAATGAGAAGGGTCAAGCAAGCCCTGGTGCTGATTCTTGCCGGAGGGGTGGGCAGCCGTCTGAACATATTGGTGCAGAAACGGGCCAAACCGGCCGTCCCTTTTGGGGGGATTTACCGGATAATTGACTTTAGTCTGAGCAACGTCATGAACTCCGGTTTGCGTAAGGTCGGCATTATGACGCAGTATAAACCCTTGTCGCTGATGGATCATCTGGCCATGGGCGCAGCCTGGGATCTTACCGGAAGGAGCCGGGGAATCTATATCCTTCCACCGAGAACCGGAGAGTCCGATTCGGATTGGTACAAGGGAACAGCCGATGCCGTACGCCGTAATCTCGATTATATCGAAGCAAATCCGGCAGACGAGGTTGTTATTCTTTCCGGTGACCATATCTACCATATGGATCTTGATGCGATGATAGGCTTCCATTGCTCAAAAAAAGCCGATGCCACCGTTGCTATGATGGTTGTACCACGTCGGCAGATCCATCGGTTTGGCGCCGGGATTGTCGACAAGAACGACAGGATCATTGAATGGGAAGAAAAACCGAAGGTTGCCCGGACCAATCTCGCGTCTATGGGGATTTATGTGTTTGACTACCGGTACCTGGTCGATACTCTGAAAAAAGATATCAGAGAGTTTGACTTTGGTATGCATATCCTGCCTCGAGCAATTACCGAAGATCGCGTGTATGCCTATCCCTTTTATGGGTATTGGCGGGATGTCGGCACTATCCAGGCCTACTGGGAGGCCAATATGGATATTTTGCGCCGTAACAGTGGAATTTCTCCAACCGAATGGAATATCAGAACAAATGTGGAAGCTGGCCGCAGGATCTCAGACCGGGCTCCAGCACGGTTTCTGAGCACCTGTTTCTTAGAAAACAGCCTGGTTTCGGCCGGCAGTAAGATCGCTGGCACCGTCGTTAACTCTGTTCTTTCCCCGGGGGTTGTCGTAGAGGAGGGGGCAACGGTAAAGGACTCTATTCTCTTTGCGGATTGCCTTGTCAAAAAAAACGCCGTGGTTGATCTTGCCATCCTCGATAAGCGGGTTACCGTAGGTGAGAATGTGGTCCTTGGCGCGGGAGAGAACCGCACTGTCTGTAATCGGTTTAAACCGACACATCTCTATACCGGTATTTCTCTTGTCGGCAAGGAAGTTACGATTCCGGCCAGCCAGAGAATTGGCCGTAACTGTGTCATTTACGGTGGAGTCGACGAAGAGGCCTTTCCCGGTGAGAGGCTCGATGATGGCGATACCCTTTTCACTGACGGTACAACCGCTTGAACCTAGTACGGGCAGAAATGAGAAGTTCGCGTCCGTGAAAACCTTTGTGCAGCATTCTCTCTTACTCGTCGAGCCTTCCTGATACTCGAGCAGAGGTCAGCTCAATGCCGTCTACTCTATTGATGTTGTCCTTTTTGAGCATAATAAGCTAGAATTCACAGAATGTTTAACGAAATGTTTTGAGGTGTTTAAGGTTTTTTTACGCTGAACGGCTGCATTACAGAAAAGGTCGTATATGCCCATGAATTATAACCCGTCTCTGATTCTTCACTCTCAGGGCCTGGCCCCGCACAAAAAATTTGGTCAGAATTTTCTTGTGCATCCGGAAACCGCTCAAGCGATAGTACGGGTTGCAGGTATCAAGGCAGATGACACGGTGGTTGAGGTGGGCGTCGGCTTTGGGGCGCTGACTCACCCTCTTGCTGCGGTTGCAAAACGAGTTATTGGTTTTGAGGTAGATAGGGGAATAGTCCGCTTTCACGAGCAGGAAAAGGATCTCCCTGCCAATGTTGAATTGATCCACCAGAATATTTTAGAGACTGACTTTGATTCTTTGTCTCTACGTTGTGGCGGTCCACTTCAGGTTGTCGCCAATCTACCCTATTCGATATCAAACGCCTTTCTCGCAAAGATAGTTGAGAACAGTAGCCTTATGGACAGTGCAACGGTTATGTTGCAACGGGAAGTTGCCCAGCGTCTGCGGGCTCAACCAAAGAGCAAACAATACGGTATCCCGACGGTTCTTTTCGGCAGTTGTGCCACTGTCTGCAAAAAACTCACTCTTGCCCCGGGAGAATTCTACCCGAGACCGAAGATAGACTCCGAGGTCGTCTTCGTCGATTTTCGGGAAAATCGTCTTCAGAGTGCAACACCCAGAGACTATGACAGGACTCTTTTTCGTAAAATCGTTCGTACAACCTTTGGCCAGCGGCGTAAAACCCTGTTAAATACGTTGAGCAGCCCATTGCTCTGGGCTGATTCTGGGGTAACACAGAAAAAAAGAGTACGGGACAGGGTCCTCCTGGCCTTACAGGCGGCAGGTATAAACCCTTCAGCGCGGCCCGAAGAGCTCACTGCAGATCAGTTTATTTTTTTGACCAGGGCCGTTACTGCACAGTTGAACACGGGGACATCTTGAGACTTTTTTCAATTCCTGTCACAAAAGGCAGGTCGTTTGTCAGGATGAGTCTGCTTCTCGTGTCTGTACCCTTTCTCCTTTTTCTGCCTGATATTTGCCTTTTTCACGGATCTTCGTTATACAGAAAAACGGCAACTTGATTTCAGATCCGTTTGTGGCAAAGGTTGTGCCTTAGCCCGGATATTTCATGAACATTGTGTCAAATTTTTAAAAATTACTTATATTCCAATATACTACATCGAGAACATTACAGTTTTACAATATCCAAAGTGTTTACCAAAGGTCAGTCCATACGGCGCCATCTTCTTCAGTCTTTTTGCAGTAAATAGAGTTTACTCTTACCTAATGCAAAAAACTTCGAACCTGACACCGCCTGAACTGATGAAATATCCGGGTTAGCCTGGCGTGAGATGACTGTCGTTGTATCTATGGAAAAAAGCTCTGTACCATCCTCCTGGAGAGGGTGGTCGAGGTCCTGGAGAAAAAGACATTATGAGAACAAGCCTGCAGATTCCAGAAATCTTTGTTCCTGCCCACCCCGTCTGGCCCGATTTGTCTCCAGAGGATCAAAAAAATCTGAAAGAACAGGTAAAAACCCTTTTGGTGCAGGAAAATGCCGTTCTTGTCGCACATTACTACACCCAGGGTATTCTGCAGGACCTGGCCGAGGAAACCGGAGGCTGTGTCGCTGACAGCCTGGAGATGGCTCGCTTTGGCAGGCAGCATCCGGCCGATACGCTTATCGTTGCCGGTGTGCGTTTTATGGGAGAGACGGCAAAGATACTCAACCACGAAAAGCGGGTTCTGATGCCCGACCTGAAGGCAACCTGTTCTCTTGATGAAGGTTGCCCCTTTGACCTCTTTGATGCCTTTTGTAATGCGCATCCCGATCATACCGTTGTTGTCTATGCCAACACAAGCGCCGAGGTCAAGGCGCGGGCAGACTGGGTTGTCACCTCCGGTATCGCTCTTCCTGTTGTCAGACACCTCGCAGAGCAAAAGAAGAAGATTCTCTGGGCTCCAGACAGACATCTGGGGGGCTATGTGCAGAAGATCACCGGGGCAGAGATGCTCTTTTGGCCTGGATCCTGTGTGGTTCATGAAGAGTTTCGCTCCGGGGCACTTGCACGCATGAAGGCCCTGCACCCGGAAGCCGCTGTTCTTGTTCACCCCGAATCTATGCAGTCCGTGGTCGCGCAGGCCGATGTGGTGGGCTCGACGACGGCCTTGATCGAGGCTGTGGCGGATATGCCGAACAAAGAATTTATTGTTGCCACCGATGCCTCTATTTTTAACAAGATGCGGCAAATGGCTCCTGAAAAGATACTTCTGGAGGCACCTACGGCCGGGGAGGGGGCGACCTGCCAGAGTTGTGCAAACTGCCCGTGGATGGGAATGAATTCCCTGCAGAATCTGAGCAGGATATTTTCCGAGAGTGGCAATGAAATACGGATCGCAAAAAATCTTGCCGATCGAGCCAAAATACCAATTATGAGGATGCTTGATTTTGCCGCTCATATCAAAAAATAGAGTGCATTGGCCTCTTGAATGGATGATTTACCCTTTTTGTATCGAAGAAAGGTTGGGTAAAATGGTTTTTGTCTGTATTGACCGGACGATCGATCCTTTTCTTCTCTCGAAAAAGATGGAGTGTCGTGGACCTGAAAATCCTGATGCCCGGATACTGGAGTAAAGAGGATTTTTAAAAGACAACTTTTTGAAATTGTTTTTTAAAATGAATTCGTCCGATGTCGTCTTCCTCTGTTTTTGTGTAAGGTTAAGTTAATATTTTTTCTCGTATATAAATTAGTGCTTGATTCTCGTTTCTGATTAAATTATGGTTCGCCTTGTTTCACGCAGCACAGTAAAATGCAACACCACCGTATTGTCTGTTTTCAACATCGTCGATAGATTTTTGTCTCGGTGAGACAATGGCGGCAGGGCCTTTTTGGGTTTGCCGCAAGAAGCTGTTGGGATCTCGTAAAAAAAGCTTGCTTTTGTTAGAGATTCTGGATTATGGCTACAGCTGTTATCTGTTTCTGCCATATGTGGAAAGAGATGGGGGGTGAATGCAGGTTTTGATGTTTTTTCGGGTGAGAGATTGTAACTGTGATTCACTAAAAGCAAAATAAAGCAACAGCAGGAGGAATTCAATGAACAAAAAGGAACTGATTGAAAGCATTGCCGGTGCAGCCGACATAAGCAAGGCCGCTGCCGAAAAGGCCCTGAATGGCACATTGGTGGCAATCGAAAAAAGCCTCAAAAAAGGTGATAAGGTTACCCTTGTGGGCTTTGGAACATTTTCCGTTACCAAGCGTGAGGCCCGTCAGGGAAGGAACCCGCAGACTGGCAAGGCTATCAAGATTCCTGCTAAAAAAGTTGTTAAGTTTAAGGCAGGCAACAAACTGTCTGAAGAGGTTAATAAGTAGTCTGCAGAAGATACGTCTTGGGCCACCGATTGCAGGCCCAAGACGTAACCGCTCAAGCTCTTGGAAAAGAGAGCGTGTTTTTTCCTCCAGTTGTATTTTATCAACCTGTAACATCTGGAAGAAAGAGGAAAGTGGTTGTGGTGTCAAGAAAAAAGCAGGCCTGTTTTCAAGGCTGCCTGTTGTCTGGGTATGACCGTTTCTCGAGAGGAGAGACGGTTTTTTTGTTTTCAGTGTCTGAGAACACTTGGATATTATAGGGGAATTGACCTGTAGATGTGAGCAGACCTCTCTTTGGGAGAACGTCATGAAAAATTTTGAAACCTTGCTTGAAGAATCCTCAAGGGTTCACGGCCATCTCTGTGCGGGCCAGGTTATTGGTGTTCGAATGAGTATCCTCGCGCTGTCTCTTCTTGGCATTGAAGATCCTCAAGGGGCCGACAGGAAAAAACTCTATACCTTTGTTGAAATAGATCGTTGTGCAACCGACGCCATACAGTCTGTAACCGGTTGTAGCCTTGGCAAAAGAACGATGCGCTTTGTTGACAATGGCGTGATGGCTGCAACCTTTGTAAATCTTGAAACCGGTAAATCTGTGCGCATTACTGCCCTGGAAGAGGCACGTGAGCGTGCAGCTGTATATGTGCAGCAGGGTGACAACAGGTACAAGCAACAGCTTGAGGCATACAGGATTATGCCCCAGGAAGAGCTGTTTAAGATTGAATATGTCGAGGTGGAAATTCCTCCCGAACAGCTTCCCGGGCGGCCCTTGAGCAGGGTGCAATGTGAACAATGTCGCGACTGGGTCCAGGACAAAAGAGAGAGACGTGTTGACGGTATCACCCTTTGTCGTGGCTGCTCCGATGGCCGATACTATAGCAAGCAAGAGGCTTGATTTTTCAAGCACTCTTTTTTGATTTGAGGCTGTTTCGTTTTTTTTTTTTGGGGGCGAGACGTTTGATTGATTGCTGCTCAGGCAATTACGGTGGGCAACGGGGTTGATGGATGGCCCAGAGAGCCTTTACTTTTGAGAGGGATGGAGATGCAGGTCGGCTTGCTTGATTATGGGGCGGGTAATGTTCGGAGCGTTGAAAATGCCCTGCGGCAGATTGGGGTTGAGGTTGTTGCGGTAGAGAGGTCCGGAGATCTGTCTGGTTTGGAAAGACTCCTTTTTCCGGGGGTTGGCGATTTTGGTCTGGTTATGTCAAGACTGAAAGAAAAGGGGTATCTTGAACCCTTGCGTCGCTATTTGCAAGGGAATGGCCAATTTCTGGGGATTTGCGTCGGGCTCCAGTCGTTGTTTGAGGAGAGTGAAGAAGCTCCAGGGGTAAGGGGGCTTGGCATTTTACCGGGAACCATCAAGCGCTTTGCCGCGGATAGTCTCTCCGTTCCTCATATTGGCTGGAATAGCCTGCGTCTGGATAAAAAAAATCCGTTGTTTGATGGGTATTCAGAGGAGCATTTTTATTTTGTGCATTCTTATTATGCACCTCTCCCTGACAACAATGATGATTGGCTTCTCGCCACCACCGATTATGGCCAGGAGTTTGTTTCGGCTGTTGCCTTTAACAATATAACTGCCTTTCAGTTCCATCCGGAAAAAAGCGGCAGCCTGGGGCTGCAACTGTTGGAGCATTACTTTTCAAGCCGAGAATGCCTGAATGTCTCATCGGCCCGGGATATCAGAAAAGACAGAGACAGCACCCGTTTTGCAAAGAGAATCGTTGCCTGTCTGGATGTGCGCAGTAACGATGCGGGTGATCTGGTGGTGACCAAGGGTGATCAGTACGATGTCCGTGACAGTGGGGGGGTTCGCAATCTCGGGAAACCGGTGGATCTTGCTTTTCGCTATTATGAAGATGGTGCTGACGAGATAGCCTTTCTTAACATCACGGCGTTTAGGAATTCGCCTCTTCAAGATCAACCGATGCTCGAGCTGTTGAGAAAGACCTCTGAAAAGGTCTTTGTGCCCCTGACCATCGGTGGCGGCATCCGCGATTTTACCGATGTCAATGGACGGCATACCTCCGCCCTTGATATTGCCGAGGCCTATTTCAGGGCTGGAGCCGATAAAATCTCGATAGGCAGTGATGCCGTTTTTGCTGCAGAGCATTTTATAACCACCGGTAAAAGAACAGGGACCTCGTCAATCGAACAAATTTCCGCTGTGTACGGGGCCCAGGCAGTGGTTATTTCGGTTGACCCCAGACGAATGTATGTGCATTCGCCCAGGCAGACTCCTCACCATACCCTGCGAACGGCTCTGCCTGGACCGAACAATGAGCAGTACTGCTGGTTCCAGTGCACCGTCAAGGGGGGAAGGGAAGGTCGAGATCTTGATGTGGTACAGCTGGCACAGGCCTGTGAAAGTCTTGGTGCCGGAGAAATACTCTTAAACTGCATAGACAGGGATGGTACAAATGCGGGCTTTGACCTTGAACTCATCTCCCAGGTCAAGGAGGCGGTGACCATTCCTGTGATCGCCTCAAGCGGAGCTGGAGCTGTCCAGCATTTTGTTGATGTCTTTCGGCATACCAGGGTTGAGGCAGCATTGGCTGCAGGAATATTTCATAGAAAAGAGGTCGAAATTCGTGCTGTTAAAACGGGACTTGCAGCGTCAGGAATTGTTGTCCGTTGTGAAAATTCCACCAATTAACCAGATGTATTGCGAAGCTCCGGTTCTCATCCCCCGCCGCTTGCGGCAGGGGCGTTTATCAGAGCTTTTTGCACGATTCTGCAAAAGCCTGTTGTCGAATACGGCCCCCTATCATTTATGACTGGAGTCTGCATCTCTGGATGGTGGTATATCCAACAACGTTTGGCTTTGCAATCCTACCGGGTATCCTTTATGCAAACGGCTTTTTGGCGCAGGAAAATTGTCTGGTTGAGCCTTGTGTATGGTTTGTTTCTTGTCGGAATTCTCCTGATTTCCTGGCAGATCTCCTACCAGAGAGGGGTTGAGGAACTCAGACGTAAAAGTAGTGCCAGACTTGCCCTGTACGTCAACAATCTGCAGGGATTACTGGGCAAATATCAGACCCTTCCCCGCCTGCTCGCAATGGATAGTAATCTTGTTCGAGCCCTGTCTTCACCCTATGAAAAACAGCGTATCCAGAAGCTCAACAGGTATCTTTTCACAATAAATACGATCAGTGACGCCCTGGATACCTATCTTATGAACCGTGATGGCCTGACGATTGCGGCAAGTAACTGGTCGGAGCCGCGTCCTTTTGTTGGTAGAAATTTCAGTTATCGACCATATTTTCAGGAGGCAATGCGGGGCAGACTCGGACGCTACTTTGCCCTTGGCGCGACATCATCGAGGCGGGGCTATTATTTTGCCTATCCGGTTCGCAATGACAGTCAGATCATCGGTGCAGTCGTTGTGAAAATAAGCGTTGACTCGGTTGAGGAGCATTGGTCCCAGACCGGGGAAAGCTTTGTTGTTACCGATCCTGATGGTATTATCTTTATTACAACACACCCGGGCTGGCGGTATAAGACCCTTGAACCAATACATTCCTCGGTTCAAAAAAGGATCATTGACAGTAGACGATACCCGGAAACCTCCTTTGTCCCGATCAGCAGCAGTGGCGTTCGAGACAGCGATGGCTTGCAGTTTATCGACATCAAGGATGATGCAGAGCAGGAGATCTCGTTGTTGAAGCAAAGCACATTCATGTCGGAAGCCGGCTGGAATGTGCATCTGCTCACAGATACGGCTGAAGTAGAACGTATCGCATTTGCTGACAGCCTTGTTGTCGGTGCCGTTCTACTGGTGCTCTACATCCTGGGCCTGCTTCTTGTGCAGCGTTATAATCGACTCAAGGCCCTGGCTTTGATTGAAGAACAGACACGGATCGCCCTGCGGGATGCCAACGAACAGTTGGAGTCGCGCGTCGTTATGAGAACAAAAGAGCTGACCGCCGCCAATCAGCTCTTGACCAAAGAGGTGCTTGAGCGGAAAGAGACCGAAACAAAACTCAAACGTACCCGAAAAGAGCTTATCCACGCGGCAAAACTTGCTGTACTTGGACAAATTTCAGCGGGAATCAATCATGAGCTCAACCAGCCTCTGGCAGCGATACGAAGTTATACCGATAACGGTAGACAATATCTGAAAAAAGGCCGTTTTCGCGAGGCCATGTGGAATATGGAACAGATTGCCGAGCTCACTGAGCGGATGGCCCAGGTGGGAGCTCAGCTGAAGCTCTTTTCCAAAAAATCCAGTGGTCAGATCGCCAGGGTGCCGGTTCAGGGTGCGGTTGATGGTGCTATGGAGATTATCGGCCCGGCATTTAAAAAGGCCGGTGTGAAAATTGACATCTGTATACAGCCTCCTGATATAAAGGTGCGGGCCAACAATGTTCTCTTACAGCAGGTTTTGGTCAACTTGTTTTCCAACGCCATGCACGCAATGGACGGTCAGGCCGAAAAAAAAATCTCTTTTCTCTGCACCTGCGCAGACGATGAGGTGTTGATCGTTGTTGAGGATACGGGCTCTGGAATTGTAAAAGAGCATGTGAAAAATATATTTGAACCCTTTTATACCACAAAAAAATCTGGACAGGGGCTTGGTCTCGGCCTGACCATCAGTGAGAGAATAATCCGTGATTTTGGCGGCAGGATTTTGTATGTTCCGCTGGAAAAGGGGGCGCGTTTTGAATGTATCTTGTCTCGGGTAGGATAGCCTATGGTAAAGGTTGGGAAGGTTCTCTTTATTGATGATGAAAAGCATATCCGTCAGGCCAATAAGCAGTCTCTTGAGCTTGCCGATCTTGAGGTCGTCTGTAAGCACTGTGCAGAAGACGGACTCAAGACCCTCGGTGAGGACTGGCCCGGGATTGTGGTCTGCGATATACGCCTGCCACAGATGGATGGCATGGACTTTCTCAGAACCGTACAGAAGATAGATGCCGACCTGCCGGTGATCCTGATTACCGGGCATGGGGATATCTCTATTGCTGTACAGGCTATGCGGGATGGTGCCTACGATTTTTTGGAAAAGCCCTATTCGGCGGAAAGGCTTGTGAAAACCGTTTTCAAAGGGCTGGAAAAACGGGCCTTGACGCTCGAGAATCGTAATCTGCGCAGAAAGCTTGAACTGCACAGTGCCCCGGGGCCGAGGATCATTGGCAGTACGCCCAGCATGGAGCAGTTGCGTAATACCATCGCTCAGGTTGCAGATACCGGCGCCGACATTCTGGTAACCGGGGAGACAGGTACCGGTAAAGAGCTGGTTGCCAGGGCGCTGCATGAGAACAGCAGTCGAAGAAACAACAATTTTGTGGCCATTAACTGTGGTGCGGTATCTGAGTCGATAATAGAGAGCGAACTCTTCGGACATGAGGCAGGGGCCTTTACAGATGCGAAGGCAAAACGTATCGGCAAGTTTGAGCATGCCAACGGTGGAACCCTGCTGCTCGATGAAATTGAATCGATGCCGTTGCGGGTGCAGATCAATCTGCTGCGGGTTCTGCAGGAGAGGGTTGTCGAGCGACTGGGCTCGAATACTCTTATCCCGGTCGATTTACGGGTTGTTGCCGCCTCCAAGGTCAACCTCTCCGAGGCCATCAACAACGGCAGCTTTCGCGAAGACCTCTATTACAGATTGAATGTGGTCTGTCTCAATATCCCTCCCCTGAGAGAGCGCAGAGAGGATATTCCTCTTCTCTTTCACCATTTTCTTCTGGTTGCCGGCCACCGTTATCAGCAGGATATTCCGACTCCAAGCAGCGTCCAGATCAAGGCCTTACTCACACATCCCTGGCCGGGAAATGTACGGGAATTGCGAAATTTCACCGAGAGATACGTCCTTCTCGGTCGTGAGTTTAACTGGTCGATTGAAAAGATGTTGTCGGGCGAGGAAAGAGAAAAGGAACAGTCCCTTGTCCAGCAGGTCGAGAGTTTTGAGCGGAGTCTGATCGAGCATGCCCTTGTTGCATCCAACGGAAATTTAAAGGAGGTTATGGCCTCCCTGAATCTGCCACGCAAGACCCTGTACGATAAGATGAGAAAATTTGACCTCAACAAGGCAGATTATAAGTAAAGCTTGCCAGAGAATCCGAACGGATTGTCGAGCAGGATCACCATTCAATCTGGATATCTGCACCTTCCTTTTTTTCGCAGAGATACTCTGGTCTCCAGAGAGTATCCGTCGTCTCAAAGGCGCTCTGGCTCTTGTTGGTGGTCTTTTGCCAGAGCCCTGTTGGACCATGAATAATTTTGCCGATGAGTGATTCGGGATAGGTGGGAATCCGCCTGTTTCTTTTTTCTCGCCAACAGCCTGTTCTTCTGTTTTCCTTGTTATTACAGCCCATTCAGGGTCTTTAACTTTTTGGTCTGTTTCTTGCATAAGAAAAGATGTGCCGTTGTGTTGGGGCACGGTGGATGTGATACTTGTATACGGTCGATGACTCTGTGTACGCGAACAAAACGCTGGAGGAGATTATGATCAAAACAATTACGACGTTTGTAGCAACTGCTGCTCTTGCCACTATGGTCTGTAACAGCGCTGTCTGGGCAAAACCGATAACCATCAAGTTCTCTCATGTTGTTGCCGAAAACACGCCCAAGGGGCAGATGGCAAACAAATTTAAAGAGCTGGTCGCAGAGCGCCTGGGCGGGAAGGTTGTGGTCGAGGTCTTCCCGAATTCTCAGCTTTTTGGAGACAACAAGGTTCTTGAAGCGATGCTGCTTGGAGACGTTCAGCTGGCAGCACCTTCTCTGGCAAAATTTGGCCGTTATACAAAAAAGCTTGGTGTCTATGATCTGCCATTTTTGTTCAAGGATATGGCTGCAGCAGATAGATTTCAGCAAAGCAAGGTTGGCCAGGAACTGCTGATGTCGATGAAAAAGAAAGGCATCATCGGTTTGGGCTATATCCATAACGGTCTGAAGCAGCTTTCTGCAAGTTCCCCTCTGCGGGTTCCGGCAGATGCCAAAGGCTTGAAATTCAGAATCATGAGTTCTGATATCCTGGCCGCACAATTTGAGGCCGTTGGCGCGACACCGTTGAAAAAGCCTTTTTCCGAGGTCTTCACCCTTCTGCAAACCAAGGCAATTGATGGCTGTGAGAACCCATGGTCAAATCTTTATACCAAAAAATTCTTTGAAATTCAGCCATATATAACGGTTTCTAATCATGGGCTGTTAGATTATCTCGTCGTTACTTCAACAGAATTCTGGATGGGGCTTCCCGATGATATTCGTGTTGAGGTAAAAAAGGCTCTTGATGAGGCTATAGCCTATGGAAACAAGATTGCCGATGATATGTCCCGTGACTATCGCAAGAAAATTGCCGATTCCAAGCGTTCAGAAATTATCGAGCTGACAGACGCTGAGCGGGCACAATGGGTTGAGGCAATGAAACCTGTGTGGAAAGAGTTCGAAGATGAGATTGGCAAGGATGTTATTGATGCCGCCTATGGCTCAAATCAATAGCGGTCATCTTTTCTAGGCAGATCCTTTCCAGAGGGGTGGCCTTTTGTCGCCCCTCTATTTCATATGAGTGTTTCAGCCTGTTGTCAGAGAGAATCTGAGATTCAGACCTTTGGTTTCAGGCGATGTCTGCAGTAGTCATACTTGGTTGTTTGCAGGCGGTTTTTTGCGGCAGAGGTGTTGTTGTCTTTGCTCCTGCGTTCTGAGTACGGCTAACGACTGTCGGTCATTTAAAAAACAATGATTGAAGGATGTTCCTATGTTTTTTCGTGCAATTGGAAAGCTGGAAGAGGCAATTATTAGCCTGCTTCTCGTGGCGACCACCTTGCTGGTTTTTGTCGATGTT
Organism: Deltaproteobacteria bacterium; assembly: GCA_002747825.1. Lineage (GTDB taxonomy): Bacteria > Desulfobacterota > Desulfobulbia > Desulfobulbales > Desulfocapsaceae > Desulforhopalus_A. The sequence continues at coordinate 47,590 of PDQQ01000011.1, forward strand.
ATCATGCGCTTTGGCTTTAACTCCGGCTGGATCTGGAGTCAGGAGCTCACCCTTCACATGTCGGCCTGGTTTGTGCTTTTTGGCGCTTCGTATGGCATTAAGGTCGGCTCCCATATCGGTATGGATGCCTTTGTCAGACTGTTTCCGACCCTTGGCAGAAGGATTTTGACGGCCATTGCCTGTGTGTTGGCGCTGACATATTGCGGCCTCATTCTTTATGGTAGTTGGATCTATCTGGGACGGATGAAAAAGATTGGTATCGAGCTTGAGGATATGGCCATACAGGCGTGGGTGGCCCACGGGATCCTTTTATTTGGTTTTCTCTTTCTTACAATCCGTATTTTAGAGGTATTGTGGGCGGTATCCACCGGGAAGGCGGATTGTTTCAAGCATGCCGATGAGGCAAAGGAGAGTATGGCTCTGGCCGAGGATTTACAAGAGGAGGAGAACTGATGACCACCGCTGCGCTTTTTATTCTTCTGTTTGGTTGTATGCTGCTTGGCATGCCAATTGCCCTGGCCCTTGGTCTCTCAAGTATTGCAACCATTCTGATGTTCTCCAATGACTCTCTGGCCTCTATCGCCTTAAAACTGTTCGAGTCACTTTCCGAACATTACACCTTGCTGGCCATACCGTTTTTTATCCTTTCTTCCAGTTTCCTTTCCACCGGCGGAGTTGCCAAAAGAATTATTCGTTTTGCCTTGAGTCTTGTCGGACATATCAGAGGTGGTATTGCCATGGCTTCTGTTATCGCCTGTATGATTTTTGCCGCTGTTTCAGGATCTTCTCCGGCGACCGTTGCGGCGATCGGTTCGATTGTCATCGTCGGTATGGTCCGGGCCGGCTATCCGGAAAGCTTTGCTGCCGGTGTCATTGGTAATGCCGGAACACTTGGTATTCTTATTCCGCCCTCGATTGTCATGCTGGTGTATGCGGCGGCAACCGAGGTCTCGGCCGCCCGCATGTTTATGGCCGGTTTCATTCCTGGAATAATGATGGGGCTGATGCTTATGGTGGTGATCTATTTTGTCGCCCGTTATAAGAAGATACCCTGTCAGCCCTGGGCTGGAATCAGCGAGGTCATTTCTTCCGGTATCAGTGCCACCGGCGGACTTATGCTCATCGTTATTGTACTTGGCTCCATCTATGGTGGAATCGCAAGTCCCACCGAAGCTGCTGCCGTATCAGCGGTGTATGCCTTTTTTATCGCGGTGTACGGTTACCGGGATATGGGGCCGCTGAAAAACGAGCCCTGGAAAAAAGAGGGAGAAACCGGCGCTGCCATGCTGGTGCGTAACACAAAAATGGTATTGTTGACTCTGCCTCGAATCATTTCGGACAAAGAGATACGCAAGGTGGTTCTTGATGCCTCGAAGGTCAGCATTATGCTGTTGTTTATCATCGCCAACGCCATGCTTTTTGCCCACGTCCTGACCACCGAGCGTATTCCCCATCATATCGCCGAGCTGATCGTATCCTGGGGGCTTTCGTCCTGGATGTTTCTTATCGTTGTCAACCTGCTGCTGCTTGCCGCCGGAAATTTTATGGAACCATCCGCTATTCTTTTGATTATGGCTCCGATTTTATTTCCAATTGCGGTACAGCTGGGTATAGATCCGATACACCTTGGGATTATCATGGTCGTGAATATGGAAATTGGTATGTTGACCCCGCCGGTTGGTCTGAACCTCTTCGTTATTTCCGGTGTGACAGGTCATTCCATAGGTTGGGCCATAAAATCCTGTGTCCCTTGGCTGATGGTTCTTTTGACCTTCCTGGCGATAATTACTTATGTCCCTCAGGTCTCGTTGTTTTTGCCTGAGTTTATAGACAAACTACAAGGTTTTTAACGAAGGTCTTTCGGGGCATTGATTTTGTCCCCTCAACGGTTATAGTCTTGTCTGAGCGAAGGTCCTTGCGCTGCAAAGTGTGGGGGCCTTTTCTTGTAAAGGCCTCATCATTGATCCATTGTGAAATGATTGTGTTTTTTGCCGGTACTACGGCGAAAAATCCTGCCGCCCAAGTCGAGGGCAAGAGAACAGCAAGGACTGAAAATTTTTGTCAAAATCCTTTGTAATGCAACCAATTTCCGGTGTTTTCTATGAAGACAGGCAGCGAGCAGATAGAAATTTTTCTTGCCTCCCCGCGTGGGTTTTGTGCTGGTGTGGAAAGGGCTATTGAAACCGTACGGTTAAGCCTTGCCAAGTACGGGAGCCCTGTATACGTTCTGCATGAGATTGTACATAACAGACATGTCATTCTTGAGCTCGAAGATCTCGGTGCCATCTTTGTCGAGCATCTGAGTATGATTCCGCCGGGTAAGGTTTGTATTTTCAGCGCCCACGGCGTGTCTGTCGCTGTTGAAGCCTATGCAGAAGAGCTGGGTCTTATAACCGTTGACGCAACCTGCCCGTTGGTGACTTCGGTACACAGGATGGTCGAAAGATTTTATGCCCAGGGAGCTGAAATACTGGTTGTTGGACATCATAACCACCCGGAGGTGGAAGGTGTTGCCGGTCGTATCGAGGGAAAGGTGCAGGTTATCTCGTCGGAAGAAGAGGCCGAAAATGTCATTGTCCAGGACCCTGAAAAGATTGCCTACGTCACGCAGACAACGCTGTGCCGGTCGGATGTCGAGGCTATTTTAAAGGTTGTAAAAAGACGTTTTCCAGCGATCAGAGGTCCAAGATCAAATATCTGTTTCGCCACCCAGAACCGACAGGATGCGGTAAGAAAACTGTCAGAAAACGCAGATATTATTTTTGTGGTTGGTTCAAAAAACAGTTCCAATTCCAATCGACTCAAAGAGGTCGCGGGCAGCTGCGGTGTCCAGGCCTATCTTATCGATGACAGCAGCGATATCAAAGAAACCTGGCTTGATGGGGTGGTCAAAATTGGTATTACCGCCGGTGCTTCAGCCCCGGAACGGCTGGTAGCCGGTGTCGTTGAATGGATTCAAAGACGACGGCCTGCTCGTGTGGCAGAGATTGCAGGAATCCGGGAAAATATACATTTTCAGCCGGCAGAGACGGATTTTGATCGAAGAAGTCAATAAAGATGCCAGCCTTTTTCTCGTTTTTATGGCGTACTTGCAGGAGCTGAAAGCACTTTTTGCTGTTGGAATTCGCTCTCTTCAATGAGATGGTCAAGCAGTTGAGAGAGACTGGAGATGTCTGCTGTGGCAAAAATCTTCGAACGCAGAGATGCTGCGCCATCCATTCCCTTGACATATCTGCTGATATGGTTTTTCACATACCCGATAACCCGGGTTCCCGGCAGATGTTCGACCATTAAATCAAGATGTCTTCTGGCTCCCTCAAGGACAGATTTGGCGTCTTGCGGCTTGCCTTTTTCCTGAAAGACCCAAGGGTTGCCAAGGGCGGCTCTGCCAATCATCGCGCCGTCACATCCGGTTTCCACCATCATCTTTCGCGCCGACTCAAGGGAGGAGATATCACCGTTACCAATAACGGGAACAGAAACCTTACGTTTTACCGAGGCGATTATTCTATGATCGGCCAGACCAGTAAAGCCCTGAGCCCAGGTCCTGGCGTGGATTGCGATCGCCGAGACTCCGGCATCTTCTGCCATTTTGGCAAAATCGGCCGCATTGATGCTCGTCGCATCCTTTCCAGCTCTGATTTTGACCGTTACCGGAACGCTGACCCTGGCCACGACTGCACGGATAATCTTTTCGGCAAGAACGGGTTCGGTCATCAGGGCGGCCCCGGCGCCTTTTTTGGTGACCTTTTTTACCGGACAACCCATGTTGATATCAATGATATCTGGAGAGAAACGCTGCATGATTTCCGCTCCAGCAGCCATTATCTCCGGATCGGCGCCGAAGATCTGTACGACAAACGGTTTTTCCGCTCGGCTGGACCGCAGCATAGCCAGGGTTTTTTCCTTTTGGAAAATCAGGCCATGGCTGCTTATCATCTCGGACACGGCAAAGCCTGCCCCGAACTCCTGGCATAACAGGCGAAAGGGAAGATCTGTATAGCCGGCAAGGGGTGCCAGTACCACAGGGCTTGTAAACTGAAGATGTTTAATTTGTAACATGGTCCCTGGCTTTGTGGATATGGGCCGGTCGTTTGCCCGTTGCTGGCTGCAGGACAAGGCATTAAAAAAACCGCACAAAACGATATCATTTTGTGCGGTACTCTCTGATGTTGAAGGAAAGATTATTGTTCACCGTGGCAGGGCGGCAACGGTTCTCTGGTATATCTTCAGTGAGAGATCATCAATAATCTTTTCCAGAGCTTTTGCCTCGTTTTCGGCGTCTGTTGCCGCACTCCCCGTTACGCTGTATGCTTCGGTCCAGACTTCAAGAGGTACTTCGAGCAGAACCTTGTTGCTTTTCATGTCTTTGAGTATGTAGCGAATTGTCAATTTTACCTTTGCCTCTTGGGCCTTATTTTTATCGTTGTAGGAGAGGCTGGGCAGGGCCAGGGAAACAATCTCCCCGGCAAGAATCAGGTCTGCGCCGTTTCTTTGTCGTGTTGTCGAAAGCGCCCCTGATTTTTGGAACCAGTTGGTCAGAGATTGGTATATCTCAGAGTCCAGACCAAGCTGGCTGGTCCTGTTTTTCCATTCGGTAAGATAAATTGCCTTGGCCGGCCCGTTATAGACGTTTGGGTTGCGGTATCCACAACTGACGAGAAAACTCAGGCATACGAGGAATAGTGTTGTCTTGGTGAGATTTTTCAACGGAAGTCTCCTGTTTTTCTTAAACATTTTGAAATGACTGATCTTTGCAGAAGCTTCAAAAAAACGGATATACGAAAGATCGGAGCCTCTCTACTGCTACACGACAATATTAACAAGTTTCTTCTGGATCACAATGGTCTTTTTGATTGGCTTATCACCAATGAACCGCAGAACAAGGGGATCTGTATGCGCCAGCTGTTCAATTTCATCGCCACTGATCTCTGCGGGTACCTGAAGACGAGAGCGAACCTTGCCGTTGACCTGGACGACCAGGGTTAACAGCTCCTCTTTGGCGGCTTCTGGATCGTAGTCTGGCCAGGCTTCAAGATGTATCTCGTTTCCATGGCCGAGGATTTGCCATAGTTCTGCTGCAACATGCGGAACAATCGGCGAGAGAAGACGCAGGAGAACCTTTGCGGCGGAGCTGGCTACGCCGGGCTCCAGTTGTTCTTCTTTTTCCAGAGCTGCCGAAAGTGTATTGGAGAGCTCCATCATCGCACTTATCGCCGTGTTGAAATGATAGTTGTTCTCAATGTTGTCGGTTACCCGCTTGATCGTCTGGTGTACCTTGCGTTGCACATCCCGACCTGCTGGACTGAGGTCTTTCGGTACTGTTGCAGCCGAGGAAAAAAGCTCTTTGTTGCTGGTCATCAGGCGGTACACACGGTTCAGGAAACGCGAGGCCCCTTCAACACCATTGGGATCCCACTCCAGGTCTTTTTCCGGGGGGGCGGCAAACAGTGAAAAGAGCCGGACCGTGTCGGCCCCGAAGCGCTCGATCAGATCATCGGGGTCCTCGACATTTCCTTTTGATTTAGACATCTTGATCTTGTCTTTTGTCACCATTCCCTGGGTCAGCAGATTGGCAAAAGGTTCGTCGATCTCGAGATAGCCAAGATCCCGCAGCACCTTGGTAAAAAATCGTGCGTAGAGTAAATGGAGGATGGCATGCTCAACACCACCGATATATTCATCGACCGGAAGCCAGTAGGAGGAGCCCTCGGGGGAAAAGATACCTTTGTCATAACGGGGGCTTGTAAAGCGGGCAAAATACCAGGACGACTCGACGAAGGTATCCATGGTATCCGTTTCTCTGCTTGCCGCATTACCACATTGGGGGCAGGTTGTTTTGATAAAGCCCTCCCTTTGATGCAGTGGGGCACAGACCGCATCCTTGTCGTGTTCCCTGGGCAGTACGACCGGCAGTTCCTGGTCTGGCACTGGCTGTGGGCCGCATGTTCCGCAGTGTATGATCGGGATCGGCGCCCCCCAGTACCTCTGCCTTGAGATACCCCAGTCCCGCAGTTTATAGGTGATCGAGCCGCTGCCGAAACCATGCTGTTTTGCGTGCGCAATGATTGCCTGTTGCGCCTCTTTTGATTGCATACCGGTAAATGGACCAGAGTTTTGCAATACGCCAAGCTCGCTTGAGGCCTCCTCCATTGTTGCTGCATCCAGCCTTGTCTCTTCAGGGATGACCACGGGGACGATGGGCAGCTTATATTTTTTGGCAAAATCGAAGTCTCGCTCGTCATGTGCCGGAACCGCCATAACTGCGCCGGTTCCATATTCCATAAGCACGAAGTTGGCGATATAAATAGGCACCGGAGTCTGTGTAAAAGGATTAATGCAGTATTTCCCGGTAAATATCCCCTTTTTCTCGGGTTCCTGACCATGCGACTGGCGCTGTCGTTCTTCAAGAATTGAGGTAATGAAGGTTTGGATTTCCTCCCGGTTTTCGGCATCTTTGATTAAGGCCTCGATCAGCGGATGCTCTGGAGCCAGAGAAACAAAGGTGACCCCGTAAATCGTGTCGGGGCGGGTGGTAAAGATGCTGATGCTCTCTTCTCCATCCTCGAGATTGAAGTGGCAGGTCAGTCCACGGGATTTGCCGATCCAGTTTTTTTGCATAAGGATGACGTTTTCCGGCCAGCCTTTGAGTTTTTCCAGATCTTCGAGGAGTTCTTCTGCATAATCGGTGATCTTGAAAAACCAGCCATTCATCTTCCGCTGCGATATCAGCTGGTCGCAGCGCCAGCAGGCCCCATCTACCACCTGTTCGTTGGCGAGAACCGTTTGGCAGTCATCGCACCAGCTCACCGAGGTCAGTTTCTGATAGACAATACCCTTGCGGAACATTTCTAGAAACAAACGTTGTTCCCACTCATAGTACTGGGGGTTACAGGTGGCGATCTCTCGGGACCAGTCGTAGGAGAGGCCAAGTTTGTAGAGTTGTTGCCGCATATACTCAATGTTGGCGTAGGTCCAGGATGCGGGCTCTGTGTCGTGTTTTTTTGCAGCATTTTCCGCGGGAAGGCCGAAGGCATCCCAGCCCATCGGATGCAGGACATTATAGCCACGCATCGTTTTGTATCTGGCAATAACGTCGCCGATGGTATAGTTGCGTACATGCCCCATATGAATTTTTCCAGAGGGGTAGGGGAACATCTCTAGGACATAGTATTTTTCACGGGAACCCTCTTCACTGACCTTGTAGGCCTCGGTTGCCTCCCAGTGTCGCTGCCATTTTTCTTCGATTGCACTAAAGTTATATCGCTCCTGGGCGTCGTTGTGTTCGGACATCTCTTTTAATCCTCTTTTTTCTCTTTTGGACTCTTTGTTCTTTCTGCAGCTGACAGCCTGTCTTGGAACGGGGCTTGGCATCTTCATCAACAGGAGGTCCAGCCGTTGTAGTACCCTCTTTTTGTCAGATGTTTTCCTCGTTGTTCTCGTTTGGTTGCTGACTGGCAAGCTCTTCTGGTTCTTCGATAGGGGCCATATTCTCAAACAGCGTGTATTTTTTGATAAAGGTCAGCTTGACAAGGCCGGTGGGGCCGTTTCTCTGCTTTGCGATAATAATTTCTGCAGTTCCTATGTCGGGATTTGTCGGTTCGGCATTGTAGACCTCGTCCCTGTATATAAAACAAATGACGTCCGCATCCTGTTCTATGGCTCCTGATTCGCGGAGATCCGACATGATCGGTCGTCGGTCTTTTCTTTGGTCAACACTCCGATTGAGCTGAGAAAGGGCAATGACAGGCACGTTAAATTCTTTGGCCAGGGCCTTGAGTGATCTTGATATGTCGCTTATTTCCAGATTTCGATTTTCACTCTTTTCTCCCTGCATCAATTGCAGGTAATCGACGACAATCAGGCCAACGTCATGCTGGCTGGCAAGCCGCCTGATTTTTGCCCGCATCGTCTGTACGGTAATGGCCGGTGTATCATCAATAAATATCGAGGCCTCGAGAAGCATACTGACCGCCCGTGATAGTTTATCCCAGTCTTCGCCTATCAGCCTGCCGGATCGAACACGTTGTGAGTCGACACGGGCAACCGCACAGACAAGACGCATGAGCAGTTGTTCTTTGGACATCTCAAGGCTAAAGACAACAACTCCTGTCTTTTCAATAAGTGCAGCATGTTGCGCAATATTCATCGCAAAGGAGGTCTTCCCCATCGAGGGGCGTGCCGCAACAACGATCAGATCCGCTGGCTGAAGGCCGGCGGTGAGTGTATCAATTTGCCGATACCCTGTAGGAACGCCGGTAATAAGCTCTTTTTTCTTGAAACGTTCGTTAATCGAGTCAAAGACATCGGGGAGAACGTTTTTGATATGACTGAGCTGGTTCTCGTTGCGGTCTCTGGCAATCGAAAAGATAGATTGCTCGGCCCTGTCCAGAAGGGCGGCGGCATCATGCTGTTCGTAACATTTGTTGATTATCTCGTTATTGGCGGAAATTATCCGCCGGAGTATCGATTTTTCGCGGATAATATTAGCATAGCTTTTAATGTTGGCAGTTACCGGTACAATAGAGGTCAAACTGGCGAGATAGGCCGGCCCGCCTGCCTGGTCGAGCTGATTCTTATCGGAGAGATGGCTTGAGACCGTCAGCAGATCATAGGGGTCGCTGGTATTGTAGAGCTCGAGCATAGCGCCGTAAATTGTCTGATGGGCCTTTTTGTAGAAATCATCGGTTTCAACTATTTCGATAACGACATCGATAACCTCCGGTTTGAGAAGAATGGAACCAAGCACCGCCTGTTCTGCTTCAAGGTTTTGTGGTGGTATCCGTCCAGAAATCTGGGAAAGGCTGTTTTGCATGGTATAGTCGGACATATCGTTGTGTATGGTTATGTATGACAAGAAAAAAATCGATTGATTGTTTTAGACAAATGAAAGCAAATTTTTTATGGCCAATGTTTTTGCAGATCTCATCGATTTCTTATGGCCGAGCAGCGAAGTGGGGTTGTTTTATGGTTAGTCCCGATACCATGATATTTGAATATTCAAATTTCTTAAAAAACAGGCTGTTGTAAAGGAAAACATTGTAAACTTTTTCTTGTGGGTGGGCAATTTTTCCGTGAGCCTTCGTTACAAGGCGTTCCGTGTAGTACACGACAAGCAAAGGCCCTGTGCCGTGCCTTACGAAAAACTTTGCCCACGAGAAATCCAGGCTAGGCCTTGACCTTTTGGAAAACTGCACCTACGAGAAAACGGGCGTAAGGTAATTTTTATTGCAGAGGCAAAAAAAAGACCAGCCATCCAACATACCAGGAAAGGGGGGGAAGTGCACTGCCTTTACGAAAAAAAAATACTGGCAGGCAGAGGGCACAAAAAAACGGGCTTTTTTTCTAGAGGATAAGAGATATCCCCAGAAAAAAAGCCCGGCAAGCATTTGTTGTTCCGCCTAAATTAACTCGCTTTCAATGGAACGACCTTGACTGATATCTCGGCGGTTACATTGAAACCGACCTTGACGTTGACCGTATGTTCTCCAATGGTCTTGATGGGTTGATTGAGCAGAATCTGTTTCTTATCAAGGCTAATATTGTTTTCGGCCAGTTTGGCGCAAATATCGGCACTTGAGACAGAACCAAAGAGTCTCTCATCATCGCCGGCAAGTTGTTCAATGACAATCTCCTGACCATCGAGTTTTTGGGCAATGGCGTTGGCCTTTTTCTGATCTTCAGCCTTACGGGCCTCGATGGCGGCCTTGTTTTGCTCCAAAAGGGCAAGGTTCTCAGGGGTGGCAACAATGGCTTTCCCCTGTGGCAAGAGATAGTTGCGCCCGTAGCCTGCCTTGACCTTGACAATATCTCCCTGAAATCCTAAAGAGCTGATTGTTTCCTGTAGAATGAGTTCCATTTTACTCTCCTCGTAACGACCCATAGGGCTCTTTTGAACCCTGTTTCCCGGGCTCGTTGTACGTTTATCTTATCAAGAGGGGAGACCTCTTCACCTCTTTTTATTCCTGTATCGACTCAGCTGCATATTTTATCTTGCGAATATCAAACCAGACATCAGCCACCCCAAGGACTAAAAGCGTCATATGCCCAAAAAACTGTACGATAACCATAAAGTAAAAAAGGGCGCTCAGCAATGAGGGGATATGCCATTTTTTCATAAAAAAAGAGACGATGGCCAGGCCTTGAAAGCAATATACAACGCTTATCAGTAGAAGCCCGTTGATCGCAATAACACGAACCGTGGCTGAAGGGATGGCGGCGCTTATCCCAAGAGCAATGGCCAGCCATATCAATCTGTCTGGAAGTTGCCATTGGCCATAGAGCGGCCACCTGCTGGCACCTTCTTTTTTGAATACAAAGACATTGGCCAATACAATATTCATCCAGGTCAGACAGAGAACACCGCTGCCGATAATGGCTGGCATAAAAAGAGGCAGAACCCTCTGCATCTGGGTGGCGGCCGTTTCAAGCAGTGCCCTTGTCTCCTGGTTTATGTTCTGGTCGCTGCTGTAGGCCTTTTGTGCCTCGTTGAGACCATCCTGCAACACTGCCGTGAATTCATGATAAAAGGCGGATTCATTCCCCCAATTCAAGACGATCAGGGCAAGAATCCAGCAGCCGGCGAGCGTACAGGCGGTTGCGCAGCCGCTGACAACGGGGCTGCTGCCATGGCTGTAGGATATGTATAAAACATATCCTGCCAGCAATAAAATAGCGGTAAACACAAACAGCTCTGCCTGACCAAGCAGGATATGCACGAGCAGGGCAAATGTCGCTCCGGTGATGACAAATCTGCGACCAACATAAGGTCCATAGGTTGTAAGCACTATAAATGGAACCACAGGCAGCAACAGGTGCAGCCAGCCGAAGAAATTCCAAGCCACAGCTGGCAACGATGCCACAACCGTTATGGCAAGAATCGTCCTGACGATAAGTACGATGTGCGGCCGTTTTAATTCTTGCGAATCCACAGTTTGCCTACAGCTGAGTCGTTAATTTTGTGATGACCCCGAATATGGCAAAAATGCAATCTGTCTGGCCTGTTTAATCGCCTCACAAAGTTTCCGCTGGTGGGTTGCGCAGGTACCAACAATTCTTCGAGGGATGATTTTGCCTCTCTCAGAGACAAAACTTCTCAGGGTTTTTACTTCCTTGTAGTTTATGACAAGCTCTTGGTCAGAGCAAAATTTGCAGGTTTTACGCCGTGAAAAGAGCTTCTTCTTTGGTCTTGGTGCCATATTGTTCACCTCCGTTGAAAAACGTTAAGGTCTTTATCCCTTCAGATCATAACCAAAAACCTGCCGCAATAAATCGGGGAAAGGAGGTTTCTGGCAGTATTTTCTTCGATATGGAGTTTTGTCGAAAACAGGTTGAACGCACAGCAAAGGCGCAGTTTACTCCCATCAGTCTTCCTGGGAGGTCTCCTCGGTCTTGGCCTCTTCTGCCTCGGTTGCTTTGCTTTGATCGTCTTCCTCTGCTGTTTCTGATGATTCTTGATTTTCGGCTTTTTCTTCTTCCAACGCGGATTCCTGGCGTTTTTGGGCAGAAACAGAAGCCTCTTCAATTTCAGACTCCGAAATTGAGGCGGCGGTTTTGATGGTCATATATTTTATAACCGCATCCTCGATACGATACCTTCTCTCAATCTCTGCCACCGCCTCGGGAGTGGCTGCATAGTCGAAAAAGATGTAGTTTCCCAGGCTTTCTTTTTTGATGAGATAGGCAAGCTTCTTGACACCCCACTTACTGAGCTCGATTATGCTGCCATTCTCGTCGGCAATGATGCCTGTAGTCAGATCGATGATTTTGTTGATTGTTTCTTCTCCGGCACTTGGGCGAAGAATGGCGATGGTTTCGTATCTTCTCATGATTTCCTCCTCATGGACATGATAATGCCTGCTGTTGTAGGCCCATTTCTTAGGGGTTGGGCCAGGCAGGCATTTTAAAAAAATTAACGAACAGAGTCGTTTGCAGGCCCCAATCCTCTTGGGAACAGGAGCGAGAAGGAGAGCAATACCAGACTGCCAGATGACCTCTGTGCTAAAAGACCTTTCTGGCTTTTGCAAGAGCCGTCTCAGACAAAGAAATAAAAGCCTGGAATCACCCTTCAAAAAATATATCGGGTGAATCGATATGTTGGTCAAGACAACGACCAGAACAACCCGTAACAACCAAATTCCCTCAGGTCTGCCAAATTCGTAGAACAGCGGATTATACTCGTTGTGAGGTTTTATGTCAATGGATATTTCCTGCGTTTCTCCTCTGCCTTGATTGCGGCCCATTGTTGTTTAAGCTCGGCTTCATCCTTGTACGGTGTCCCTTTAAAAACGTGAGGATGGCGTCGTATGAGTTTGTCGTTTACCTCCCTTACCACATCTTTGAGGGTGAAGTCGCCCTGATGGCGATGAATCTCTGTGAGCATCAGCAAAATGAAGAGTACATCGCCAATCTCTTCGCAGGTATTTACGGTATCTGACTTTTGTATCGCCTCTATCAGTTCATCTACCTCCAGGCGAAGATATTTCACCAGTGAATGTGGTGTCTGTTTTTTATCCCATGGGCAGCCGTTTTTCCCTCGAAGGGCGGCAATGGTTTCCATCAGAGTTTTTAGATCACTTTTCATTTTCTTCAACCAGCTGAAAAATAGATGATTTTTTAGGGTTTGCCTCGCCGTCGAGCTAATCTTGTTCGCTTTTTTTACAAGTGGACTTATCGTTTTATACAGTATCAGTCAAGTCGCAGGCGAAGACTTGCAAAGATTTCTTCGCGGCGCTGCTTTTCTTTTAAAGCCCGTGCACGCGATGCAGTGTTTGCATCAAAGTTTCCACTATGCTATTTAGCTTGGCTCGCAATGCAGTATGGAGAGCATTGCCCAGTTTTTTGTTTATTTTAGATTTTGGAGTGAGGTCGTACCATGCAGGAAAAAAAGAATCAAAAACTCTTGCTGGAAAAGCATAAAGATATAGCCCGAATAGATCAAGAAACAAAAAGGACACATGGCTGGTATGTTCGTGTTCGTTATCGTGGAAAAACCTATGCCAAGTTTTTTTCAGACCGTAAAAGCGGTGGTCGATACTCAAGTCTTCTTTCTGCCATAAGTTGGCGGGATAATAAAGAAAAAGGCTTGGGGAAAGTGAGGACGAACAAGCATGTCGTCACCGTCAGTAACAGCAAAACCGGGGTTGTTGGTGTGCGACTGAATGAAAAACTCAACAGATACGAAGTAAGCTGGGTCTCCCATCTTGGCAAGCAGGGAAAGACCTCGGTTTCAATAGCAAAACATGGTAAACGTGTCGCCTTTGAAAAGGCCTGTGCTATTCGTAGAGAAAAAGAGCAGGCCCGGCTTGAGAGCTTGTGTTAATGATCTGCAATCTCTTGAATATAAACGCAGCTTCACCTCTGAATGAATCTGATGATCGTACAATGTAAGATGCTCCAACCGATGGCATAAGCCTGTAGACCGTTTGATAGATCGTAAGGCCTCATTGTTGTCGGCCTTGTATCGATTATAGAGGGCCTTGATATGGAGAAGAAAGACGGTTTTAACGATCTTAACTATTGACAAACGACAAGCGAAAGAGTTAAATGTTTCGTCTTTGTATCTGATTACGCTTTGTTCATGACAGAGATACGTTCTGAGAGGTCTTTCTATGTATGCAATAGTACGTACGGGTGGAAAACAGTACCAGGTTGCCTGTGGCGATCGGGTGCGGGTTGAAAAGTTAAACGGCCAGGTCGGCGATACGGTTGATTTGACTGATGTTTTGCTGGTTGCAGATGGTGATGATGTTCGGGTAGGGCAGCCATTGCTGGAAAACGCAAGGGTGAGTGCGAAAATAGCCGAACAGGGACGGGGCAGGAAGGTCATTGTCTTCAAGAAAAAAAGAAGAAAGGGATACCGTCTTAAGCAAGGTCATCGCCAGTCTTTTACAGGTCTGCTGATCGAGAAGATTGATCTGTAGTGATCTTTTGCAGTAGCCGATGAGATATCCTAGGTTTTCGATTGTGGTAAAGGAGTAAGAAGATGGCTCATAAAAAAGCTGGTGGTAGTTCGAGGAATGGACGTGACAGTGCTGGCCAAAGACGCGGGGTGAAGCGTTTTGGCGGAGAGAAGGTCAAGTCTGGAAACATTCTGGTCAGACAACTTGGAACGAAAATTCATCCAGGAACCAACGTCGGTTGTGGAAGGGATTACACCCTGTTTGCTCTGGTAGAAGGTGTTGTCGCCTATGAGGATTTTGGCAAAAATAAAAAACGTGTCAGCGTGTATCCTGCCGCGTAACCTGTGCTGTCTTTTTTCTCTGTAACTTTTTTGTTTCCTGTGATTGCAGACGAGATGGAGTCCGGAGTTGCCGATTTATGAAATAATTTAGATATAATCGACCTTGTAGTTCCGCTAGAAGGGATCTTTTTTTCTCAAGAGACTCGGCCGCAATGTTTTTGTTGGTCGAGTTTTTTATTGGTGGGAACAACCTCTGATTTCAGCAAACGGCTTTTTCCAGCCCCCCTTTGAAAGGTTACACTATGTCCTTTGTCGATGAAGCGAAGTTTTTTGTCAAGGCCGGTGATGGAGGCAATGGCTGCGTGAGTTTTCGCAGAGAAAAATATGTGCCCAAGGGCGGGCCAAACGGTGGAGATGGTGGCCGGGGCGGGGATGTCCTGTTGGTGGCGTCTTCAGCTCTGCATTCTTTGATCGATTTTCGCTACCGTTCGCATTTTAAGGCAGCCTCTGGAGAACACGGTCAGGGCAAGAATATGCACGGCAGACGGGGCGTGGATTGCAGCGTTGAGGTTCCTGTCGGTTCTCTGGTAAAAGATGCCAACACAGGAGCTATTCTTTGCGATCTCACAGAGGATGGGCAGACCTTTCTTGCGGCCACCGGTGGCGAAGGTGGGCTGGGAAACGTCCATTTCAAAAGTTCCACAAACAGAACGCCAAGGATCGCAACCAGGGGTAAAACAGGTGAAGAGCGTTGGCTGAAGATTGAACTCAAATTGATCGCAGATGTTGGTTTGGTTGGCTTACCCAACGCCGGAAAATCAACGCTGTTATCACGTTTGTCTGCCGCAACCCCCAAAATAGCGGCATATCCATTTACCACCCTTGAGCCGCAGCTCGGGGTGTTGCAACATACGTTTCATGATCCATGCGTTATCGCAGATATTCCGGGTCTGGTGCAGAATGCACACAAAGGGACTGGTCTTGGTCATACCTTTTTACGGCATATTGAGAGAACCCGTATCCTGATACATGTCCTGGATGCCTCGGATATTAATATCTACGAGAATTTTCAGACTATTGCTGATGAGCTTTACCTCTACAGGGAGGAACTGGCGAATAGAACCCAGATCCTGGTTTTTAACAAGATCGATATGATAGCCCAAGAAGATATCGCGGTTCTGAAAAACGATTTTGCACCCCATAACCAGAAAATGCTGTTTGTCTCAGCTCTTCGTGGACAAGGGCTTGATGAACTGCGTGATCTTATCTTTGAGATGGTGGGTGACAGCGGGCGTGAAGCTTAGGCGGAAATATTCGTGGGAAGTTGACCTTTGGCTTTGAGCGCCATCTTTTTGCGTTACTGCTTTTCTTGATCTCTCCTGGACTGTTTCGGCTTTGAGCTTTTTCAGCGGAATCAGCTTGAGTCTTGTATTATCGGCATCTCTCCTGTTAGAATATATCCGTTGCGCTCGTTTCTTTCGTTTCATGTTTCGTCTCTATACCGTATCTTTAAGCAGTGTATAAGCAAAGATTTTTCTAAGAAGCCCCGTCTTTGACAGTGGAGGAAATGTAATGAAAAGGCCCTTTCTGTTTGGATATATAGCTGCGCTGTTTCTTCTTGTGTGTGGTGGGTGTACTCAAAAACTGGATATCTCATCGATGAATGTGAGGGCTGACTTTGAGGGGCAAGGAGGGAATATTATTGTCGTGGTACAGGATCGGCGCGGGTTTGTTTTGTCCGGAAAAAAGGAGCCAAACTATATTGGAGTAGATGAACAGCAGGGCATTAACGGGCCTCAGAAAACCCTCATCTGCTCTTCAGAAAGAAGCTTGGCTGAAGAAATTTCCCTGCGACTGGCAAGTGGACTGAGGCGGGATCGATACCAGGTAGAGACTCTGACTGTACCTCATTCTGATGAAACGCCGTTGGCGGATCCAAGACTGAAAACTGCCGATTTTGATCGTCTTCTTGTCTTTACCATGAATAATTTTATTGGTCGGATGCGCAACGCAACCAGAGTCTTGTCGATACCGCCATTTTATACGGAATTGAAGTGGAATTTTGACCTCACCGTGTATGATCGCTCCCTGCAGCCAATAGCTGAAGCGCAGAACAGTGGCATTGATGATAAGCTGCATGAATGGCAGGCGTTTGGTTCTGTCTCCAGAGGAAAAGCCCAAACAGCTATCGCCAAAAAACTTGCTTCAATATTAGAAGAAATGCTGCGTTCCCCGAACGTTCAGCGTGTATTAGAGGATATGCCGAAACGTGTTGCCGGGAAAGACCCTGAAGGCATGGAGCAAGGCACAGAGGGAGGAGAGGCAGAGAATAGTTCTGGAAACAGTACAATCAGTGAACTGGAAGAGTATATCAAGAACCAGGATGAAGCCGGCTTTCAGTCCTTGGCCAAAAACCTGTTTACCGAGGGCGTCGATGATAGGGTAGCTGTGGACGAATTGGCAGAGATGGTCTGGGTTGAAAGAAGAAACAACAACCCTAAAATCGTTGACGGACTCTGTTATTTTTGCAGGATCATCGAGGCAAGTAAAGATGGGCGATATAAACCTTTTTTAACCATGCTTGCGCAGGACGAAGATGCCACTGCAAAACTTCGTAAATACGCTCGGAAAATGGGCGCGCGTTTGCCAGACGACTCCTCGCAACCACCTTTTCAGCCGAATGGCCTTCAGCTGCCTTAATATTGAGAACAACTGACCTTTGGTATGAGGTTTTCCAATCTTTTCTCGTCGCTGAAAATGTGTGGCAGCTAACTTGCTGGTGGAGCCTTTTCTTTAGAAAAAAGATTGATGTAGCAGATCCCGGAAACGCTGTTTGCGGGATCTGCTCTTTTTTAGGGAATTACGACTGTTCTTTTAATAAGTCGCGGATTTCCGTAAGCAGTACTTCTTTGTTCGACGGCTTTGGTGGTTCTGTCGGTTTTTCCTCCTCTTTTCGTTTGAGCGAATTCATGCCTTTGATCACCATAAAAATTGCAAATGCGATAATTATAAAATCGACCAACGTCTGAATAAATTTTCCGTAACTGATGACAACAGCGGGTATATCTCCCGAGGCTTTCTGAATTGTCAATGCCAGTTTGGAAAAATCAACACCGCCAATAAGCATCCCTATTGGTGGCATAAGAACATCTGCAACAAACGAAGAAACAACCTTGCCAAATGCGCCACCAATAATGATACCTATGGCCATATCGACGACATTTCCCTTAACGGCAAATTCTTTAAATTCTTTGATCATTCCCATAATATTTCTCCTTTTTTACTTAATTACAATGTGTTATATATGATACATGACCGAACAATGCTTTCGGACAATGCTCTCTATACATGACTGAACCTTAATCTATTTACGGTCAGGTGTCAGCCAAAAAACAATGCCGTGTCTGGTAAGGAGTTAATGCGTTGAAGACCTGCAAAAAACAGTTTTTCAAAAGCTCTCCCGGGTGATTTCTGGTCAATACGGAGGCTTTGTGCAGAAGGGCGATGGAAATTATGATACCAGAGTTTATGAAATATGCCGCTTAGCCCGGATATTTCATAAACATTGTGTCAATTTTTTAAAAATTGCTGATATTCCAATATACTACATGGGAAACATTACAGTTTTACAATATCCAAAGTGTTCACCAAAGGTCAGTCCATGCGGCACCATCTTCTTTACGTACTTTTGCAGTAAATAGAGTTTACTCTTACGTAATGCAAAAAAAATCGAACCTGACACCGCCTAAACTGATGAAATATCCGGGTTAGCCCGGATCGACTGGTTCCGGGTAGCTGCATTTTTTGCCAAGGTAGTTGTTAAAACAGAGACTTGAGTCTGTTGATTCGGTTATAAACTGCGGGGTAAGAGGAATTTTTCCCATTCCTCCGGGGGCGTCGAGGGCCAGGGTCGGAATGGCCATCCCCGAGAGATGTCCGTACAGCCCCCTCATAAGCTCGATTCCGGTCTTTGTCTTTGTGCGAAAATGGTCGACTCCGTAGGTTGTATCGCTCTGAAAGAGATAATAAGGCTTGACCCGCATAAAAAGCAGTTTCTGCATCAGCTCTTTCAGCACGGCAAGATCGTCGTTGATCCCTTTGAGAAGAACGGTTTGTGAACCCAGTGGTATTCCCGCATTGGCCAGTAAAGCGCAGGCCCGTTCAGCCTCGGGGGTAATTTCTTTGGGGTGGTTGAAATGCGTATTGATAAAGAGGGGATGGTGTCTTTTCAGGATGTCGACCAGCCCCTCAGTGACACGCATCGGCAGGGTTGAAGGAATACGGGTTCCAATGCGAATAATTTTAACAGACGGAATGGAGCGCAGATTATATAAGATCTCATCAATTTGATTATCTTCAAGAAGCAGAGGATCTCCACCTGAGACCAGGACATCAGAGACTTCCGGGTGCTTTCTGATATAATCGTAGGCTTGAGCGAGCCTGTTCGGGCCAGTCTTGAACTGACTCTTTCCGACCTTTCTCTTTCTTGTGCAGAAGCGGCAGTAGACGGCACATTGGTTGCAGACCAGCAGCAGGACACGGTTGGGATATTTATGCACCAGGTTCGGCACCGGACTGAGCTGCTCTTCGGCCAGAGGATCCGGAGTGCATACCCTGTCTTCAAGCTCCAGGGTGTCAGGGATGCATTGTCTTGCTATAGGATCTTTCCTGGTCTCTATAAGTCCATAGAAATAAGGATTTATACGCATAGGGAAAATCTTGGTTACCGCAGCCAGAGGGCCAGTATCGCCAGCTATCTTTGGGCCCAGCTGGTCTGGCGCTGTAATGCTTTTCCGCAATATTTTCTTCCAGGTTTCCATGGAGTGGCACTATAAAAGAAACGATATATTATGGAAACCTTGAATAGTTGTTTTTTTCTCCTACGGTCTGCGGTATGTTAAAGAGATAAGAACAACATACCTCTTTTTCTCTTCTGTCTACCTGTGTAAGAAAAGGTGTATTGCAGCAAAGGGAAAAGGGCAAAGGCGTCTGCACGAACTTTTCGAAAAGATCGAGAAACATTCTCATTATTTGCACTTTTTAGAACTTTGGGGGGCTGGTTATGTCTTCAAATCTGTATCGTTTTCGATACGATGAGTATGGAAGCACCAAAGAAATTGTTGTTTATGCCAATGGTGAATCTGCCCGTTCGTCACGTTTTATCAACAAGGGAACCGCCTTTAACAGTGAAGAACGAAAAAGCATAGGGCTGGAAGCAACCCTGCCGCCAAGTGTTCGCAGTCTGGCAGATCAGGTCGCAAGCTGCCAGAGACTGGTAGACGATAAAGACAACGATATCGAGAGATATATCTTTTTACGTTCCTTGTTTAACCGAAATGTAACGCTGGCTCATGCGCTTATAAGAACCGACATTGAAAAGTATATAAAACTGATCTATACGCCCACTATCGCTCTGGCTGTTCAGCAGTATTCCTCGATGTTTCGACAGGCCAATGGTCTGCATTTCTACCCGGGTAATATCGATCAGGCAGAGGATATCCTGCGGCGTTTTGCCTGCAGGGATATTCGGCTTGCGGTTGTTACTGATAACCATGGTATTCTGGGACTCGGTGACCAGGGTGCCGGTGGTATCGCTGTCTGTCTCGGGAAATTGATGATTTATACACAAGGGGCAGGTATTGCACCCTGGCATTGTCTGCCCATCTCTTTGGATGTTGGCACAAATAACGAGCAGCTTCTCGCCGATAAAAACTATCTTGGCTGGCGTCAAAAACGGCTGGAAGGAGAAGAGTATCTCTCCTTTGTTGGACGTTTTGTCCGCGCCTTTCGGAACGTTTTCCCGAATGCTCTGTGTCAATGGGAGGATTTTTCTCCCAAAACGGCCTTTTCAATTCTTGATGCCTTTGAAGATGAGCTGATTTCCTTTAACGATGATATTCAAGGAATGGGCGCTATAGCGGCAAGTGCTATCCTTTCGGCTGCAAAGGTGAGAAACGTCAGCTTTGAGGATCAGGTCTTTCTTATCCATGGCAGTGGCACCGGCGGCATTGGGATTGCGCGGACTATTTTTGATATTTTACGCTCCAGAGGCCTCTCCGAGGAGGAGGCCTGCGAGAAAATTTACGTTATTGCTCGGGACGGCCTGGTATCGACGAAAAAGGAATACCCGTATTACAAGAGACAATTTTGTAAAAATCCAGACAGGCATCCCTGGATGAATGCCCTTGAGGCCAACGATGTTGCAACCATCATTGAAAAGGCAAGGGTAACTGTTCTTATCGGAACGACAGGGCATGAATTCTTTTTTAATGAAGATACCGTTACCGCTATCAAGAAAAATTGTGACAGACCCCTTATTATGCCGCTATTCCAACATGTTTCGACCTCTGCAGAGTTGTGCCGGCGGATTGTTAAATGGAGTCAGGAAGGGGTGCTTTTTGCCACCGGAAACCCCTGTTCGACAATGGATGAACTGGCAAAGGCTCCGGGGATCAGCCAATGCAACAACGCCCTGATGTATCCAGGAATTGCCTTGGGGGTGCTGGCCGCAGGGGCAAGTGAGATTGTGCCTGAGTTTTTTATTGAGGCTGCGATGGCAATCTCTGATATGCTCACAGAAGAACAGCTTAAGGCGGGAAAAGTGATGCCTTCCCTCGGTGAATTACGAAATGTGGCGAAGTCTGTTGCTTTGGCTGTTGCCCTCTGTGCCGTTGAAAAAGGACTCAGCAGGCCTTGTGTCTTTTCTGATTTTCAGCCCAACGGTGATGCAAGCAGAATGGCGAGGTTGATTGACAGAATACGCTGGAGACCGGAATATCTTCCGCTGACGCCGATGTAAAACAAAACAGGCCCCATCGCTTAATAAAGACGATGAGGCCTGCTCAAATCCTCCCTTACACTCTCGTCAAACTCCAGCGATTTGGGAAAAAGAGCGAAGGGGCAAGGTTTCAAAACCTGTCTTTACAACTTCTGTACGTTGTCAGCAGCGGGTCCCTTCGGACCATCAACAATCTCAAAGGTTACGCGGGAACCTTCTTCAAGGGATTTGAAACCGTCAGATTTAATAGCGGAGTAATGCACGAAGACATCTTGCCCACCATCTTGTTCGATAAAACCAAATCCTTTCGCATCGTTAAACCATTTAACTGTGCCTTCTGCCATCAGACCGCTCCTTTTCTGCTCGGTTTTCAAAAAAACCGTTAATAAAATCTCAGTCGAGCAACCTTTAATCCGGGATTCCAGAACAGAAACCCGATTTCGTCAAATCCAGCAAAATGAAAACCAAATCTGACAGAGAACGCTCCATGGTTCCCGAGCCTTTGCTTCAAGAACTGTCTGGATAAAGGTACTCTTTTTTTTACAGGTTGTTCGACCGAATAACCAGTCGCTATGTCTGCACCAGAAATTTCTTAAAACCTCAGTACATACGCCACTACAACGAGTAATGACGGTGATCACATAGCACCAACTCCTATAGCATCTCTCAATGGGAAACGCAAGATAAAAAAACCAATAATATGCTGCTATCAAGGGGATATTGTCTTGTCTGAAGGGACACTCGTAGCGCCTGTTTGACTTTTTTGTGAAATGGTTGTGCGATTTGGGCGTTGTTGCCTGTCTGCAGGCTTTAATTATGGTAAGAGTCTTCTTCGATGACATTTTTTTTGTTTCATTTTGTGCGTTTTGTTGTGCTTTTTCTTCGTGTTTCTGGTGTATGCTGGAATGCGGTTCGCAGGGTGGATTCTCCTCTTTTTTTCAGCTACAATATGAACATTTCTGAAAGAGGTTGATGTCGCCATGACTGGTCCAATTTTTTTTATGCGATCACAGCCACGAAGCGAGATTGATTGTATACGTAATTGTACGAAAAAAATTACCTGTAAGATCTGGCTATTCTTTACGATTCGTCCCAATTCTTCTGCCATAGGGCCTGAAATATGTTGCCTCGATGTTATTCGTTTCAACCACAGTATCTGCACCTGGAAGGTGGATTAAAGCTTCATTACCTGGATGAGGGCGAGGGGCCGGTTGTTGTGCTCGTTCATGGCAACCCGACCTGGAGTTATTATTTTAGAGATCTCGTTGAAGAACTTCGAGTTGACCACCGGGTGATTGCCATCGATCACATCGGTTGCGGTCATTCAGACAAACCTCAGGAATACGAATATACCCTGGAAAATCATATCAAAAATCTCTCTGCACTTATCGCATCTCTGCACGTTAGTTGCTACTCTCTTGTTCTACACGACTGGGGAGGGGCTATTGGTATGGGACTGGCCGGAAGGAACTGCTCTTGTATCAAAAAGATTGTCCTGATGAACACGGCTGCCTTTCGGTCAAGACGTATACCATTGCGTATCCGCCTCTGCCGCATACCTCTTCTGGGTGAGGTGTTGGTCCGTTTTTTTAATGGTTTTGCATGGCCAGCAACCTTTATGGCAGTAGAAAAGAGGTTGCCGAAAGAGGTTAAAAAAGCCTATATTGCTCCGTATAATTCCTGGGCCAACAGGATTGCTGTACATCGGTTTGTTGTTGATATCCCAGATTCCCCCAAACACCAGACCTATCCAAGGCTTCTTGAGATCGAAAACAGTTTGCAGCTGGTCAAACAGGCGGGTATCCCGATGCTGATTTTATGGGGAGGCAGGGATTTTTGTTTTACAAAGCATTTTTATCAGGAGTGGTTAAGACGATTTCCAGAGGCCAGATCTGTTTATTATCCTGATGCCGGACATTATCTGCTCGAAGATAGAAGAGAGGATGCCTGCAGACAGATCAGGGCCTTTCTCAGCTCATAGAAGGGGTGTCTGATGCAGAGGCGGGTACAAAATATTGCTGAGGTTTTTGTGGAATCGGCTCAAAAGCACGCCTCGAAAACCGCTCTTATTGAAGCAAAAAGCGGTGCCTCTATTGATTTTGCTGCCCTCAATGAACGTTCTGATCTCTATGCCCGTTTTTTCAGCGAAAACGGTATTCAGGTCAAAGAGCCGGTCATGTTGATGGTACGACCATCTATTGATTTTATCTGTCTTACCCTGGCATTGTTCAAGATTGGCTCTCCGGTCATCCTTATCGACCCGGGGATGGGCTTGAGGAATGTATTACGCAGTATACGGCGGGTTCAACCACGTTATCTGATAGGGATCCCGAAGGCCATTCTTTTTAGCAAGCTGTTTCCCTCAGCCTTTGCCAGTTTGAAAAAAACATTTTGTTATGGTCGTTCGTTTGGTGTATTGGGAAAGGATATCAGCAGGATACAGAAAAAAGACAACTCCCGCTATCCGCTCTATATCCCCGAAGATGACGATATTGCAGCGATCGTCTTTACAACCGGCTCCACAGGACCGCCCAAGGGGGTACGCTACGATCACTCTGTTTTGTACGCTCAGCTGCAGTTGATACAGGGCTATTACCAAATAAATGCTGAAGACATTGACCAGCCGGCCTTTCCTCTTTTTGCCCTGTTTTCAACCGCACTTGGAGCATGTGCGGTCATTCCCGATCTGGATCCGGCAAGACCGGCAAAGGTAGATCCTGTTAAATTTATTGAGTCCTTACAAAAATATAAAGTAACATACTCGTTTGGATCTCCGGCTATTTGGCGGGTTGTCAGTGCCTATTGTGTGGAAACGGGGGTCGTCTTGCCTGCCCTTGACAAGGTGCTGATGGCTGGTGCTCCCGTTTCTTATACGATTTTGCAGTCGATGAGACAGATTTTGTCTTCCGAGGCAAAGGTATATACTCCCTATGGCGCGACGGAAGGTCTGCCTGTGTGTTCGATCGATTACAGGGAAATACTTGATGAAACGACCGCGATCAGCAGACGCGGCGGTGGTACCTGTGTTGGCAGAGCGCTTCCCGGGGTTGACGTACGAATTATTGCTCCGTCTGATGAGGTTCTTTTCGACATTGCACAGTGCCGCTTTTTAGAGACTGGTCAGGTCGGCGAAATTATCGTCAAAGGAGGCGTTGTTACAAAGGCCTATATCAACGATACTGAGGAAACCCTTATGGCCAAGATACAAGACCAGAGCGGATTTTGGCATCGGATGGGTGATCTCGGTTATATCGATGATAAAAAACGGCTCTGGTTTTGTGGCAGAAAGGCCCACAGGGTTATCAGTGAAGAGCAGGTTTTTTTTCCTATCCCCTGTGAAGCCATTGTTAACGAATCCAAGGATGTTTTTCGCTCTGCACTGGTGGGGGTGAAAAATTATGATAACAAGACAGAACCGGCGTTAATTCTTGAGACAGAGAGCTCTTTTTCTGGAGATCAAGGTCTCTTGATTCGTGAAATTGCCGCTCTTGCCGCTAAAAATGAATTGACCAAGGATATCAGGTCGTTTCTTATCCATCCCGCTTTTCCAGTGGATATTCGTCATAACGCAAAGATCTTTAGAGAAAAACTCAGCGTATGGGCACAGAAAAAGTTATACCCCTGACCTTTCGCTCTGCACTTGTTACCGGCGGAAGTGGCTTTATTGGCGGGGCTGTCGTCAGGCTCTTGCTGAAATATGGGATACGGGTAAAGGTTTTGGCCCGGAAT
Organism: Deltaproteobacteria bacterium; assembly: GCA_002747825.1. Lineage (GTDB taxonomy): Bacteria > Desulfobacterota > Desulfobulbia > Desulfobulbales > Desulfocapsaceae > Desulforhopalus_A. The sequence goes on from PDQQ01000011.1 coordinate 72,279, forward strand.
CCCTCTCCGGAGCTTGAGATGCTTGGCGTTGAATGCTGTCGGGGAAACCTCGTTGAGGCAGAGACGGTCTGTTCTGCTGCCCGGGGTGTGGATGTCGTTTTTCATATCGCCGCATTGGCTGGGATCTGGGGGCCATATAAGGTCTACTATGAAACAAACGTTACCGGCACGAAAAATGTCGTCGAGGCCTGTCTGAAAAACCAGATTTCCGTACTTGTTTATACCTCAACCCCGTCAGTGGTCTTCAATGGGCGAGATATCAGGGGAGCAGATGAATCGCTCGACTACGCCGGAAAATTTCTTTGTCATTATGCCCGTACCAAGGCCATGGCAGAAAAAATAGTCCTGGGAGCGGAAAAACTCAAGACCTGCGCCATTCGTCCTCACCTCGTCTGGGGACCGGGTGATCCACATCTGCTTCCAAGGTTGATTGCCGCAGGGCGCAGGGCAGAGCTAAAAATGGTGGGCGAGGGCGACAACCGTGTCGATATCTCGTATATTGACAACGTTGCCCATGCCCATATCCTTGCGGCAAAGAATCTCTCAGAAACCGGAACGGCCTGCGGTCAGGCCTATTTTATCAGTGATGGTGAGCCTGTTTGTCTCTGGGACTGGATAAACGATCTTTTCAGACAAATGGATATAGAACCTGTTTCCAAAAAGCTTTCCTGTCGCGCAGCCTTTACCATTGGGGCAATTCTTGAAGGACTGTATCGTCTTTTGCGAGTCAAGGCCGAGCCAAGAATGACCCGCTTTCTTGCCGAACAGCTTGCCAAATCACATTATTTTTCCATTGAAAAGGCAAGGCGGGAACTTGGCTACCGGCCGCTTGTTTCTGCAAAAACTGGTCTTGACCGAACCCTTCAGTGGGTAAAAAATGAGATGTAATACCATGTGTAAATCGTTCGTATCCTGTGTTGCCTTATTGGCGGTTCTTTTCTGTGGTACGCTGCCGGCCCATGGCCTCAATATTGGTGAGGAGCGGCAGATTGGTGAAAAACTCCTCTTTTCTGTTCGTCATCATTTCAAGCTTATCGACAGCCCGGATATTACCGCATACATCACAGACCTTGGCAATAGCGTTCTCGATGTCTCTGGAGCTCATTATTTTGACTACCATTTTTTTATTATAGACAGCAGGGAGTTTAATGCCTTTGCAGCCCCCTCCGGTCTGATTTTCTTTTATTCCGGACTGGTTGAGGCCATGGGGAGCGAAGATGAGCTGGTTGCTGTGCTTGGTCATGAAATTGGCCACATAAAAAAGAGGCATCTCGCCACACGTCTTGAAAAAAGTAAATACCAGTCTCTTGCCACCCTAGGGCTCGCTGTGGCCTCTATTGCCTTTGGCGGAACAATGGCTCCGGCCTTGTTGACGGGCACGATGGCGGCAAATCAAAGTATTACCTTGCATTTTAGCCGAAAGGATGAAGAGGAGGCCGATCTACTCGCCTATCAGTGGATGAAAATGCTTGGTCGGGATGTCTCTGGGCAGGTGCGTATGCTGAGGACAATGCGAAGAATTGCCAGATACCGAAGTGATACCTTGCCACAGTACCTGTTGACCCACCCGAATCCTGAGGCACGACTTAACCTGATTGAGGGGTTTATTGATACCGATACCGAGTATAAGAGCCAGAGGAAAACTGTCGCCGATGATGTGGCTTTTTTGCGCTTTAAATACCGGATTTTGACCCTGGCTTCATCTGCCACAAATCTGCGAGGTACTCTTGACGCCACACTCAACAGCCAACACGCAGATGTGTTGCATAAAGATATGGCACGTTACGGTATGGCTGAGCTGGCAAGGAGTGAAAAAGACTTTGACAGGGCCCGTCAGTTACTCGAAGAAGTACAAAGAAAATATCCTGACTTTACCCCATTTCTTGTTGACAGGGCAGTGCTTGAGTTTGAGGCCGGAAATCTCTTGCAGGCTGAAGAAATGCTCCTGGAGGCGAGGGCAAAAAACGCCTTTGATATCTATGCGACCTATTACCTGGGTAAGCTTTTGCAACAGACGAAAAGAGAAGAGCAGGCCCTTGAGCTCTACAAAATTGTGGAATATGAACAACCACAGTTTGCAGATATTTACTTTGTGATGGGGCAGATTTATACGGCTCAGAAAAAAAGAGGCCTGACCAACCTGTATTTGGGAAAATATTTTCTGTATCGAGGAAAATTTGATCTGGCCGTTGAAAGTTTTGAAAAGGCGATCAAGGATCCCGATCTTACTGTAGGAGATCGGGAGAACATCGCGGGCTATTTGGAGCAGATCAAAAGGATTCAGAATTGATCCCAGCGGTAATGAGATGGATACCTGTAAAAAGGAGAATTTATCAGGCTATGGAAAAGGCAATGCAACAGATTCGAGACAGGATAGATAGTATTGACAGTGAAATCCTGGTCTTGCTTAAAGAGCGTCTTGGCTGTGCCGGGGAGATCGGTTTGATAAAAAAGAATCAAGAGTTGGCCGTTTGTGACCCTGCCAGGGAAAAACAGATTCTTGACCGGCTCAGCAAGGATAATAATGGCGTCTTTCCTGAAAAAGCGCTGAGGACAATTTTCCAGGAAATTATAACGACCTGCCGGCTTTCTCAATCACAGGAAGATTCTCAATAACCTAATTATTTGACTTGTAGACCCCTCTACAACAGATCCGAATGGTATAAAACACAGGGAATTCTCTGAGGGCAACGCAAAGAGGTCTGTTCAACCGTGTCAACAGGCCTTATCCACCGATTCTTGACATATGGCCTGCACAGCCCATTCTGTTTTCTGCGTCTTGCAGCCTGTGGCCTTGCGGTTTATGCAGTATGGTTTGCCTGATACTGTGCATAATGCTCTGGTCTGAGCCTCCGGAGCGGATTATACTTTTGAGATCGACTTCATTGTCTGAGAGAAGGCAGGCCCGCAACTTACCTTCGGAGGTGAGACGCAGCCTGTTGCACTGGTCACAGAAGTGGTGGCTGAGCGGGCTGATAAAGCCCACTGAGCCGGAATATCCTTCAGGCGTGGTGAGCTCGAACATCCTCGCCGGACCGGAGCTGTATCTCACCTTATATGGCTTGAGTTTGCCGAGGTGGCTTATTTTTTCCTGTATTTCGCCGGCACCTATAAACTGATCTTTTTGCCAGCTGCTCTCAATCCCGACAGGCATAAACTCGATGAACCGTACCTTAAACGGATATTTAAGGGCGAGCTTGGCAAAATCAATACACTCATCGTCATTGATACCCCGCATAGCAACGACATTGATCTTGATTCTCATTCCAAGAGCATGGGCCATGAGGATCCCCTGCCAGACTTTTTCAAAGAGATTCTTGCCCGCAATATATTGGAACCTCTCAGCCTTTAAGGTGTCGAGAGAAACATTGATATGGCGGATGCCGCTGTCGTAGAGAATCTGCGCTTTTTCGGCGAGTAGTACTCCATTGGTGGTAAGGCGGACCTGGTCAAGACCTTCGATTTCGTTGAGTGTTTGTATAAAACCAATAATACCTTTGCGTATGAGCGGTTCACCACCGGTCAGGCGGAGTTTGTTCATGCCGAGAGACACGGCTATTCTTACGATACGAAGAAGCTCTTCATATCGAAGAAGGTCAAGCGGCTGTAAAAATTTGTTCTTGGTGGGAAGATGGGAGACGTTCTGCGCGGCTGGCATACAGTAGCTGCAACGCAGGTTGCAACGGTCTGTAACAGACAGTCGGAGATAAGAGATTGTCCGATTAAATTGATCGACAAGAGAGGAAATTGTTTGTATTTTTTCGCTCACGGGACATTTCGCTGGCAGCAACTGCCTTTAATAAAAAGATGCGCTGTCGTCGAGTCAGACATGCCTGACATCGCCGGACAATTCCATTGAAAAGGTAAAGTTTTCTGTCTTCGCAATCCGGAGAAGGGCTTTTTGCCTCTCTCTGTTGCATGTATAGTTACCATATTTTCATGATCACTCAACCAGAAAACCGACCAATGCTGATTTTAGGGATTGAAAGTTCCTGTGACGATACCTGTGCCGCTGTTTTGAGTAAGGAACGGATCCTCTCCAATGTCCTCTCCAGTCAACACCAAATACACAGTCGCTATGGGGGGGTGGTTCCAGAGCTTGCCTCACGCCAGCATTTACAGTCTATCCACCTGATTGTCAGTTCAGCCTTGGAAAAAGCCGCATGTACGCTCGATGATATTGAGCTTGTTGCAGCAACACAGGGGCCAGGGCTGATAGGATCCTTGCTTGTCGGCTTTTCCTATGCCAAGAGTCTTGCCGCTGTAAAGAACATTCCTTTTGTCGGCGTTGATCATCTGGCCGGCCATATACTCTCTATCCTTCTCCACGAGCCAAAGCCTGCCTTTCCCTATCTTGCTCTCGTTGTTTCCGGTGGAACCTCTTCCCTGTATCTTGCAGAAAATTATACTTCTTTCCAATGTCTTGGCCGGACCAGAGATGATGCGGCAGGTGAGGCCTTTGACAAGGTTGCAAAAATCCTCGGTTTTTCTTATCCCGGTGGCCCGCAGATCTCGCGTTCGGCAGAGGATGGCAACTGCGAAGCAATATCCTTCCCCAGGGCCTGGCTTGCATCCGACTCTCTTGATTTTAGTTTTAGTGGGCTTAAAACCGCAGTTGCAAATTATGTACAGCAGGAAAAGGAGCATCGGAGAAAGCTCCATTATGGCAATATTTGTGCCTGCTTTCAGGAGGCTGTTGTCGAGGTCCTTGTCAAAAAAACACTCTATGCTGCCCGGCAATATGGGATACAAACCGTCGTTCTGGGTGGTGGAGTGGCGGCCAATTTCAGGCTTCGCAGCCAAATGCAAAAGGCCTGTAGCGCTGTGGGTATTGATTTTTACTGCCCGGAGTTGCAGCTTTGTACAGACAACGCGGCGATGATAGCCCTTGCGGGCTGGCATGCCTATCGTGAAAACGGCGCAACCCACCTGGACCAAGATGTCTATTCTCGTTCCGATCTTGGTTAACTTGATATGCAATTGTTCAAGGGCTTCAGCAGGTGGTTACGGTATTATCTGATTCGCCTTAAACGATTGCAGGGCAGCCCACAGTCTCTGGCCGGTGGAGTCGCCATTGGTGTGCTCATCGGCCTGTCGCCGACAATGCCGTTTCATACCATCCTTATATTTCTTCTTGCTTTTCTAACGCGCACCTCGTTTATGAGTGCTTTGGTGGTAAGTTATATCGTATGTAATCCAATTACCGTTCTTCCTCTCTACTCTCTTTCGATCATTTTGGGAAATGCCCTCACACCGTACAGGATTGATGCAGGGACATTGAATATGCTTGTATCGACGGTGAGCAAGGGAAGCCTTTCACAATCGTTTGCGCTCCTTTCTTCGATGGGGCAGGAGAGTGTCATCGTATTGCTGGCTGGAGGCTTCGCTTTTTCCCTGCCCTGTTCAGTGCTATGTTATGCCTTGGCTCTGTGGTTCTTTTCCTGGCGGGAAAAGAAAAAAAGAAAGAGCCATGCGTCTCAAAAAAGCAATCTTACAGAGAGGTGCCGCTGATTGCTCTAATCCGGATATTTCATGAACATTGTGTCAAATTTTTAAAAATTGCTGATATTCCAATATACTACACGGAGAAAATTACAGTTTTACAATATCCAAAGTGTTCACCAAAGGTCAGTCCATGCGGCGCCATCTTCTTCAGTATTTTTGCAGTAAATATAGTTTACTATTACTTAATACAAAAAACTTCGAACCTGACACCACCTGAACTGATGAAATATCCGGGCTAAGCCGAGCAAAGGCTGTTACCCCGGTTGAAGGCATTCCGTGGAAGTTGACGCAGAAGGTCAATCAGCCTCAACTCCCACGAGACGTATTGTCTGTTCGATCAGACGCTTACTTGAAGTGACTCAGCGGCTCAGCCAGATGGTCGACCCAGATATCGGTAAACTGATCAAATTCTGCAGTCCCTTTGAGGATGGTTTCGCAGTTGTATCCCGCCTTGGTCAGAATGTTTTTCCAGGAATCCTCTTCATCTCCTGCCATATCGTTTTTGGCATGGTCTCCAGCAACGGACATAAACGGCAGGAGATAAACCTTTTTGACCCCTCTCTTTTTCAGAAGAGACTGAATGAGTTCAAGATCAGGATAACCTTCAACGGTACCGATCAGAACATTTGGATCTTCAAGCTGTACCTGAAAATTCAGGGCCGCGTAAAAGCCATTGGAGGGGTGATGGGTTCCATGTCCCATGAAAACTACGGCTTCGTCTTTTTGCCTCTCTTTGGGGAGGACCGCAAAGAGGGCATCAACGGCCTTTTTCATGTCTTCTTGAGTGCCAAGAAGAGGATAGCCGAGAAGAATGGATTGAAATGCTCCCATGATCCTGAATGAACTGACAATCCTCGCCAAATCGTGAAACTCGGCACCTCCGATGGTGTGCAGGGATTGAACCGCGACATGGGTAAAGCCGTCATCACTCATCTTTGCCAGTGCTACCTGCGGAGAGTCGAGTTGTTTCCCTTGCCCGGCCAGTTTTTTTCGTATGATATGAGAAGTGAATGCCCAGCGTACCGGGATATCGGGATAGGTGCCCTTGACTTTTTGATCGATATTTTCAAAGGAAATCTGGGCACTCTCTTCACTTGAACCAAAGGCGACCAGTAGAATACCGACCTTTTTGTCGGCTGGATCGCCATGCTGGCTCCCGGCGAAGCTGATACCTGCCGAAAAGACGAAGGTCAGAATACAGCAGAAAACCACAATACGTTGACGTTTGATCATTTTCTTCTCCTTGCTAAGAGCGTTTTCCTGGCCCGAAAACAAAAAATCCCCGGACCAAATGAAATTGACCCAGGGATGCCCTTGTTCCCTCGTATCGTAATACAGCAACCCCGGTCCACGAGAGCGCTGAAAAACCTTTTCAGGCAGGTCTTCTGACTTCCGGCGTACAATCATCTTCCACTGCGCCTTCCCGATATTTTCCTATCAGTGGCCTGTTTGCAGTGTTTCGCGCCAGTTACAGCGGCGGGCCCGTCCCGGATTTACACCGGGTTCCCTTTTCATCCACATTTATGGAACCTGAAAACAGCGCAATCTTTACAGAAGAACGGGGTACTGTCAACAGAATTTGTGGTTGCGCTCCAGTCTTTTTCTTTGAATTTTCTTAAAATATCTGGTGGGTTGTATACAGCACATCCCTTCGGAGGGCGGGACAATTGCGCAGTGAAAGAGCTGTGGTGCCGTTGTTCTGCTTGTGGTGAGTAAGCCCGCCTGCTGAAACGTTGTCCTGCAAAGCCTCGGGCCTTCCTCCGCTTCTTGCGGGGCGTTGTTTATTGGCCGTTTTCTTGAGAGAAATACAGGTGTAGACTGGTCATAATCAGGAGAGGGATGCCCAGCTCCAATGTCTCTTCTATCAGCCTCATATTGGCCGAAAAGTGAGGGCCGGTAACCACTCCAAGTGCCGATAATTTACCCCTAATACCGTCCAGTGATTTCGATAGTACCAGGGTCAAGAAAACCAGTGATATCGAGAGAGCCAGAGGTGTCTTTTGCCTCAATTCACGAAAAAACCTGCGGCTGTGTTTGTTTGCTATCGTAGAGACAAGAGAGATGATCAGCACTATGACGACAAGGCCGATGATTTTCTCGTATATTGGAACCGTATCACTAATGTAAAAATAAGTTTTCAGGATCCCCATTGTTGTAAATTTTGAGTGAAAGTCCAGTTCACGCAAGGCAAAGACAAGGATGAGTAGAAAAAAATAGTAGTATCTGTTTAGATAGGCCAAACCTCCTTTAAAGACCATAAACAGAATACATAAAAAATAACCAACTGCTGATAATGTCTCGATAATTCCGTCTTCTTCAACCCAGACAGAACTGTTTTCCATATCAAATAAAAATCCCACTGACAGTAGTATAGCGATACAAAAACAGCTCAAGACAATGGGGAGGTAATTATATAATCTTTTCATTATATAACGCACTTTTTCAACGAAGGTATGGGCTTATATGACAAAGGGCAAAGACGCCAGCCGGATCAGTTATTCTCCCCAATGATGTTGTGCCCGGTAAAAAGAGCTGTTGCGGTTTCGAGGACCAAAAAGGAAGAAGCTTTGCGAGTAAAGATTGCATCTGTATCTGCTCTTGTGTTGTTGTGAGCAGAAAACGCAGGAGATGAAATTTATCTGGCAGGTCTTCTTCGATATAGCGGGCCCTGCAGTTCTCCTGTCCTATCATTTTTCCAGCCGCCTTGATTGCATCATCAAGGTTCCCCAGCTCGTCAACGAGACCGAGATCCCGGGCAGAACCTCCGTCATAGACCCTGCCTTGAGCAAGTTTTTCTACTTTGCTCCTGTCGAGTTCTCTTCCTTTTGCCACAATATCGATGAATTCTGCATAACTGTGCTCTATATTGAGTTGGATGGCCTCTTTGAGAGGATTGGCAAGAGGGCGGGTAATATCTATGCCCGAAGCAATAGGAGTAGTGCCTAAACCGTCATTGTGTACCCCCAGTGAGGCCAGACTGTTTTCGAAGGTGGGGATGGCCCCGAATATTCCAATAGAACCAGTTATGGTCGTTTTTTCAGCCCAGATCTGATCGGCATCTGCGGCAATCCAGTATCCTCCGGAGGCTGCCACCGAGCCCATTGATACAACAAGCGGTTTTCCGGTCTTCTTAAACTCTACAAGGGCCTGGCGGATTATCTCCGAGGCAAAGGCTGAGCCGCCTCCGCTGTTAATACGCAGTACCAGGGCCTTGATGGTTTCGTCCTTTTCCGCTTTACGAATACGCTGTATCAGCGAGTCACTGTTGATTTGTCCTGGTACCTGTTCTCCGGGCATGATGATACCTTCCGCGACGATCAGACCAACGTTCTGATTCTCGTTGCTGCAGGGAGAAAATGCTCGAGTGATGGTTTGCAGATATTCCCTTGTCGAGGTGAAGCGTATTTTCTCTTTTTTTACCTGGAAGAGGGCCTTGAGCTCGTTCTCGAGCTGTCTGCGGGTCGCAATTTTGTCAACAAGCCCCGCTTCCAGGGCGAGTCTGGCTGCATCACCGTCAACCAGCTGCAGCCGCTCTGCAAGATTATGTGTGTATTGGCGAAGAGCAAAAGGTCGTATGTCCCGATTCTGGGCAATCGCATGGGTCATTATCTGCCATATTTTTGAGAGCCAGACCTCATTTTGTTCCTTGTCCAGAGCAGACATATCGTTTCTGGTAAAGGGCTCCAACGCGGATTTGTAGCCTCCTACCTTAAAAATATTGTAGTTGATATGAAGAGCTTCCACGGCCTCCTTGTAGTACAGGCGATATACTCCAAGGCCGTGGAGGTCTAAAAAGCCGGCAGGATTTATAAACAGCCGGTCGGCGTAAGAGGCAAGAAAATATTGTGGCTGGGAATAGTAGTCTTCAGCGGCGACAACCAGTTTTCCGGCCTTTTTAAAAGAATCAAGGGCCTCTCCAATGGTTTGAATCTGGTTCAAACCCGCATTTTCCATATGCCTGAGGTTCAGCAGTATGTAGTGGATGGAGTCGTCTTGGCTCGCCTTGCCAATAACGTCAAGAATATCCTGGAGCAGGGTCTCCTGCCGCCTGGATTGATCCAGAAGTTCTTCGCCGAGAAGCTTCTCAAATGATTGGGGGAGCCTTTTCTTTTCGACGATATCACCATAGATATCGAGACGGAGAATATCGCTTGTCTGCCTGAGTGCTTGCTCCTCTTCTTTGGGAAAGAAAAATACTGCGGCAAGAAGGGCTATGCAGGCGAAAAAAACAATATTGAGAATAAGGTTACGGATGAATGTAAAGGTTTTCCCAAGGTATTTGAACAGGTTAAAAATCATGCGAATAAGAGTTTTCATTGTTGATCAATGGTAAGATTGGTTTGACGCCGGTGGGTGATTCTTCCGAGGGCCTTCTCTGCAAGGCGTTTCGTGTCGTACACTACAAGCAAATGCCTTGAGCCTTGGCCTTACGAAAAACTTTGCCCACGAGAATCAGGCTCGTTGTCCCTGTCTGCTCAACAATAGCACAATACTCTAAAAATGAACCGGAAATTTCAAAGAACCTCTATTTTTTCACTTCTTGAGAGTTTTGCTCTATCGTTGTATAAGTCATAAAGGCAGAGGCGGCTTGTCTGCTTGTGAGGGGGCCCGCCGCGGCGTTAATCTGGGAGGTTCTTGTGAAGAAAGAAGATGTTATTGCATCCAGCGCCTTATTTCGTGGTATCGATGAAAAGCAGCTTCCAGCTCTGGCGGAGATCGCAGAGTCGAGATCCTTCAGGAAAGGGGAGGTGATTTTTTTTGAGGCCGATCCCTGCATTGGTTTTTATCTGGTGGTTGAGGGAAAGGTGAAAATCTATAAACTTTCACCGGCAGGCAAGGAACATATTCTCCATATCTTTACAAACGGTGAACCTTTTGGAGAGGTTCCCGTTTTTCATGGCCAGCCGTTTCCGGCAAACGCGATGGCCTTAAGCGATATCGAGCTTCTCTTTTTTCCCCGAGCCTCTTTTGTGCGCCTTGTGGAAAAAAATCCTTCGCTGGCCTTGAATATGCTTGGCCTGCTTTCCCTCCGTTTGCGTGCCTTTGTCCGACAGATTGAGAATCTCTCGTTAAAGGAACTCCCCAGCCGCCTTGCCCAATATCTGCTGTATCTCAGCGAGGAGCAAAACAACAGACAGTTTGTGGAGCTGGAAATTTCAAAAGGGCAGCTTGCCAGTTTGCTGGGAACAATTCCAGAAACCCTGTCCCGTGTGTTTGCCAAGCTCAGCGACAGACAACTTATTCGTGTTTCGGGTAAAACAATTCATATTCTTGATAGAGAAGGTCTGGAACTCTCAGAATAAGGTACACTCTATCGAGTTTTTGTCGTATCCGACATGGGGACTGTATCTTGACGGATTCGCTTGTTTTCATTACGTAACCTTGGACACTTTTCTGGATCTGGTTTTTTCGCTGGACCGGTTTTTACCCGCAGACGGGCCGTAGGCGTTTACATAAACAGATAATATTTTGAATATGTTGGTCTGATCGATGACAGAACACAAGCGGTTGAATCCGACGGTGTCGGTGATTATTCCTGCCTATAATCATGAACAGTTTATTGGTGCCGCCATTGACAGTGTGTTGGCACAGACCTGCGATGATTTCGAGCTTATCATCGTAAACGATGGCTCAACGGATAGAACAGAAGAGGTGATCAGGAGTTATGATGACCCTCGTATTCGCTATTACAGCCAGGAAAACCAGGATGCCTTTAATACCATCAATCGGGGGATGTCGCTGGCCAAGGGGCGTTTCCTCTCTATCCTGAACTCCGACGATATATACAGTTTGGATCGCCTGGAGAAGATTCTTTCTTTCCAAAAAGAACATTCGAGCGAGTGTGTTATAACCGATGTCGTACCGATCTCCGATCGTGGCGAAGAATTCGATGATCCGCAATTTGGCTGGAATCAGTGGCACCAGAAAAACAGACGAGCCTTTCGAGATGCCGACGACATCTATACCGCCTTTTTACATGGAAATTTTATGGTAACCACCTCGAATCTTTTTATCAGCCGAAAGGCCGCCTTGCAGGTGGGAGAGTTTTGTTCACTGCGCTATTTACATGACTACGACTATATCTTCAGGATAATGCTCCACTTCCCAGAGGCGGTGCATTACATGGAAAATGACAGGCTTCTCTACTATCGCATACACGATGGGAATACCCTCGGAGAAGCGGCGATCATCGGTCGTGAACAGGATCAGGAGCTTATTGCCAAGTATATGCTGAAAAAAATCCCTGTTGAATACCGGGCTGTCGTAGAGGCTGGTGCCGCCCGTCTGGTGGAGCTGGGATGTGAGTTGCATGAGGTGAAAATGGGTCTTGCGGACGCCGCACCTCAAGGCGTTGTGCCGGCCTTCAAAGGGTTTGTGAAAAGCCTTGTTCGCTGGCTGAAAAAAAAGGCGAGTGTATAGCTCCAGCCAGAATCCCAGGCACCGTTCTTCTCGGTCTCTGTACAAAGAACCTTTTGAAAGCTTGACGCGATTTTCTACTACAAATACAAATGGAATTTCAAACATTTTACTCCCTTAAGACTCTTATGAAACGGGCCAGAATCCGGGCAGCAGGCAAGGAGGTGGTCTCCTTCGATCTCTTTGATACCCTTCTGGTTCGCAGGATTCACGACCCGGATCTTGTGAAACTCCCGGTTGCTCGTTATATTGCCGCACTTGCCGAGCAGCAGGGTGTTGTTATCGGCTGGAGAGAGGTCCAAAAACTACGCGATGAGATTGAACAGCGACATCGGCTGGAGGCAGGTGCCGAGTATCCAGATCATGAGGCCTGCTATCCTCGCTATATGTCAGAGCTTCTCGGGCAGATTTTTGCTGACGACCAGACTGAATCTCTGCTGCAAAAGGTAACAGGCTATGAGCTGGCTATCGAGAAATCGATGCTGGTTGTCCGCAGTGAGCTGGCTGACTGGATAAAAGAGCTGGCAGCCTCTGGAAAAAGGCTTTTCGTTATTTCGGATATGTATCTGCCGGCAACCCATCTTGAGGAATTACTCCGTCCGACGGGTCTGCTTGACAGCATAGAGGCGGTCGTTTCATCGGCGGACAGCTTTCTTGCCAAGGCCTCGGGGGCTGCCTATCCCCATATTGCCGGGAAATATGGAATCGAGTCAGACCAGTGGCTGCATATTGGAGACAACCCCCATTCTGACGGCTTGCGTGCCGCAGAGGCCGGAATTGAAGCCTTGATCATTGCCGATCCCGGCGAGCAGCAGAGGAAATCCATTGTTTGTCGCTTGTTCAAGTACAGCGACGGCAAACCCTACTGGAGGGGCAGGGTATTACAGCAGCTGATGTCTCCGCTTGAGGCAGAAAATGTGCCCCGGTCGCATCTGTATACCGAAGGTTACAATTTTATAGGTCCTTTGATCGGTGTTTTTGTGCAGAGAATCGCCGAGCTTTGTCAAAAAAAGAAGATTGGCAAGATTTTCTTTCTCTCTCGGGAAGGCTGGACCTTTAAGCGCTATTGGGAACAGGCTATGCCCTTGCTCTATCCGGCCGGCGGTCTGCCCGAGATAGAGTATCTCTATGTGAGCAGAATGGCCTTGGCTGGGGCTGCCTGCGCCTATCAGGGGCTGACAAAAACCAATGCGGCGATTGCCTTTTTACCTTCCGGTAACCGTGACTTTACCGATGTCTGCCGGATATTTTCCCTGGATTCCTCTCGGTTTCGTCCCTACCTCGAGCGCTACTCGCTTGCCGAGGACACCTGTCTGGGCCATATTCACAAAGGATACCGTCAGGAAAACAGAAAAAACTTTGAACGGATGTTGGAGGATGAAGAGTTCCAGGAGGAGGTCAAAAGACAGAGCAAGGATGCCAATCGAGCCATGCTCCGCTATTTTGAGGAGCTGGGGATGTTTGAGCACAGCGATGTTGCAATTGTCGATATTGGCTGGCTTGGCTCAATCCAGCGTTTTCTCTTCGAGGCCATCTCGCACAGAGAGGATGCGCCAAACTGTCACGGTTTTCTTTTCGGTGCGACACGCGGAGTTGTCTATAAAACAAGTGAAAAAAATACGATAACAGGCATTCTGTACGATAAAGATACGTTCGATTTTTCTGCCTCTATGATCCTGTATGCCCGCGATATTTTTGAGGAGGCCTGCCGGGCCCCGTATCCTACGCTGAATGGCTATCGGCTTGCTGGTGAAGGCTATGAGCTGGTCTTTCGCCAGACAGATGATGCGATTGGCAGAGCAGAGCGTCGGCAGGATGCGTACTTTGCCCCTCTGCAACAGGGTATTTATGACTCTGCGGCGCGTTTTGCGGCCGCATCCGCGTTGTTGGGATATGGCTTTGACGATTACAAACCCTGGTTCAATAGTCTTCTGGTCGGCAAACTTGCCTTTCCGAAGACCAAGGAGATTCTTTCCCTAAAACACCAATACCATCAGGATGATTTTAACGGGAAAAACATTCCAGATCCTGCCTCTATAGACAAATTCATACCTTTATGGGAGCGTCCTGTCTGGCAGTTGCGTTTTCTCCCCTTTCTTCGGCTTCGTTGTTTCTGGAAACATCTAAAGGATAGGATAATCCAATGAAATCGGTATGTAACAAAAAGTTTGAGATACGAGGAATGGAGATGTCACGTCTTCTTCGGCTGTTTGCCTTTGCGCTGTTTCTCCCGATCGGCAATATGCGTGGAGGTCCCGGGCTGCGCTGTTGTGCTGTTCTCTGTTTTTTACATTATTTCGGTTACCCGGCCTACTTCGTATATCTGAAATATGGGGAACGTCTGCGTTTTTTAAAACCCCTCTACGCAAGACTCAGATAAACAGAATCATGCCTTGCCTTGTCGTCAAGGCATATTCTCCCCGTTGTATCCTTGATGACTGCCGGTTTTCTGCCTGGAAGAGAACCGAATTCAAAGGACGTTACGCCTTTTCTGCCATTTGTGCTGTGATCGGGCAGTCGTTTTGTTGGGTGCATCCACTCCCCGGTCTTTTCGGGCTGCTGAAAAATTGTATACAATTTTTCTGTGTAGATTTACTGCTACTCATAGAGCTTTGTCATTCTTTAAGAATTTGATTTTATTGTATAAATTTTTTGTATCCACCACGTCGGGACTGTCGTTGAAGTGGCCTGCCGGTGGGCTGCTGCGAAAAAAATAATTCTCATTTACCAAAAGATATATTAACATGGCGGCGAACCTGTTCATTGGTTTTTTCGAGCCCGTTGTGTTGAGAGAAGATCTCAAAATCAGATCGTTACCCCTTTGCAGAGGGATGTTATAGAAAGGCTGCCGCCTTTTAGAAAGTCGGGTTTTCTTTGTTGCTCAAACGGGAGACCCTGCGGTATGCCTCGAGTTTTTTAGGGGCGTCAGCCAGGCTGAAGACGCCTGGGCGATTGCTGTCGTCGATGGCTTTGTATACATGAACAATTAAACAGGATTGGAGGTAATTATGTCAAAATCAAGAGTGCTGGCTTTGTCCTTGGTCATTTTTCTTGGCTTTGCGGGACCCCTTGCTGCTGAAGAGACCTTGAAGGTCGGAGTGCAGGCTCCGATAACCGGTTCTTACGCGAACGAAGGGCAGGGAATTGATCAGTCCGTACGTCTGCTTGCAGAACAGATCAACGCGAAAGGCGGGGTTATGGGGCGTCAGATAGAGGTCATCACCTGTGATGATGAAGGAACCGCGATGAAGGCGGCTATCTGTGCAAAAGACCTCGTAAACAAAGGGGTTTCTATGGTCATAGGCTCCTATACTTCTACCTGTGCCGAAGCTGCCCAGGCAACCTATTTCAGGGCCGGAGTCTTGCAGACAAGTGATGGAACCAGTGACTCCTTGACCAAGCATGGCTACTGGACCTTTTTCAGGAACTCTTTTCCCAATAGCGCTGAGGCCACCTTCTCCGCCGATTATATGGTCAATGTGAAGAAGTACCAGCGTATTGCCATTCTTTCCGATTTTTCCAGTTATGCTGATGGCCTGGCCAATTCCGTTGAAGAGGCTGTAAAGGCAGCCGGTGGTAATATCGTCGCCCGTGAGAAGGTAAAGGCCGGTTCTCAGAATTTTACACCGGTACTGACCCAATTGAAGTCGAAGAAGCCAGACGTTATTTTCTACGCCGGATACTATTCCGACGGTGGGCTTATCCGTTCTCAGCAGGTTGCTCTGGGAATCAAGGCCGATTTCATCGGTGGCGATGCCAACGACAACGTAGACTTCGTCAAGCTGGCTGGTAATGCTGCTGAAGGCGCCTTTATCATCAACGTTCCCACCCCGGAGTTATTGCCCTATGATCTGGCCAAGGATTTCCTGAAGGCCTACAAGGCAAAATACAACATGATGCCGCCTTCTATCTGGACCATCCTCAATGTGGACGGTATGCGGGCCTTTATCTATGCGATGGAAAGTAACCAGAGCTTTGATACCAAAAAGGCCGCAGATTTCCTGCATAACCTCAAGGAATATCCTGGAATCACCGGAAATATCGCCTTTGCCAAGGATGGGAACAGGGTCGGCAGCGGCTATATGACCTACGAGATTCAAAAAGACGGCAGCTACAAGATTGTTCATAAGTAGAGGCCCCAGCATCTGATCTGCGCCCCAACCCTTTTCTCGGGTTGGGGTGCAACTTGCCCTTCATCCCATTTAAAGATATATTCATGGACATTTTTTTTCAGCAGCTTGTAAATGGGCTCACCATAGGCTCGATGTTCGCGTTGATTGCCCTTGGTTACACTATGGTGTACGGCGTGATGAAGCTCATCAATTTTGCCCACGGTGATCTGGTCGCAGGCTCTGCCTTTGTCGGTCTGTTTGTCTTTTCGCAGCTCTTGGGTGGAGAAATTTCTCTCGTTGTGGTTCTGGGGGTTTTCCTGCTCACCATTGTTATTATCGCCGCGCTTGGCTTTGTCGTTGAACGGCTTGCCTACCGACCGCTTCGCCAGGCGCCACGGCTCTCTGCCGTTGTCTCTGCACTGGGTGCAAGCATGGTCATCCAAAACGGTATCATGCTCCTTTGGGGCCCGCAGATGCGTATATTCCCTGAGCTCTTGCCAACCATTATCTGGGACATAAACGGCGTTGTGGTCAGTTTTATGCAGGTGCTGATTATGGTCTTGTCTACCCTGCTGATGATCGGGCTTTTTTTCTTTATCGAAAAGACAAAAATTGGCACGGCGATCAGGGCCAGTGCCATTGATCAGGATGCTGCCCGGCTTATGGGTATCAACGTCAACAGCATTATTGTTACTATTTTCCTGATTGGCTCATCGCTCGGCGCCGTCGGCGGTCTTTTTATTGGCCTCTATTACCGGGGTATTACCTTTAATATGGGTTGGCAGTATGGTCTGTACGCCTTTGTTGCGGCAATTATGGGTGGTATTGGCAACATCCCCGGGGCAATGCTCGGTGGTGTTCTGCTCGGCTTGTTCAATGCCTTTATCGCCGGGTATATCTCAAGCACCTGGGCGGATGCCTTTACCTTTATTCTTTTGATTGTGATTTTAATCGTCCGGCCAACAGGAATTCTCGGAGAGAGGGTTGCAGAAAAGGTATGATAAAAAAACTTACACCTATCGGATATACGCTCTTTTTTGTGGTTATGGGGCTGTTGCCATTTTTTCTTGATTCAAGATGGCTTGCCGTGGCCACCACCTTTGTCATTTTTGCCATTGTCGCCCTGAGCCAGGATATTATTCTTGGCAAGGCTGGCATGTTTAATATGGGGCAGGCCCTGTTCTTTGGGCTTGGCGCCTATACCAGTGCAATCTGCAATGCGGTGTTCCATATCCCGCTACTCTACACGCTGCCCTTTGCCATACTGGTTCCGGCTCTGTTTGGTATACTGCTGGCAGGGCCAATTATTCATCTGCGCGGCGATTATCTCCTTGTTGTAACCATTGGTTTTAATATCGTTTTTGTCCAGGCCCTGCAGAATAATCTTGGTGGGGTTACCGGCGGTCCCAACGGCATTTTCGGTCTCGATATGCTGGTGATACCTGGCCTTTCCGCATATCAGGAATATACACCTTTTTACGTCGCCCTTGCCGCCCTGTTGTTCACATTGTGGATTCTCCATAACCTTGAAACCAGCAAGATAGGTCGGGCCCTGCATTATCTGCGCGAAGATGATCTTGCAGCGGGAAGTATCGGTATCAACACAAGGGTGTATAAGATTTTCGCCTTCTCTCTTGGTGCTGGTATCGCTGGCATGGCCGGTACCATCTACGCCAATCAGTATTCGGCTGTGAGCCCTGAGGGGTTTAACTTCATACAGTCGGTACTCTTTTTCAGCATAGTAATCGTTGGCGGTTCATCGGTTCCGGGCGTGCTGCTCGGGGTGTTTGTTATGTTTGTGCTCCCCGAAATATTCAGGGAGTTCGCAACCTGGAGATATTTTATCTTTGGTTTTGCGATGATTTTCACCATGATACTCCGTCCCCGGGGTATCTGGCCGGCCCAGTTTGGTCGTATCCCCAAAGCCTTTTTATCAACAGGGAAATAAACGATGTCTGTAAATGAACTTGTTCTCACCAATGTAACCAAGCGCTTTGGTGGTCTTGTGGCGGTGGACAGCCTGAGCCTCTCTGTGAGGAAGGGGCAGATATACGGGTTGATTGGTCCGAACGGTGCCGGGAAAACCACGGCCTTTAACTGTATCACCGGGATCCACGCCTGTGAGGAGGGTTCGATCCTCTGGCGTGGCGAAGAGATACGGATGCTGCCACCGCATCAGATTGTGCGGATGGGTATTGTCAGAACCTTCCAGACGATACGGCTGTTTAGTCAGATGAGTGTTGCTGAGAATGTGATGAGCGGCAGGCATATCAAGAGCAGTCAAAAACTCTGGAACGGCATCTTTCATACCCCCTGGTCAAAAAAGGATGAACTGAAAAACTGGATGGTTGTCTACTCTCTGCTCGATTTCTTTGATCTCAGGGACTATGCGACAATGCCTGTCGGTTCGCTGCCCTACGGTATACAGCGCCGCGTTGAAATGGCCAGAGCAATGGCGGTGGAACCGCATCTGCTGATTCTCGATGAACCGGCCGCAGGGCTCAATGATAAGGAAACCCAGGCCCTGACCGAGACAATATACAGGATTCGGGAAAAAGGTGTAACCATCCTGCTTATAGAGCATGATATGGAGCTGGTTATGGAGGTAACCGAATACCTGACTGTGATCAATTTCGGCAGTAAGATTGCAGAAGGAACACCGGCTGAGGTGCAGGAAAATCCTGCCGTCGTTGAGGCATATCTGGGGAGTGAAGACGATGACTTCTAGCGATTCTCTGTTTCAAATCTCTGACCTTGAAGTTTCCTACGGCAGTATCGCGGCGATCAAAGGGATATCGTTGGAGGTACAGCGTGGCGAGATTGTCACCATTCTCGGCTCAAACGGGGCCGGTAAAACCACCACCATGCGGGCCATCAGTGGGCTGATTAAGGCAAAGGCCGGTTCGATTCTCTTCAATGGACAGGAGCTGACCAGACTCCCTGCCCATAAGATAGTCTCGCTGGGGATCTCCCATTCACCCGAAGGCCGGAGGGTGTTTAATATCCTCACCGTTGAGGAGAACCTCCTGCTGGGAGCCTATTCGCGGAGGCGTGTTGATCAGGATATACTGACTTGGGTATACGATCTCTTTCCAAGGCTTGAGGAGAGAAAGGCGCAGCTTGCAGGTACCCTCTCCGGCGGTGAGCAGCAGATGCTGGCCATCGGCAGGGCCCTGATGAGCAAGCCTGAATTTCTGCTTCTTGATGAGCCGAGTCTGGGGATTGCGCCTATCCTGGTCAAGGCGATTTTTTCGCAAATCCGCAAGATTGCAAACTCCGGAGTTACCGTTCTGCTGGTTGAGCAAAACGCCAGGGCCGCTCTGAAGCTTGCCAACAGGGGCTATGTTCTTGAGGTGGGCAACATTGTCCACTCTGGAACCTCTGAAGAGCTGTTGAATTCAGAGCGTATCCAGGAGGCCTATCTGGGCAAAAAGAAGTAAATTATTCCCTGTTTTTTTATCGAATCCAGGTTTTTCAAGGAGACTTCCTTGTAGTATTGTTCCTCTTCTCGTGCGTGGGAGCTGTCAGGCTAATGCTGTTTTCCGTCTATTGCCGCGGGGGAAACTGCTTGAGCACCTCTGCGACCAGTCGGGCTGCTCTCTGGTTGCGCTGGGCTGGCTTCAGGTTGTGTCTGATCTCTTCTGCCCCTTTTCCCTTCCAGATAAGATCTTGGCTCTGGGCGTCGTAGACCAAGATGGTCAGTTGCCCGTATTGGCTTTGACGAACACCTTGTCCGTAAGTTATCGCCGTGCCGCCAAAACCGTCCCAACTGCCAAAACCAAAACCGACAGCAGGGGTAATCGTCTCATTTACAAGCTGGATGAGCTCTCTGTACTCGCAGAAGACCAGGACGTCTGGCGTTGTGGAGAGCTGAAAGCCCTTGTCTTGTAAATTTTGATCAATGGCCGCCTGGAATCTCTTGCCAATCAGCCCGTCTTCAAGAAAAAGGTTCCCCTTTTTTGAATCATCGTCGGACTCACAGCTGGTTTTCCAGTTGTATGCCTTTAGTGCTGCAAAATCGTAACTTGTATCAAAATCCTGCTGTACCTGTACCGTTGAGCAGGCGCTGATAAGGACCATCCAGATAAGGCCAAGAGCAGTAATAGCTTGTTTTTTCACGATGTCTGTCTCCTTGAGGTGGCAGCTATTTGCATTTTTGCAATAAAGCCTGTGGAATTGAGATATGTTACCTCTTTTAGACATTGTAGAATATACAGCGACAAAAACCAAGAGAACCTTGAAAATTGCAGTTCTTTCGCTGTTTATAGGCTCAGCCTGAACTTGCCATCTGTTGAAAAAACGGGAGTTTACAACACCCTGTAGGATGAGTTGCCGTGAATATCCCAGAGGGAGTACGCGCTCAGGCTCCCTTTGAGATGCCAGAAAATTGGCGGCCTGGCAGTCCGTTGGCAGGGGCTCGGTAAAGAGCTTGTTTTGTATTGTTGTCTACTGGTCCGATTTAAGAACCGCCAAAAAGGCCGTCTGCGGAATATCGACGTTTCCCACCGTTTTCATTCTTTTTTTGCCGGCCTTCTGCTTTTCGAGAAGTTTTCGTTTTCGAGTGATATCACCGCCATAGCATTTTGCCGTAACATCCTTTCTCAGTGCCGAGACATTGGTTCGCGCGATAATGGTGCCGCCGGTTGCGGCCTGGATGGCAATCTTGAACATCTGTCGGGGTATCTCTTCTTTGAGCATCTCGCAGGCGTGCAGACCGCGGGCCCTTGCGTTGTTGCGATGCACAAGCTGGGACAGGGCATCAACACTCTCACCGTTGACAAGAATGTCGAGTTTTACCAGATCACTCTTACGATAATCGAGGATTTCGTAGTCAAAAGAACCGTAGCCCTGGGTTATCGATTTGAGACGGTCGTAAAAGTCGTAGATCACATCTGCCAGAGGCAGTTCGCATTGCAGCTCGATCCTGCCTGGTGTGGGGTAGTGAAAGGTGGTGTTTTCTCCGCGCCGTTCCATACAAAGGGTCATCACGGCCCCCATATATCGCTCGGGCATAAGGATGGTTGCCTTGATAAAGGGTTCTTCAATTTTTTCGATATGCACTGGATTTGGGTAATGAGCTGGATTGTCGACATTTTTTACGGTCCCATCGGAGAGGGTCACCCTATATTGTACCGAAGGAACGGTCAGGATAAGGGATATGTCAAACTCGCGCTCGAGACGCTCTTGTACAACCTCAAGATGGAGAAGCCCCAAAAAGCCACAGCGAAAACCAAAGCCAAGCGCGGCTGACGAGTCCTTTTCAAAGGTGAGGGCTGCATCGTTGAGCTTAAGTTTTTCGAGGGCTGCGGCAAGGGGTTCGTAGTCATCGGTGGAAATCGGATAGAGCGAGGAAAAAACGACCTGTTGAACCTCCTTGAATCCGGGAAGCGGTTTTGCGGCCGGCCGGTCGGTGGTGGTTATTGTATCACCCGGTCTTGTGTCTTCGACGGTCTTTATTCCGGCAAGTATATAACCGACCTCTCCGGCGGTGAGCTGTTTGGTTGGCTGGCGCTTCAGTTTGAACAGACCGACCTCATCGACCTTGTACTCTTTACCGTTTGACATAAAGCGGATGCTGTCTCCGGCCGAAACCCGGCCTTCGACAATACGAACAGAGATCAGGGTCCCCCGGAAAGAGTCATAGTTGGCGTCAAAAATCAGGGCCTGCAAGGGTGCATCGGGATCCCCCTCGGGGGCCGGTAAATCGCTGACAATGGCCTCCAGGATACCTTCGACACCGGTTCCAATTTTGGCAGAACAATATTGAACATTTGCGCTATCAAGGCCAAGATCCTCTTCAATCTGCAGGGCAACGGCCTCTGGATCTGCCGAAGGCAGGTCAATCTTGTTGACAACCGGAATAAGTTCGAGATCGTTTTCCATGGCAAGATACAGATTGGCCAGGGTCTGGGCCTCAACCCCCTGGGCAGCGTCAACGAGCAGCAGGGCTCCTTCACAGGAGCTCAGGGCGCGGGAGACCTCATAGCTGAAGTCGACATGTCCGGGTGTATCAACAAGATTGAGGATATACTCCCTGCCATCCCTGGCGGTATAGGGCAGACATATCGTCTGACTCTTGATGGTTATCCCACGTTCTCTCTCGATATCCATTGAGTCGAGCAGCTGATCCTTGAAATCCCGCTCCGAGACCATATTACAGAGCTGGATCATACGATCGGCAAGGGTCGATTTGCCATGGTCTATATGTGCAATTATACTGAAATTTCGTATGTTTCTCATGGTTACTATTGTAACAGGAAATCTGTATACAGCCAAGTTTTTTAGCGTACAGAGGTGGCTTACCTTCTCGTCTTTGCAGCCATTTCGTATGGCTGCCGAGATGTCTACAGTAGAACGAGAAGAGAATCAAGCTCTCTCTTTTGTCAATCTTTTCAAAAAGAGCTCAGCGAGTGCGGATATTTCATGATCTGTTTGGGAAATGGCCGTCCATCTGTTTGATTGGCTGAGGCAGCATATCCGAGACAAAAAAATAGTGCTGGTTCGTATATTGCCAACCCAAACCACATAAACTATGCTATACTACTGTAGTTTATTACTGCTGAAGTAAAAATTACGGTTACTTGACGAGATCGTTGTACTTGTCTTTGGAAAGAGTGCTTTTCGCGACTCTTTGGTTTTCGGCTATCTGGAGACATCTTGTTTGAGGTGGTTGTCTTTTTACCTGGAGAGCTTTTACCCAGGCTGTCGGGGTGTAATTGTATGAAGAACAAAAACAGAGATAAAGATATAGATACACCTGTAGAAGAAGAGAAGGGAGAAGAGTTTGAATCGCCAACCGGGGCCTACGAAAATCCTCTGGTTTCGATCTCAGATGATGAAAACCTTCCGGCGCTGAGTAATCCGGCCCTTCATCGGTATTTACAGGAAATCAGCCAATACGAATTGCTGAGTCGTGAGGAGACCGATGAGCTGGCAATCCGCTTTCGGGAGAAAGGTGATCAGGATGCGGCCTACCGCCTTGTCAGCTCTAATCTGCGGCTTGTTGTCAAGGTGGCGATGGATTTTCAAAAGTACTGGATGCAGAACTTTATGGATCTGATCCAGGAAGGCAACGTCGGCCTGGTGCAGGCCACCAAGAAGTTTGATCCCTATCGCGGGGTGAAATTTTCCTACTATGCCGCCTATTGGATACGCGCCTATGTCCTTAAATTTATTATGGATAACTGGCGCCTTGTGAAGATAGGTACCACTCAGGCCCAGAGAAAGCTCTTTTTTAGTTTAAACAAGGAAAGGAAGTTGCTCGAAGGCCAAGGCTTCAAGGCAGAGCCAAAGCTTTTGGCGCAAAGGCTCAACGTGAAGGAGCGGGAAGTCGTTGAGATGGGCCAGAGAATGGATAATTGGGACGTCTCTCTGGAAAGTCCGGTACGTTCCGACTCGAGCGATGAGCAAAAAAGTTTTCTGCCAAGCAACGGTCCCGGGATTGAGGCCACGGTCGCCAGTAAAGAGATCAAAACCAAGCTGAATGAACTACTCAACGTGCTGAAGGACAAGCTCAACGAGAAGGAAAAAATGATACTCGAGGAACGGCTTCTCACCGATGAGCCCATGACCCTGCAGAACATTGCCGATAAATTTGATATTTCCCGTGAACGGGTTCGCCAGATAGAGGGAAATCTTCTGAAGAAGATGAAAAAATATCTTGAGGCTGAGATGCCCGATATTGTGGATTATTTTGATGGTGAGCGTATTGTCGTTCCTTCTCCTTCAAACTAACCGGCATGGCTGGGCCAGACAGCCTGCAGGTTACAATGAAGAATGAGGCCGGAACCTGGGGGCAGCCCCTATGTCTCCGAACAGGGTGTAATATAAATTCAACCTCGAATAATTGGTTTTTAGCCAATCTTTATCTCCGTCGAAATTGTATTCTTGGAATATCAGCCATATCTGCGAAATTTTTTGTCTTGATTTTGATTGAGAAAGCTCATTTTTCAGAAAAAAAATTTTGCTGTCTGAGAAGTTTCGTTTATCGCTCCCAACAGATATGACAGAGACAACTATTAAACCTAAAACAGAGAAACCATGAAAGTACCCCTTTTGGATTTGAAGGCACAGTTAGAATACCTGGAAGATGATCTTTTGCAGGCTGTTAGTCGGGTTGTCCATTCCACCCGTTATATACAGGGCCCGGAGGTTGAAAAACTCGAAGAAGAAATAGCCGGTTATTGCGGCACCGAATATGGCATCGGGGTGTCCAGTGGTACCGATGCCCTGCTGGTCTCTCTCATGAGCCTTGGTATAGGGCGGGGAGACCGGGTTTTGACGACGCCGTATTCGTTTTTTGCGACCATGGGTGTTGTTCTCAGACTTGGGGCCGAGCCTGTTTTTGCTGATATTGACCTTGAGAGTTATAACATTGATGTGGAGGGCATGGCTGAGGTTCTTGAGGCGGATAAGGCAAGGTCGATCAAGGCCATAATTCCGGTACATCTCTATGGTCAATGTGCTGAAATGACAGCCGTTAAAGGTCTTGCCGAGCAGTACCATCTGCCGATCATTGAAGACGCCGCTCAGGCAATAGGGGCGGAGTATCCACTGCGAAAGGATGGGACTCTTCATTATGCACGTGCCGGCTCTATGGGGCTCTGCGGATGTTTTTCTTTTTTTCCCAGCAAGAACCTGGGCTGTCTGGGCGATGGCGGTATGGTGGTAACCTCGGACAAGGAATTCGCCGAAAAGATTATCCTGATGCGAAATCATGGTGCCTACCCCAAGTACTACCATGAAATGGTTGGCGGTAACTTCAGACTTGATCCGATACAGGCTGCAGCCCTTACTGTTAAACTGCCGTATCTTCCATCGTGGCATAAAAAACGGCGGCACAATGCACATGTTTTTAATCGCTTATTTCAGGATTCAGGCCTTGTGGACAGCGGGAAGGTTATTCTTCCTGTCGAGGTGTACCAAGCCAGCGCCGAAGGGGCTGAAAGTAATGTTCACATCTACAATCAGTATGTTCTCAGGGTTGAGCGAAGAGATGAGCTTCGGGACTGGCTGCAAAAAAATGAGATTGGTTGTGAGATATACTATCCCGTTCCACTGCATAAACAGAGATGTCTCGGGGAGATTGCCAAAGGACTCTCCCTGCCTAATGCTGAAAAGGCTGCAGATGAGACTATTGCTCTGCCTATTTATCCAGAATTGACAGGAGAGATGCAGGAATATGTTGTCGAGAAAATAGCGCAGTTTTATTCCTGAGAGGCCTCTTCTCTCTTCTCGTCGATCGGACAAAAAATTTTTATGGTTAGCAAGAAAGGTACATATCGGGAAATATCCTGTTTTTACGCCCTTTTTTTTGTCATCCTGTCGCTTTGGGACTATGGACATTGTGCGACCAATGAAGGGATAGTTCCAGAGCGGGACCTTACTGTCACTAACGAAAAGGCTGCAATTCCAGAGTGGAAAACGTTTTGGGATGATGCCAGAGCTCTGGTACGTCAAGAACGTTACCAGCAAGCAAAGCAGACCTACGCCCGTCTCTTTGCCCTCAGACCGGAGGTGGAAGAGGCGAGCTGGGAATATTGCAAGGTCTTGCTTGAGCTGAAGGAGTACAAAACTGCTCATAAAATTATCTCCTGGCTGTTGGAAATACAACCATCGAAGCAAGAATATCTCCTTGTCGCCGGAAAGATTGCAGCTCAGGAGAAACACTATATCGAGGCCAAAACGCATTTTGGCAATCTCCTTGCTTTGGCCCCCTTGGGGCAATACAGTACAGAGGCGCTTCACGGTCTGGCGTATGCTCTCAGAGCCTCTGGAAAGAGAAAAGAGGCCTTCCCTCTGCTGCAGCAACTGCTCATTCGCCAAAGCGAACAGGAAAACCTCCGCCAGGATCTGGCCGAAGACGCTGTTATTCTCGGGAAAAGAGCTCTTGCCCGCCGTCTGTATCTGGAGCTCATCGCAGATGAAGGTGTTGACGATACGGTTATTGTGCGTGCTGTTGATCTGTTTGCAAGGATCGGAGATAGCGAAGCAAAAATGGCCGCCTGGAAGATTTTCCTCGAACGCCACCCAGGCTACGAACCCTTTCGTCTTTCTCTGATTGAAGAGCTGGTACACGCCGGAAGCTATGCGGATGCAATGTCTCAATATGACATGTTAATTGCGCGATCCAAAGAAGCTGGACAATACCTTCTCAAGGCAGCAGAACTTGCGGAAAAATATCTTAAAAGAGCTGATAAAGCCCTTGTCTATCTGGATGCTTTTTGCAAGCTCCATCCGGAAGATCTTGCCAGTCTCCAGCGAATTCAGAGAATTGAAAAACAGTTGGCCGAGGAGTTTATCGTCATTGCTCAAAATGATGGTGCAGAGCTGCTTTGGGCTGATCTTGAAAAGTTGAGCTCCAATCGGGTGGCAATCTTTTCTCAGATGGCTGTCCTGCTCAGGGCCCAAAATGCAGGCAAAGCACTGACCGATGTTTTGGAGGTTCTCTACCATAATCAGGCTAAATCACCCCGGTTGGCCCTTGAACTTGCAAAACTGCTCAATGCCCAGAAAGAATACAGCAAAAGTCTGGTCTACCTGGAAGATCTGCCCGCAAAAATCGAGGAATCTGAAGTCCTTTTGTTAAAGGCCGACAACGAAATGCAGCTCGGGGACGAACCTGGTGCCTTGCACTCCCTGATGGCGGTGATGCGGGCTCATCCGGAGGATCATGATCTGGCGTTCAGATGTCTTGAGATTGCAGGATTACTCGGTTTTATCGACCAGCAAAAGGAAATTTTTGCTGTACTTCTCGAACAGTTTAACGGCTCTCTACCGCCTGAAATAGTGATACGCTATGTTCAATTACTGGTAATCAACGGTTTTTATGAAGAGGCCCTCTACAAATGTAATTGGGCTCTTGATCAGTATTCGGCTGCTGAAGTGGTTCTGAGTTTACGCTTTTTGAAGGCTCTTTCTTTGCGAGAATCCGGCAGGGCTCTTGAGGCCGAGCAGAGCCTGCGGGTTCTTCTTGCTGTACCAGGGACTCGAGACAATGTCTTGTTGCAGCTTGCTGAAAACGCTATAGAAGACAAAGACTTTCGTGCAGCCCGTATATGGCTTGAGGCGATACAGGGTGAACGGCATGTCCCGCTCAACCGCCTCTATCGCATCTCTTTTCAGCATCGTTTATTACTGGTTCGGAGCCAGCTTGCAATTTTTGCAGGAGAAATTGACGAGGCAAGAGCCCTGTTGCAGAATGCAGAAAGAGACATTGGTCTGTTCTCCGGTTCGATGGATTTGGGGCTGGAAAAAGAGGTCTTGCTGCAGCAAATCGCTTCTGTTCAGGGGGCTTCAAGTAGAGGCCTGATACATTTTGAAGGTTCTGGTGTTGTCGGATTTTCTCCCGAGATCTTTGTTTTGCAAGAGGCCCGTTTATCCGAGCGTAAAAAGGGCAAGAAACATCAGGAACTGGAGAAGGAGCTGTATCAAAGAGGCGGTCTGCTCTGCACCCGGGCGTTGGCGGTGGTCGAGAGAGAAATTGACCTTGGCTATTTTACCCTTGCCCAGACCCATATAGATCTTCTACTGCCACGCATTCCTGATTCAGCTCGCCTGTTACGGTCGCAAATGCGAATCTATGTCGAGGAAGGGAGTCTTGATCAGGCAAAAAGGGTCGCGGATAAACTCCGGACCTCATATGGGGATGAAAGCAGCTTTTGTCTCGATTCTATGGATCTGGACGCCAGGAGCAGGGACTATACAAAGGCGCTCGCCATGTTTCATAGCTGTTTTGGTACAGAAACTGTTGATCGTAAGATCCCCGGGAGTCAAGAGCCCGATTACAGGTTGATTGTATACTATGCCAGGTTGCTCTGGGGCGCAGGACAACGTGAACGGGCCTTGGCTGTGTATGAAACACTGCTCACTCCCTCAGCATATGAAAAGTTGATTGGCGAATTTGCGAGCAGGAACATCAATTACCAGTATCTGACAAGAGATCAGACCTTGTGGAACTCTATGCTGCTGCTGCTGGAATCTGACCCTGAGATCATAGCGGAACTTATCCAACCTGAATTTCAGATAGATAATCTGGATAATGATGCCGGACAGATAGTTGCAGATAACTATGCTTCATATAGGTGGCAAGACCGTATAGGAGAAGAGCTGTCGGCCAGAAAAGCGGCCTATGAACGAAATTATCGCTACGCCGTCAAAAGTTATGAAAAACTCTTAAAAAAAGAGGATACAATAGCGAGCAAGATCGATCTTGCCAGGATGTATGGACGAATATCACAGTACAGAAAAGGGGCGATGGTGTACAAGGAGATATCTTCTGAAACACCGGTTACACCTGAACTGGCTGAGTCTATCCGCAGAAACTTCCTGCGCATCCGGCCGACCAATACCATAGATTTCACGCTGCATGAACGACAGGGGAGAGAAGGTGATGTTGATATAAGAAAAGAGACTGTAGGATCTTCTTTTCGGCTTTCTCCGCTGTTGAGTCAGGATGTTACTTTGGGTATTACCAATAGCAAATATAAATCAAAGATACGACAGGGGTCTCTAACGACGAATGGTCTTTTTGCCGGTATCGTTCAGGATTTTGCTGATGATTACGAGTTTAAGGCGCGTCTTTCGGGTGAAAAGGGAAGTTCTGCGCGGAGTTGGATCTGCTATGACTTGGCAATTGAAGGAAACATTGATGATTATGTCTCAGGCCACCTTCGTTTTGGCAAAGAGATGGTCGACGACAGTGTCGACGCTGTGGCCGCAAATCTCTATCGACAGTATCTACAGACAGGCCTGACCATCGAAACACAATTGGGTGTTACATTTGGAGGAGACGTCAAATACAGTATCTATAGCGATGACAATGAGCAAAAATACTTTTCGCTGTTTTCTTCGTACACCTATTTTGGCGATCTGTTTCAGCTGGATTTGAAATACAATTTTGATTATTTCTTAAACAATACCGATGGTTCAAAACTTCTTCCGGATCTCATTGATGAGGGCAGGAATGCTGCCAATATGTACTGGCGTCCGGAATTTTACTCACAACATACTGTAAGAGCTGAATTTAAAAAGGACTTTTATGGTTATCTGAGCGATGCTGAAAATAAAATGAGCTATGTAAAGTGTGGTACCGGGCTGCGTTTGGAAGACAATTCAACCTTGGTTTATTTGACGGATCTGGATATTTTTCTTGAAATGAGTCCACATTTATTATTAAAAGGCAGCTTCAAATTACATACTGGTGATCCTGTAGATGAGAAGATGCTCCTGTTCTCCCTTCAGTATAGCTGGTAAGCCGCTACATTTTTTGTGTATTGTTTCGTCGTTTTGCTCGTTTCCAGATGCTTTGACAGGCTGATCTTGGTATTCGGCAAGGGAAGAGGAGGATTTGATGATCGATAGAGTGCCAATGTCAAGACATGGTAACCAGAGACTGCGGGATGAGCTCCAACATCTGGAAAAGGTTGAACGCTTTGAGGTGGTAAAAGCAATTGAAGTCGCCCGGGAACATGGCGACCTGAAGGAAAACGCCGAGTACCACGCAGCAAAGGATCGTCAAGGTCATATTGAAGGGCGTATCCTTGAGCTTAAGGATAAACTGTCGCGGGCCGAAATTATTGATTGTTCCAAGGTGCCAACCGATATTGTCATTTTTGGTACGGTGGTAAAACTTCTTGATCTGGATACCGATGAGGAGTTGTCGTATCAGCTTCTCGGTCCGGACGAGGCGGATGTTAACAATGGATCAATCTCCGTGTTTTCACCTATCGGCAAGGCAATACTGGGCAAGGAGGAGGGGGACGAGGTTATCGTTATAACTCCAGGGGGGAAAAGAATTTTTGAGGTTATACATATCGGAGCAAGTTCGCAGGCCTAATCCAGAATCATCGATGCTGTTCCTCCTGTTTTTCCGAAACTTCGAGTGGTTAATCGTGCCAGGGAGAGCTCCGTCAGAGAGGGCTGGAGTCAGGCTGGTAAAAACAACAACGTCGGGAGCAAAAGAAGAGCTGTATCGACAATTGTCTTGTGACGGTCCAAACGTTCAGGTCTGCAAAAGGCCGTTTTGGACGAGGGTCAGGGTTTGTAGCGTCAACTCTTCTACTGAGTAATGGCTTTCCATTGAGTTATTCCAAACCCTTGAAACCTCATCTAAGGCCCCGAAGATGATGCGTTGGGCCACCTCGGGTTTAATTTCCGGATTATATCTTTTTTCCTGCTGTCCCTTGATAATGATTTCAGAAATTATTCCGGTATATTCTGAAAATTTGTTATTCCTGTAAGTCTTTATAATCTTGCTTGTCTGTCGTAGTTCCGTCTGGATAACTTCGGCAAGATAGCGATTTTTCTTCATCGCCTGAAGATGTTGTCTGACAAATACTTCCAACATCCTCTCCGGGCATGTCTCTTTTTCCAGCAGTTTTCTCGTGTTGTGCAATATTTTCCCAACTTCTTCCTCAAAGACAGACAACAGTATATCGTTTTTATTATTGAAATATAAGTAGATAGTGCCGTCTGCGACCTTGGCTTCTTTGGCAATATCAGATATACGTGCTGTGAAAAAACCTTTTTTGGCAAAAACCTTGGTCGCGGCCGTTATAATTTTTGAGTGTTTGTTGTCAGCCTTCATTGTTTAAAAGTACAGCAGGTCTGTATTGATAGAGGGGCCAGCGAGTGAATGGCCATTCATTCTTGTAACGTTTTGTCTGAGTTTTGTCAATAATCAATAGCTTATCTTCGCTGTTTGCAGGGCGTGGACTTCTGTTTATCTCTTTTTGATGTTGTATGTATATGCGTTGTTTGTCTGTGGAGTATCTCTGGTAACGGATACCTGTTCAGCCCTGGCAGGTTGCGGTATTTTTAATTGAAAAAAAGGAAAATACATGCTCTTTTAATATCTTGTCTTTTATTATTCGTGTTCTTTTAGAGCATTTGTACAGACATTTCAACCGTTGAAAATATCCTCGTATTGGAGCTTTTATGAAGGTTCTTGTTGTTGGTTCCGGTGGACGCGAGCATGCGCTTGTATGGAAGATTGCTCAGAGCAACAAAGTCAAAAAAATCTATTGTGCCCCAGGCAATGCCGGAATTGAAAAACTGGCCAGATGCGTTGATATCGCAGCGACAGACATTGACGCCTTGCTTCAATTTGCCTTGACCAAGCGGATTGATTTAACGGTTGTTGGTCCGGAATCCTCGCTGGTTGCCGGCATTGTAGATCTCTTTGAGGCTCATGGTCTGCGGATCTTTGGTCCGAGTAAAGAGGCCGCAAATCTTGAAGGTTCGAAGGTATTTGCGAAGAATTTTCTGAAAAAATATCAGATTCCAAGCGCGGAGTTTGAGACCTTTAATAACAAGAAAAAAGCGAAAAAATTCATTGAAGCCAAAGGGGCACCACTGGTTGTAAAGGCCGATGGCCTGGCGGCAGGCAAGGGGGTCTTTGTCGCCAGGACTGTCGAGGAGGCCAAGCAGGCTGTCGATGACATAATGTCCAACAAGGTCTTTGGCAAGGCTGGTGACTCTGTTGTAATAGAGGCCTGTCTGGCGGGAGAGGAAGTCTCCTTTATCGTCTTTACAGATGGGAAAACAGTTCTGCCATTGCCCAGCTCGCAGGATCACAAGGCGATATTTGACAACGACGAGGGACCTAATACCGGCGGTATGGGGGCATATAGCCCGGCCCCTGTCGTCAGCGACAGTATTGCAGATTATGTTGTGAATCAGGTTATGCAGGCGGCCGTCGAAGGCATGCGACAGGAAGGTATCGTCTATAAGGGCTTTTTGTACGCCGGATTGATGATCGAAAAAGACCAGGTTCGTGTTCTTGAGTTTAACTGCCGGTTGGGGGATCCTGAAGCGCAGCCCTTGCTGATGCGCCTGAAGACTGACATCATTGAAATCTTTGATTCGGTAATAGACCAACGACTTGAAGAGATCCAGGTTGAGGTTGATCCCCGTCCAACAGCCTGCGTTGTGATGGCAGCTGGAGGTTATCCGGGACACTTTGCAAAGGGCAGGCGTATTTGCGGGCTCTCCAGGGTCTCGAAGATTGCCGGACTGGAGGTCTTTCATGCCGGAACCGTGAGAGAATCAGGGCGTCTTGTTACCAGTGGCGGTCGGGTTCTCGGCATTACAGCCATTGGTGATGATCTGCGGGCAGCCCTTGGGCTCTGTTACCGGGCCGTAGAAGCTATTCGTTGGCCTGACTGCTATTATCGCAGGGATATTGGTGCCAAGGCCCTTGCAAAGCTTGATAAAGGAGATAACACGCAGATACAGGTCGGTATCGTTATGGGGAGTGACTCCGATCTCTCTGTGATGAAAGCTGCTGCTGATATTGTAAGAGATATGGGTGTTTCGTGTGAGATGACTGTTGCTTCAGCTCACAGGAGCCCTGAAAGAGCAGCCGCGTACGCTCACTCGGCAAAATCAAGAGGGGTGAAGGTCATTATCGCAGGTGCAGGAATGGCGGCTCATCTGGCCGGGGTATTGGCGGCTCATACGGATCTACCTGTTATCGGTGTTCCTCTAAACGCCTCATCGCTCAATGGAATCGATGCCCTGTTATCAACGGTACAAATGCCTCCGGGTGTTCCGGTCGCTACCATGGGCATTGGTCGCGCTGGTGCCAAAAATGCAGGGATTATGGCGTTAAAGATACTTGCCCTGTCAGACCATGATCTGGCGGAAAAGCTCGTTGCATATCGTGAAAGAATGGTGGCTGCGGTTGAAGAAAAGGCAAAACGGGTTGAAAGGCAGTAGGCTCGCTATCACAGGAAAGGCCTCTATCGACAAGGCGGCCCGCTGCATACGGAGGGGAGGGGTAGTGGCCTTCCCGACTGAGACCTACTATGGGTTGGCGGTGGATCCGTTTAACGGGGAAGCTGTAGAGAAGTTGTTTCGTCTTAAACAACGCCCGCCAGACAGACCGGTTCTGCTTTTACTCGAGAATCTTGAGCAACTGTATCTGCTTGTCTCCGATTTTCCCGAGCAATACCAACCGCTGATTGAGCGTTATTGGCCGGGACCGTTGACCCTCGTCTTTCCTGCATTACAGTCAATGGAGAAGAAAATAACAGCCGGAACTGGCAGTGTCGGAGTGCGTATCAGCCCCCATCCAATCGCAAGTCAACTGGTTGCAGCTGTTGGGCATCCGATTACCGCGACCAGTGCCAATCTCTCCGGGCAGCCTCCGGCCAGAAATGTCGGAGAGATTGCTGCCATGTTCGAAAATGCAATTGATCTTGTCCTTGACGGCGGTGAGGCCGGTACCACTCTATGTTCGACCGTTGTCGGAATAAAGGACTCAAAAATCAAGGTGTTACGCAGTGGTCAGGTGGATGTGGATCATGAACTGAGAAAGAATACGCGTTGCTTCACCGGCCGCAGAGAGCGATAAAGAGCATTGGGCGCTTTATCCCATCAATCTCTTGTCAGATTTCTGTATTTGATCCTGTGGGGCTGGTTGGCATCGCTTCCCAGTCGGGCCTTTTTATCTTTTTCGTAGTCCGAGTAGTTACCCTCAAACCAATAGACCTGAGAATCTCCTTCAAAGGCCAGGATATGAGTGGCCAGTTTGTCGAGAAACCAGCGGTCGTGGCTGATAATTACAGCGCAACCCCCAAAGTTTTCCAGGGCTTCTTCAAGGGCCCGGAGGGTGTTGACATCAAGGTCGTTGGTCGGCTCGTCCAAAAGCAGGACGTTGCCCCCTTCTTTCAGGGTCCGTGCGAGATGCACACGGTTGCGCTCACCGCCGGACAACAAACCGACCTTTTTTTGCTGGTCGGAACCGCTGAAGTTAAACCTGCCCACATAGGAGCGGCTGTTTACCTCCCGATCGCCGAGAAAAATAGTCTCGTTTCCTTCTGAGATTGCCTGCCAGACCGTATGCTCCGGATCGAGACAATCTCTGTTCTGATCGACATAGGCAAGCTGTACGGTTTCACCAATACGGATGGTGCCTTTGTCCGGTGATTCGTTACCGGTCAGCATCTTGAACAGGGTCGATTTACCGGCTCCATTTGGCCCGATAACCCCAACGATACCACCCGCCGGCAGGTTAAAATTCAGATTATCGATAAGAAGCCGCTCGCCAACGGCCTTTTGGACATTTGTTGCCTCAATGACCACCTTGCCAAGACGTGGTCCAGATGGAATAAAAATTTCCAGATCCTTTGCCAGCTTTTCGGTATCTTTTTCCAGCAGTTTTTCGTACGAGTTGATGCGGGCCTTGGATTTACTTCTCCGGCCCTTTGGACTCATGCGTATCCACTCAAGCTCTCGTTGCAGTGTACGTCTGCGTTCGGTCTCTTTTTGTGTCTCCAGGGCAAGCCGTTTTTCCTTTTGTTCGAGCCAGGAGGAATAGTTTCCCTTCCAGGGAATGCCACGGCCACGGTCCAGCTCCAGAATCCAGCCCGCAACGTTATCAAGGAAGTATCGATCGTGGGTTACGGCAATGACCGTTCCCGGGTACTGCTGGAGATGTTGTTCGAGCCAGGCAACGGATTCGGCATCAAGGTGGTTTGTTGGTTCATCCAGAAGCAGGATATCCGGCTGCTTGAGGAGAATACGACAGAGGGCAACCCGCCTTTTTTCCCCTCCGGAAAGCACCTCACACAAGGTATCCGAGGGAGGGCAGCGAAGTGCGTCCATCGCCATATCCAGACGGGAATCAAGATCCCAGGCGTTGAGATGGTCGAGTCTCTCCTGTACTGTCGCCTGTTTGTCTATGAGGGCCTGCATCTTTTCATCGGACATTGGCTCGGCAAATCTCTCGTTTATGGCGTTGAACTCGTTGACAAGATGGACCACCTCCTGGACACCTTCCTCGACCACCTCCCTGACCGTTTTCTGAGGTGCCAGCTTTGGTTCCTGCGGTAAGTAGTCAATCTGAAGGCCCGGGGAGATATGGGTCTCGCCGTTAAATTCCGTATCAATCCCGGCAAGTATCCGAAGAAGAGTGCTTTTTCCAGATCCGTTGAGACCGAGTACTCCGATCTTGGCTCCATAAAAATAGGACAGGGAAATATCCTTTAAGACAGCGCGGCTTTGATAATGTTTACTTACGCCAAGCATTGAATAGATAATCTTTGTATCATCTGCAGCCATAAAAAGATCCTTTACTCTTTCAGGTGGTAAAAAGTAGGGCCCTCAAGGAACCTGAAACCTCTTTTAGATCGTTTGATATCATATTCGAGGCGCAGGAGAAAATGGACCACATGCGTACATTCAATCCCGAGGATATATTCTCGACAGCAACGAAGAAAATGGGCGGAAGATTGGTTACTCAAGGGGTCGTTTTGCTGTATTCAGAATACTACAGAAAAAAAAAAGAGTAAACAACAGAGCATTGTGGTCTGATTTTTCCTTCGAAATATTTTACGCAGGAAAACAGACGTACAAAATTTTTTATGGTAAAGAATCGGTAAAGATGAAAAATTTACATGGTGCTGCTCAGGATAAGGGCATATAGTTGTGTGATCTTCTTTAAGGGCATTGTTAGCCTCGACAGATCCAAGAATAGCT
Source organism: Deltaproteobacteria bacterium (assembly GCA_002747825.1). Lineage (GTDB taxonomy): Bacteria > Desulfobacterota > Desulfobulbia > Desulfobulbales > Desulfocapsaceae > Desulforhopalus_A. Next base: position 107,795 of record PDQQ01000011.1, read on the forward strand.
GGGAATGTATTGATAAGACCCGTATTCTTGGATACAATGAGGTTGGCTGGTGTCAAATCTTTAAATCCTCTGTATCGGTGAGAATGGGGGTATAATATGGATTTTATTGAAAAAATTTCTGAATGGTTTTCATCTACGCATATTGACGAACAGATTAAATCGGCGGATATCGTAGGTTTGTTCACAAATCCTTGGTTTATCGTTCCTTTCGGGGCTATCGTCGGATATTTACTCTATAAAAAGAGGTTTGTAGATCTTGTTATAATAGCTATCTGTGTTGGTCTATTATGGTTTTCAGGAACGGACTATGCCCACAGTCTTATTGTCAACGGTGAGATAGATCTGTCCAAGGTCTTGCCTGTTGCATTCGGGGGTGCCGGAGTTGTTGGACTTCTCATGTACCTGCTTTTTGGTCGTTCTGATTAAAAGACACTCAAAATGGAACACGATCACGGCGTATTTGTCGCTACAGAAGACAGTCTGTGCCCTTTGTATAGTGTCGGTGATGAATTCAGGATAAATGATGTCGTTCTGACACCACCCCCGAACAGATCAACCTGTCTTACTCTGGCCTGCGATCTTGCAGAACTGCTGAAAGTAAAGGTCAACGGCGTAAAGCCTTCTCGAACATCCCTTGAAAATTCACCAATTCAATGCAGCGGTTGTCGAGGGTTCATCAGACTTCAATTTAAAAGAGACAAAGAATTTGCAACGGTTCAAATGCGTCTTCTTGCGGCAAGGGAGCGTCGACATCGGAGTATCGAAACAACAGGTTTTATCCCCCTTTTACGGGCCGTACCGATTTTTAAGTCTTTGTCCAGTGAAGAATTGATAGAGTTATCCGCTTTACTTGAACTCAAAGAGGTTCTGCCGCAAACCCTTATCGCAAGAAAGGGAGACAAGGGAAGTCGTTTGTACATTCTGCTTACTGGCTGTGCCCACGTCTTGGATGCTGGTGGAGCAGTTCTGGCTCGGCTTGGTTCAGGCGAGATCTTTGGTGAAATGAGTCTGTTATCCGGAGAGAGGGTTTTGTCAACTATTCAAGCTGTTGAAAAAAGTGTAATAGCTGTAATGAGCCTTGAAGGTTTTAAACAGGTTTTTAACCGCTTCCCGGATTTGTATGTCTCGTTCTACAGGCTTCTTGTCTCTCGCATTGCGAAAATGAACGCCCTGCGGGCCCATGAGCTTTCCTCTGATATGACGGGACAGATCTCGGATATCTCGGTGGTCGAATTGTGCCAGATGATTAATTCAAGCCAGAAAACCGGTCGTCTTGTGCTCCGTGATAACGGGGCAAAATATAGAGCTCTTTTCAACGCGGGAGAACTTGTCTATGCCACAGGTAAGAACAAGACTGGAATTGAGGCCTTTTACGAGATTCTGGCTCTAGAGAATGGGCGTTTTACATTCACTCAGGGCTTAAATAAAAAAGAGATGGATCTCGATGTCCTGGGCAGTTTTATAGGCTTGATCATGGAAGGAGTACAGCGTATAGATGACGGTAAGGGAGGCGTAAGGCCGATCTGATCTGTGCGTAGCACATTTTTGCAGACAACAGCTTGTCCCCAAAACATTCTTCAGCCCATTTCCTGTATCCCGTGAGCAGACGTCAGATAAAGAGAAAGATTTTTCAATATCTTGCCAGTCGTCCTCTTGGTGAGATCTTTGAATTACTTGCTTCCTATCCTGATGTGGTGGTGGTGAATGTTCTGTTTATGGCCCTTTGTGATCATGATAGAAGGATACGTTGGCGTGCCATAAGTTGTTTCGGAGATGTTGTGCCCCGAATTGAAAAAAAACAGCGGGAGCAGGCCAGGATTATAATGCGCAGATTCCTCTGGAGTCTCAATGATGAATCGGGCGGGATCGGTTGGGGTGCCCCTGAGGCGATGGCTGAAATTATGGTCAACAGCGAGCATTTGCGCGGTGAATATCTGCATATGCTTATTTCTTATGCCCAGGAAGATGGGGATGAGCTGTTTCAGGACGGAAATTTTCTTGAGTTGCCGATGCTGCAAAGGGGATTGCTCTGGGGAATTGGCAGGATGAACTACTCTTGCACAGAACTGATGCTGGAAACCGGAGTTGACAGAGAACTTGTAAAATATTTCGATTCTCAGGATAGGGAAGTAAAGAATCTTGCACTTTGGGCATTGGCCGGACTTGATGTAAAGATTGCAAAAGAGGTGCTGCCTGAGCCGCCGCAGGAAAATGAAACGCTTACCGTATATCAAAACGGTATCTTTGAGGAAATTAATATGCTGGCTCTTTTCAATCAAGTCACATCAGCCGTTCAGCTATCCCCTGTCGAGGCTTGCGACTGGCCGATGGCGAAATCGTTACCCCGTTGAATTGATGTTCGTTGGGCAGCCTTCTCGTGTAGCAATCCAGAGAACAATTTGTCATCAACCGGGAAATTTCCTTGCCATAAACTAAAATAGTTGTTAAATATCTCCACTTTTCACAGAAATGTTGTTATGCGGCTGGGGACTCCTCTCCGCATGCTATAAGCCCCTAATATACTCCCCCTGATGAGAAGGGCCGGGGAATCTGATACGAGGAAAGTACCATGGCAAAGGTATGTGAAATTTGTGGCAAAGGCCCGGCAACGGGTAACAATGTCTCCCACGCTCATAACAAGACCAGAAGGCGTTGGTTGCCAAATCTTCAATCTGTCCGTCAATCGACTTCTGGAGGAAATACAAAGAAGATGAGGGTTTGTACCCGCTGTATCCGTTCTGGGGCTGTGGTAAAGGCAGCTTAGACCAGAAAGGTGCTGGTCGTTCTTTCCTGTTAAACAAAAACAAATGGCCGAAGGAACCTCGTCTTCCTTTTGTCTGTGTTTTGTCGGGGAGACTGGTAGAGATATTTCGCGATGTCTGTTTGGGCCCGTGAGCGAAGGCGAGAGGAATATTCCTGCTCGCCTTTTTTAATGGAGTGTGAAATGAGTGACAAAGAAGAAATTATTTTTCTCAGTTATTCTGAGGCAGTGGAAATTGTTGGAGCTATTCAGGAAGAAGAGGATATAGAAGAAAATGACAGGCGTATCTTCACTGTTTACAATAAGAACGATAAGGAAATCTGCTGGTTTGATTATAATGAAGTGATGGCTGACGTTGGAGAGGTTGAAGCCGGCAAGCGAAAAGAGACTGTCCAGAATTATATCCTGCAACGTATTCCAACCTGGGTTCGAGATATGTAAAAAATCTCCTCTGCTGGGGTTGTCTTTCCCTTTTTCTATTAAACTATTGGAGGGGTATGGCCTTGTCTTTCCAGAATGTTTTGTGCCCTCTTTTGGGGCAATAAAGAAACGAGTGCTTTCTGGGTACGATACAGGCTTTTTCAGAAAAACAAATGACGATAGAGCAGCCCAAAAAACTGTTTTTCGTGGTATAGACTTCAATGACAGACAAAGACATCCTTCATAGGCTCTATCACATTTTACAACCATACCGAAGGCGGCTTGTCATTGCCACCCTCTGCATGATCTGTGTGGCAATCTGCACAGGAGCCCAGACCTATCTTGTCAAAGATTTACTTGATAAGATCTTTATTGAAAAGAATAAACTCTATCTTACTTTTTTGCCACTTGTTGTCATTCTTGTCTTTTTGGTAAAAGGAATCTTTTATTTCGTTTATTCGCTGTTGCTGGAGAAGGTCGGACAGTCGGTTGTCCGCGATTTACGCATAGCCTTGTTCCAACATATTCATCGGCAGTCGCTGTCTTTTTTCAATCAAAATCCAACAGGGACCCTGATCTCCAGGGTGATGTCAGATGTAACGCTGTTGCAGCAGGCGGTGTCGAGGGCTCTTGTCAACACCGTTCGCGATTTGTTTCAGGTTGTCATTCTTCTCGGGATCGTCTTTTTTATGAACTGGCGGCTTGCGATGATCACCTTTCTGGTTCTTCCAGTCTCGGCCCTGTTAATTGTCAAGTTTGGTGGGATGTTTAGAAGAATCTCGACCGCCACCCAAGAGGAAATGGCCCGCGTCTCAGACATCTTACACGAAACAATAACCGGAAACAGGATTGTCAAGGCGTTTTCCAAGGAGTCCTATGAGGGGCGGCGTTTTACCAAGCAGGTTTTTCGGCTTTTTTACCTTACAGTCAAAGATGCCAAGTACAGATGCCTTCAGCACCCAATGATGGAGCTTGTTGGAGGTGTTGCCGTTTCTGCGGTTATCTGGTTTGGTGGTATTCAAGTCCTACATGGAACGACAACTCCAGGAACCTTTTTTGCCTTTTTAACCGCCTTGGCTGTAGCGTATGAACCGATAAATGGTGTTGCTAAAATTAACTCGACGATACAGCAGGGTATTGCCGCCGCCTACCGGGTCTTTTTCATCCTTGATTCTGAACCCCAGATTCGGGATAAAGAGGGGGCCATCGTTTTGCCACCATTCTCCTCAACGATAGAATTCAGGGATGTCTGTTACCAGTACGAAGAAAAGGTCCAGGTACTTAACGGGATAAATCTGACCGTACAGGCCGGCGAAGCCGTTGCCGTTGTTGGTGCAAGTGGCGGGGGAAAGACGACTTTGACCAATCTTATCCCCCGTTTCCTTGAGCTTGTTGACGGGGCAATCCTGATCGATGGTCAGGATATCCGTGATGTAACCATTCACTCTCTGAGAAGCCAGATTGCGATGGTTACGCAGAAAACCATCCTCTTTAACGATACAGTCAGGAATAATATTGCCTACAGCAATCAGAAATGTTCGCAAGAAGAGGTTTATCAAGCGGCAAAGGCAGCACATGCCTATGATTTTATTCAAAGTCTTCCTCACGGATTTGACTCTGTGATTGGTGAAGATGGTGCCCGACTTTCCGGCGGGCAACAGCAGCGGATCTCGATTGCCCGTGCGATTCTTAAAGACGCACCGATTCTTATTCTTGATGAGGCAACCTCTTCGCTTGATACCGAATCAGAAAGAGAGGTGCAAAAGGCCCTTGAAAACCTGATGAAGGACAAAACGACCTTCGTTATTGCCCACCGGCTTTCTACCATCAAAAATGCTGATAGAATTATTGTGATTAAAGAGGGTCGAATCGTTGAAGAAGGCGATCATCAGAGCTTAATCGCAGCCCACGGAGAATACGAGGCCCTGTATAAGATGCAGTACAAGTAGCCCTGGCTGCGAACGCCTCTTTTTGACAGTTTCTCTCTGTTTTCTATTGCCCCTTTTGATGTATTGCAAAAATCTCCGGTTGACTGTGTTGAATCTCGTAATATACTGAAATACTGTATTCCCCCGCAGAATTGTCTTCGGTTGCCTTTTAATCGATTGGTGCCGATTCTCTGCTGAGAAGCTGTAAAATAAATACGTAGCTATAAGGTGAGTTCGATTTTTGCAAAGGCCTTTCTGAAAAGACCTTTGCTGTAGAGTGATATTTATGATCTCGGCAAAATTGAGTCAACGAATCAAAAATATAGGTTTATACAGTCTTGTTCTCTGCTGTTTTTGTATTCCTGTTTCCTCATCTCTTATGGGGGCAACAAGTCTTATCGCCTTACTCTGCTGGGTTTTCTGCGGAAAAATTGCAGAATGGCCCAGGCTTTTTTTTACAAACCCGGTCGTATCGTTTGCCAGTCTCCTTTTTCTATTGCTTGTTTCAGGGGTTTTTTATTCGACGGCTTCGGTTGATGAAGCCCTGGCTGTATTGAAAAAATATCGGGAACTCGTCTTCTTGGTTATGGCGGTATCATTTTTCAGAGAAGAGAAAAGTAAGTTACTTCTGGCAGAAAAAGCCTTTATTGCAGGCTGTCTTGTCCTTCTCGGTATTTCCTACGCGATGTTTTGGGGACTTGTCCCTGCCGAAAGATTTGGCCATTCGGTCGTATATCATATAACCCACAGCTTTTTTATGGGTATACTTGCCTTTTGGGCCCTGCAGAAAATGATCTCAAAAGGTCAGGCACGAGCGTTATGGGGGCTGATTTTTCTCCTCACCTGTATAAATCTTTTTTATATAGCCCCTGGCCGGGTTGGTATGCTCATTTTGGTTCTTCTTTTGCTGCTGACGGTTTTACAGCGTTTATCAGTCGTGCAGTCGATAATCTCCCTGCTCGTTGCCTCTGTTTTTCTTGTTTCAGTCTATTATACCTCAACAAATTTTTCTTCGAGGGTAGATTTGGCCTTCGAGGAGATACAGCACTATCAGCCGGGTGTCTCCCGTACCTCTTTGGGAATGCGTTTTGACTGGTGGTATAACAGTCTTCAACTCATAAAGAAGAGGCCCTTTACCGGCTATGGAACCGGGGCTTTTGCGATTGAGCAGAACCAGCTTGTTGAAGGCAGCCAGACGGTCAAAACCGATAATCCTCATAACGAATACCTGTTTCTTGCCGTTCAGGTTGGCATCTTTGGAACGATCTTTTTTGGGGCCTTACTTATTGCCATCTTCCTGGCAGGTCGTAGAAAGCAGCAACCCTTTGGTTATCTGTTACAGGGGGTTGCTTTGGCTATGTGTGTTGGTTGCATAATGAATTCCTTTCTTTTTGATTCTCATCAGGGCCATTTCTTTGCTATCATATCCGGGGCATTGCTGTCTTCTCCAGATTCTTCGGCAGGCCCACTATTGGCCGAGCGCCTCTGATGTGCGGCCAGAGTTTTCTTAAAAGAGCAAAAGACAGAGGTCGGCAAGGGCCGATAATGTAAGCCTTTTCTATGAAAGAAAAAGAAGTCTACCTGTTACGGCACGCCGATACCGGTTTGAGTGGTCGCTACGTTGGAATAACAGATGCACCCCTGTCTGAGGAAGGGGTGATCCAGAGTCGTGAGGTTTGTGTCAGTCTTTCCAGGTTCTGCTTCCCTGTTGTTCTCTGCAGCCCTCTACGGCGCTGCGTTCAGACTGTGGAATCTTTACAGGCAGAGGGCAGGAGAGAGTATCACGATTTTTTGAGAGAAATCAATTTTGGTCTCTGGGAGAACAAAACCTTTGCCGAAATACTCGACCAAGACAGACAACAAGTCGAGCTGTGGCTTAACAGAAAGCAGGATTTTGTCTTTCCCGGTGGCGACAGTATCCGAGACTTTCGCATGCGTGTTCGCCTTTGTGCTGCGCATATCAGGAAAAGGGATGAACAGAGAATTCTCGTGGTCACCCATGGCGGGGTGATTCGCCATTTGCTCTGTGAATTCTTATCTATCTCTCAGGAGAATTACTTGGCCTTTGATATCCGCCCTGGTCATTTCTCAACGCTGCAAATCTTTGCACATTCGGCCGTTTTGACCGGCTTTAATCTTAAGGGGTGATTATGGCGACTCTTATGCTGGTCACAGGAGGTACGCGCAGTGGAAAAAGCTCTTTTGCGCTCGACTTCTGTGAAACGGTTTCTACAAAAAAACTTTTTGTTGCAACCTGCCCTGCTGTAGACGATGAGATGACAGCACGTATTCGCCTGCATCAGCTGCAGAGGCGGAACAAGGGCTGGACAACCAGGGAGACGCCTTTGGCTCTTGCAGAGATATTTCGCCAAGAGGCTCGGTTCTACGACGTGATACTGATTGACTGTTTAACCCTGTGGGTGAGCAATCTCTTGTATGAGTCGCAGCGGACATCGGATCCGCTTTCTCCGGAGAGTCTCGTACAGATGACCGAGGAGTGGTTGCAGAAAGCCCGGCGTTTTCCGCTGCATCTGGTTTGTGTAACAAATGAAGTTGGACTCGGCATAGTTCCTGAAAATGCGCTGGCACGACAATATCGAGATCTGGTCGGCCTTGTCAATCAAACGGTGGCCAGGGCCGCCGATGATGTCGTTCTGGTCAGTTGTGGCATTCCACTGTTTTTAAAGAAATCCCCCAGGAAAGGGGAAGCTCGTTCGTAAAAAGCGATCCAAGTCATTGGAGGTAGTGTCAGTGAGTGTAGTAGAGAGAACCATAAAAAAGATTTATCCCCAGGACAGCACCTCGCGAGAGATGGCCAGAGAACGTTTGGAAAAGCTGGCTATGCCCCATTGGGCCCTGGGCAGATTAATGGATTTGGCGGTTGACCTGGCCGGTATGACAAGAAGCATCGCTCCTGATCTCTCACGAAAAACCATTGTGACGATGGCTGCTGACCATGGGGTTGTTGCCGAAGGGGTCTCAAAATATCCAAGCGCGGTAACCAGGCAAATGCTGTATAATTTTGTCCGTGGTCAGGCAGGGGTCAACGCTCTTGCAGGTCAGGCGGGAGCCGATGTTGTTATCGTCGATATGGGTGTTGCTGGAGACCTCACAGAGCTCGTGGCAGCAGGAAAAGTTATCAACAAGAAGGTGGGGTTGGGTACCGGCAATATCGCCCAAGGTCCAGCCATGAGCAAGGCGATGGCAAGACGGGCCGTTGAATCTGGAATCGATGTGGCCGAGAGTCTCGCTCCAGACACAGACATCTTTGCTACCGGCGATATGGGCATCGGCAATACAACCCCTTCAACGGCGATTGCCGCGGTCTGCACGGGTAAGGATGTGGCACAGCTTGCCGGTAGAGGCACAGGCCTCAACGATCGGCAGCTCAGGCAGAAGATAGCTGTTATCAAACGGGCTCTCCAGGTGGAGCCAATAGATACAACCGATGCAATAGATATCCTTGCCAAGGTGGGCGGCTTTGAAATTGGTGGTCTTGCCGGCCTGATTCTGGGGGCTGCCGCCTGTCAAAAGCCTGTGGTCATTGACGGCTTTATATCAACGGCAGCTGCCCTAATTGCCAGCACTCTGGAACCCTTTGTCAAAGACTATCTGATCTTTTCTCATCGCTCGGTTGAGCCTGGACATCAGGCAATGTATGAGTATCTTGGCTGCAGACAGCCTCTGCTTGATCTGGGGTTTCGTCTGGGTGAGGGAACGGGGGCCGCCGTTGCTCTGAACCTTGTTGAAGGGGCCGTTTGTATTTTGACCCAGATTGCAACCTTTGAGGAATCGGCGGTGTCCGGCGCCGATAAATAACAGACGTGCCTGTTCGTAAACAAAATCTGCAGAAGATCCTGTATGAGCAAAGCGTATCTTTGGCCACCGCCTTTCGTTTTCTCACCCTTCTTCCGTTGCGATTGGGTTGTGCAGACGAGCAGAGGTATTATAGCAAGAGCCTCTGGTATTTTCCTGTGGTTGGTCTGGTCATAGGCCTTGCCGGAAGCGGGCTTGGAGCCCTTTGTCTGTCGTTTTTCCCTCAACCGGTATCTGCAACGCTTCTCATCGTCTATCTTGCCGGTATCTCAGGTTGTCTGCATCTGGATGGTCTCTCCGATAGTGGTGATGGTTTGCTGAGTGCCAGGCCGCGGGAGAGAGCTCTGGCAATAATGCGAGACAGCCATGTGGGTGCGATGGGCGTTATTGCTGTAGTCTTTCTGATTCTGGCAAAGTTCAGTGCCCTGAGTTCAATCGACAAAGAACTGCTGCCGCAGGCGGTTTGTATTATGCCCTTGGCAGGAAGAGTTGCCATTCTTCTTACCATGGCTGTTTTGCCGTATGCCCGCAGTCAGGAAGGGCTTGGCACCTTATTCTACTCAGGGAATGTGAGATCGGCCTCTTTTCTCGGGGTTGGCATTTTTCTTTTTTTCCTGCTCCTTTTTACAGGCTCTTCCTCTTTTTTTGTTATCATTATTTGGGGAGTCTTTTTTCTCGTTTTTAACTGGTCTTGTAAGGTAAAACTTGGTGGAGCCACCGGTGATACGCTCGGAGCCAATTGTGAAATCGCCGAGCTTGCCGTGGCGTTGGGATTTACTCTTTTTTAGGCCTGAATTTTTCATAAGCAGAAAATCTTGGCCATCAGAAATATTGGCAGGGCAGATTTCTGCTTGATTTTATTGGAAAAAAGGATCTATAAAAATATTCAGGTAATCTGACCCTGGGGTGAAATGGAAAAATATCAACATGGTGGAAATATTCATAAGGCGCTCCGGGATTTAGGGAAGACGGTACAGCCAATTGTCGATTTTAGTGCCAATATCAATCCGCTCGGGCCACCCGATTGGCTGCGTCCGCTTCTCTCATCCAAACTCTCAGCTCTGATCCATTATCCGGATCCTGAATGCCGTGGTATGCTCGAGGCTATCGCCCGTCGTCACGATCTTGCCCCTGACACAATAGTTGCAGGTAACGGCACAAGTGAGTTGCTTTTTGCGCTCCTTGGTCACTGCTCCGGCAGACGGGTTGTTGTTCCTGTTCCCAGCTATATCGACTATATTCGTTCGGCCGAGGTGGCAGAGAAGACGGTTATTCCGGTTCATGTACTGGAAAATTGCGGCTTTAAGCTGGATATTGACCTCCTTGAAAAACATATTCAACCTGGAGATCTTGTCCTGCTCGGTGTCCCCAACAACCCAACGGGGATACTTCCTGAAAGAGAACAACTGCTCTGTTGTATCAAACGTCATAGAGATGTTGATTTCATCGTTGATGAGGCCTTTCTTGACTTTGTTGAGGGCTATCCTTCGCTGGCGGGCTGCTCTGAAAACCTCACCACCCTGCACTCGATGACCAAGTTTTATGCGGTACCCGGCCTGCGTGTGGGATTTGCGGTTATGGCAAAGAAAAAGGCAGAACGCTTGAAAGCACGCCTGCCTCCCTGGTCGGTGAACAGCCTCGCGCAGGCCTTTGCTGAAAAGGCTCTCGCGGATGAATCGTACTCAAGGGAAAGTATTGCCGTCTGTACGAGGCTGCGGGAGCAGCTCTCTACAATGCTCTCTACTTTCCAGCAGATACAGGTTTTTGAGGGCTCTGCCAATTATCTGTTGATCAAGATCGTTGATAGGAAGGCCGATGAGCTGATCCGTTTCTGTTATCAGCGCGGTATCCTGCTTAGATCCTGTGAGAATTTTGTCGGTCTTGACCATCGGAAAAATTATCTTCGTATCGCGGTGCGGAAAGAAGAAGAGAACATTCGTCTTCTCTCAATACTAGAGCAGTTTTTTCGTCCTCAGCAGAGTTCTTTGCCCAGGACCAGAAAAAAAACTCCGGCCATCATGTTTCAGGGAACCTGTTCCGATGCCGGAAAGTCTATCCTTACCACCGCACTCTGCCGGATAATGCTGCAGGATGGCATACAGGTTGCGCCGTTTAAGGCACAAAATATGTCTCTGAATTCTTTTGTTACAAAGAAGGGCGAAGAGATGGGCAGGGCCCAGGTTGTTCAGGCACAGGCGGCAAGACTTGACCCGGACTGCAGGATGAATCCAATCCTGCTCAAACCCAATTCAGAAACCGGCAGTCAGGTGATCGTACAGGGCAGGCCGGTTGCCAATATGTCGGTCTTGGACTATCACAGGTATAAAGAAAAAGCCTGGTTTTCGGTGCAGCAGAATTATGATCTGCTTGCCGAAGATGTTGATGCCATTGTGCTTGAAGGGGCTGGCTCTCCCGGCGAGGTAAACCTGAAAAGGCACGATATTGTCAATATGCGTATGGCCAGATACGCGGGGGCTCCCGTCATCCTTGTCGGCGATATTGACCGTGGCGGCGTCTACGCTTCGTTTGTTGGAATTATGGAGGTCCTCAACGAGTGGGAGCGCAGGCTTGTCGCCGGTTATATTGTCAACAAATTTAGAGGCCAAAAATCGCTATTGACCGATGCCCATAGCTATCTGCGCTTTCATACGGGGCGATCGGTCTATGGCGTTGTTCCGTATATCAGCGATCTAAAGATCCCGGAAGAGGATTCGGTGTCTTTTAAAAAGGGCGCCTTTCATTCTTCCAAGAAAGCTGACGGTGTTGAAATTGTTGTCCTTGATCTCCCGCATATCTCAAACTTTACCGATATAGAACCGTTACTTGAAGAACCGGATGTAACCATCCGTACTGTCGATGATGTGGCGGAGATAAAAAAGCCGGATGCAATCATCTTGCCCGGCACAAAAAGTGTGATAGCCGATCTCAGGTTTCTTGTGGAGAAAAATCTTGCCGGGGCGATTCTTCGCCAGTGGGAGGCTGGCGTCCAGATTATTGGCATCTGCGGTGGCTATCAGATGCTCGGCAAGAGCATTGCCGATCCGTATTGTATAGAAACAGAAGATGCCGTTGAACAGGTTTGCGGTCTGGCCCTTTTGCCGATAGAGACGGTTATTGAAAAAGAAAAAAAACGTTCACGCAAAACCGGTATCCATATCGCCTCGGGAAAATCGGTCTTTGGCTATGAAATTCACCACGGGATAAGCACATCCTCTCTCAGACCGGTTCTGCGCTTTAGCGATAATTCTCTCTGCGGGGCCAGCCTTGAGGATAATTCTGTATGGGGGATGTATCTGCATGGAATCTTTGATAGTGATACATTCCGACGTTGGTTCGTCGATCAGCTCCGCCTGAGAAAGGGCCTGGCTCCGGTTGGAAAAATCCTTACCACCTATGATCTGGAAGCGGCCTTTGACCGTCTTGCTGAGACGGTCAGGCAATCGGTGGACATTGAAAAACTCTACAGCCTGATGCGTCTGTAAATGTCGTACTCTACCTATTGTCTGCTCATTGTCCTTGCTTTGTGCCTTGATTTTCTGCTCGGGGATCCTCGGTGGTATCCGCATCCTGTCCGGGGCATTGGCTGGCTGATCGAAAAAACCGAAAGAGTGTTCAGGCGATTCGTTGCAAACGAGCTGGCAGCGGGTTTTGGCCTGGTTGTCACTGTCCTCATTCTGGTTGCTTTTTTCGTGTATCTGCCTCTGCTCTTTGCCCAGCGTTTCTCCCCCTTTCTTGAATGGGCGTTTGCAGTGGCCCTGATCTACTCGGCTCTATCCACAAAGGATCTGCTTGTGCACTCCACTACGGTCTTTGAGGCCCTGGAGAATTGTGTTGATATAACACTCTGTCGTCGGAAGGTTGCGATGATGGTTGGGCGTGATACCTCACAGTTGAGCCGGGAGCAGGTCTGTCGGGCCTGCGTGGAATCCGTGGCTGAAAATATGGTGGACGGCTCGACCGCACCACTGTTCTATGCGCTGCTCGGAGGAGGGGCTGCATCTTTTCTTTCTCTAAGTCCCATTGCAGGTTCAGCCGTGGCAATTTTCGTCTATAAGGCGATCAACACGATGGATTCAATGCTTGGGTATAAGAATCAAAAGTATCTCTATTTGGGCAGAGTTGCTGCGCGACTTGATGACGTTGTGAATTATATCCCGGCCAGGTTGAGCGCTGTCTGTCTTGTTGTTTCCGCTGCGCTTCTCGGGCTTGATTGGAGGAGGGCGCTGCGAATATACCTTCGAGACAACGATAATCATTCAAGCCCAAATGCAGGGCATCCCGAGGCGGCGGTGTCCGGAGCCTTGGGCGTCCAGCTCGGTGGACCTTCCGTCTATTTCGGGAAGGTGATTGAAAAACCATTGATCGGCGATTCCCTCTGCCAGCTCGAGGCAAGACATATCAGGCAGGCCAACAAACTGGTTGTCGTCGCAGTTTGTATCTTTTGTTTGCTTATTTTAATTATCGGTCGTTTTATTCAAGGGTAAGAGAAGGATTATTTTTTCGTCAAATGCCTGTTTTGCCACAACCCAGTTACCGCCCATGGTTCCCATTCACCAGTGGGCATTTGCAGACCCTGTACCCGACACTGTGGCGCAGACGGCCAAAGACAAGTCCGAAGCCGGAGCGCATTGAAACAGCAGACGGTGACTTTATCGATCTGGACTGGCATTACAGTGCTGATGTCGGCACAAACAGACTTGCCGTTATCAGTCATGGGCTTGAGGGCAACGCTCGAAAGAAATATCCGCTCGGTATGGCAAAAATCTTGAACAGTTACGGCTGGGACGTGATCTGTTTTAATTTCAGAAGCTGTTCCGGGGAGATGAACCGGCTGCCCCGCTTTTACCATTCTGGGACAACCGATGACCTGCATACGGTTCTTGATTACGGTCTTGCTGCCGGTAAATATAACGAAGCGGCACTGGTTGGTTTTTCGATTGGCGGTAATCAGACGCTGAAGTATCTTGGAGAAAGACCTTCCATCGTGCCGGCAGAGGTTAAAGGAGCTGTTGTCTTTTCTGTACCATGTATGCTTGCTGATTCGGTGGCTGTTATGGATCGTTGGCAGAACCGACTCTATATGAAATATTTTATGAGAAGTCTGGTTGAAAAAATGCGCAGCAAGGCGGAATTGTTTCCTGGCTTGATTGATAGCAAAGGCATAGAAAAAATCATCAGTTTCACTTCGTTTGATGATCGTTATACCGCCCCGCTGCATGGCTTTCGGGATGCGGCTGATTACTATGCCACCTGTTCCTCCCGCCAGTTTCTCTCTTCGATTACAATCCCGACCCTGCTGGTACAGGCAAAGGATGATCCGTTCTTGTCTGTGTCCTGCTATCCCTTTTCTGAGGCCGAAGCGAGTGGCTGTCTGTATCTGGAAGTGCCCAATTCTGGTGGGCATGTTGGCTTTATCGGTAAATGGTCTGAGGTCTATTACTGGTCTGAAACAAGAGCCGCTTCCTTCCTCGCTGAGACGGTATAAAAGAAGATATCTCATTCTTGGCAATCTGTGAGGCCATTGATGCCTTGGTTTTCGAATGTTGTTTTCACAGATATTTAAGAAATATTTAGTAACAGACTATTATTGCGATTTTTTATCAGCTCAAATGGTGCCACCTGTGCTGGTCTCTGCTGAGGATTTTACCGCTACACCGAGACAACTTTATCAACTATTCTCTCAGGAAGGTGTTGACGAGGGAGGTTGAATATGATTTACATAGAACTTGTCTGATGAGCAGACATCTGGCATCGTTCTAGAACGATCATCGGGTCCTTGTAAACAGAAAGAGATATGCCCAGAATCAAAAAGATCAGACTCTGCGATAGTGTCATCGAGGCGGTCAAGGAAATGATAGCAGAGGAGGGGTTCAAGCCGGGAGACAAATTCTACTCTGAAAATGAGCTGACAAAGCAACTTGGTGTCAGTCGTTCTTCAATACGTGAAGCCGTCAAAATACTGGAGACAACCGGTTTTGTCTGTGTCCGGCAGGGGAAGGGTATTTTCATAACCGACCGCCAGGGTTTGCGCTTCGAGGAGTTTACAGGCTGGTTGAAAAATAACGAACAGGCGATTCGGGATAATTTCGAGGTCAGAATGATTCTTGAATCAAAGGTGGCCCGCTATGCAGCGGCAAAGGCAGATACCGATGATATTTGCAGACTGCAGGAGGCCCATACCGCCTTTATCAAATACGCCAGAGAAAATGATACCGAGCGGGCAATTGTCTGCGATGGCAGATTTCATCGACGTCTGGCGGCAGCGACCAAAAATGAGACCCTGCACGTTCTGATGAAGGCAATTACTACCAAACTGCCAACTGGCTGGATTTCAAGTCTCTATACGCCGGGGCGAATGGAAAAGACAATTAACGAACACAGCGATATTGTCGCTGCAGTAAAAAAGGGAGACGCGGCAGGTGCCGAGAATGCAATGATGCGGCATCTGTTGAATGCGGTACATGACATAAGCTGCCATATAGAGGCAGAACAGGTCAAACCGGAAGAAGGGGCAGGCTGACATGACGATAAAGATCACCACTCTTTTAGAAAACAGCCCTGGAGAACATCTGGGCCTGATCCATGAACACGGGCTCTGTTTTTTTATCGAAACCGACGAATGTAAAATCCTTTTTGATACCGGCCACTCGGACAGTTTTTTGAAAAACGCCGAGCAGTTGATGCTGCATCCGAGCCAATCTGATTTTGTGGTGTTGAGCCACGGGCATTACGACCACTCCGGCGGCCTGCGTTTTCTGGTCGAAAAAACAAAAACCTTCAAACTATTCGTTGGCCAGGGGTTTTTTGACGAAAAATATGCCTGCAGGGGCAATGCCTGGGAGTTTCTGGGTAATAATTTTGACCGAGACTATCTGGAGAAAAAAGGGATCGAATATTACGAGGTTGAACCGGGCCGCAGTGAAATAGCACCGGGTATCTCTGTTATCAGCGGTTTTCCACGGATACATGAAGACGAGGTGATCAACAAGCGCTTTAAGATAAGGAAAAACGGGGTCTTTACCGATGATAGATTCGATGATGAGGTGTTATTGGCGCTGGACACTCCTCAAGGTTTGATCATTCTTCTCGGCTGTTCTCATCCCGGGATGAAAAATATGGTTGATCGTGCAATCGAGCTTACCGGTAAGGATGTGTATGCAATCCTCGGCGGTACGCATCTGGTGGAGGCCGGCCCTGAAAATTTACAAGAATCCCTGGCCTACCTGGACAGTGATAGTCTGAAAATACTTGGTGTTTCCCACTGCACCGGCTCCAGGGCAACAGGTATGCTTGAACAATCCAACGGCCGCTATTATCACAATCGGACCGGAAGTTGTCTTATCCTTGACTAAGAGAAGGACAGAAGTCTGGTATTATGACCGTTCAGAAATGGCTCCGAACGGCTCGAAGATACATCGTTTAATTCTACTTTACTGAGGAGGTAAATAATGAGTGTTTGCAGAAAAACTGGCATACTGACCCTACTGGTTGCTGCCGCAATGTTTGTATTGTTTCCGCTCAACGGTATTGCTGCGGACAAAAAGATCGTCTGGAAATCTTCAGGACACGGACCGGCCTCTGACCCGTCCCAGATATTCCATGACAAGCTTTGCAAGGCCATCACCGAGGCCACCGGTGGCCGTCTGACCGTCAAACCCTTTGTTGGCGGTTCCATCGTTCCGGCCTACAAAGAACTTGACGCCATTGATCAGGGGGTGTTGCAAATGGGCTATACCTGCCCGATGTACAACCTCGATAAATGGCCGGCAGCCGGTCTGATCAGCTCTCGTCCGGGTGGTTTGCCTGGAGAGGCCCTGCGTACCTGGTTTGATTTTGGTGGTGGTGCAGACCTGATGAACAAGATGATGAAGGGCTATAATGTGATGACCTTTCCCGGCGCACTCTCCCCACTGCCTGAGGAGGTGTTTTTCCATTCAAAGGTCAAGCTTGAGTCATTGGCAGACCTGAAAGGTTTGAAAGCCCGCTGCATGGGTGACGGCGGCGAGATTTTGAAACGGATGGGAGCGGCAACGGTTATCATCCCCGGCGGTCAGCTCTATGAGGCAATGCAGCGTGGAACCATTGATGCATTTGAGTATTCAACGCTCGCATCCAACTGGAACATGCATTTCAACGAGGTTGCCCCCTATGTGTATCTTTCACCGACCAGGGCACCCAGCGACCCGCAGGTTATCTTCGTCAACAAAAAGGCCTGGGAAGCATTACCAGCCGACCTGCAGGCCACCGTCAAGGCTGTAGTTGCCCAATATACTCAAGACCAGCATGAATTTCTGGTAAACGAATCGATCAGTGCCGTGGAGAAGTTCAAAAAAGCCGGCAACGAGGTCTACAAGGTACCCAAAGACATCGAAGACGCTTTAAACGCGGAAGCAGACAAATTCTACGCTGAAAAATCAAAAAGCGAAGATCCTATCTTTGCAGAGATTTACGACTCGATGAAAGCCTTTGGTGAGGCCTACAATGCAATCAAATAACAAAACATCCTGAGGTTCGATCAGCATCAAGATCATGCCGGACACAGATCCGGCATGATCCGTTTCAAATCGGGGGAGAGGTATGACCACCTTACGAAAGCTGTTAACATTCATTGATTGGTTGAGCGAAAAGTCTGGACAACTGGGGAAATGGTTCGCGCTCCTCCTGGTCTTTGTCGGCTCTTTTGAAACGATTGCCCGGCATTTTTTCAATGCCCCGACAATCTGGGCCTATGACTCGATGTGTATGGCGGGCGGCGTCATCTACATGCTCGGCGCCTCCTACAACTATCTGCACGATGCACACACCAGGGTGGATCTCTTTTATATGCGGGCAAAGCCACGAACCAAGGCCCTTATCGATGTTATCTGTTCTCTCTTCCTGTTTTTCCCGCTGATGATCGTCATGTTCAAACTGGCGGTTGACTGGGCAGTAAAGGCATGGAGGATCAACGAAGTCATGTTCACCAGCTTCTGGTATCCGCCTGCAGCACCCTATCGCACGATATTCGCAATTGGACTTTTCTTACTGATTCTTCAGGGATTTGCAAGGTTTGTCCGTGACCTTTACTTTTTGATACGAGGTGAACAAATTGTTTGAACTCAGCGCTGAAATTGTTGCCTTTCTGATGCTGGGGGGCGTATTTACCCTGGTTCTGACCGGCTTTCCGATTGCCTTTGTTATCGGTAGTGTTGCTTTTCTGGTCGGCCTGGCCATCTTCGGCCCGGTCACCACATTTCACATCCTCTACAGCCGTTTTTACGACCTGTCTCTGAACTATCCATACCTTGCCGTGCCTCTCTTTACCTTTATGGGAGTGATACTGCAACACTCGGGTATCACCAAGGATCTGTATGAGAGTCTGTATGAATCCCTCGGACGGCTCAAAGGCGGTCTGGCCATTGTTACCGTAGTTTTCGGGACGATTCTTGCCACCTGTCTGGGTGTCATCGCCGCCTCGGTTACCATCCTGACCCTGATCGCCCTCAGGCCGATGGTTGTCAGGGGCTATGACAAGCCGCTGGCGGCTGGAACCATTGTTGCCTCGGGCACGCTTGGTATCCTGATTCCACCGAGTATCATGCTGGTCGTTTACGGCCCACAGGCGGGAATCTCGATTGGCCAGATGTTTATGGGTGCTGTTTTTCCGGGGTTGATGCTGGCCTTCTGCTATGTGTCCTATGTCGCGATCCGCTGTTATATCAATCCGGATCTTGGCCCGGCAATCCCGGCTGACCAGCTGACACCGTTTTCCTTGCAAAAGATGTGGCGGCTGGCAAAATCGATGGTTCCTCCGGTGATGCTTATCCTGGCTGTTCTCGGGACCATCTTTTCGGGCATCGCTCCACCGACCGAGGCGGCTGCAGTCGGCTGTCTGGCATCGGTCTTGCTCGCCATCTGCTACCGCAAGTTCAGTTTTGAACTGTTAAAGCATGCGTCGCTCGAGACCCTGCGCGTCAGTGCCTTTGTCGTCCTGATCGCCGCTCTCTGCTATGCCTTTGTCGGCGTCTTTATGAGTGCCGGTTCCGGTGAGGTTGTCTCAAACCTGATCCTTTCCGTTCCGGGCGGCAAATGGGCCTCTTTTTCGATGATCATGGTCATCGTCTTTCTGCTTGGACTCTTTATTGAGTGGATTGGTATCGTCTTTATTATCGTACCAATTTTTTCACCGATCCTCGCAGAGCTTGGCTTCAATCCTCTCTGGGCAGGCATGATGATCTGTATCAACCTGCAGATGGCCTTCCAGACGCCGCCGATGGCAATGTCTATTTTTGTCCTCAAGGGAGCAGCGCCAGAAGATCTTGGTCTGACCATGTCTGACATTATCAAGGGCGTGATCCCGTTTGTTTTGATTATCATGTTTGTTTTGTTTCTTTGCACGGTATTTCCAGAAATTATCACCTGGCTGCCGGAGAAGATGATCGGCCCGGCTCATTAACCAGTATTGTTAAATGGTAGCATGCCAGCCGTAACGAGGAGCGGAACCTGGAGACAACTCTCTGTCTCAAGCCGGGTTCCAAAGAAAAGGTAAGAGTGGGGAGATTGCGACGACCTGCCGCCATTTATGGCTAACTCGGATATTTTATGAATATTGTGTCAAATTTTTAAAAATTGCTGATATTCCAAGATACTACACGGGGAACATTACAGTTTTACAATATCCAAAGTGTTCACCAAAGTTCAGTCCATGCGGCGCCATCTTCTTCAGTCTTTTTGCAGTAAATAGAGTTTACTCTTACGTAATGCAAAAAACTTCGAACCTGACACCGCCTGAACTGATGTTCTGGCCGGTGTAGGAGCAGTCAGGCCTGAGAGGGCAATAGGGCGTTTCTGCAGGCTCGAAGGTCAGCTCCTCACTATCGACGGCAGGCCGTTTCATCTCGATAGCTTTGATGAGATTGTTGTTCTTGGCGCGGGCAAGGGCGGGGCTTCGATGGCAAAGGCACTCGAGGAACTGCTTGGAAAAAGGATTACCAGAGGCGCTATTGTCGTAAAATATCAGCATATCGAGGCCCTCAGCACCGTTAAAATACTCGAAGCTGCTCATCCGGTACCGGATGAAAACGGCTACCGGGCGGCTCGCGAGATGTACCGGCTTGCTCGAGACGCCGGGGAAAAAACGCTGGTTATCTGCCTGATTTCAGGGGGAGGCTCTGCGCTCTTGCCTTATCCGGTTGCCGGTGTGAGCCTGGCGGACAAGCAGGAAACGACAAGGATTTTGCTGGCCTGCGGGGCAAATATCCACGAAATCAACGCTATTCGCAAGCATCTTTCTGTCATCAAGGGTGGTGGTCTGGCTCGAGCCGTTTATCCCGCAACCCTTGTGTCCCTGATTCTTTCCGACGTTATCGGTGATGATCTCGATACGATCGCCTCAGGCCCCTGTGTGCCTGATCGCACCACCTTTTCAGACTGTTTGGCGATCTTCGAGAAGTACGGTGTTGTCGAACAGATACCTTTGAATGTCATAGGGTATATCCGCAAAGGGAGTAACGGAGAGGTCCCCGAAACGGCAAAGGTCGATGAGCCGATTTTCGAGAAAACGGCCAATGTTATCATCGGTGGGAATTTTGATGCCTTGGTAACAGCAAAAAGCAAAGCGGAAGAACTCGGCTACAACACACTGTTATTGTCGTCTCAGATTGAAGGTGAAACCCGTGAGATTGCAGCCAGTCACGTCGCCATTGCTCGGGAAGTGAAGATGCACGGCCAGCCTGTTCCAACACCGGCCTGTATCCTCTCCGGCGGTGAAACAACAGTTACTATCCACGGGCAGGGCAAGGGCGGTCGGGCACAGGAATTCGCTCTGGCCGCAGCGATAAAAATGGAAGGCTTGACCGATACCGTGATTCTCTGTGCCGGTACCGATGGCTCTGATGGGCCGACCGATGCAGCCGGTGCCGTTTGCGATACCCAGACCGTTAACAAAGCTTTAGAAAAAGGGCTTTATCCAGAAAAATACCTGGCGGCGAACGACTCTTATCATTTTTTTGATACCGTTGGCGGTCTCTACAAGACCGGACCGACCAATACCAACGTAATGGATATCAGAGTTGTGCTGGTAAAATAGCCTTTTATCTTTTGGAGATGTTATATAACGAATCACCTGAGAACTATTCTGGCGTCAAAGCCTTCAGCGCGTAAACTCTTGAGAAGGTAGTCAGCGTCTTTTTTTGTCTTGTAAGCACCGACCAGCAGGCGGCCTTCGAATTTTCCCGTTTTTTGATCATGAACGGGTGTTGAATAGGCCTGCAAAGCGAATTTTGTAACTTTGGTCCTTAACGATTTCAAATCATCGTAAGAACCGCTGTCTCCTATCTGAATGGCGTAAGGGAGGTTTCTGATAATACCTTCTGAAATATCCTTTGATTCGAGTTCCGTCTTCAGATGAAACGCTTTGTCTTTTGCCGCAAAAGAGCCTATGAAAATACGATGCCAGACCTCCTTGTTTACCAATTGTAGCGGAGAAGTGAAGGCTGGATAGCCTGATCTTCGCAGCATGGATGCGATCTTGTAGCATTGTAGTTGGGATGTACTTGTGCCAATCTGGACAGTGTAAGGATGCTTTTTCTCTATAGAGGTTATCTTGCTATAATCAAAAGAGAATTTTTTCTGTGATACGCCAGGAATTGTTTCTTCTTTCGTGCCTTGAGGATATACATTTGCCTTGTAATGTATCGAGCCATCCTTGGGGATGTCGCCGAGTTCCTGAACTGCTTCCCTGTTGAGTTTGTCAAGTTCGGTCAATCTTTTTTCGATAAGGCTCAGATTTCCTGCCAATACCTGGCTGTAAAAGGCGAGAATAAGAAAAATTGCTATGAGATAAGAATTCTTCAAGGGACACCATTTTTTAGAGTGTTTGTGTGCAAAGGCAGTCGAGGAAGGTGAAAAACAGGCTCTTAAAGTCAATACTGTATCCTTTATTGGTTGTTTAAAAAAGATGGACACCTTGAATAACCAGTGTTTTCATATCTGCCGGGTTACAGAAAAACTACTCTCAGAATTAAACCTCCTCTGTAGTAGGCTTTTATCTGGCTTCAATATGAAGGCTTTATTTAAAGTATCTATACGAAAACAAAGCCAATAGTACAAGCTGCCCAGTCTTATTGTCCTACAGACGCTCCTGTTGGTCAAGAAATAATACAGAAATCTGGTTTTATGCAGAAGGTGCTAAACCACATCTGGCCACTAAGAATCATTGACTGCTGAGCCTCTTCTGGAGCTCTGCTATCATTTTACTGTGTTCCGGGAAAATTCTGTTATACCTGTACCACTGCATGCCGTTACTTGACCATTCGGCAACATCTTTGAGCTTGTAAATCAGCGGATCTGAAGAGACCATGGTTGCAATCAGCTGGCAGCGCAGGAGGAGCTCGCCGTTTTTGGTATCAAATTTTTCAAGGGTATATTCGGTCTGCAAGTATCCTGATTCGTAGTTAAGTTCTTTAATGTTCGATGAATATTTGATAACCGTGTCAAGCATAATCAGCCAGGCCTTTCTGGGGTTAATATCGCCGCTGACGGCTATCTGTATCCATTTGTTTGTTGCCGGGGATAACCTTGTTGCCTCCCAGAGGGGGCTGCGGGTCAGAGGGATCGATATCCGGCCTTCTTTCAGTTCGGGCAGGGTCTTGTCAATCGTGTATTCTTCTTCAAAGTAGCCATCCTTTTTTATGAGAAGTTGGTACTTCTGTTCGGTGTTGAATGCAAAGGTATAGCTCAATGGGGTGGTCTGTTTTGCCTCATTTCCGTTGATAAATATTCTGGCACCGGTAGGCTCGGTTTCTATCCAGGTTTCAATAGTGGTTTTGGAAGCGCAGGAAGACAAGAGAAAGATCCCAAACACAAGGAGTAAACAGATCGTATTTCCTTTCATTGTCTTTTCGCAAAAAATCAACGGTTTAATTGGCAGTTACCTAATAAAAACAGCTATTTCATAACCAGTTTTTTTTGGAAGGTGATAAAGACGCCGGCATTGCTTGAATTTTTTATGTACGGCGTGATCGCGAAAACCGACCATCCTTTTTGGGCGTACTCAGAACTTGTTGTGTTGATACGTTCGGTGAGCCTGCCGGGATCTTTTTCTTCCAGAAAAATGGTGGTTGTCTTTTTTTCTGCAGCCATTTGTTCACGGGCAGCAATACTTTCTGGCAGAAGAGAATAGGAGTCTCCAGGGGCCTCGGCCAAGGCAGCTCCCGAGGTCATCAGGAGCAGGACGATTATGGCGTATATATGTTTCATTTCTTCTCCAGGGTTTGCTGGCTTGTGTGAGGCTGATATTCAGATTGCTTGTTCAATCGAAGGAACATGGAGCGTAAAATTTTACCCAAGGTGCGTGTTATTTTTGTTTTGATAATAAGATTCTCTGTATACATGAAGTCTGGAAGACAACGGATGTAGCCAGGGTTCCCGGCAGATCATATTGTTCAATTTTTTTTACGTCTACAGGTATGTGATCGTTAAACAGCATAAGGTTCTGCTCGTAACTCGTTTTTTTGAAGAAAAGGCTTGTATCCTGCCAGAGAGGTGTCTCGGAGTAAGCAAGGGCCAAAACACGTTCTGTGGTACACCCGGCAGGATTCGAACCTGCGACACCCGGATTCGAAGTCCGGTGCTCTATCCAGCTGAGCTACGGGTGCACTCGATTTTTTACCGCAATCCGAACAGATACAATTATTGGAATTGCAGTCCCTCTCTTCGGAGGTATTCCTGAGACGCTGTTTGCCAATAGGCCGATTTCCTGACGATTATCTCCCGATATGTAACGTAGTTGCCGTTTATTTGTCAATGGCTTTTCCTTGTATGCTGATCGGTCAACGACCTCCATTCAAGAAGAGACAACGCAGGATATTTGGGTTTTACGCGTTCATCACAAATTGTTGTTTTCTTTTTCCGTAATGGGTATTCTTGCTTGGAAACCATACTTGGTTGTAGGGATTCTTATACTAATTGAGCAGATTCGGTTTTTTTATGTGGAATGAAGCGGAGGGAGAATATGAAAATAACGATAGAATATTGCACGAAGTGAAATTATGAACCTCGAGCCTCCAGTTTGGGGGAACTGTTACAGAAAAAATACGCTGCTGAGGTAGAGCTTTTGCCTTCATCGGGTGGTGTTTTTGAAATTACCGTTGACGGAACGCTGGTATATTCAAAGAAGATGATGAACCGTTTCCCTGAAGACGGAGAGGTGGAAACAAAAATAGAAGAGGCCAGCTGTTAGCCCGTCGATTGACAAGGGCTACTCTGCGGAGAGATGGCTGAGCCGTCAGCATTCGCTATGTCCGGGAGAGAGGGCGAGGAAGAGGAACGTCTCTCGGCATAGCGATGCGCATTTAATTCTGTCCTTCTGAGAAATCCGAGATACAGTTGCTACACTTCTCGCTGGTCTGCCCTTTCTTGCTGTACTCAGCAAAACCTTTGAGCAGCTGATCGTCGCCCTGGGGGCAGATTCCCATAAACTCGGTGAAGGCGATCATTCGTGCGATAATCTCTGGCGGCGCAGTGTGTTCAACCTTGCATGCCCCTTCCTCTGCGAGTGGCTCTTCAATGGCGAGTACCTCCATAAAGAAGTGTTTGAGAGCCTCGTGGCGGAAAACGACATCCTTGGCAACCTCTTCTCCCTCTTGTGTCAGCGTGATTGCCTCGTATGGCGCGTAGTTTATCAGCCCTTTTTTTGAGAGGGATCTCAGAGCCTCTGTTACCGAAGCCCTGCTCACGTCGAGACGGGCGGCTATCTCTTTGCTTCTGGCAACCAGCTTTTCCTCTATGATGTGGTAAATCGCTTCAATGTAATCTTCCAGGCTGGCACTCAGGCCTTCTTTCTTTTTCATAATCAATTTTCTACAGGTAAAGGATGAGAACGTCGATTCAACAACTGTAACCTCTCATAACCTACATTTCTTTGCCTCTGGAGTCAAGGGAGCCTTATATAATTGAGGTTCTTTTATTTTGTAAGGCCGTATTCCCTTGTTGTTCTTTAGCACTTTTCAGGTACAATAGGCAGAAAGATGAGAGGAGTATTAAAAATGAAATGGGTTCGTTTTTCTTGCCAGGCTGAGGCGATCGCCGTGCCTGTCAAGAAGTTATGCCCGTATTTTTACCTACAGCGAGAGCAATGATTTGTGAGTTACGAGTAAAAAATCTGGCCCTTATAGAGGGCCTCAATCTGCAATTTGCCTATGACAATTCCGGCTCTCTTGTGGTGATGACTGGAGAGACCGGGGCCGGCAAGTCGATTATGTTGCGGGCCATTCATCTGCTTTCGGGCAGACGATCTTCGGCGGATTGGGTGCGCAGTGGTGCCGAGCTCTGCGAGGTGGAGGCCCTCTTTGAGATTGATTCCGAGCATCGTGCCGTTTTTACTCTGCTGGAAAGGGGCGGGTTTGGTACGGATTCGCTGGTAACGCTCAAGCGCTCGCTGAGCAGTGATGGAAGAAGCAGATGTTATATCAACGGTTCGTTTGCTACCGCAAAAACCCTTGCAGAGCTGGCTGGTGAGCTCTTTACTGTGGCAAGCCAGCACGACCAACAGCAGCTCCTGCAGGAAGGTCTGCATCTCGATTTTCTCGATACGGTAGCTGGTCTTTGGCCGGATCGACAGGGTTTTGAAAAGGTTTTTCTTGACTGGAAGAGCAAAAAGAACAGGCTCGATGAATTACGGCAGCGTGAGCGCGAAAAGCTGCAGCGAGAGGATTTTTTGCGTTTTCAGGTCGCTGAAATCAGGGAAGCCGAAATCTTCGTTGGTGAGGATGAACAGCTGGTCGAAGAAAAAAACCGTCTGAAAAATCTGCAGCAACTGATCAATCTTGGTCAGGAAAGTTATCGTCTGTTGTCCGGAGAGCTGCAGGATGGTCTGGTGCAGCTGCGACAAAATATCGTTCGTATCACAGAGCTTGATCCATCGATTGGCAGGCTCGCCGAAGATATCACCGATTTTACCTTTCTGGCAGAAGACTTTGTTGCCCGTTTGTTGGCCTACAGGGATGGTTTGTCGGCAGATCCGCATCGGCTTGATGCGGTCAGCGAGCGTCTTGACCTGTTGCAGAAGCTGAAGAGAAAATTCGCTGGCTCAATCGAGGAGATTCTCTCTTTTGCAAAAAATGGAGAAGCGGAGCTCCTGCAGCTCGAACAGATGGATCAGGAGATTGAAAATCTGGAAAAAGAGGTCACCTCTTTGTGGGAGCGGGCCTGTACTCTGGCAACAGATCTGTCTGAAAAGCGGCAGGGAGCGGCGGTTATGCTCGAGCGTGCAATGGTTGAAGAGCTTTCTTCCCTTGCCTTTGACAGGCCTCTTTTTACGGTAGACTGGGCATCCCGGAAAGAGGATGAGTCGTCCCTTCTTCCCTCAGGCTGGGATAGAGTTGCCTTTTATTTCAGCGCCAACTACGGTGAGGAACCAAGACCTCTGGCAAAGATTGCCTCTGGCGGCGAATTGTCGCGTATGATGCTGGCCATGAAATGTCTGCTCGCCAAAAAAGACATGGTGAAAACCGTCTTCTTTGATGAGGTTGATGCCGGTATAGGGGGTGAGGCCGCAGAGGCCGTGGCCCGAAAGATCCAGGAATTATCTGGGCACCATCAGGTCTTTTGTATTACCCATTTGCCGCAGATTGCCGCCCGGGGTGGACAACATTTCTATGTGGCCAAAGGGATCGAAAATGGACGCACCAAAACCAGCGTCAAAAAATTGACCGCAGGACAGAGGCGGCAGGAGATCGTGCGTATGCTGGCTGGAGATTCAGCGACAGAGCAGACCCTTGCCTGGGCAGATGATCTGCTGGCAAAGGGAGAGGTGGGCCGTTGAAAAAGGTAAAGGCACTGGCGTTATTTTCCGGGGGGCTCGATTCTATCCTTGCCGCCCGTCTTGTTGCCGATCAGGGGGTCGAGGTTGTTGCCCTGCAGTTCGTTACGCCATTTTTTCACTATGATCTCCTTGCAGATGTTGCTCGACATAAGAAAAGGGTGCAAAAAAAGTATGGTCTTACGGTAGAGGTGATTGATATCAGCGCCAGATATCTGCGTCTTCTGCGCAATCCTGCACATGGCTTCGGCAAGAATTTCAACCCCTGCATCGACTGTAAGATCCTCATGTTCAAATGCGCAAGAGAGCTGCTTGCAAAATGGAATGCCTCTTTTCTGATCTCCGGTGAGGTCCTGGGCCAGCGGCCGATGTCCCAGCGTCGAGATACGCTCAATGTTATTGAGCGGGAGTCGGAAACCCGTTCTCTGGTGCTGCGGCCTCTCTCTGCCCTGCATATGCCGCTTACCAAAGCAGAAGAGCGCGGCTGGGTGGATCGGAGTCGCCTGCTGAAGATATGTGGCCGGGGTCGTGCGCAGCAGATGACGATGGCCAAACAATTCAACATCCAGGATTATCCGGCGCCAGCCGGAGGCTGCATCCTTGCCGATCCTATTTTGAGCAAGCGTGTCAGGATGCTCTATGCAAAAGAATCTTTGCTGCCGATTGCCGAAGTTGGGGTCACTGATGTCTGCTCGATTCTGGTCGGCCGTCAGCTGCGCCTGCCAGAAGGCGGCTGGCTCGTTCTGGGGAGGGATGAGCGGGAAAATGAAAAACTGGCCCAGCTGGTACAGCCGGAAGATACGGTCCTGCGTATGGAAGACTGGCCCGGGCCGACAGCAGTGTTGAAGAAGACAGATTCGTACTGCAGTGCGCAGCAGCTTGAAAAAGATCTTGCCCTTGCCGCCTCCCTGGTGGTGCGTTTTGGCCGCAAAAGTCCGGGGCAGGAACGCCCGAGAACGGTCAGTATCTGGTCGTCAGAGGGCAAGAAGACAGTACAGGCATCGGCTTTGGCCGATGAGGTTTTTCATCCCTGGATTATCCAGTAGCGTTTTGATCTTTTGCCTCCTTTTTTGTTGTCAAAAGCTATCCGATCTCCTGCCGACTGAGGCTTCCATCGTCTCTGAGAAAAAGAGCGAGAATGTATATCTGAGAGCTCACCCTTGCCGCTGCTCAAAGATATGCCCTACGATATCCTGGTAGTTGTTGAGGCGTCTGGTCTTCAGCAGTTTTTTCAGGTGGTTCTGGTCGCCTGGAAACGAGGCGATCAGATACCTCCACAGCTGTTTCAGCCGGCCAAGGATATGGCTGTCCCCATAAAGATACCCTTGATACCTTTTGAGCAGGTCTGAGTGAAAAGCCCTCAGCCTTGCGTTTCTCTGCTGCCCGCTCTGTGGCCGATATCCTTTGATCTCTTCGCCGAGAAACGGATTGGCCAGTGCGCCTCTGCCGAGCATCCAGCCCTCTACCTTGACAAAGCTGTTGTTAAGCTCTGTATAGATGTCGAGATTGTTCATATCGCCGTTATAGACGAGCCGGTGTCTACTCAACTCCAGGCATTGTGCAAAGATATGCGGTTTGGTCTGCCCCCGGTATAGATCCTTTCCCAGTCGTGCGTGGATGATGATCTCTTTGAGGGGATAATCATCAAGTCGGGGAAGAAGGTTCTGGAGTTCGGATGCCTCGAAATAGCCGAGCCGTGTCTTTAAAGAGAGCTGTAGCGTGAGCTTGGGCAGGATCTCATCGAGCAGGGCAAGGATTGCTTCTGGATAGGGAAGCAGTCCGGAACCTCTTTTCTTTTTTGCCACCATCGGTGCCGGGCAGCCGAGGTTCCAGTTGATATGGCTATAGCCAAGGTCGGCAAGCCGTTGTGCAAGGCAGAGAAAGTCAGCTGCCCTGTTGTTGAGAATCTGCGGGACAAGCCCTTGCCCTGGATTTTTTTCGGGAAGAACGTCCCGGAGATACCGATCCTGGTATCGAGAGGCCTTTTGTGGGTTGATAAATGGGGCCACGGCCGCATCAAAGCCTTGGAAATGCTGAAAAAAGACCTCTCGAAAGGCCGCATCTGTCAGCCCTCGTATCGGTGCCAGGTAGAGAAATGGCGTCTTCTCTCGTTTTTTCTCTGTCATTGCTGCTGTCTTCGATGAAGATATATTTTAACTATTTATAATCATGAAATATTTTCTTTTTCCTGGTGTCCTTGTCTTTTCCGGATGGCGGCGCAGCACCTTCGTCTGGTAAGATACCTGATCGTACCTATAAAAATTGTAATTGCAATGTCGTTGTCTTCTACCCGGGAAAAATCTTTCAGACCATGACCTCTCATCGGTTGCCAGTAGATATCAATTCTCGTCATATTGTCCGGATGGCAAGGTTGTTGAAGGACAGCCTCCCCAATCCATTGCTGCGAGCACTGGTGGAGGTGGCAGAGGCTTGGCAGACACCGCTCTATCTTGTGGGCGGCAGCATGCGGGATCTTTTACTGGGCAGGATGCCAAGAGATGTGGATATTGCGGTCGAAAAAGATCCCGAGTTGTCTGCCCGCCGGCTGATAAAAGTCTGTGACGGCGGCACTCTTGTCAAACTTGGTAGCAGAGACCAGGCCTGCCGGGTGGTCATCGACAACGTACAGGTCGATTTTTCTGCCTTCCGTGGTGCGAGTGGGGAAATAGAGGAAGACCTGCTGAAAAGGGATTTTTCGATCAACGCCCTGGCTGTCGATCTTGTCCCCCTTGTTTGTGGTCTTGCCTGTCGACTGCTTGATCCGGCCGGAGGCCTTGATGATCTGCGCACCGGCTGTGTGCGGCATCTGCCCGGCAGTTTTATCGACGATCCTTTGCGTCTGCTGCGTGCCTACAGGCTTGTCGCCGAGTTCGACTTTCTGCTTGCAGTCGGGACCAGAACAGAGATTCGTCGCCTGGCCCAGACGTTGCGGCAGCCAGCCGCTGAGAGGGTTTCCGCCGAGCTGTATAAGATTTTTGCCTCTTTGCGTACCTCGAAGGTCTTGAAAATGATGGATGAAGATGGTCTGCTGGCCATTCTTCTTTCTGAGCTGTATCAGGGAAAGGGTGTGCAACAGCCGGATTCTCATCATCTCGATGTCCTCGGGCATTGCCTTCTTGCCCTCGAGATGATCGAAAAGATCCTTTTGGCGCCCGGACGGTTTTATCCGGATGACTCTGTCTTTGTTGATTATATCAAAGATGAGGAGAAGCTGGTGAACCTGAAATGGGCGGCCCTTTTGCACGATTTGGGAAAGCCGGAAACACAGAAAATATGGCCTGAGAGGGAGGGAAAGATTACATTTTACGGGCACGATAAACAGGGCAGGGCCCTGTTTCAGAAATATGCAAAAGCCTGGCGCTGGAGCCAGAGAAACAGCGAACGGGTGGGCAAGCTGATCGCCATGCATATGCATCCCTTTCATCTTTGTAACGTGCAGCGACAGTCGTCTGTATCCGCGAAGGCGGTGCTGAAGCTGGTGAGACGCGCCGGAGAAGATCTGCCCGGTCTGTTTCTCCTTGCCATGGCAGATAGTCTGGCCAGTCAGGGGAGCAGTAAGCCCAGCAAAATGGAGGCCGAGCTGGTGCAGCTGTTTACTGCTGTGCAGCGTATCAATACGGAGAAGATCCAGGGGCTGCTGAATACCCCGCCTCTGCTGACGGGTGAGGATTTGAGAGACATCTTTGGCCTGACGCCGGGACCTTTGTTTGGTGTTATTCTGGATGATCTTGAGGTTGCCCGGGTCGAGGGGCGGGTCTCAGACAGGGCCCAGGCACTTGCCTGGGTATCAGACTACCTCAGGCAACGGCAAGAGCAGATGTAACTCCTCATAGGCACCCGATCTTTGAATGACCACGATTCCCGGCATAGGCGTACTATAACGAGCAATCGTGCTTGTCCAAATCTGGGGCACCGTCAGAGCAGTTGCTCGCGAAAAATTGTTATTTCAATATGTTTTTACCCCTGTGCGTGTTACGAGAGATATACGAATGAGCTAAAAAAACCTCTACTTGTTTCTGCTCCAGCGATGCTGGTGTATTCGAAACCTGTTTTGGAGACCGATGGTTTGTATCCTGCAGTTACCGGTTTTGTTTCTTGTTATGGTTGGCAGGCATCTGCTCCAGCTCTGCTGGTTTTCGGCTTGTCAAAGGAAAACAAATGGACTAAAACGTGCGTAAAATAAACGATTACTATTCCCGCAAGGCCAAAAAACAGAAATATCCGGCCCGCTCGGTATTCAAGCTCGAAGAGGTACAGCAAAAGTACAGGCTCCTGCGGCGTGGCGACAGTGTTCTTGATTTGGGCTGTTATCCTGGAAGCTGGGCATTGTATGCTTCTCAGGTTGTTGGTGAAAAAGGACTCGTTGTGGGTGTTGATCTGCAGCAGGCAGACAAGCCGCCCAGGGATGGCGGGGCAGAGATACACTGGCTCTGTCAGGATATCATGGATGCCTCGCTGATAGCAGCCGTGCGCAGGTTCAGGCCGGCGTTTCGGGTCCTGCTCTCTGATCTTGCGCCGAAGACAACCGGCAACAGATGGGCCGACAGCCAGAAATCTTTGGCCCTTGTCCGCCATACCCTGATGCTGGCCGAAGAGCTTTTGCTTGATCGTGGGCATTATTTATGCAAGGTTTTTCAGGGTGAGGGCTTTCCTGAGTTTGTCAAAGAGGTCAAAGAGCATTTTGCCATGGTCAAGGTGGTCAAACCGAAGAGTTCCCGCATAGAGAGCCGGGAGGTCTTCTTGCTGGCGATGCATTACAACAAAAGGTGATGAGGCCTTTGAAACCTTTTTTTCAGGGATTATCGAAAAAGCAGAGGTTTTGAGATTTTTTAAATTGAAACGGTGGGTGTGATATATGTCAGGACATTCTAAGTGGTCAACGATTAAAAGAAAAAAGGGTGCAAATGATGCGAAGCGGGGAAAGATTTTTACCCGCCTGATTAAGGAGATCACCGTCGCTGCACGGACAGGAGGGGGAGATCCTGAGGGGAATCCGCGACTGCGTTCTGCGATAGCCTCGGCAAAATCAGAAAATATGCCCAAAGATAATATCGAAAGGGCTATTAAAAAGGGCACCGGAGAGATTGCCGGAGAGGTCTATGAAGAGATTATGTACGAAGGCTACGGTCCCGGCGGTGTGGCGGTTCTTGTTGAGTGTTTGACCGATAATCGCAATCGGACCGTTGCCGATGTGCGGCATTTTTTTTCTAAGAGCAATGGCAATCTTGGAGAGTCTGGCTGTGTTTCCTGGATGTTTGACAAAAAGGGTCTGCTGCTTGTTGACAAGGCTGGTGTCTCGGAAGAGGAGCTGATGGACAAGGCCCTCGAGGCAGGTGCCGAAGACATTATCGAAGAAGAGAGTGAGTTTCAGATCCATACCGCACCGGAAGATTTTGATGAGGTGCGCAGTACACTTGAGGAGGATGGGGTGGCCTTTATTGAGGCCTCTCTTTCGATGATCCCCCAAAATACGGTGGAAGTGGTCGATGAAAAGATCGGCAGATCACTCCTCAAGCTCATTGAATCCCTTGAAGATCATGATGATGTACAGAACGTCTTTGCAAATTTTGATATCGATGACCAGCTCATGGAACAGCTGGCAGAATAGCCTTGGCCGAGAGAATATTAGGCATTGACCCCGGAAGCCGCATTACCGGATACGGCGTTATAGAGGCGGACCGGGGAAATTTGTTCTTCGTCTCCTGTGGCGTTGTCAAGACGACCGCCAGGTATCCGCTGAATTATCGTCTCAATGAAATTTTTGAAGGGCTCAACGAGGTTGTGCAGCTGCACGAGCCGGTTGTTGCGGCGGTCGAGGAGGTCTTTATGTCCGAGAATCCCCGTTCCGCCCTCAAGCTTGGTCAGGCCCGCGGGGCGGCGGTTCTTGCGGCAATGCAAAATGGCCTCAACGTCCATGATTACAGTCCCCGTGCCATTAAGCAGGCCGTTTGCGGTTATGGTCAGGCGGATAAGCAGCAGGTGCAGCATATGGTGCGTGTTCTGCTCAATCTTAGCAGATCACCGAGTTCCGATGCCGCCGATGCCCTGTCAGTTGCCATTTGCCATGCCAATCAATTCAATCTATAGTCTCTTATGATTGCTGCCCTTAACGGAAAAGTTCTTTACAAATATGCCGATCGTGTTGTCGTCGAGGCCGGCGGTGTTGGCTATGAGGCACTGGTTACAGCGGACACCGTGGCCAGGATTCCCGAAGACGGTGAGAGTCTGTTTTTGTATATTCATACCAACGTCAGAGAAGATGCCATCACCCTGTATGGCTTTCTCGAAGAGGAAGAAAAAGAACTTTTTCTCATTTTGAAGACCGTCTCCGGTATCGGGCCCAAGCTGGCCATGTCGATGCTCTCCGGCCTACCGGTGGCAGAGATCTGTCAGGCGATAAGCAGAGGAGACAGCAAAAGGCTGACCGTGCTGCAGGGTGTAGGGAAAAAGACGGCAGAGAGGATTTGTCTCGATCTGCGGGAAAAGGTTGGCCATCTTCTGCAAAGTGGCAGTGCTCTCAGGCGCGAAGATCCGGCTGTCTTGACCAGCCAGAGCCCAGCGCTTGCCGATGCCCTGTCGGCCTTGCAGAATCTCGGTTATAGTGAGCAGGTGGCTGCCTCTGCCCTGGCGGCCGTAGAACAGGGGTCTGACCAGGAAACCTTTGACAATTTCTCTGTGGAAGATCTGATACGTCTCAGCTTGAGGACGCTTGCATGAACCTTGAAGAAGAACTCACCGGTGGATCCCGACTGGTCAGCCCCGAACCGCAGGTTCGTGAACCTGCCAGCGATCATGCCCTTCGCCCCAGGACCCTTGACGAATATATCGGCCAGGCCCAGGTTCGGCAGAGCCTGTCCATTTTTATCCAGGCGGCCCGGGGCAGAGGTGAGCCTCTGGATCATGTTCTTTTTCATGGTTTCCCGGGGCTTGGCAAGACCACGCTCTCCTATATCATCGCCAACGAGATGGGCTGTGGAATAAAGGTGACCTCGGGGCCGGTTATTGAAAAGCAGGGGGATCTCGCCGCCCTGTTGACCAGTCTCCAGGAAGGTGATGTCCTGTTTATCGATGAAATTCACCGCTTGAATCATGTCGTGGAAGAGGTGCTGTATCCGGCCATGGAGGATTACCAGCTGGATCTGATCATCGGCCAGGGGCCGGGCGCCCGTTCGGTGAAGATGGATCTGCCCCGTTTTACCCTTGTCGGTGCGACCACCAGGACCGGATTGCTCACCCCGCCGTTACGGGATCGCTTTGGTGTAGTGCTGCGGCTCGAGTTTTATACCCCCGAGGAACTGGTGACCATTGTCAAGCGCTCGGGAGCGATTCTCGGAATGCACATTGATGACGATGGTGCCCTGGAGCTGGGAAGACGATCCAGGGGGACGCCGCGGATCGCCAACCGGCTGCTCCGTCGCGTGCGGGATTTTGCCGAGGTGGGCAAGCACAGGGTCATTACCAGAGAGGTGGCCGATAAGGCGCTGACCATGCTGGGGGTTGATTCCTTTGGACTTGACGATATGGATCGGAGGGTCATGCTGGCCATCCTCGACAAGTATGATGGCGGTCCGATTGGCCTGGAAACCCTGGCTACTGTGGTCTGCGAGGAGAAGAATACCCTTGAAGATGTCTACGAACCCTACCTGATACAGTCGGGTTTTATCAAGAGGACGCCCCGAGGGCGGGTTGCAACGGCCAAGGCCTACGAACATTTTAAACGTACAATGCCGCGGCAGCCAAAGCCGCAGGCATCGCTTTTCGACGAGCTTGAAGACTCTTAATCACCTTTTCTCTTCGCAATCTGTGTAACACAGATACCTGTGTCCCGAAGTTTTCCGTTGTATTCTCTGTTATGGTTGACAGGCTCTTTGGTCCAGCTTTGCTGGTTTGTTGGATGTTCCGTTTACAGTCAGAGTGTTGTGTCCGGAAGTTTTCAGTGTTCTTTCCGGTTGTGGTTGACAGGCTTTCTGGTCCAGCCCTGCTGGTTACAGGGTACGCTTGCGAAACATCAGTGCCGCGCTGGGCAGGGTCAGCGTGGCAATCAGCAGAAGCGGCCAGAGATTCGGCCATACCATCGGCAGATCAGCGCCTTCGAGGAAGATAGAGCGCAGTGACTTGATAATGTAATACACCGGGTTCATCAGGTCGGCGCGTTGCAGCCAGAGCGGCATGTTTTCAACCGGCGTGGCCATTCC
>PDQQ01000017.1 GCA_002747825.1 Deltaproteobacteria bacterium
CAGACATTCCATAAAAATTTTATCCAGACCGTAACCTGGCTGAACAAGCTGCAAAACAGCTCTGCTGGTGCGTGCGTATACGGCGGCGATGATAATTTTCGCCTCAATGACATCACCATTTGCTCCTGGAAAAACCTCACCGATCTTTCATTGAATACTCTCTGAGTGGTGAGAAAAACCAGAAAATTAACTGACAACCGCTATTCTCATACCTTTCAGCGAAAACAATTCTCTGAAATAGACGGTCATTGCCGCATGTTACTATACGGTGACCAGTCTGGTCATGGGGATTTGCGCCTACCAGACAGGGTTGTTGATCTTTTAGAAGAGTCGTTGTTGTCAATAATGTAAACGAACAGGCCGGCAGCATATTCGTTTATGACGATCAACAGAATTTGTTGGATGTAGCTGTTGTGAGACGACCCTGCGATTGCCATATCTAAAGCTTCCCTGTCCGGTGCCCTAAGATTGGTGGGATATAGCAAAACATTTTGTCGTTCGGGACAACGACGAGATACGGTCGAACCGTGAGCAATTCTTTGCTGGAGATAAGGGTCTAAGGCTCTTGTGAAAAATTGCCCTCTCTTTTTTCACAAGAGCCAGAAACAGAGAGTTGTTACTTGATGGCAGCGGCACCTGCCATGGCAACCGTTTCATCTTCATCTACGCTGCCGCCGCTTACCCCGATAGCGCCGACGATAACATTGTTTGCGTCTACTAACGGAACACCGCCGGCAAAAATAACCAGGCCGTTGTTGCTGACTTCAATGCCGTACAGAGGCTTTCCAACCTGAGACGCCTCTCCCAAGGCGCGAGTCGACATATTGAAGTAACGAGCCGTGACAGCCTTTTTAATCGAAATGTCAATACTTCCGATGAATGCGTCTTCCTGACGGTAGAAGGCCTTGAGATTGCCACCCGCATCGACAATAGCGATATTCATTGGCACCTTGATTGCCTCGGCTTTTTTCAGTGCTGCAGCCAAAACCTTTTGCGCCTGGGCAAGTGTGATGTCTCCAGGAAGGGTTTTGATGGATTCGTCGGCAAAAACAGAAGAGCTGCCAACGAATATACATGAGAGAACAAGTATTGTAGAAAACACCAATTTACGCATTTTCGCCTCCTTTCTTGAAAAATAATGGTTTGCCACCGATAAAAGCAACAGACAGCTGGCGCCATACATGAGCACTATCCTGCCCCCAAAGGCGGGTATCAAACTGGAATTGAGGAATATGGTAAGAGCTATATCCTCCCATTGAGGAATCTATCTTGATTAGAGACTATTGGCAACAATGATTTACTGTGGATTGGCCTGACAGCCTCGCTTTTTACAAAAGAGCTGTTCTCCCGGACCGTTGCTGTAACTGCAGCCTTCCGTTTTAGAAAAGAGGCGCCGCCACCACCGCTTTGACACCCTGGCAACTTCATCCGGTTTTTGGCAAACTGTTGACTTTGGCTCTGATTGCCATTGCCTTTCTGCCCCCTTGCGCAGGTATTGGTATTATCGGTGTCGTAAGTCGGTATTTCTCCTTCTGCCCGCTTTGCGGGTAATTTTTATTGCAGATAGAGGCACAAAAAAAATCTCCGGGAAAACAAATCAATGTTTCATTATGTGGGCTTGTTGGGTAGTCTGTCTGGCAACTTGCAAGGTATCAGAGTTTCTATTCCTCCTTTGAATGGATATGGACGGCAGACAGGAAGAAGGGATTATATCGGCCCATTACGGCGTTGCTGTTGACGTGCGTTTTACAAAAGACCGTG
Organism: Deltaproteobacteria bacterium; assembly: GCA_002747825.1. GTDB lineage: Bacteria > Desulfobacterota > Desulfobulbia > Desulfobulbales > Desulfocapsaceae > Desulforhopalus_A. The sequence continues at coordinate 1,762 of PDQQ01000017.1, forward strand.
CCCGGGTCGCCATGGTACGGGTCAAGAGGAATTCAGGGCATGTCGTTGGCGATAGGGTCATCGTTCAAAAAGGCCTTTTGCAACGGCTTGAAAGAAAATCAGAACTTCTGAGGATGGATGCCCGCGGAGGCGTACATGTCGTTGCAGCCAACCTCGATGTTGTATGTATCGTTATCGCCTGTGAGCCTCTGCCTCCTCCGGGGTTTGTCGACAGGGCGGTCGTTGCCGCCCGGGCCTCACAACTGCGTCCGCTTCTTATCGTCAATAAGGCCGATCTGGGCTGTTTTACGACATATAGCGCGGATCTGGAAGCTGTCTATGGTGGCGCTGTTGATATCTTTGCAGTGAGCGCCATAACCGGAGAAAACCTGCAAATGATCAAGGATTTTTTCAGCCGGGGGCACAGAGGGGTTTTTGTGGGTCCTACCGGTGTTGGAAAAAGCTCTATTCTCAATGCCCTGGTTCCAGATATAGCTCTGGTAACAGCAGAAATCAGTGCAAGCAAAAAACGGGGCAGAAATACCACAACGGTCAGTACCCTCCACCATCTGCCGGAGGGGGGTGAGCTGGTCGACTCTCCCGGATTTAATGACTTTGGCCTGGTGGAGGTCTCTGCCGCCGATCTGGCCCTGTTTTTCCCGGGTTTTGAAGAAGCAATAGAGCATCCCTGCAGGTTTCGAGATTGTTCGCACCGTAGTGAACCGGGTTGCAGCGTCGTGGAAGCTGTAGCATCCGGGACAATCAGTCCCGAGCGATATCAGGCCTATCTACAGATACGTACGGAGCGAGATTCGCTGATCCTTGAACCCAAATACCGGGAAAAAAGAAACCGCCGCAAGAAATAGAAAAGAGCATTGTTTCAGCACAAGAAAAACATGTAGGTTGGATTCGGTTGTTTTCTGGCTTGCTTTCCATCGGCAAGAATGATAATTGTGACATCCTGCAAAGATGCTTTTTGTCTTTTCGCATTGGCAAGAACTCTCAAAAGGATGTCGGGGCGTAGCGCAGCCTGGTAGCGCACCTGCTTCGGGAGCAGGGAGTCGGAGGTTCAAATCCTCTCGCCCCGACCATCTTCCTCTCTGCAGATGGTTGACTGCCATCTTCTCTGTCTTTATTCTGCTCAAAGGGCACCGATCAAGGTGAATCGTTTCCCCGCAAATTTTTAAAAAACATCGTTGTGTTGGGGCTTTGTTTCTGCCTTTTCTGGTATATGGTCGGGCTTTGTTGACTAAAGCCGAGCTTTTTGAAAAGGTTCTGCAGCTTGGGGTTGTTGGTAAGCGAGATAAAACGGCTATACCCCTGTTCCGCCATGGTCGTGATAAATGCGTTAACGGTATAGACTCCAACCCGCTGGTTGCGGAATCGTGTCGCTATGGCCAGGGCACCAAGCTCGACGGTTATTTCATCAACAATCTTTCTCTCGACACAGCCAACGATAATCGCATCAATCTCGGTTACAAAAAAATGCCTGCGATGCCGCCGTATATAGTCTTTACTTCGCGGTTTTAAAAAACCCGCCTTTTTATACATCGAGAGTATGCGGTTAATGATTGCCAGATCTTCTTCGCTCGCCGCCTGTCGGAAGGTCTCGTGGAAGTTGTTGGCGATCATCGTGCCACAGCCTTCTACAGTAAACAGTTCGCGGCGAATACTCTGTTTTTCTGCGGGGAGTATATGCAGTCTTTCGCAACGCCCTTGCTCGATGGTCGTGCAGATAGTATGCATCGCCTCTTTAAAATTGATATTGGCGATGTTACCGTTGTATTCGTCGACCCTGCGGCGCAGGTCCTCGGTGGTCAGGGTATTGATTTTTTGATTTCTCTGATCAATTAGGCAGTCTCTTTCAATAAAGATCAGCTTAAAACCAATCTCTGCACGCTCCAGCACCGCGGCGTAGAAATCATCCTCGGCTGTAATGCGGACAATGTTGGTCTGAGCAAGGGCTGTTTTCAGGGTTTCAAGAAAATCCTGATTGGTAAAACCATCTGGCAGGTTATGGAAGAGGGTTGTCTGTATGCCCTGTCTTGTCAGGAATCGAATATCTGGTATAAGTTTGTCGAGATGCTCGCGCAGAATCTCCTCGCGGCAGGCAATACAAACCCGTTTTCCTGCCAGTTTCTTTGCATATTCCTGAAAGTAGGTTTGGCTCATTACAGATGTCCGCTGCGGGGGAGCTTGCCCAGAAGGCCGAGGCAACAAGGCAGATGGGCATTATTGTTTGGAAAAAACAGTTTTCTTGTCCAATGAAATGTGGCCCAGCATCGGGCCGAAATATTTATTATGCCCGGTTCTGGCCGATCCGGCAAGTTGTTCTCGACAAGATGGCGGACGCTATCGTTTTGGTATATTACACATTTGTAATATAGAGGAAAGTTTCAGGTAATAGAGGGCGGGTAGAGTGTTGAGGTAAAGCGGTTGCAGATTCTAGAGCGGCTGCGTGTATTGGAAGCACAACTGTAAGGTTTTATCGATGAGGAGAGGTTCAATGACGGACAGATTTTCCACAGCATCCAGCGGGGTTTCGGAGGTGTACGAGGCTATTCAAAAAGTTGGTGAAGAGGTACAAAACAGCTCGGCCTGGATTGCGGCTTTGCGTTACGAGCTATCAAAAGTCATCGTCGGCCAGGAGCATCTTGTCCAGCAGCTTCTGGTTGGCCTGCTTTCAGGTGGACATATCCTGCTTGAAGGTTTACCTGGTTTGGCAAAGACCCTTGCGGTGAAGACCCTTGCCAAAGCCATCCAGACAGACTTTAGAAGGATTCAGTTCACCCCTGACATGCTGCCCGCCGATATTGTTGGAACGCAGATATATAATCCTCAACAGACAAGCTTTGAGGTGAAGCAGGGGCCGATTTTTGCCTCGCTGATTCTCGCTGATGAGATCAATCGGGCACCGGCAAAGGTTCAGTCCGCTTTGCTCGAGGCTATGCAGGAAAAGCAGGTAACCATCGGCGACAAGAGCTTCGATCTGCCCTCGTTGTTTCTGGTACTTGCCACACAGAACCCTATCGAACAGGAGGGAACATATCCCCTTCCAGAGGCCCAGATTGACCGCTTCATGCTGAAGGTTGTTATCGGCTACCCAAGCCGCGAGGAAGAGCTGAGGATTCTCGACAGCTTTGATACGGTCGACGAGGAGGTACTGGTTACTCCGGTAACCTCAGCAAAAGATATCCTTAACGCCCGCACCCTGATGCAGAGGATCTATATGGATGAAAAGATCAAAAGGTATATCGTCTCGCTGGTTTATGCCACAAGAGAGCCGGACGACAGTGGTCTCGATCTGGGCGGCTATATCGAGACGGGCGCCTCCCCGCGTGCCACCATCAGCCTGAAGACGGTGGCGAAATGTCTGGCCTACATCTCCGGAAGGGGTTATGTCACCCCGGACGATGTTAAACTATCCGTGACAGATGTTCTGCGCCATAGAATCCGCCTCAGTTACGAGGCAGAGGCCGAAGGTGTCACCAGCGAAGACATTATTCGCAAAATCCTTGATACGGTTCCCGTCCCCTAATGCGGTAGAGTATGGATAGACAGTTTACCAAAGAGATAGTAGAGAGGGTCAGAAAGATTGAGGTTCGCACCAACCGCCTTGTTACCGACAGCCTCGCCGGGAGCTATCAGTCGGTGTTCAAGGGGCGGGGGATGAACTTTGATGAGGTGCGGGAGTATGTTTCCGGTGATGATATCAGGACCATCGACTGGAACGTAACGGCGAGAACGGGAACTCCGCATATCAAAAAATTCATCGAAGAGCGTGAGCTGACCATAATGCTGATGATAGATATCAGTGGCTCCGGAGAATTTGGCTCTGCAGAGTGTTCAAAAAGAGAGCTTATGGCCGAGCTTGGCTCGATTCTGGCCTTTTCCGCAGTCCACAACAGCGACAAGGTGGGACTGGTGCTCTTCACCGATACTGTTGAACTCTACATCCCTCCACAAAAGGGGCGGAGCCATATTTTGAGAATTATCCGGGAGATCCTGTTTTTCAAACCATCGGCTGTCGGAACCAACCTGGTCGGAGCGCTTGATTTTGTCAACAGGGTTGTCAAGAGAAAATCTGTCTCTTTTTTGATCTCGGACTTTGTACTTCCCGGAGATTTTGAAACGGAACTGCAGGTCTTACGACCCAAGCTGCAGATCAGCAATCGCAGGCACGATCTTGTGGCCCTTTTGGTTACCGACCCGCGGGAATATTCCCTGCCCGATGTCGGCTGGCTTACCCTGCAGGATGCAGAAACCGGAGAACAGGTGGAGATACATACATCTGATCCAACGATTCGCAGGGAATACGAAAGGATGGCTGGAGAGAGAAAAAACAATCTCTGCAAGAGCCTGCGTCAGGCCGGCATAGATATCCTGGATCTGCGCACAGATGCGGACTATCTACCCGTTCTGCTCGCCTTTTTCAACGAGCGGGCAAAGAGGGCGCTATGAAGAGACTCCTCTTTCTTGTTCTTGCGTTTATGGTCCAGCTTGCCGATCCCTGGGCTGCCATCTCAGAGGAGGAAGCCTTGACACCAATGCAGGGGCCTGCCGTAAATGCCGATGCCAACAGGCAGGCAGCAGTGGCGCCCCAGAGCCGGCTTCCGTCCGGGGAACTCTATGATATTTATGGCGTTGTTTCCACCCCGTCTCCGTTTCCATATCTGTATGCTGCGCTTGCTGTTTTTGCCGGGATCGTTGTGTCGGCTCTCTTGGTGTATCTTGTGAAAAACTCAAAAAAGCCAAAGGCGAAAGGAGCAGAGGCGGTTTGGGATGCAGCTCTCAGAGCGCTGGCTGAGGCAAGGGCCCTGCATGGTGGTCAGGAAGACGGGCGGTTGTATATGGAGGCGGCAAGCCAGATATTACGCCTCTACGTCGAACGGCGTTTTTCCATCCCGTCAACCAGACAGACGACCCGCGAGTTTCTCGTGCGTCTTGTCGACATGCCCACTGCAGAGTTGGCCCGGTATAAGGAGGATTTGCAGAACTGTCTGGAGTTGGCTGATATGTCGAAGTTTGCCTGCAAATCGCAGAATGAAGAAAATATTAACTCTGTGGAGACTGCGATAACCCGCTTTGTTCTGGCAACGCGGCCCACTACAGGAAAGGGGGGGTGAAGAGGTGAGATTCCTGCATCCTCTGTATCTCTGGCTGCTTGCCCTGCTGCCGCTTCTGGCCGTTCTCTGGGGACGGCGGGGGGCCGCGCCGGCCTTGCTCTTTTCTTCCACCTCGGTTCTGTCCAGGCTGGCTTTGGCCGGAAAAACCAGCCCTGGTTCCCTCGCCAGATGGCTGCGCCTGATCAGCCTGGCCCTGCTTGTTGTTGCCATCGCCAGACCGCAGATGGGCAGCAGTTCCGTTGAAATTGAAGCTTCGGGAATTGATATCCTTCTTGCTGTTGATGTCTCGGGCTCTATGGAGGCGATGGATTTTTCCCTGGATGGAAGACCGACAAGTCGTCTTGAGGTTGTGAAAAAGGTCGTTGGTAAATTTATTGAACAGCGCCCCAACGACCGTATTGGCCTGCTTGCCTTCGGGGGGCGTCCGTATCTGGTCAGTCCGCTGACTCTGGATCACGAATGGTTACGCAGACGGCTGGAATCGCTCGAGATTGGTATGGTGGAAGATGGTACGGCAATTGGTTCGGCTATTGGCAGCGGTCTGAATCGGTTGCGTGATATGCAGGCCAAATCACGGATCCTCATTCTGCTTACCGACGGGGTAAATAATGCCGGCAAGGTGCCGCCGCGTATCGCCGCGGAGACGGCCGAGACCCTGGGCATTAAGGTCTATACCATCGGTGCCGGAAGACGTGGAGAAGCGCCTGTTCCGGTAACCGACCGGTTCGGCAGAAAAAGACTCGTCCAGGCCCAGGTCGATATAGATGAAAAGACCTTGCGCGAGGTGGCCTCTCTCTCTGGTGCCAGCTACTTCAGAGCCACGGATACTGACTCACTGGAGAAGATTTACGCCGCTATCGATACAATGGAGACAACCTCAAGAACCATTAAAAAATTTGAGAATTACCATGATCTGTTTGGCTATCTTGTCTTTATGGTAGTCGTGTTATTGGCCGTTGAAAGCTATTATCGGGGAAAACGGGTTCCCTGATGACGTAGAGGATGCTCCTATGACATTTGCACAACCTCTCTGGTTCTTCGTTGCCCTGGCCTTATGCCTGGGGCTGTGGGTCCTGTTTTATGTCCAGGAAAAACAGCGCAAGGCCGTTTTGCAGGATTTTGCGGCAAAACAGCTTGTTGGCCGTCTGGTGCAGAATATCTCTTTTGCCAGGAGGCGCCTCAAGCAGGTTTTGTTGATTTTGGCGGTTTTTCTGCTCTGTGCTGCCCTGGCAAGGCCGCAGTACGGTGAACAATGGGTGGAGGTAAAGCGTAAGGGGATTGATCTGCTGTTTGCCCTTGATACCTCAAAGAGCATGCTTGTCGAAGATGTCCGGCCAAACCGTCTCAAACGTGCCTCGTTGGGGATCCTTGACTTTGTGCAGAAGCTTGAAGGAGACAGGATCGGTCTGTTGCCTTTTGCCGGCTCGTCTTTTCTTATGTGTCCGCTTACCCTCGACTATGCGGCCTTTGAGCAGTCTCTGTCCGCCGTTACTGCTGATGTTATTCCGGTCGGAGGAACCAACCTTGCAGGGGTTATTGAAGCGGCGGAAAAGATCCTCAATAACGGTGCCAACCATAAGATTCTTATTGTCCTCACAGACGGAGAAGAGCTTGCCGGGCAGGCGGTGGTCGAGGCCCGAAAGGCTGCCGAGAAGGGGCTGACCGTGTATACAGTGGGTGTGGGGACAACGGAAGGCGAGTTGATTCCACTCGCCGGCGGCGGTTTTGTGAAGGACGCCGACGGCAATTTCGTCCTCTCGAAACTCGACGCGGAGACCTTGAAAAAGGTTGCCGAGGTTACCGGCGGACTCTATGTCCCCTTGGGCGTTGCGGGGGAAGGGCTGGAGACGATCTATCGGCAGAAACTGTCTCTTATCCCTGAAGATGAGCTTGCAGAGCGGCGGCATAAGGTCCCCATCGACAGGTTCGGCTGGCCGCTGGTTGCCGCCTTGTTGCTGCTTGTCGCAGAGTTTCTGCTCGGTGAAAAGAGGGCCCCAGGAACCAGATTCAGAGCAACAAAAAAGGGCCTTGTCGCTGTTGCAAACAGGGGGCTTGCGTTTTTGCTCCTTACCGGTCTTCTCTTTGCCCAGACCGAGGTGAAGGCCTCTCCGGGAGAGGAGTCCTTTGCCCGAAAAGACTATATAGGGGCCTCTGAATATTACGCGCAGCAGCTCGAGCGAGGTCTTGAAACGCCGGAGATATACTATAACTCCGGGGTGAGTGCGTATAAAAACAATATGTATGACGATGCCATTGACGCACTGGCCAAGGCCCTGCCGACAGCGGATCTGGAATTACAGGAAAAGATCTATTTTAATCTTGGCAACAGCTACTATCAAAAGGGGCTGGAAACCCTGCGGACTGATCCTGAGCTGACAAAAACCCAGTGGCAGCAGGCTATAGAGGCCTATGAAAGTGTGAGCAGCCTTGATCCTGAGGATATGAAGGCCCGACATAACCGGAAGATCGTAGAAGAGCGTCTGAAAAAGCTGGAGGAGCAAAAGACCAAGCAGGAGCAGAATCAGGAACAGAATCAGGAGCAGAAGCAGCAGGATGAGGCACAGCAGCAAACTGGAGAAAGATCATCCCGCGATAGAGAGGGGCAGAAAGAGGAGCCGCAGAGCTCAGATACCGTCGATGCTGGACAGGAAGAGCACGGTCAGAAAGAGAGCGGAGAAAGGCAGCAGGCAGAGGCCGATCCGAGTCAGAGCCGTCAGAAAAAGGCAGGCGATAGCAAAGAGCAGACTTCCGGCGCTTTGTCGCGAGAAGACGGTGAAGACTTGCGACAGCAGGGAGCAGAAGATGCCCTTCGGCGACAACAGGGCAAAATGACGCAAAAGGAGGCAGAACGCCTGCTTGATGCGATGAAGAATGAAGACGGCGAGCTCAATTTCGTCCCCGTCAAAAAAGGGGCGATGAACCAGGTGAAAAAGGATTGGTAATGCGTACAGGTTCTGTCATTCAAACATTTGTATTTCTCGTCTTTTGCGGGGTGTTGTATGTTTCTCCATCTCTGGCCGCACCCCGCGTTGAGGCGGTCCTTGACCAGAAATCGTTTGCCCTTGGTGAGTTTGCACGCTTGAGTATCGTTGTCAGCGGCGGGCAGAATGATCTTCAGCTTGAGGAACCAGAGATTGAAAATGTGCGTTTGCATCCACGCGGCCGGACAAATCAGATCTCCAGCATCAACGGTAGGGTCAGCTCATCACTGACCTATAACTATCTGGTTGAGGCGCTTGCCCCCGGCAGGTACACGATTCCTCCCTTTACCCTCCATCTTGGTGCCAAGACGCTGCAAACGGCTGAGATTGATTTTCAAGTGACCTCACAGCCTTTGCAAGAGGCAGAAGATCAGAGCGGGGGAGGGCAGACAAAGGATATTGCCTTTATAAGTGCATCGATCAGCGGCGAACACTATCCTGGAGAGGTGGTGCCTGTTACCCTGAAGGCGTACTTCAAGCAAAATTACCGGATTGAATTGAACTCCCTGCCCAGACTTTTGGCAGACGGGGTCATTATGCCAGAGCTTGATTCTCGTCCGTTGCAGCGGCGGGAAAATGTGGCTGGGATACCTTATAACGTGCTCGTTTGGCAAACCAGTCTCTCCGGGATAAAGGCCGGCAGGCATACGGTACAGTTTGTTCTCGATGCGACCCTGCTCGTTGCCGGACAAAGAAACCGTCGGACCCTCTCACCCTTTGAAAATGGGCTCTTTGATGACAGCCTTCTTGACCATTTCTTTGCAGAGGTGGAGAGAAGACCGATCAGGGCTCTCAGCGTGGAACATGATTTCACGGTGGTGCCGCTGCCCGAGGCCGGAAGACCCGAAAGCTTCCGCGGTGCCATTGGTGACTTCTCTCTTGAGGTTGTCGGAGCTCCCAGACAGGTGGAGGTTGGAGAGCCGATAACACTGACCATGACCATTACCGGCAACGGAAATTTTAATAATGTAGAGGCCCCGGTTTTTCCGGACAGTCCAGCCTGGAAGACCTATCCCACAACGGCCTCGTTTGTTGCCGGAAGCGATCCTTCTGCGGGGACAAAGACCTTTGAGCAGGCCATTGTGGCGAGACAGACAGGGGGTATTGAGATACCACCGCTGGTCTTGAGCTATTTTAATCCTGATCTTGGCAAATACCTGACCCTGCGTAGTGAGCCGATCCCTCTGCAGGTCGCAGAGAGCCGGAAGAAGGCGCTGACAACAGCGAAGGGGCAAGAGAGCGGTGGCAGCGGTGAACAACCAGCCGTCGAGGAAGTCGCCCCGATAAGGCCTGAGCCTGTCGGCCAGGTCGATGACCAGTCGCAGCGGCAGTTTAATCTTGCCCCTCTTCACCAGCGGGCGGGCAGCTTTCACGCCGATCTGCGACCGTTTTGGCAAAAACAGTGGTTTTTTGTCTGTATTGCCGCTTGTCTGCTGGCTGTGCTCTTTCTCTCTTTTCTTCTCTATCGCAGGAATAGAGCAGCGCAGGGAGCTGATCTGCGCGAAAAGAAATACAAGGAGATAGAGCGGTACCTGCAGCTGATCGAAGAGGCCCAAAGAGCAAGGAATGAAAGGCTGTTTTTAGATCGAATGCGTACCGCTATCCAGCAATATATGGGGCTATTGTCGGAGAGAGAGCCCGCCGCCATCTGTCTCAGCGATCTGAAAGAGATTCTGGGAGAAGATTCGTTACTGATTCCTCTCTTTGCAAGGGCAGATGCCGCTGCCTACGCCTGTGCCTCTCTGACCAACGATGAGATGGAAAGATACCAGCAGATTCTGAAAACTGAACTTGAGAAGATATGATGCTTTTAAAACACGGCCACTGTCTTCTGTTTTTCTGGGTGCTTTTGGCCATCCCTGTCTTTGCTTCAGCGGAGAAAGATGTTACCCGGCTGATGCTGGAGGCTAATGCGGCCTATGGCAGAGGCGATTACGATCGAGCGATCCTCACATTTCAACGTATTACCGAAGAAAACGGCTATTCCGCATCCGTGCTCTATAATCTGGCCAACAGCTATGCCCAAAAGGGCCGGATCGGTCTTGCGATTGTCAACTATGAACGGGCCCGCAGGCTTGCCCCTGCAAACGCCGATATCAGAGGAAACCTGGCCAAGCTGCGAGAGGAGGCCGGCCTGTTTGCCCCCGACCAAGGCCTGGTGGAACGTTTTTTCTCTTTTTTTTCGGGAAATGGCTGGGCCATTATTGGTTCAGGCTGTATTGGCGCAGCCGTATTGTTGCTGCTCTGGCAGTTTTGGGGACAAATATCTCCAATACCCTTTGGCGGATTTGCCCTTGGCATAACCTTTTGCCTTGTTCTGGCCTCTGTCGGCGTTGTACGCAGTTACAGGGATGACCCATGGATTGTTGTCGACGAAGATGTTCAGCTTCTGGTCTCTCCATTCGAAGGGGCAGGCTCGCTCGGTGCTCTTGCCGAGGGAAAGAAGCTCTATTCCTTAGGAAAGAGGCATGGACATTTCTTTTTTGTCCGTGACGCCTCAGGGCGCAGGGGCTGGCTGTCAGCGCAGGCCGTCCTGCCTATACACGACTGACCTTCTGATCGTCATCGCGATCACTTGGAACTCTTCTCAGAAGACAAACTCCATTGGTCGGTTGTTTTGTCATATGCATAAAACATAACCAGGGTCAACGGGCGGCCGCCACGTCGCTTTTCTTTGCACTGCATACGAAAGATCAGCTTGTTCCCCGAGGTTTTAACGTATTTGATAACCGGCTTGCTGAGGTTTTCGGGAACGGTATTGGGGTAGTTGCTGGCAAAAAGATTTTGATATTTCGAACGGAGATAGGCCTCCTTATCAGAGAGATATATTTTCCGGTCAAGATCTTCAAGGGTAGTATGGATCTCCTTTCGGGCCTTGACCATCTCCGGGTCGCTCGAGTAGCCGCTTGCTTTAATGAGTTGTAATATCTCTTTGTACAAACGTTTGGCTTCTCTGAGCTGTTTGTTTTCCAGCTGTGATTTAACCGTTTGTTTGTGTTGAATGATGGAGGCCTGAAGAATGATCTTACCCAGTTTTTTTCTACTGATATCCAGCCTGCTCTCATCAAGCAGGGCCTTGTCTGAGGCGAGGGCTGAACTGGCTTCTGAATAGGCCTTGATTGCCTCGTTCCATTTACCCTGGGCAAAGGCTTTGTTTGCCTTATCAATGGTCAGGTAGAGCCTGGAACGGCTGATGGTCGAGGCTATCTTCTGTTTTTGTTCTTGCGACACTGTTGGGGTCGTATTTGCTATGGCAAGGGATGCCTGGTAGCCTTTCACAGCCTCTTTCCAATCTTCTCTGTTGAATGCGGAATTGGCCTTTTTCAGGGTGATTTCAAATGTGCACCTGTTGAGGAGCTCATCAATCTTCTCACCATAGGTCTTTTTTTCTTTCGCTGGAAGTTTGTCAAGAAGTGTGCGGGCCTGGGTAAGGCCGCCAACAGCCAGTTGCCATTGTCCTTTATCTATAAATTGGTTGGCAGAAGAGAGTACAGACTGGAATTGACAGATATGTCTTCTTTCTTGAACCAGGTTCCGTTGCTTTGGAAAGAAGGTCTGGATGAACTCTCGTTCGTCGAGCAGCATACTGTATTGTTGCAGGGCTTTTTCCCATTTGCGGTTTGCAAAAGAACTGTCGGCCTGCTTGATGAGCTGATCGATCTTCTCGAATTTCTCGGATTGTTGTCTGTCCAGATACCGTCCATCGACAAGAATAAGGCCTTTACTCCCGTCTCGCAGTTCTTTAGACTTGAGGATGTCGTTGATCTCTGATCTGAGGGCCTCTGTCTTCTGTTGATGGAAGAATTTTATTGAATCAAGGCGGGTAATGCCCTCCGAACAGAGCTCCTTGGCCTTTGTGTATTCACGCTGCTCAAGGCCTTTCTTGCATCTTGTGTAGTCTTCTTCGGCCTGGGCCAGAAGGGAACCGCTGCGCAGGTAGTAGAGACCGGTTCCGCCAACGATCAGACCACCAACAAATATCACAAGACCCAGTTGGGCAAGTCGTCTTTTTTTGTCTTTTGCCGCCCTTGCATCCAGGAAAGAGTTTTGCGATCTCTTTGTCTGTATTGGCTTTCTCTTTTTACCCCTCTTTCGGGGAGCAGACGTTTTCTTCTTTGCTTGCTCCTTTTTTTCATTTGCCTCGGGGGGGAACTGATCGGGATCAATATCGCTCAAGAGCTCTATGGCCTGCTGCAGTCTTTGGATATCTGTTTCAATCGATGGGTAATCGGAAACATTTTTTTTGACGAGTTTAAAATGTTCGAGCGCCTTTTCTGTACTCCCGAGGTTTTCGATTTTTTGGGCTTCCTGGTAGAGCTTTCTGTTTTTTTTGAGTTCAAGTTCTGCCTGCTCTTTTATAGCCTGGACTTCTGGTGAGGTATCATTTGCAAATCGTAATCTTTGACTCAGCTCATGAAAACGTTTTTGGAACCTGAGTTGTTTGAGCAGGTCGATATCCTCTGTGCCATCGCTGAGCGGGCGGCCGGAAGGCTCCTCTTCTCCTGTAAACGAGGGGCTTTCATTGTCAGGGCCTGGGCTGCTGTCAGCCATCGGATCCCTGTCTTCTTCGAGTATACTCGTTGACGCACCGGTCGCGCGTCTGGACTGTATATTGCTTTCCCAGGCGATTGGTGTAATCGGAAATTTTTTGCTGTGTTTCTGGTACCAGACCGCAGCTTTGTCGTTGAAGGCGTTTTGTGTCGAATAGATCTCACCATTGATCATTTTGCCGATATACAGGATGATATTGGCAATTGAGGCCTCCTGCTCCCAGGCCTTGCCCAGACAGATGGCGGCACTATCAAAATCAGGGTGAAAGGTATTACTTTTGGGTTTACAGCTCGGTGGAAAATGTGGGAAACCAAACGGAATTGACAATTCGACGACGTGTTCCTCGGCCAGACTGATCTCTTCTGTCGAGCCTTGGTGATACCCCGCCATAAAATAGGTTATCGTGTATTGCTCTGGAGGAGCGCCCTTACTTGGTTGTACCGATATAATGGGGTGTTCTTTGAAGTCTTCGTTAAGCTGTTTGTGTACTTCTGTGAGTAGGTTTGCTGAACCGGGCATGATCTTTTATGGACAGGTATCGGTTGGTGAGTCTGAGATTAAATGGCCATTTACTGTCCCGGAGAACAGTTTGAAATCGAGCTTTTCTTGATCGAGAAACCTGGCAATACCAACGTAACATGAAGCGTTAAAAGTTATTTTTCGACAATACATCTCGACATCTTTTCTCTGTGGCTTTTGCGAAATCTTCACTCTTCGTGGTTCCTTTATGAAGTAGCCTGTGGTAACATCTTCTCTGTGCTCTTGTTGCAGTCGATCGTCAATCGACTCAAACCTTCGGGTGCACAATTCGCATGCCTGTCTTTATGTTGATATGCCCGAGCACAATCTTTGCAGTCTTGAAAAGACTTAGTAATATCAGGTAGATGTGGGTTTCGTCAAGTTGAATAAATTCTACATTAGTTTTTAATGGCTAACTTTAGCGCATTATTTACAATTATAGAAGAGAAAAATTGCCCTTTGTATCGGCGTGGTGAATGTCTACAGCTTTCCGAAAAGACCATCGCCTGTCCTGGCGGCAGTGAAGTCTGTCTCATTCTCGTGCGGGATATGACTCAGATATTGTTTGAGATGTTGGGAAATTCTGAAGGACCTGACGGAGACCTGCCGTTGCCTGTTTATAACTGCAGTGGTTGCACAGGCTTGATAAAATTTCAACTCTCCAGTGAAGACAGTGATGAAGAGACCGCAGTTGATGCCGAATTTGAAATTGATCCGGCAAAACAGAGCCTGTTGAACCAGGTTTCTGATATTGAGTTGTTTCAGCATTTTTCAGAGGAAGAGCTTGTCGATGTCCTGCAATTTTTTGAGGAGATTGAGTTCACCAGTGATGAAACCCTCGTTAAGAAAGGTGAGATAAACTCAAACATATACATAGTTATGGCCGGCGAGCTTGTTGTGGAGGATGACGGTTTGCCCCTTGCCGTGTTGGAAAGGGGTGAGTTATGTGGCGAAATGAGTTGTCTTGGCCCGGATATCTCTGTCTCTTCAGTATATGCCCGCCAAAACACAAAGCTTCTTGCCATTGCCGGAGATGTCTTTAGTCAGGTTTTGGGCGAGTTTGCCTTTGTTCAGAAATATATGACCCTGCTTTTGGCAAAGCGACTGCGCAAAACGAGTGAAGCCAGGGAGCGAGAGCTGGAATCCTGCATGAGTGGGCGTCTTGGTCAGATCGCTCCGGCAGAACTTATGCAGGTCTTTCATATGCACAAGAAGACTGGCGTCTTGATTTTCGATCTTCCTTCAGGAGAGGGGACGATCTCTTTCCGGAACGGTGAGATTGTGTTGGCAGAATTTGACACACTCTCAGACAGAAACGCTGTATTTGCCCTTCTCGCTGAAAAGAAAGGAACCTACCGCTTTACCTTTGGTCTATCTTCAGAGGCTATGGAAATACCAGAAATTGGCGATTTTATGGGTATTTTGATGGAGGGGGTACAGCGTATTGATGAGGAGGATGAAGAAGTCTGATTTCCTTCTCTTATTACATGCGAAGGGTTCAACTCTTGTTCAAATCCTGTAAGCACCCTCTTTAGATACTCAGGAGTCTGCATCCCTGAACGGGGGCAGCTCAAGGATCTCCAGAAAGCTCTGCACATGATATCTGGCCGGCAGATCCGGGCTTTTAAAGGCGATAAGATCAACCCGGCAGGCATCTGCCTGTTGTTGGTCGACGATCGAGTCTCCGATAAAAATGGCCTCTTCCGGCTGACAGGAAAAATGATCGAGAATCTCTAGAAGTCCATCAGGCGCTGGCTTAGGGCGTTTTGCGCTCAGGGCTGTTACCACCTTTTCGAAATACCTTTCAAGTCCGTGTCTTTTCAGTAACGGAAGCATTGTTCCCGAACGATTTGTGGAAATGGCCAGTTTGTAGGAGGCTTCGACCCTGTTGAGAAACTCAATCAGATCCGCTTCCATATGCATATAGGGCAGGAACGGCTCATAGGTGAGTTGGGAGAGATACGCCCTGATCTCGGCCTGAGTGATCTGCGGTGCATTTCTGAATATATGGGCGAGGGAATCCTTGACGCTGGCCATATGCGTCACTGTCTCTTCTTCCGCATCCATCGGGGGCAGGCCGAAATGTTGCAGCACTGTATTGTAGTATTTTATGTTGGCCTGTTTGGAGTCAAACATCACACCGTCACAGTCAAAAACAATGACTTTGAGCATAATATCTTCCTTGTATGGTTTGAGAAATCAAGGGATCCCTCTCCTCTTCATCTCTTTTCCCGGACCTTTATCTGAGATTCCCGTCTTTCATTCTTGCTGAAAGATGCGATTTGTCAACAGCAATTTGAGAAATTCAAGCTCGTCTGGCGTTGCACAACGAGCCAACGCCGCTTCACCATTGTTGTTCGTGTCTTACAGGCCCTGGTACAATTGTTGCTCTATCCAGCGTATCGCAAATTCGAGAAGCCGTTCGTCATCGCTGAAAATTCGCTGATCGATCGTCGTTTCTTCTGTTGCGGTACCCCCTGTCTGCAGAAAATCCCGGAAGGCGTCAAGATCGTAGAGGGCCAGGGTGAACAACGCAATCTGTTTTTTCGAGGGGATAAAACCGTTACGGATACGCTTGTGTTGCAGAATCGCTGCCATTTTATCGTTGAAGGCATTATACTCTTCAAGCCCCTGCGCTTTTGTATACCCTTCTATATCCTGGCGTATCGGCTCGAGAAATCCCTGGCAATGGCTCTCCCGCAGCAGAACAAAATGTTCTTGCAATCGCCCTCTCTGACCGCATTGCACGCCCCTGCCCAGGGGGTAGGCCCTGCAGGCCCCCGGTCTGTCGCGATACACCGTGCAGCCTTCCGGAGAGACAAAGACACAACTGGCACGGCCATCATCTACCATGCTCAGATAAAAGCGGGGGAAGGCCTCGCCTTCGTCCTGCTCTGCGATGACATAGTCTTTGAGAAGTTCTGAGGAGGTTTTCCCGGTTGATCTCCTCAGTCGCAGGAGGTCATAGGGGGTCAGGATAAGGTCGAGCATCCTGCAACACTCTGTGAAGCAGGATACTCCCTTGTGGCACGAGAAGGTAAACTGTTCTTCTTTGGTCAGGGTTGTTATGGCCGGTTGCGCGGCCCTAGGCAGCGGTCCTCTTTTCACCTGTTTTTTCCTGGGGCCAGAGTGTGAGCAGCGGACTGGCGATAAATATCGATGAGTAGGTTCCGACAAAGACACCGACCAGCAGGGCAAAGGCAAAGCCATGAATCACGGTACCGCCAAGAAAATAGAGTGCGGCAAGAACGATGGCCGTGGTCAGTGAGGTAACAACGGTTCGGCTGAGTACCTGATTGACACTGTCGTTTATCGCTGTGTACAGGCTGCTCCCGTGTTTGAGGAGATTTTCCCGAATACGGTCAAACACAACAACCGAATCGTTGAGCGAATAACCGGCAAGGGTGAGCAGTGCAGTGACGATGAGCAGCGTTATCTCAATATCCAGCAGGTAGCAGATGCCAAGAACCACCAGAACGTCATGGAAGGTTGCCGCCGCGGCGGCCAGACCAAACTTGATATCGAAACGGAAGGCCAGATAAATGATGACCCCGACCAGTGAGATGATAATTGCCTGTATCGCTTTCTTCTGCATATCTGTACTGACAGATGAACCGATTTCTGACTGGCTTTCGAGAACGAACTGTTTCTCGGGCAGGGCTGTTTTCAGAAGCGTTTCTACCTGGTCTCCCAGATTACTGACCACCTGTTCCGTCCTCTTTACCTTGACAATAAGACGCCGTTCGTTCTCCACCTCCTGCAGCTCAACTTCTGGCATGTTCTGGGTCTGAAAGGCCTTGCGGACCTCCTCTATGGTAAACCGTTCCTGTGCCTGATACTGCAGGAGCGAGCCGCCTGAAAAATCAACACCCAGGTTTGCCTCCCCACGCAGGATCTGCACAAAGGCCAGCAGGCCAATACCTACCATGATGCCGCTGATCGTATAGGTGACTTTTCGTATCTTGAGAAAGTCAAGGTCGGGTCTTTTGACAAGCAGCATAAAGCGCAGCTTCTTGAGCCCTTTTCTGGCATGCAGAACATCGAACATCAACCTGCTGAAGAAGAGCGCCGCAAAGAGGTTGAAGATGATACCAAGCGAGAGGGTAACCGCAAAACCCTTGATCGGGCCTGTTCCGAAGAGGAACAGGGCCAGGGCGGTAATCAGGGTTGTCACCTGGGAATCCACGATGGTCAAAAAGGCCTTGCCAAAACCACTTTCGACACTGGATTTGACTGATTTGCCAATATCGGCTTCTTCGCGTATCCTCTCAAAGATAAGGACGTTGGCATCAACGGCCATACCAATGGAGAGGATAATACCGGCAATGCCCGGCAGGGTCAGCGTCGCATTGAGGACCGCGAGCCCGGAAAACAAAAGCAGAATATTGAGCAGCAGAGCACTGTCGGCGATGATACCGGAGAGCCTGTAGTAGACGATCATAAAGCCGAGGACGATGATGGCTCCGAATATACCAGACGACAGGCCCTTTTTGATCGAGTCCTGACCAAGGCTCGCTCCAACCGTCATATTCTGAATGGTCTCAACCGGTGCCGGCAAGGCTCCAACCCGCAGGACGATTGCCAGGTCAGTGGCCTCTTCGTGGGTAAACGAACCGTTGATCTGAGCGGCTCCGCCGGCGATACGCTCGTTGATGACCGGCGCAGAACGCACAACGTCGTCGAGCACAATGGCCATCTGTCTGCCAACATTTTTTTCGGTGATATTGGCAAAGACCTTTGCCCCCCTGCTTGTCATATCCAGGCTGACATAGGGGCGGTTGAAATTGCCGCCGATGCGTACCCGGGCATCTTTTACCATGTCTCCTGTCATCAGGACCTTGTTTTCCAGGAGGATGGGGACGAGTATCTCCTGTTTGCTCAGCGTATCAACCTCTTTTTCGAAAAACAGAGAGGTGTTGTCCGGCAGTTTGCCGATCAGGGCGCGGTTGAGCTTGCGCATTGATTCCCCATCCTGCCACTGTCCTGCTGCCTTGACTTCAGCCACCAGTGTCTCAAGAGGGATCCCGGTGGAGTCGGCAACCAGCTTGAATTCGAGCTGTGCTGTTTCCCCAAGAAGCTTCAGCGCACGCTTCGGATCTTGGACGCCTGGGAGCTGGACAACTATCTCATCGGTGCCCTGACGGAGAATGACCGGTTCGGCAACACCAAACTGGTCGATACGGTTTCTGAGGATTTCAAGCGACTGCTCAACGGCCTTTGTCTTTATGTAGTCAATCTTTTTCTGTTTGAGCGTAAGAAATATTCTCGGGAAGCTGCCGGCCTTGGTTTCCGCCCTGATATCGATATCGGGAAAATCCTCCCGCACCAGCTCTTCAACCTTTTGCGCAGAGCCGGCATTGGGCAGGGTAAAGATAACAGATTCCTTGGTCGGAGAAGAGGTGCGCACCGCGCTGATAGACTGTTCGGCGAGGGTGTCCTTGAGATCATTTGCCGCAAATTCCAGGGTATTTTCTTCTGCCTTTTGCAGATTCACCCGCAGAACAAGGTGCATTCCTCCCTGCAGATCCAGCCCGAGGCGTAAGCCTTCCGGTGCCATATACTCCTTCCACCAGCTCGGGGTTTTTGAGTAAAAGGATGGGACAACGGTGACAACGGCGAGTATAACGACAAAAAGGAGAAAGGCGAGCTTGAGTTTGAGTGATGTATTCATTGATTTTCCTGGATGTGTTCTCTGCAGGGCCACGATGAACGGTTATCGCAAGCCCGGCAAATGGAGCAGAGTATGGTAATTACTATCTTACGATATGTCCTCTCAGACGGGCAGTTGCCGGCACTGGCCAAAGAAGCCCTTTTTGACCTGCCTTGCTCTCAGCGTTCAACCGGAGGTGCCGAGCTGTTTTCCTCTTCGTCTTTGTTCCCGGAATTTCGATTCGGGAGATGAACCTGGGGGAGCCAGGAGGTAAGGGCCGATGAGGGCGGATCCCCCGCCTCAAGCCGCTTGAGCAGTTTCTGTGCCTCAGGAACCGTTGATGCCTTCGGATAGGCGTTCAGAAGATATCTCAGACGCGTTTCAGCCTGGGGGTACGACTTTTTGCGAAGATAGTATTGGGCAACGAAGAACTCGTGATCAGCGAGAAAATCGTTGGCCAGACGGATCCGTTTTTGGGCCTCCTGAGTGTATGGCGAGTCTGGATAGGCTCTGAGCAGCTGTTTGAAAAGCTGCACTGTTTTTTCAGCACTCTGCGTGTCCCGGTCAATGCGGTCAATCTGTTGGTAGTTGCACATGCCCTTTTGGAACATGACATAGGGGATGCCGGCGTTGGTCGGATGGCTGTTTTCAAAGGCCTCATAGAGAGCAAGGGCCTCCTTGTACTGCTCGAGAAAATAATAACAGTCCGCAGCCTTGAGTTCGGCCAGTGCTGCCTCCTTGCTGAATGGGTAGCGGTTCAGAATCTCCTCAAAAGATTCGCTGGCCTTATAGTATTTGCCAAGGTTGTAGGCCTCCATCCCTTTGCGGAGAAGTTGTTGGGCTGGCAGATTGGCATCCTGATTGCCGACCACATTTCCATCTTCATCAATCGAGGTGATGTTCAAGGTATCGCGGAGGCTGCTGCAGCCTCCAGCGAGGAAAAAAGCCAGGACAACGCCGATGGTCGTCGCTTTTTTTAAACGGTTAAGAGCGGTAACAGTGGACATGGTCTATAGATCTTTTTTTTCCTTACGTTCCTGAATATAGGCCTCGGCCGATAATACGGCGACAGCACCTTCCCCTGCTGCGTTGACGATCTGGCGTACGGCCTTGCTGCATATATCACCGGCAGCCATTACTCCGGGTACCGATGTCCTTGTCTCAATATCCGTCGGGATAAATCCACCTTTGTCTGCCTTGAGTTTTTCCAGAGGCAGACCGAGGTTGTTGGGGGTAACACCTATAAATATGAAAACACCTTCGACCTCAAGGGTTGAGGCGCCTCCATCCTTGTTCTTGAGCTGGAGCCTTTCCACCCCTTTGTCGCCTTCAATGGCACTGACTGTGGTATTCCAGATAAAATCAATCTTTTCGTTGGCAAAGGCGGCCTCCTGCATAATCTTTGTTGCTCTCAGCTCATCCCTTCTATGGATAATGGTAACCTTACTGGCAAATTTTGTGAGGTACTCGGCCTCCTGGATCGCGGTATTGCCGCCTCCGATAACTGCAACATGCATATTGCGATAAAATGGGGCATCGCAGGTTCCACAATAGGAGACACCCTTGCCACGCATCTCGCTCTCTCCGGGGATTCCAAGGGTATTTGCCATTGCCCCGGTACAGATAATGAGGGTGTCACAGGTGATTTTGCTGCCGTTTTCAAGGGTGAGAACCTTACTGGTCTCATCGTCAAGATTGACATCGACGACATTGGCCGTCTCGATGTTGAGGTCAAATCGCTTGGCATGGTTTGTCAGGTGCTCGGCAAGGTCAAAGCCTGAGATTCCGTCTGGGAAGCCCGGATAGTTGTCCACCCAGTCGGTGAGAAGTATCTGGCCTCCCGGTGCACCTTTTTCGAGCAGAACGTGGTCCAGCCGTGCCCGTGCCGCGTAGAGCCCGGCGGAAAGTCCTGCCGGTCCGCCTCCCAGAATAACAAGTTCGTAATGTTCTTTCATAGCAATATAGTCCATATGCAGGTCGGGACCGCCCCAACGCCCTTGCTGGGGAATCTCACCTGGATCAATGTCTGTCCGAGCAACAGGCAGACAGCCAAAAGCATCTTAAAGAGAAGGGCCTGACAGAGGCTCTCTTGTCTTGTGATTGTCTACTCTGAGGTTTTTTCTTTGCAATATAAAGGTCTGTTCACAGACCGGCTAACAAACCTTGCCGAGCATCTCAACGAGCTGGGCTTTACCAACAGAGCCGGTAACCTGATCGACGACCTCTCCTTTTTTAAAGAGGATGATGGTCGGGATTGCCCGAATACCAAACTTCCCGGGTGTGGCCGGATTGTCATCGACGTTCATCTTGGCGATGGCCACCTTTCCCTCATACTCCTCGGCGAGGTCTTCGATAACCGGGCCGATCGCCTTGCAGGGCCCACACCAGGGTGCCCAGAAATCAACAAGTGTTGGTTGATCGGATTGAACTGCATTGTCAAATTCTGCGTCCGTCAGTTGCAGGACTTTTTCGCTTGCCATTGTGTGCTCCTTTTTACAGATGGTACGTTGTTAACAATGTAAAAACAGGTGAGATCTCTTTACAGTCACCCTGTGAGAAGAATAGTGAATCCCAAGTCAGACTACTCTAACTCATTGCCTGCGGTGCTGACAAGGAGAAAACTTGAGAAAAACCTTGAATAATCAATCTTTCCTCTGTTGTTGCAGGAAATTTCTTTTTACAATGTATTCGTTCTACGGTATTCCATTCTCGTTTCGTGCTCCGGCAATACAAGAGAGCCAATGCTTTTTGTCCCAACATGATGTGTTGCTCGGAAGAGCCTTGTACTCTGCGCATAAACAGAAAAAAATCAAGGGTCCCGATTTGACAGGCAAAGAAGCCGCATGGTACACTGCACACTTCGGTCTTGATGTACAAGCGCATTTTCTCAAAAAGAGGATGCATGTGCGTTGGCTTTACGTAAAACCTGCTTCGGAAAAGCACTGTGCGCGTGCCGAAGCTCTGCTTGCATTGCCTGTTGTAGCTGGCGGGCATCCGGGCCGGTTATGCTGGTGTATGCGGCTGTGCGAGCAGCGATTTGGGAGAAAATATGACCTCTACACAATCAGTAAAACTTTTCCAGCAGGCGAAAAAGATCATTCCCGGAGGGGTTAACAGCCCGGTGCGCGCCTGTAGGGCGGTCGGCTGTGATCCTCGTTTTATTCAGTCCGCAAAAGGAGCGATGATCACCGATGCGGACCAGAACTCCTACGTCGATTTTGTCGGTTCCTGGGGGCCGATGATTGTCGGTCATGCCCATCCTCAAATCGTCGGTGCAGTGCAAAAGGCGGCGGAATCGGGCACAAGTTTCGGGGCCCCAACCTCTGTGGAGATTGATCTTGCGCAGATGGTGGTCGAGGCGGTTCCCTCGATTGAAAAGGTGCGTTTTGTGAACTCGGGCACCGAGGCAACGATGAGTGCGGTACGTCTGGCGCGAGGCTATACCGGAAAGGCGGTCGTCGTCAAGTTTGATGGCTGCTATCACGGACATGCCGACTCCTTTCTGGTGAAGGCCGGCTCCGGGGTTATCACCCTCGGCATCCCCGGGAGCCCGGGTATCCCCGATGATATTGTCAAGAATACGATCTCCATCCCGTATAATAATCTGGAGGTTCTCGAAGAGACCCTTCGCAGCGAGAGCCTGGATATTGCCTGCGTTATCGTCGAGCCTGTGGCCGGGAATATGGGCTGTGTTCCTCCGGCGAAGGGCTTTTTGCAGACCCTCAGACGTTTGACTGCAGAACTCGGAATTGTGCTTATCTTCGACGAGGTTATCACCGGTTTCCGCCTGGCCTATGGTGGGGCGCAGCAGTTTTTTGGAGTGACCCCTGATCTGACCTGTCTGGGCAAGATTGTCGGTGGTGGACTGCCCGTTGGCGCCTACGGCGGCAAGGCCGAGATCATGAATTGTGTCGCTCCGGACGGGCCGGTCTATCAGGCCGGAACGCTCTCCGGAAACCCCCTGGCAATGGCCGCCGGGCTTGCAACCCTGCGTCTCTTGCAGGCACCTGGTTTTTACCAGCAATTGGCAGACAAGGCAGATTATCTGGCATCGGGTCTGCAGAGGCTGGCCGAGCGGGTAGGAATACCTGTCTGCCTGAACCGTGTGGGAAGCCTGATGACCGGCTTTTTTGTCGATGCCCCTGTCGTCGATTTTGTCTCGGCGATGCGGGCCGATCTGGATCGTTATGCCCTGCATTATCGACAGTTGCTCGAGGGTGGTATCTATGTGGCACCTTCACAGTTTGAGGTACTCTTCGTCTCAAATGCGCACGAAGAAAGTCACTTGAACCGTTTTCTTGAAATGACTGAATGGTCATTCAAAAAAATGCTCGAAATTTGAAAAATAATTGACTATAGTCGCGAGTCATGCTATCGGTTTTTGCGTGTCCTGTATCGTTGAACTGCTCTGGGTAGGGTCTCAGATGTCTGGTGTAAAAAAGGAGTTTATTTATCTGCTTGCCAATTACGGACACATTGGCTTTACCTTTGTGGTCGCGATACTCCTTGGTCTGGCAGGAGGGATTTTTCTTGACCAGAAGGTTTTCGATGGCCGGACGGCGCCTTGGTGTACCTTTGTCGGGCTGGCCTTTGGGATTGCCGCCGGCTACAAGTCGTTGCTGGAGATTCTTTGGCGTAATACAGAGGACTCCGGTGACGAGGGTGATGGAGTTGGCTAGAGGGCTGGTTTGACAAGCGATCTGTTGTCTCTTGAGAGAATGCAGCTTGGCGCTGTCTGTCTTTTATTTGTTATGACCCTTGTGGCGGCGGTGTTTGGCTCGTTTTCCTTCTCGATCTCTGTGCTGGTTGGAGGGGGCATTTCGGTCGGCAGCTTCTGGATAGCCAACAAGGACATTGTACGGCTTGTTGAATCGGTGACTGCTCTCGCAGGTCTGGAAGAAAAAAAGGCAAGGAGCCGGCAACAGCAGAAGGGGTATCTGCTGCGCTTCTGGGTGCGAATTGTGGTAATTGGCCTTGTCCTGGCGGTGCTTGTCAAATGGCGCCTGGTCAACGTCTTTGGACTGATCTTAGGTTTGTCAACGGTGGTGCTCCTGGTCAGCTTCTTTGCCGTTGGGGTGATCTGGAGATACTACGCAGGTGGGAGGTAAAGGGAACTATGGAACATCCGATACTGTTTATTTCAGTGATTCTCGAAAAGCTCGGTCTGCCGGTACCGCATGGGCCGGTGGGACATTCTCTGCTCGAACAGCTCTGTGCCCCGTATATGACCTACACCTGGCTGGTAATGGCCTTTTTATTCTTTGTGGCTAGGTTTACCCTGGGGGATCTGGAGATGATTCCCGGAAACGGACAGAATTTCTGGGAGCTTGTTATCGGCGGTATGGAAGATTTTTTTAACGATAATATGGGAAGGGAGTTGACCGATACCTTCTTTCCGATGATCGCAACCTTTGCCCTCTACATCGCTGTTGCCAATCTTATTGGCCTGATTCCGGGCTTTATGTCGCCAACATCGAGCCTGAACACGACCCTGGCCCTGACGCTGATTGTCTGGATAACCCACCATATCATTGGTTTTAAGGCACATGGGTTCAAATATTATAAACATTTTATGGGGCCGGTATGGTGGCTCGTCCCTCTGTTACTGCCGATTGAAATAGTTAGTAATATTGCCCGTATACTGTCACTTTCTGTACGTCTTTTTGGAAACATAATGGCCAAGGAAATTCTTCTTGGTATCCTGTTTACGCTCGCTGGAGGTTTTTTTGTGCCTCTGCCAATAATGATGCTCGGCGTCCTGGTCTCTGTTGTCCAGGCCATGGTGTTTGTCCTGCTTACCGTTGTCTATTTCTCGCAGGCCAGGGAACACGCCCACTAGAAGAAAGGGAGAGTGCGTCAGCGTCAAAGGCGCCTCTCTTGTTGACGTTTTATTGTGTACATTTGAGAAGAAGGCCAGATCAATAACTTGTAAGGAGAGAAAAAATGGAAGGAAATCTTCAGGTAGCGTTAATTTGTGTCGGTGCGGCTCTTTCAATCGGTCTTGCCGGGCTTGGAGCAGGTATCGGTATTGGTTCCGTTGGTAACGGAGCCTGTCAGGGGCTGGCCCGGAACCCTGAGGTACAGCCAAAGCTTATGGTTTTTATGATTATTGGTATGGCGCTTGCTGAGTCTGTTGCTATTTACGGGCTTGTTGTTTCCCTTATCCTTCTCTACATGAATCCCTTTCTGGGCTAAGGAGACATGCGATAACGGGTCTGGCTCAGAGAGCTTTCCGGTTCTTCAGGAGATCTGTAGCTCAAGATACTGCTGTTTGTTTGACCTGCCCGTGATTTTCGGTAGAGACCGCAGATCTGATCTGCGGTCTTTTTTTTATGGAAATATTGCCGACAATGCTTTGGCACTCTCTGAAAGCCACTTGCAGATATGCGGCTGGCTGAAGTTCATCTGTTATAGCTGTGAATACGTCCTGATTTTGTTGAAGAAATGACCGCTGATATCCTTATCGAACCAAGACGCGAAAAACACGAAAAACAGCTGCCAGAAGAGGGTGTTCTGTTTGCGAACCCTTCCGATGCTGAGGTGGAAATCGCCTTTCTCAAACAACAGGGAGGTGAGTCAAGGTTTTTGTTTAACTCTGGGCTCTGTGTTGAGCGGAGAAAAAAATTTATTGCCGGGCCTGCGGTCGGAGCCCCAATGGCAGCGATTGTCCTGGAAAAGCTCGTTGCTCTTGGTGCAGAAAGGATTGTTTTCTTTGGCTGGTGTGGAGCCCTCGATCCGGGTTTGCGGATCGGTGATATTCTTGTTCCCGATACAGCCCTATCCGGTGAAGGAACCTCGTCGTATTATCCGCTCAAAGGTGGAGATCCAGCCCCTGATGCCGGGTTGCGCGAAAGTCTCGTCAAGCGCTTGCAACGCCTCGCCATGCCGATAAAAACAGGTCGGATCTGGTCCACCGATGCCCTGTATCGGGAGAGTCGAGCCGAGCTGTTCTCCCTGCGCGCAAAAAAAGCGGTGGTTGCGGTAGATATGGAATTTTCTGCCCTCTGCGCCGTTGCCGCCTTTCGTTCTGTGGCCCTTGCAGGGGCGTTGATAGTCTCAGACGAGCTGTGGGCCGATGAATGGCGTCCCGGTTTTACGCAGCCGCATTTTCGGAAAATCGCGGCACGGGTTCGTCGTCTGCTTGTGCAAGAGGCCTTTGGAGTCTTTTCGCGATGACCCCTCAGAGCTTTCATCTCATAAGTCTCGGCTGTGCCAAGAATCTTGTTGACTCCGAGGTGATGTTTGGCTCCCTTGAGGCAGCCGGTTTTACGATGGAGCCGCAGGTGGAGAAGGCCGATTTCCTGATCGTCAACACCTGCGGCTTTTTGCAGTCCGCCGCTGAAGAGGCGATAGCCGAAATCCTTGAACTGGCTCGAATCAAAGAAAGCTCTCCGGGAAAAAAGATTGTTGTCGCCGGTTGCCTGGTGCAGCGTTATCAGGCAGATCTTGCCAGGGAACTTGACGAAGTCGATCTGTTTGTCGGTACTGAAGGCGCTGCTCATATCGGCTCTCTGCTCTGTGCCTCAGCTGCCGGAGAGCGGGCGGAGAGGTTGGTCATCCACAAAAGAACCCTTATGGATGCGGATCTTCCCAGGACCCTTACCACGCCAGCGCACAGGGCCTGGATGAAAATTACCGAAGGCTGTAATAACCGCTGTTCATACTGCATGATTCCAGGGATCCGAGGACGTCTGCGCAGCCGAACAATCCACGATCTCACCGCCGAGGCAAAGAAACTGGAGGCCCTTGGCGTGCAGGAGCTGTCTCTTATTGCCCAGGACAGTACCGCCTACGGCAGGGATCTGGGCAAGACGGTCAATCTTGAGAATCTACTTGCGACCCTGCTTGCTGAGACCACGATCCCCTGGCTGCGTCTGCTCTACCTCTACCCTACAGGGATAACCGATCGGCTCCTTGAGCTGATGGCTGCAAACCGACGCATCACGCCGTACCTTGACATCCCGTTCCAGCATGTGAACGAGAGGATCCTGAGGCTGATGAACAGGCCGTATCATTATGATTTTCTTGTCGCATTGGTAGAAAAGATACGGACAAGACTGCCGGATATTGCACTCAGAACAACCTTTCTTGTCGGTTTCCCGGGCGAGACGGAGGGGGACTTTTTGCAGATAGAAAAATTTCTAACCGATTTGCGTCTCGATCATGTCGGTGTCTTTGCCTATGAAAATGAAGAGGGGTGTGCGTCCGAACATTTCCCTGGCCAGGTTGAAGAGGCAGAGAAGATCAGGCGCAGAGAGCATCTGCTTGCTGTGCAGGCGGCACTTTCCGCAGAAATTCAGAAAAAATATCTCGGCCGGGAGCTTTCCGTTTTGGTCGAAGGGGTTTGTTCTGAGACCGACCTGCTGCTCGAAGGGCGAAGCAGATACCAGGCGCCGGAGGTCGACGGTTGCGTCTATATTAACGACGGGCAGGTCCGTGCTGGTGAGATTATACGGGTGAAAATCAGTAACACAGAGACATACGACCTCGTTGGCGGCAAGGTAGATGAGGACGACAGTGAAAAAACAGCCTGAGGATAGTCAAAGAGACATCCCCAGGGCGTTTATCTGAAAATGTTGCGAAAAAAGAGGGGCAAGAAAGGGCGTACCGCACTGACTGAAAAACGACGGAGGTCTGCCTCTTCTGTTCAAACCTTCGTCGATACAAGACTGTCCTTATCTGGCTTGGTTGACTTTTTCTCTGAGATCTTTGCCGACCTTGAAGAAGGGAAGTTTTTTGGGCTTTACCTTGATCTTCTTGCCGGTTTTGGGGTTCCTGCCTTCGTAGGCGCCGTATTGCTTGACGACAAAGCTGCCAAAGCCCCTGATTTCGATACTATCCCCCTTCGCTAAAGCCTCGGTCATGGAATCAATAACGGTATTGGTTATTGCCACCGCCTCACGGTGGGGAAGATTGATTTCCTGTGCTAATGCCTCGATAAGTTCTGATTTGTTCATACGCTGTAACTCCTGTTCAAATAAACCATTGGGAGAATACGTTGAGAAACCAACCCAAGCCAGGGCGTTGGGCAAACATACCTGGACTCGCGGAAGCTCTCAGACAGCCGTCACTGCCGTATTTCCCGGCACTACTTAAAAAATATTCCAACTATTCCATATAGTTGGCTAAAGCCGAGTCTGTAGCCGAACAAGTACCACAGAGTCTGGGCCTATAGCCCTCAGGTGAGTAACGGAAGGTCTGTTTTGCAGTAAGAGATTGAAAAATTGTTCTTTTACGTCTAACTGCCTAGATCTAATCAGCTATTTTTTTATTTGTAAAGAAAATTTTTACAAAAAGATACGTTTTATGTCAGTTTCGTCGAGTCGTCGGTAGTTGCCGATGGCAAGCGTACCCAGCTTGAGTTGTCCGTAGGCCGTCCGTTTGAGGTGAACAACCGGGCAGTTGATATGCTGAAACATTTTTTTTATCTGCCGCTTGCGTCCCTCGTGGATGATGATCTCGACAAGTGTATTTTTCTGGGTGCTTGTAAGGACTTTTATCCGGGCTGGAGCCGTCTTTTTACCTTCGAGAAGGATACCTTCCCGGAGGCGTTGAAGCTGTTGTCTGGAAGGTCTGCCGTGAACCAGGGCTTCATAGGTCTTGCAGGTCATGTATCTGGGGTGTGTAATCTTTTGTGCCAGCTCGCCATCGTTTGTGAGAATGAGCGCGCCTTCCGTATCAAAGTCCAGACGGCCAACGGGAAAAAGCCTTTCCCGGCAATCCTGAATCAGGCTGACAACCGTGGGTCTGCCCTGGGGGTCGCTGTTTGTCGTTACATAGCCCTTCGGTTTATTCAGCAGGTAGCTAATATGCGCTTCTTTTTCCTGAACCTTTTTGCCATCAAACGTCACCGTTACCTGATCAGGAGCAATCGTTGTACCCAGTCTGGTGACGATTTTCCCGTTGACGGCGACCAGCCCCTGTCTGATATATTCCTCGGCTCTTCGTCTTGAACAGACTCCACATTGTGCGAGATATTTCTGCAGGCGCATTGTCTCAGCCATTTCTTACTCTTTGTGTCTGCGACAGAGAAAGAGGTCATGGTACTCTGTCTCACTCAGGTGTCTACGCAAAAGTTTTGTAAGATGCTCAACAAGATCTGTGATCTCCTCGGCAGACAGGCGGCCTGAGAATTCTTTGCTAAACTCCGGCCGCCCGTAGAGCTGTAAAAAGACGGCAAGAGAGGTTCTGTCCGCTGTTTCAGAGAGGCCAAAACAAATGGTGGATGCGTCGGGTTGGCTGTCTTTCATATTCGTTTTTGGGTAATATGCCGGTAATCCAGGTTTTTCTCTATCGTTACCGGTCCTGTCTGGCAGGATCAGCGACAAATTTCCAGCGGATCTTTCTTGAACGGGGGCCGTCGTATTCGCAAAAAAAGACACGTTGCCAGGTGCCCAGCATAAGCTGTCTGCCATGCACCTCAATCAGTAAAGAGCTGCCGGTGAGCAGGGTCATAATATGTGAAGGTGAATTTCCTTCGGTATGAAGATAGTTGAGCTTTGGTACCATCTCGGACAGGGCGGAGAGAATATCCTTTTTGACATCGGGATCTGCCCCCTCATTTATCGTAAGACCTGCCGTTGTATGTGGATTAAAGAGATAGAGCAAGCCAACCTCTGAGCTGCATTCCTGCAGCGATGATTCCAGGTTGGGAGTAATATCGATCAGCTGCATATTTTTTGTGCTGCGAAGCTGCAGTATTCCACTCTCCATATCCGTATCTCCAAAGCTGGCAGGCAAGGACAGTAAGCCCTTCGCCTCCGTTGTCGATTTTTTTGAATCCCTCTCCAGGTCCCGGATGTCTGTTGATTTTTTCTGTAGCAGAGTAAATGGTATTGCCGGATAAGGCAAAGTGTTTATACTATTTCACTTGTTGTCTGATCTTTTAAAGACTGGAGGTCTTTCCTGAAGGCGACCTGCTCAAGACGATTTGCTGTGTGTTTTGTTGCCCTTTCAGAACGAGGTGCCGGGTCGACAAAAAAATGTGCTGGTTGCCGGGCAGACTTGAAAATGATATCCATGGTAAGCAGGGGAGCCTGTATATCAAGGTATGGGATTGTGGAGAAAAAAGCTGTAAAAAACATATGGATGTTGAGCCGTGAATACGGTGAGCTGGCCGGGGCAGGCGGAGTCAAGGACGTTGTCTACCAGCTGTCTAAAGCACTGGCCTGTCTGCCGGATTACTCTGTCAAGGTGGTCCTGCCCTACTACGGTTTTATGGAGGATCTGGTCGATGACTTTGTGCCGGTTAAAGATCCGTTTTCCCGAGCGAGATCACTGCAGTTGTCGATCCCGATGAACGAGCCTGGACGTCTGGTCAGCGAACCGGTCTCTTTTTGTTATGCCCGTCGTGAGAATGTGCATATCTACCTTATCAAGGCACTTCGTTTTACCGAAAAGAGGTCTGTATATACCTATACAAAGCAGGAAGAAAACGGCTGGAAAAAGCTTGCTGCCGGACATCACGATTATTTTGCAATGAATCTTCTGCTGCAAAAAGGGGCCCTCGAGCTGATCATCGCCCTCGGTGAGCATCCCGATGTCCTGCACTGTCACGATGGACATACCGCTCTCGTTCCGGCCCTTGTCCGTGAACTTGCCGGTTACCGGACATATTTTAGAAAGACCCGTTGTCTGACAACCATTCACAATGCCGGTCTGGGGTACCATCAGGAGATAGCCGATATCGACTATGCCCGGGCGATAACCGGGTTTCCCGACGAGGTTGTGGCAAACTATCAGCTGGACGCTAAATTTGATCCCCTGCTGGTTGCCGGGGCCTTTGCCCCGGTCAATACGGTCAGCGAGAACTATGCCTTTGAACTGCAGCACTCCAATGGCGATCAGCTGACCGGCTGGCTTGGTCATGAGTTTAACAAAAGGGGCATTTTACTCGAGGGGGTAACCAACGGCATCGATCCTGACTATTTTTCGCCAATGGCCGATAGCATTGAAGAGGAGCTGCGCTTTGATCCGGCCGATCCACAGGAAGAGCTTGCTGGTAAAGACAACTGCAAAAAGAGACTTTTTCAAGACAGGAGAGATCTGGTTTCCTACGATGGTGTGCAGCGTTTTGGCTGTCTTTCCGCCTCACCTGATGGCCCCTTGTTTACCTTTGTCGGCCGCCTCAACGAGCAGAAGGGTGTCGATGTTCTGCTTGAGGTGCTGCCGATGTTTCTGCTGCAGTATCCAAAGGCCACCTTTGCCATTCTTGGCAGTGGTGATCTGGCCTTTGAGTCGCGTTTGGCCGAGTTGGCGGCAGCTCCTGTTACTGCCGGGAGAATCTGTTATTTTTGCGGCTTCAGTCCAGAGCTCGCCAGTCTGGTATATCGGGCCGGGGATTACTTTGTTATTCCATCACGCTATGAGCCCTGCGGGCTTACCGATTTTATCGCTCAGCTCTACGGTTCTATTCCTGTGGTCAACCATGTCGGCGGACTTGTCAAGGTCGTTGATGGGGTGACTGGTCTGGCCTTCAATGGTGCCACACCGGACGCGCTCCTCGGTGGTTTGCAGCGGGCATGTGCCCTCGAGCAGCAATTGCCAATAAAGAGGGAGATGCAGCGCAGGGCTGTGGAAATAATTAATAAACAGTACACCTGGTCAAAAGTGGTGTATAACTATCTAGATCTCTACGCTCGAAAATGATTTTGAGCTCTCTGTGGCTGCCTGCTGTGTCGCTCTTGCGCGTTACAGCTCAGGCTGCTGCGCAGATTTTATATCCAGGGCAGCCTCTGCCTTGATCTCGAAACGAGAAATTTCATTATTTATGACATCTTAACAATGTGAGGAGGAATAGATGACAGTAAAGATAGGTATTAATGGCTTTGGCAGGATAGGGCGCAGCATGTTTCGGGCCCTGTCGATGGACCCGCTCTTTGCCGACATTGAGGTTATGGCAATAAACGACCTGACCGATAACGCAATCCTTGCGCATTTGTTGAAGTACGATTCGCTGATGGGTATTTACGATAAAGAGGTAGAAAGCAACGATGCCGGAATCATCGTTGATGGCAGGCAGATTGCGGTGTCTGAACATAGAAAGCCGGCGGATATCCCCTGGGGCGCCCTGGGTGTTGACTATGTTGCCGAGTGTACCGGTATTTTCCGTGACGCAGAAGCGGCTCAGGCCCATATCGACGCCGGTGCCTCCAAGGTTGTTATCTCGGCGCCGGCCAAGGGCAATGTAAAGACCCTGGTTATGGGGGTTAACGAGGATGAGTACGATGCGACGATTCACCATGTGGTATCGAATGCCTCATGCACGACCAATTGCCTGGCTCCGCTGGCCAAGGTTATTCTTGACAATTTCGGCATCAAAAGGGGCTTGATGACCACCGTACATTCCTATACCGGGGATCAACGGCTTTTGGACTACCCCCACTCTGATCCACGGCGGGCAAGGGCTGCTGCCCTTTCCATGGTCCCGACCAAGACCGGTGCAGCAGCAGCTGTATCTCTGGTTATTCCAGAGCTTAAAGGCAAATTTGATGGTCTTGCTGTTCGTGTTCCAACCCCCACAGTCTCCCTTGTGGACGCGGTGATAGAGGTGGAGCGGGAGACCTCCGTTGATGAGGTGAACCAGGCCCTGAAAAATGCCGTAAACAGGTATCTGGGCTATACCGATCTTCCGCTGGTGTCGATAGACTACAAGGGGGATAGCAGGTCTTCGATCGTCGATGGCCAGTCGACGAAGGTGCTTGGTACGTCGGTCAAGGTGATGAGCTGGTATGATAATGAATGGGGGTACGCCAACAGGATGCTGGACCTCATTTTACATATGGACGCAAATAAGGCCCTCTAGCCGGAAAGGCTTGTGTCTTCTGGCAAAGCAGTCGTTTCATCTTCGTATGCTGTTGCGAGAAATCCGGGCTTGCCCGGTTTTCTCGCTTGCCGGGAACCTGCATGACGTTTTTGCCTCTGTTTTGATATCTTCTTGAAGAAGAGGAGGTAAAAAGGGGGGCGATTGAGCCTATCTGCAGAGGTGAGAGGGGAGTATGGACAGAGAAAAGGGGTCTATGATTGAGTCTGACGCCTTGTTGGCGAATCTGCGTGAGACGGCGGGAAAGGTCGTTATCGATGAGGAATTATCGCTGCTGCTTGAGATTGTAGAGCCCTACAGCGGCCTGCATTCAGCCCTTGAGAAACTGTTGTATGAGGTCTGCCATCCTTTTCGCAACTGGCGGCTGGTTCTGCCCCAGCTGCGCAGTTTTGCCTTGAAAAATTTCAACTACTATCGCCTTCATGAAAAAGGGCCGCAGGCCTTCGTACTCTTTGGCGGGCTTTTCGTCGAGGCCCTCAACGATACGGCAAAAGATGCCAATATGCGCAGGCAGGCCGTCGGGGCGCTTATGGTCTGGCTTGATAAGACCCTTCAGAAGTTTACATCCGGCGACTTGAGACGTTTTGCCGGTGCCTTCAATCAGCTTGTTGATATGTTGTCCGCTCTCAAGGACAGTTCCCCGGCGGTCCTCGTGCAGTTTGCACACGGGCAGTATCCGGTAAACCGTCTGGGGAAAAGACTGCTTGCGCTTGCCGACGGCCAGGAACTCTTTGATTTTGCCCCTTTTACCGGTTTCCTGCGAACCATCCAGAGACTTTGTTATGACTATTGGCTCGGCGAGGACGATCCTCTTCCCTGGTTTTTGGAGCGCTGTTCCCTCCCTGTCGCTGATCCCTGGCTGGTTGAGCTTTTTTCTGTTATCAGCCATAGCCGTTTTCGTCAGTATCTTGAGGAAATTGACGATATTGGTCTGCAGGACTCCACCGGCGGCTCTCTGCAGAGATTGCTGGAGATTCCGGATCATATTGATATCGTAAGATATTACAGAGAAATTCCCGGCCGGCTCGACAGGGCTGCAGGGGGGCAGGAAGGAGCCGGCAAAGATGGCGAAGGGTCATTCCGTCTCCTGAAAGAGAATCGAAAGCTGCTCTTTCTCTTTAAAATAATGGACACCAAGGGGCTCTCTCTGATCCATGAGGAGACCCTCAGGGAGATCAACCGGGCCCTTGTACAGTTAATACGACAGCAGTCGTTCGAGGAAATTGAGGAATTTCTTCTCACCACCTTCAAACTGCTGAAGGCCAATGTACGGCAATATCCACACACCTCGCTGCAGTGTATCCAGGTGATAGGCGGTGAAATTTTCGACCGTGGTAACAGCCGTATGGTCGAGGCCTTTTTGTGGGAGGTGGTCCGTTTTGGCTTTCAACATGCAAGTGTTGTCGGCGTGGATGAGAACTGGCAGCCGCTGACCAATCCGGCACATCTGGCAAATATACGGGTCTGGCTGCATCTGATTATGCGCGAGCCCAAATGGTGTTCTACACTGTTTTCGGCCCTTATCATCCACCTCAAGCTCTCCGGCACCTGTATCAAGGATACGGATCTGTTTCAGCGGGATATTACCCAGCTGCTCAACCATCCGATCGAACCGATCTATAACCTGCTCAAGCAGTTTGCCAAGCTGATGCCGGTGTTTTACAACGAGATCGGCTCCGAAGGAGAGCTGCGTGACGTCTCAACCGAGCTTGACGAGATCCATAAAAGAAAAGACCTCCTCATCCATTTCCTGCGTAAACAGGGGCATGTTGAGAGCTCAAATCTGATTGTCGATTTTATTGAAAATATTATTTTATTCTGGAAAAGTGGTGAAAAAACAAATCTTTACCGATTCGTTCCGGAGGAGGTCTACACTCAGATAAGGGTCGCTGGACCCTACGTCGATGACCAGTTTGTTCTCAGCGCCAGATTCTGGCAGGCGATGAAGATCGTCAATGTGGAGGATTTGCTCCATATTGATCGAGAGCGGATTTCTGCCTTTCTGGCAGAGCAGAAGGATATCAAAGCCTCTGAGCTGAGGCGTTTTGAGCTGTTGATCCGCATGTATAAGCTGCTGCACAGGAAGTACAATCTGGGCTTTCAACAGCTGCATTCCGAGATCCGTCGGATGGTCAATGATGGTTTCGCCGAGCTGGAGCCGCTTTTGGCCAACCTTGAGGAGGCCGATACGGAAGAGTCTCTTGAGACCCTGCTGAGCTCGCTCGAGGAACTGAAAAAGATTATCCTCTCAGAGGAGACCTACGAAGTACGCGAAGATATCTATTACAAGAGGCATATCGCCGTTGATATCCCATCGGTATACGGGCGCTACCGGGAGAGGAAGTTTGACGCCCTCAGTCTGACCTACCGGCTCGAAAATCTGGCCAATATCTACCTGGAGAAACTCCCGGAGACCCTGAATCTCTCGATCATTACCCAGGCGACATTTTATCATATTGTACGCTGCCTCAAATTGTATATCCGTGCCCTTTCCATTGATGGTATCGTGCCGCGGCGCCTGAGTACCTCTTTGATGCTGCTGGAAAATTCGCTCAAGATCCGCAGATTCTCCTATACACAGTATCTCGATATCCTTCGTGGCATGTCGGAAGGGGTCAAAGATATTATCTATGCCTTTTATACCAATATCCATCAGAACAACCTCTCCCTGATCATACCCCAGATCGGCAAAGACAATCTTCTTGAAAAATTTGACAGTCTCTACGATGAAAACGAGCAGGCGGCAACGGTCCAGAGATTGTCAGAGGTCTTTTTTCGGGATCTTATTGCCTCGACCTTTGGCCTGCAGCATCTGGATAATTTTATTCTGCGCATACTGCAAACCCTCGAGAAGCAAAAGGATCTTCTCGATCAGGAAATGCTCGATCTGTTGATGACCTATAACCCTGATCGGGCCCTCTCCAGGCTGCATCAGCCAAATCCCTTTACCAACAACCTGATCCATCTCGGTAACAAGGGGTTTAACCTGGCTGCGCTGATACGCTACGGAAAACAGGTTCCTCCGGCCTTTGTCATCACCACGGAGGTGTTTCGTTGTCGTGATATTGTTTTTGGTTATTCGAGGACGCGTGATGAGTTTATGCAGCGGGTCAGGGAGGCGCTTTCTGCCGTTGAAGAGTTGACCGGCAAGACCTTTGGCTCGCCGGAGAACCCGTTGCTGCTGTCGGTGCGTAGCGGAGGCTCGATATCGATGCCGGGAATGATGGCCACGGTACATAATGTTGGCTTTAATGAGGAACTTATCGATGCATACGTTGCAAAACACGGCAACGGCTATCTTGCCTGGGATAATTACAGGCGCTTTTTACAGTCCTGGGCGATGATTACCGATGTGGAGCGCGAAGATTTTCAGGTGCTGATGAATGAGGCCAAGGCCGCTGCAAATGTTGCCTTCAAGAGACAGTTCTCGACGGAACAGATGCGGGAGCTGGCGCTGTCGTATGGACGCCTTACCAGAGAAAGAGGACGGGAGGTCCCGGATGACCCGTGGCAACAGCTGGTTCAGGCGATTGAGCTGGTCCTTGATTCCTGGAAGAGCCTGAAGGCCGTCCAGTACCGCCGCATTATGGATGTCTCCGATTCATGGGGCACCGCCGTTATCGTCCAGGCTATGGTCTACGGTAACAAAAGTGAATTTTCAGGGGCTGGCGTGGTTTTTACCGCCCACCCCTATCGAAAGGTACAGCGTGTGGCCCTCTGGGGGGATTACGCCTTTGGAGACCAGGGGGAGGATATCGTTTCAGGGCTGGTTGCCAGTTGTGCCATCTCTGTGGAACAGGCCGAACTCGATGGCCGCTCTGTGGAGGATTGTCTTGAGATCCGTTTTCCCAAAATTTATGCGGAGCTTTTGAATATATCCCGGGAGCTTGTGTATGACAGGCGCTGGCATGCCCAGGAAATTGAGTTTACCTTTGAGGGGCCTGAGCCTGAGGATCTCTATCTGCTGCAGACCCGGGATATGATCACGATCAAGAAAAAAGAGCATCTTAACGTGTTCGTCAAGACTCCGGAACTCGAAGCAGCCTCTCTTGGCAAAGGTGTTGGCGTTTCTGGTTCCGCGCTTTCCGGTATCGCGGTCTTTACCGAGGAAAATATTCGTGAACAGCGAAAACGTAATGGCGGGCTGCCACTGATTCTTATCCGTCAGGATACCGTTCCTGAAGATATAAAAGCGGTAAGTCAGGCGGATGGGCTGCTTACCGCCCGTGGCGGGCAGACTTCTCATGCCTCAGTGGTTGCGGTACGTCTTGAAAAAACCTGTGTTGTCGGCTGCAGCAGTCTCAAGGTCTATGAGACAGAGCAGTATTGCGAAATGCAGGGCCGAAAAATAGCAGTCGGAGACCCTCTCTCGATCGATGGCAGAACCGGACAGGTCCTGGATGGCATACACGAGATCGTTGAAGAATACCATATCCTGCCGATATAACTCGAGCCTTTCCCATTCTCTGGCTGCCTGGGCGGATCTTTTTTCAAGCCTGAAAATGTAACAGCTCTGGGCATTAAAGATAGCTGGCAGTCACCGGCTTATCTGCTTTCAGGCACTCCGATTTTTTTGAGGATATACCCGAGGGGGCAGAATTTGGTCAGCCCGAACTGGAAGAGGTTCAGCCCGACGAAAGCGGTGAAGAACAGCCAGTAGCTGCTGTGAAACATCGGGCTTGCCTCAACCCCAAGTGCGAGGCTGAACAGGATAAAAAAGCCGGCCATAAGGTGTATCCAGTCTGCAATAATCATTGTTGTACTCCGCCTATTGTTGGCATCCTTTTGTTTTATGCCATTTGTGCCTTGTTTTCCCGCAACTGTTGGCAAGGGCTTGGTTTTGCAGTCTCCATTGAACTGTCTGTCTGCTCGTACAGCATCGCTTGGCTTCTTTCTGTCTGCCTGGCAGGAAACTCATATCTCAAGCGCCGTGCGGCATTTGCAATGTGCTATAACGTTAAAAGTCGGGGCAGAAGAGTGTACGCATGGTGCGGATAAGTTCCAGGATACGTTTATCTCCTATGCTGTTGTAGATAAAATTGGCATCCTTGCGATAGACGATAATGCCCTGGTTGCGCAGGATGCTCAGATGCTGGGAGACATTTGCGTTTGTTGTTTTGACCCGCTCCCTGATTTCACCAACGGAAAGCTCCTGTTCTTGCAACAAACAGAGAATCTTCAGGCGGATCGGATGGGACATTGATTTCAGCAGTTTTGACACGGCGTCTATTTGTTCGTCTCGCATTCTCTCTCCCACGTTTGTATTTCCCATCTTCAGGATATACCCTGTTTGATCTTCGACGAGATCGCCCTATATTCTGGCTTTTCCTGGATGGGCAGATTTCTGCTACAGGCGAAACATCTGATCGGTCCACAATACTGTCTTGGCTGTATTGAATGCAAGATGAAAAGTAGCTGTTTATAGGCATCGCGATATTTGGACAGGCGGAATGTCTTGCATCCCTGGCCATAGGGAAAAACCTGCTGTCCCGGCCGTTTCTCTTTTCTGCCCAGTATTATTTTCCTCTCTAGGCTTGAATCTCTGCGAGGAAACGGTTTAATTAATGTAATCTGGAGGTGTTGCAGATCGGTGGATACTTTTGGGATCTGAAAATCCTGAATCCTTTTTTCTTGATAATTATTTCAGAGACCTGTTTGCATATCTTTGGCAAGCAGTTTTTTCTCGGTGGTTTGCGATAATGAAGCGGCCACAGAAGCTTTTGGGGAGCGGGAGAGCTATGGAGAGATTTCTTTTGGATTCCAGTCGAGTTTGCCTGCATGTTGTTGATGTACAGACTCGGCTTATGGCAAAAATGGCCGAGCGGCAGACTGTTATCGACAGTATTGCCTTACTTGTTCAGTCTTTTGGCATACTGGATATACCGATTTTGGGCAACAGTCAATACAGAGAAAAGCTTGGCCCGTACGTTGCTGAACTCGAGGTACTCTTGCAGGATATCCCCTGTTTTGACAAGATCTCCTTTGACGCGACAAAGGATCCGGCAACCATAGCCTATCTCCAGGGGTTACGGCCCCGGCTGCAAACGGTTGTTCTTGTCGGTGTCGAGACACATATCTGCGTCTATCAGACAGCCCTGGGGCTTTTGCAGCAGGGGCTCTCCGTGTGGGTTGTCTCGGATGGTGTCGCGGCAAGGTCAAAAGAGGACCATCGTGTTGCCTTAAGGCGGCTGCAGGGGCTTGGTGTCAGCGTTGGTTCGTCGGAAATGCTTGTCTATGAACTTCTGGGCAGAGCCGATACGACGGCTTTTAAAGATATTTTGCCCTATATCCTGGAACGGGATACAAAGAAAAGAGAGAGACCTTCTTCGGTATCGCTGTAAAAGATCTCTTTTTTGCTAAAAGAGTAGTCTCGGCACTGGCCGGACGGTGGCCGGTGGTGTTTATTCAAGCTGTTCAATGTCTTCGGGTGTTTCTGAATGATGGATTGTAAATTCTTACTCTGTGGAAGATATGAAGGGAAATGAGATTCGGAGCAGATTTTTGGCCTATTTTCAGGAAAGGGGGCACCGTATTGTTGAGAGTTCTTCGCTTGTTCCTGCGGACGATCCGACATTACTCTTTACCAATGCCGGTATGGTTCAGTTCAAGACCGTCTTTATGGGTGAAGACAAACGTCCATACACCAGGGCGGTGACCAGCCAGCGCTGTGTGCGGGCGGGCGGCAAGCATAACGACCTGGAAAATGTCGGTTATACGGCCCGGCACCACACTTTTTTTGAGATGCTTGGCAACTTTTCCTTTGGTGAATATTTCAAAAAAGAGGCCATCGATTTTGCCTGGACCTTCCTGACCAGGGAACTCGGTATAGACAGCGCCAAGCTCTGGGTGTCGATCTTCGAAGATGATGACGAGGCGGAACAGCTCTGGCAACAGATCGAGGATCTGCCGGCGGGGCGGATCGTCAGGATGGGGGAAAAGGACAACTTCTGGCAGATGGGAGATACCGGCCCCTGCGGTCCATGCTCGGAGATTCATATCGATCAGGGTGTTGAGGCGGGCTGTGGCAGAGCCGACTGCGCCCTTGGCTGTGATTGTGACCGGTTCCTCGAGTTGTGGAATCTGGTCTTTATGCAGTTTTATCGGGGAGAAGATGGCAGCCAGACCAATCTGCCCAGGCCGAGTATCGATACCGGAATGGGGCTCGAGCGTGTGGCTGCGGTTTTGCAGGGTAAATTCAATAACTACGATTCGGATCTCTTCGCGCCGATAATCGGCAGACTTGAAGAGCTGTCTGGAAAAAGATACGGCGACGATGAACCCTGCGATGTGGCCATGCGGGTTATCGCGGACCATGCCCGGGCCACGGCCTTTCTTGTCTGTGACGGGGTTTTGCCTTCCAACGAGAAGAGGGGCTATGTCTTGCGCCGGATCATCCGCCGGGCGGTACGCTACGGCAAGTCCCTTGGTCTGAACAGATCCTTTATGGAGCAGGTTGTTTTGGTGGTTGTCGAAGAGATGCAGCAGGCCTATCCGCATCTGCTGGCCAGCCGTTCGCTGCTGGTCAAGGTGGTCAACAACGAAGAGGAGCGGTTCCGTGAGACCCTGGAGAATGGTCTGGCAATGCTCGATGAAGAGATTGCCCGCCTACGGGCCCTCGGAGAGTCGGCTCCTGTTATCTCTGGGCGGTTTATCTTTAAACTCTACGATACCTTCGGCTTTCCATTTGATATCGTGCGTGATATCGGGCTGGAGAGAGGCATGCGCTTCGATGAAGAGGGCTTTAAGGCGGAGATGGAAAACCAGCGCCTGAAGTCGAGAGAATCAAGGAGAGATGAGGGTGTCAAACTCCTCGGTGAGGGTGTAAAAACCATCGCCGAGCAGGGCGGGAAGACCTTGTTTACCGGTTATGATACACTCGAAGGGAGAAGTGTGGCCCGGGCCCTTCTTGACGCCTCCGGCAAGCGCACGGCAGAGCTGGGTGCCGGCAGTGAGGGGCAGCTCTTTGTCGATGCCACCCCTTTTTATGCGGAAGCCGGTGGACAGGCAGGCGATAGCGGGGAAATCTCCTGGGATGGAGGTCGTGCGACGGTCAGCCAGACTGTGGTTGTTGGTGATGGTATTGTCCTGCATCATCTGGTTGTGGTTGAAGGGATCCTTGCCGAAGGTCAGGAGCTGTATCTCCAGGTTGCAGCACCGGCGAGACGGGGCTGCGCAGCACACCATACGGCTACACATCTTCTGCATGCCGCGCTCAGGGAGGTTCTGGGGGATCATGTCAAGCAGTCTGGCTCGCTTGTCGGACCCGATAGACTGCGCTTTGATTTTACGCATTTTTCGCCGGTAACGCCTGAGGAACTGCGTCGCATTGAGAATCGTGTCAACCAGAAGATTCGCGACAATATCCCTGTCCGGACCGAGTTACTGCAGCGGGACGAGGCGATCGGTGAGGGTGCCATGGCCCTGTTCGGGGAAAAATACGCAGCGGAGGTTCGGGTGGTCTCCGTCGCCGGTTTCAGCAAGGAGCTCTGCGGCGGCACCCATGTTGCGGCCACCGGTGATATCGGTGTCTTCGTCATCCAGTCCGAGGGCGGTATCGCCGCTGGAGTCCGCAGGATAGAGGCCTCTGCCGGGGTAGCGGCCCTGCAGGAGATACAGAAGATATATGCAGACCAGCGAAAGGCGGTTCATCTGTTGAGCGCTCCTGGTATGGCTGGTGTTTCCGAAAAAGTAGAGCAGCTTCTGGCGGCCTTGAAAGAGACAGAGAAAAAGGTTGCAGAGCTGTCCAGCCAGCTTGCCCGTTCAGATCTTGATGCGGTGTTTGCCACCGCCGTCGATGTTGGTGGTGTTCGGGTGATCGGAGCGGAGATCCCCCTCGACAGTGCCAAGACCCTGCGCGAGGTCGGAGATACGATCCGAGATGCGATGGGCTCGGGTGTGGCGGTGCTTGGTGGAACTGTTAACAGCAAAGCCGCTCTTTTGGCGATTGTCAGCAAGGATCAGACCCAAAGGATCAAGGCGGGCGATCTGGTGCAGCGGGTCGCCTCCGTTGTCGGAGGCAGCGGCGGCGGCAGGCCGGATATGGCGCAGGCCGGCGGCCCGTTTGCCGATAAACTCAAGGAGGCCCTGGAAAAAGTCCCGGGCTTTGTTGAGGAGATTCTTGCCCGGAGGTGATTTTTTTTTTACTCTCTGGGAAAAGAGCTCTTTTATCTGTCTATAAAACAGATAAAAATCAGAGCCTTTTTGCCTGGTGATTGTTGTTGGTTTGAAGTCGTTATCCGGCGGATAAAACTGTTGACAGGTCCATCTATATACGGTAGTAATTTTTCGTTAATGTGAATGATGGTTCATTTTTTTTTGTCGTCAGAAAATACTGCTTTTCTTGCCATATCTGAGGGTATCGCTTACCTGGTGTCGGGTAGGTGTTGGTTTTTTTGTTATCTTAGTCATCTAGGGGTGCTGGCATGATCACGATTGATTTCACTTTGCTCCTGCAGATTGTTAACATGGCGGTTCTTATGTTTCTGCTGAATCGGGTACTCTATCGGCCGGTAAGGAGAGTCCTGAGGGAAAGGGCCGAAAAACTCA
Organism: Deltaproteobacteria bacterium; assembly: GCA_002747825.1. Taxonomy (GTDB): domain Bacteria; phylum Desulfobacterota; class Desulfobulbia; order Desulfobulbales; family Desulfocapsaceae; genus Desulforhopalus_A. Next base: position 43,936 of record PDQQ01000017.1, read on the forward strand.
AGGGGATGCAGGACGAGATTCTCGACTTTGAGGTGAAGGCGGGGCAGGAGCAGAAAAAGGTCGACGAGAAGATGGCAGAGGCTTCCGGCAAGGCCAAGGCTGCCCTGGATTCAGCCCGGGCTGAGGCGCAGAAGGCCGGTGCGGAGAAGCTGTCGGCCATCAAGGCCGAAGCAGAAGCGGGCAAAGATGAAAAACTCCTGGCGTTAAAGGCAGACGTTGATTCTGCCAGGAAAAGTCTACAGGAAGGACTGGACGACTTTGCCACAGAGATGGCCAGTAAAATCTTAGGAAGGAGCCTGTAATCATGATTGATATGAATAAAATTGCCGGCATTTCCTGCCTGCTTGTCCTGGCAGTCTGTTTGACACTGGTCTGTGGCATGTCAACGGCTATCGCAAGCGAGAAGGTAAGTGTTGGAGCCGCCTCTACCGATATGGCTGGTCATGATGGTGTGCTGGCCGAAGATACCCATCAGGCGGGCCATGTGTCAGGATCTCTTTCTGCTAAAGAGCTGAAAGACCTTGGCTGGAGGATTGTGAACTTTATCGCCTTGATGATTATTCTCGTCAGATTTCTCGCCAAACCTATCGGAGACAGTCTGGCTGCACGCAGGAAAACCATTACCGAGGAGATTGAAGGGCTTGAGCAAAAGAGGGAAAATGCCGAAAAGCAATATCTTGAGTTTCGTGAAAAGCTCTCTACAGCCGAGTCTGAAATAGACAAGATCGTCGAACGGGCCCTGGCTCAGGCCGAAATTGAACGGGCAAAGATTATCGAAAAGGCCGAATTGGCGGCTGAAGAGATCATGCGCTCAGCCGAGATGGCGGTGCAAAACGAGGTTACAAACGCACGGCGGACACTGAAGAATGATATCGCAGATAAGGCTGCGGCTATGGCCGAAGACCTGATCCGGGAAAATCTTACTGCCGAAGATCAGGTGAAGATTATCGAGAATTATTTAGAGAGAGTGGGGGCCGCACAGTGAAACAGACAATCCTCGCACAGAGATATGCCAAGGCTATTTTCAGCATTGGCCAGGAACAGGGAACATACGAGGGCTTTCTCGAAGAGCTCGAAGGCTTTGCCGCACTCTTTTCCGAAAGCCAGGAGGTCGCCGACGCACTGACCAACCCTCTCTACCCCTTGGAGGTTCGTGAGAAGGTTATGGTGGATCTGGCCGGTTCCATGGGGCTTGATGCCACGATGGCCAAGTTCCTGCGTCTTCTGGTACAGAAAAAACGGATCGAAATATTGCCGGAGATTGCCGAGGCATACAAGGGTATGGTTGATGAGGTCAAGAATATCAGCCACGGTAATGTCGTTGCCGCCGTTGAGCTCAGTGAAGACCTGAAATCAAATATTCAAAAGGTATTAGAAACGTTAACTGGCAAGAAAGTTGAGCTCACCACAAGTGTTGATCCGTCGATCATTGGCGGCATTGTCGCCAAGGTTGGCGACCTTGTGCTGGATGGGAGCATCAAAACGCAGCTCGCTGGTTTAAAAGATTCCATTAAGGGGAGAGAATAGATGCAGATCAAAGCCGCTGAAATTAGTCAGATAATCAAAGATCAGATTGGGTCCTACGAAACGAGTGTTGATCTTAACGAGACCGGTACTGTCATCTCGGTGGGTGATGGTATTGCCCGTATTTATGGCGTGCAGAACTGCATGGCCATGGAACTCCTCGAATTCTCCAACGGGATCATGGGTCTGGCCCTGAACCTCGAGACAGACAACGTTGGTTGTGCCATCCTCGGTAATGTCAGCGAGATCAAGGAGGGCGATATTGTCAAAAGAACCGGCAGGATTGCAGAGGTCCCGGTCGGGCCAGCCATGGAAGGTCGGGTTGTCGATGGTATCGGTATGCCGCTCGATGGTCTGGGACCAATCGATTCGGAGTTTACCTCGAAGATTGAGGTTCTGGCCCCTGGTGTTATCGCCAGAAAAGGGGTGCATGAGCCCTGCTATACCGGTGCCAAGGCGGTCGATGCAATGACCCCGGTCGGCAGAGGACAGCGTGAGCTGATCATTGGAGACCGTCAGATCGGCAAGACGGCACTCTGTGTTGACGCCATTATCGCCCAGAAAAATACCGATATACACTGCATATACGTTGCCGTTGGGCAGAAGAAGTCAACCGTTGCCCTGGTCGTTGAGGCCCTGAGAAAGCACGGGGCGATGGAATATACCACCGTTGTTTCGGCCTGTGCCTCAGACCCGGCGCCGATGCAGTATATCGCACCCTTTGCCGGTTGCGCGATGGGTGAGTATTTCCGTGATAATGGCCAGCACGCCCTGATTATCTATGACGATTTGTCCAAGCAGGCCGTTGCCTATCGCGAGCTCTCCCTGCTCTTGCGTCGTCCCCCGGGGCGCGAGGCCTATCCTGGAGATATCTTCTTTAACCACTCCCGCCTGCTCGAACGTGCTGCCAAGGTCAGCGATGAACTCGGTGCCGGTTCGCTTACCGCCCTGCCGATTATTGAGACCCAGGCCGGTGACGTGTCCGCCTTTATTCCGACGAACGTTATCTCGATTACCGACGGTCAGGTCTATCTTGAGCCGAATCTCTTCTTCTCGGGTATTCGGCCGGCCATCAACGTTGGGCTCTCTGTCTCACGCGTCGGTGGAGCAGCCCAGGTGAAGGCGATGAAACAGGTTGCCGGTACCCTGCGTCTGGACCTTGCCCAGTATCGTGAGTTGGCGGCCTTTGCGGCCTTTGGCTCTGATCTTGATGCGGCAACACAGGCCAAATTGACCCGTGGCGAGAGGCTGGTTGAGATCCTCAAGCAGCCGCAGTACCAGCCCCTGCCGATGGAAAAGCAGGTCACTATCATCTACGCCGGCTCCAACGGATATCTTGATGAGCTGCCTGTCGAAACCCTGGCGGATTACGAGAGTGAGCTGTACACCTATATTGAGTCGAATGATCCTTCGATCTTTGCCGATCTGGTGGCAGAGGAGAAGTTTACGGATGCGATACAGGAGAAACTGAACAAGTTGCTGACCAGTTTTGGTGAAACCTTCAAGGCAACCAAGGGGCTTCATTAACCAGCATGGCTGGCCCAGGAAGCCTGTTCGTCATAACCAGAAATGAAACCCCGAACTTCGGGACGCTGTCTTCTGTCTGCGAACGGAGTTTCGTATAAACCAGCATGGCTGGATCAGGGAGCCTGTCAGCCACAACCAGAAGTGAAACCCCGAACTTCGGGACACCAGCTTCTGTCTGCGAACGGAGTTTCATATAAACACGGGTAGGTTGAAATATGCCGAGTCTAAAAGAGGTAAAAACGAAGATCACGGGCGTCAAGAAGACCGCGCAGATCACCAAGGCCATGAACATGGTGGCGGCGGCAAAGTTGCGTGGCGCTCAGGAAAAGATGGAGGCCTTCAGGCCATACACCGCAAAATTCAACGAGGCCATGTCAAACCTCTCCGGTGGAGCAAACAGCAACGCCTTTCCGCTTATGGAAGAGCGCGATACCAAAAAGGTCGAGCTCGTTGTCATCACCTCGGATCGTGGGCTGTGTGGCTCGTTTAACGCCAATATCGTGAAGCTTGTCTTGAAAAAGATGGCCGAGTATGAGGCTGAGGGCAAGACCGTCAGCCTGGTATGCGTCGGGAAAAAAGGCTATCAGCTTCTCAAAAAGACAGGAAAGGTCAGAAAGCACTATCTTGATGTGATGGGGTATTTTCAGATGTTCAATGCCCGGGAGATTGCCACTGATCTGAGCCAGCAGTTTCTTAATACAGACAGCGACCGGGTTGAGATTGTCTATGGCGCCTTTAAATCGGTTGCCCTGCAGGTTCCTTCGGTTGCCAATCTGCTGCCGGTGCGGCCCGTTGAGATGGAAGAGGCTGCCGGGCCAAAGATTGTCGGAGACTATATCTACGAGCCATCGACTGAGGAGATTATGGATGTCCTCCAGCCCTTGTATCTCAATGTGGTTGTCTATCACGCCATGCTCGAAGTCGGGGCCTGTGAACACGCAGCCCGTATGACCGCAATGGATAATGCCACCAGTGCCTGCAAGGATATTGTCGCCAACCTTACCATTGTTTACAACAAGGCTCGTCAGGCTGCGGTAACAAACGAACTTATGGACATTGTTGGTGGAGCAGAAGCCCTTAAATAAGACTCTATCATAGGATAATTCAAGACTTTTGAGGAGGGGTAAGGCCCAATGAGTAAGCAAAGAATAGGAAAAGTTTCACAGGTTATTGGACCTGTCGTCGATGTGGAATTTGAACCGGGAAATCTGCCTGCAATAATGAGTGCGTGCCTTGTTACAAATCCGAGTATTGACGATACCGAAGGCAACCTGGTCATCGAGGTCGCCCAGCATCTTGGAGACAATGTCTGCCGCTGTATCGCGATGGATTCGACCGATGGTCTGGTTCGGGGGATGGAGGTTACCGATACCGGAGAACCTATCACCATCCCGGTCGGTGAAAGTGCTCTTGGGCGGATTATGAATGTGGTTGGACGCCCGGTTGATGGTCTTGGTGAAATCACGTCGGATAAGACGGCTCCAATCCATCGAGAGGCCCCGGCCTTTACCGAGCAGGACACCGAGGTACGGGTGCTTGAGACCGGTATCAAGGTTATTGACCTTCTGGTTCCCTTCCCGCTCGGCGGCAAGATGGGGCTTTTTGGCGGCGCCGGTTGTGGGAAGACCGTTATTATGATGGAGATGGTCAACAATATTGCGATGCACCACGGTGGAATCTCTGTCTTCTGCGGTGTTGGTGAGAGAACCCGTGAAGGTAACGATCTCTACCACGAGATGAAGGATTCAGGCGTTTTGCCGAAGGCGGCACTGGTCTACGGACAGATGACCGAGCCTCCCGGGGCGCGTGCTCGGGTTGCCCTGACCGGCTTGACGGCCGCCGAGTATTTCCGTGACGAAGAGGGGCAGGATGTGCTGTTCTTTGTTGACAATATCTTCCGTTTCACCCAGGCCGGTTCAGAGGTCTCTGCCCTGCTTGGCCGGATCCCTTCTGCGGTTGGTTATCAGCCGACACTGGCCACCGATCTCGGTGCCCTGCAGGAGCGGATCACCTCGACGAAAAAGGGTTCGATTACCGCGGTACAGTGTGTGTATGTGCCCGCCGATGACTTGACCGACCCGGCCCCGGCGACCACCTTTGCCCACCTTGACGGTACCGTTGTTCTTTCCCGTCAGATCTCCGAGCTGGGCATCTATCCTGCGGTGGATCCTCTCGATTCAACCTCAAGGATTCTCGATCCCAACGTTATCGGGGAAGAGCATTATCAAGTGGCTCGGGGCGTGCAGGTAACACTGCAGAAATACAAGGATCTGCAGGATATTATTGCGATCCTTGGCATGGATGAACTCTCCGAAGAAGATCAGCAGCTGGTTTCACGGGCACGTAAGATTCAAAGGTATCTCTCGCAACCCTTTACCGTTGCCGAGGTCTTCACCGGTATGCCTGGCAAGTTTGTCAAGGTTGCTGACACCGTGCAAGGCTTTAAGGAGATTCTGGAAGGCAAGCATGACGAGTTGAACGAGAACTCCTTCTATATGGTTGGTTCCATTGATGAGGCGGTTGCCAAGGATGCTGCCGCGAAGGCCTCTTAAGCAGGCCCCAGGTTCACCCTTGAGCAGGAACAAGCTGGTGGTGCCCCCCATATTTTTGCGAGCGAGGAAATTTCGATGGGACAAAAGATTAGGCTGGAGATCGTAACGCCGGCTGGAGCAGTTGTTGATCAGGATGTTGATATTGTCAATGCCCCAGGCTTTGGTGGTGATTTTGGTGTACTGGCAAACCACGCGCCGTTTCTGTCGACAATCAAAATCGGTACCCTGACCTACGAAGACGGTAATCAGCGTGAAGCGTTGATGGTCAGTGGCGGATTTTGTGAGGTCTCAAACAACAAGATAACCTTTCTTGTAGAAAGCGCTGAAAAGGCCTCAGATATAGATGTTGAAAGGGCAATGCAGGCAAAAGAACGTGCGGAAAGGCGTCTTGCCGATGACGGTCGCAAGACCGAAAATTTTAACAGGAAACGGGCTGAAGCCGCCCTGCAGCGCGCTGTCAATCGTCTGAAGATTGCCAAGATGTAGGTCTCTTTTGCCGACCTGCACGTCTGGTGTTCATTATATCGATGTAGACGCTGGCGTTTTTTCTCTGTGAGAGGCTTTACTTTTTGTCGAAAAAGGCCTGTTGTATGTATAAAACTGGAGCAGCTGTTCAGCTGTTCCAGTTTTTTTGGTTATGGTCGAAGAGTGTTCTGTAGAGACAGCTCGAATATAACGCCCTTGGCTCTGTTGGCGTTTCGATTTCATCACTTTATTTGAAACACGGTTCGAAGGCAGACATTCATATCCATAGTTCCGCGTTTTATTCTGGAAAATTGCGGTCGCTATCTGCGGAGCGATGTCAGATAGCTGTCAATCCCCATCGCCGCCTGACGACCTGAAGCTATCGCCCGCACGATAAGTGACTGTCCGGAGGTCATATCGCCGGCCACAAACACCCCTGGGACCGAGGTCATCATGGTGTTATCGGCGGCGATATTGCCTCGTCTATCGAGAGTAATATCGATATTTTCGATTAATGGCTGGTTGCCCGGACCGATAAACCCCATCGCCAGTACGACCAGGTCGGCATCGATTTCAAATTCACTGCCGACAATTTCCCGGGGCGTCATGCTGCCATCGTCCTTTTTCAGCCATTCGACTTTGGCGCAGATCAGTTTCTGCACTGAGGTTCCATCGCCGCGAAACGCTTTGGTGGTCACTGCCCATTGCCGCTCGCCCCCTTCCTTATGGGCATGGGATTCACGCAGTATCGCCGGCCACATCGGCCAGGGTGTATGATCCGGGCGCTGTACTGGTGGTTCGGGGAGAATCTCCAGCTGATAGACCTTTTTCGCTCCCTGCCGCAGTGCTGTTCCCAGACAATCAGACCCG
>PDQQ01000018.1 GCA_002747825.1 Deltaproteobacteria bacterium
TAGGCGACCACCGAATGGTGGTCAGTAGATCTTTTTAACATACCGCTTTGAGCGGTTCACAATTATAAAGCCACCGGTTTTACCGGTGGATACTTACTCAATTACTTTCAAATATATCTGGAATTTGATTGAAAAAAATCCCCTCCTGCTGCAGTGTATAGAACCTGTGTTTTCCACAAATTCTTAATATGTTTGCCTATCATAACTTTTCTTGGCGACACTTATGTTGTCGGGGATCTTTCTGTTTTGGATATATTTATCGTATTTATAAGGTTTTTTTTATAAGAGAGTTGCTTTCAGAGCTCAGAGATGGTAGCTTGGCTCTCTAACCTTAACGCACTGTTTGCACAGATGGGAACAAGCGAAGTCGTAAAGATATTTGGTTGTGGAAACGTTATCATGGGGGATGACGCCTTTGGTCCGTCGACTGTGGATATGGTAAATGCGACGTTGCATTTGCCGGAGAACATAGAGGCAATCGATGTCGGCACCTGTGTGCGGGAGTATCTTTTTGATTATCTTTTGATGGCGGAAGGGCGTCCAGACCGCATTATTCTCCTTGATGCGGTAGACTTTCCCGGGCGGAGGCCGGGAGAGGTCTTTGAGATTCGTCCGGATGAGATCCCGGCCAAAAAGATTCATGATTTCTCACTGCATCAGTTTCCCACCGTAAATTTATTGCAGGAGCTCGAACAGAACACCGGTATCCGGGTGCTGATCCTTGCCGGGCAGATTGCGTTTATTCCAGACGAGATCGCTCCGGGCCTGTCTCCTGCTATGACAGAAGCCGTAGCCAAGGCATGTGGAATGATAGCACAAATTCTATCTTTAAAGGTCAAGTGAGGTGATTTCCTATGATGTACGAATTTAAGGTCAGCCAGCTTGCAGAAGAGTTTGGGGTCCACAGAAATACCATAAGAAACTGGATAAACGCTGGCACCCTTCCAGCCAAGGAAGGTCCTGGAAAACGGTATCTTATGAAGTTTAGTGACTACCAGAAGCTCTGTGAGAAGTTTGGCAGGGAGGTGTACGTCGGTCCTTCCAATAATATCAGTCCCGAGGTCCTGGGAGCCCTTGAAGAGACCGATCTTGAGCCGCTGGCGGTGGAGGGCGTCAAAAGCGCTCTGGCCATTGATCCTTCCTGGGCGGACTCCTGTCTGACCTGCGGCACCTGCGCCAGTGCCTGTCCAATATCCGGAGTTGATGGGCTTGATCCGAGAAAGATCGTGCGTATGGCTGTTCTGGGTATGGATGAGGAGTTGATCGACTCCAGCTGGCCCTGGAAATGTACGATGTGCGCAAAGTGTGAAGAGGCCTGCCCGGCGAATATCCAGATCGTTGCCCTGATGCGGAAAATCCGCCAGGAGCGCCCACGGCCGAATGTCCCCGGCCCCATCCATAAAGGGGTTGCGATGTGCCTTGAGCGCGGGAACAATCTTGGTATCCCGAAGGATGATTTTGTCTTTCTCTGTGAGGATATTGGTGAAGAGCTTGCTGAGGAGGAGTGCCCCGGTTTTACAACCCCCATCGATGTGCATGGGGCCAGGGTCCTGGTTACGGTGAACTCCAAGGAACCCTTTGGTGAACCCGATGATATGAAGTGGTGGTGGAAGATCTTCTATGCCGTTGGCGAATCCTGGACCATCTCCAGTGAGAACTGGGAAGGTGTGAACTGGGGCCTGTTCTCCGGCGACGACGAGGCGATGAAGACCATTGTCGGCCGGATCGTTGACAATATGAGGCGGCTTAACTGCAAGGTGCTTCTCCTGCCTGAGTGAGGTCACGCCTATTTCGCAACCCGGTTCGGGTTGAACAAGTGGTATCCGGAAGCGCTCGAGGAGTTCAAGATCGTATCCGTCTTTGACCTGCTGCTCGAGTATATAGAAGAGGGGCGTATTCAGCTGGATAGATCGGTACATGATATGCCGGTTGCCTATCACGATCCCTGCAACTATGGGCGTAAGTCTCTGAAGGCCTTCGGTAAAGGGTATTTTGAAGAAGGCCGTGCCGTTACCAGGGCCTGCTGTGATGATTTCAGGGAATTGAATCCAAATCGTAAAAATGCCTACTGTTGTGGTGCGGGGGGCGGTGCCTGGGCAATGCCCTACTCCGATGAACGGGTTTTCTATGGTCGGAAAAAGGCCCGTCAGATCGTCGAATCCGGGGCCAAGCTGGTTGTCGCGCCCTGCCACAACTGCCGTGATCAGCTGATGAAATCCTTAAACAATGAGTATGACCTCGGTATTGAGGTGAAATACCTCTGGGAGCTTGTTGCCGACTCGCTGATCATTGCAAAGAAACAGTAGTTCTGGCTGCATTTCTTGCCTTGGCGTTGTTCGGGGAGGGGGCCACGAGGTTCATAGAAAATGAAAACGAATCAAAAGGAGATACCGGCTATGCTGGATACCAGAAAAGTAGGTTCAGTAATGGTTGTTGGAGGTGGTGTAACGGGGATGCAGGCTGCCCTGGATCTCGCCGATTCTGGATATTATGTGTATCTGGTTGAAAAGACTGGAGCCATCGGTGGTGCGATGGCCCAGCTTGACAAGACCTTTCCGACCAATGACTGCTCGATGTGAATCATCGCGCCAAAATTGGTAGAGTGCGGTCGGCACTTGAATATACAGTTGATGACTCTCAGTGAAGTCGTCAGGATAGATGGTGAAGCGGGTGATTTTACGGTAACGGTAAAAGAGTCACCACGCTATGTGGATGTTGACAAATGTATTGCCTGCGGGGCCTGTACCGAGAAATGTCCGAAGAAGGTGGATAGCGAGTACGATGCGGCAACCGGAAAGCGTAAGGCGATTTATGTGAAGTATGCCCAGGCAGTCCCGCTCAAGTATCAGATTGATCCGGATAACTGTATTCGTCTGAAAAAACCCAATGCCTGTGGTTTGTGTATCAAGGCCTGCGATGCCGGGGCTATTAACCACGATGATACCGAAAAGATGCACGAGATCAATGTCGGTGCCGTTGTGCTGGCCTCCGGCTTTGAGGCCTTTGACCCCAAGGAGGCCGGTGTCTGGGGTTATGGAACGAACCCCAATGTGATAACGGCCCTTCAGCTTGAACGCTATCTCTCTGCTTCCGGGCCCACCGAAGGGCATCTTGTCCGGCCGTCTGACGGTAAACCGGCGTACAAGATAGCCTTTCTGCAGTGTGTTGGCTCAAGGGATGAAAACCTCTGCGGCAATGGCTACTGCTCGTCGGTCTGCTGCATGTATGCGGTCAAAGAGGCGGTTATTGCCAAGGATCATGTTCCCGGGCTGCAGGCCACCGTTTTCTATATGGATATGCGGACCCATGGCAAGGAATTTGACCTCTATCTTGAGAGGGCCAGGTCGGAATCCGGTGTCCGTTTTGTCCGTTGCCGCGTAAACGGCGTCGAGACAGACGGTGTCGGAGGAGACTGCCGGCTGAGCTATGTCAACGAGGACGGCAGGCAGATTGAAGAGTTTTTCGATGTCGTTGTTCTCTCCGTCGGGCTGCAGACCCCGAAACACGTCCTTGAGCTTGCAGAGACCGCAGGCATCAGGATGACCGCCGACAATTTTGCCGCCTCATCTGATTTTGCGCCTGTCCAGGCCTCGCGCGAGGGTATCTTTGTCTGTGGGGCGATCACCGGTCCCAAGGATATTCCGCAGGCGGTGGTCGAAGGCTCGGCCGCGGCGGCAGCTGTCGCCGATCTGCTTGCCCCGGCCCGCCATTCTCTGACCTCTGAACCAACATTTCCGGAGGAAAAGGATATTGCCGGAGAAGAGCCGCGCATCGGTGTCTTTGTCTGTCATTGTGGTTCCAATATCGCCGGAGTCGTCGATGTCAAGGCGGTCGAAGAGTATGCCGCCAGCCTGCCGGATGTCGTCTATGTGGAGCGCAATCTTTTTTCCTGTTCCCAGGATACCCAGGATATGATTGCCAAGCGGATTCAGGAGCAGAACCTGAATCGGATTGTCATCGCTGCCTGTACCCCGCGTACCCATGAGCCTCTGTTTCGCGAGACGCTGAAGGCGGCAGGGCTGAACGAATACCTGGTTGAAATGGCCAATATCAGAAACCATAACTCCTGGGTGCATTCCCTCAACCCTGATGCGGCGACGGCCAAGGCCAGGGATCTGGTACGAATGGCTGCGGCAAAGGTTACCTTTGGCAGCTCCTTACAACCTGTCTCCGTGCCGATTCATCAGAAATCCCTGGTCATTGGTGGTGGTGTGGCAGGTATGACAGCGGCTCTTAATCTTGCCGAACAGGGCTTTTCTGTCCATCTCGTCGAGCGCTCAGACCATCTTGGTGGTAACGCCCTGCTTCTCAAACATACCTGGGCCGGAGAGCATATTCCCACAAAGGTTGCCAAGCTTGTGGATCAGGTCGTTGGTAACGAAAAGATCACCTTGCATACCGAATCCAGGGTAACCGGCGTCGAGGGCTTTGTTGGAAATTTTCGTTCCAAGGTGACCGATAAAAACGGCAGGGTCGAGGTCATTGAGCATGGTGCGGGTGTCATAGCCACCGGCGGGGTCTCTTTTATTCCCCAGGAGTATGGCTATAACGCAATCCAGCGGGTGGTCACCTCAATACAGTTCGACAGGCTGTTTGATCTGAAGGAAAAACATGTCACAGGAGCCCGGCGTTTCGTCTTTATTCAATGCGTTGGTTCCCGTGAGGGTGAGCATATGTATTGCTCAAAAACCTGCTGTACCCATTCGGTACAGTCGGCCATTGAGCTGAAGAAAGAAAATCCAGAACGTAACGTCTATATCCTGTACCGGGATATGCGGACCTACGGCCAGCGCGAGGCCCTGTATAAACAGGCAAGAAAACTTGGTGTCATCTTTATCAACTACGAGCTGCACGGTAAGCCAAAGGTTGTCGAAGAGGGCGGTATTCTCAGCGTTGAGGTCTGGGATCATGTCTTGCATCGACCACTGAGGATAGAGTGTGATCTGGTTGTTCTTGCCACCGCTATCCGTCCGGCAGACGATGCCAGTGCCCTTGGCAAGCTGTACAAGGTGCCGGTTGACGGGCATGGCTTTTTTCAGGAGGCCCATGCCAAGCTGCGTCCGGTGGATTTTTCAACCGACGGCATGTTCGTTGCCGGGCTCGCCCACTATCCAAAACCGGTTGAAGAATCGGTGGCACAAGCCCTGGCCGCGTCGTCGCGGGCCGCAACCCTGTTGTCAAAGACCTCGATCTCTCTGGATGCGGTCAAGGCTGCGGTCAATGAAGACAACTGTGATGGTTGTGCGCTCTGTGTTGATGTCTGTCCCTACGGGGCAATCACTCTGGCAGACAGGGGCGGTGAGCCGGGTCAGCTTATCAGGGTGAATAAGGCCCAATGCAAGGGATGTGGTCTTTGTCAGGGCACCTGTCCGAAGCGGGGTGTCGCGGTGGCCGGATTTACGATGCAGCAGATGAGCGCCCAGATTCAGGCCGCGTTGGCAGCCTAACCGGATTTCCGGAGAATTTTTTGTCCTCAATGGCTTGCGAAGGGTCCTGGAATACTCGAATAATTGGAGAAGGAGGAGATCACATGAGTTTTGAGCCCAAAATTGTTGCCTTTTGCTGTAACTGGTGCTCCTATGCCGCGGCGGATCTGGCTGGTACAGCACGCATGCAGTATCCCCATAACGTACGGATTGTCAGGGTGATGTGTTCGGGTATGGTCCATCCTGAGTTTGTTATGGACGCTCTGGAACAGGGCGCAGACGGGGTAATGGTGCTCGGCTGACACCTCGGCGAATGTCATTACCTGGATGGTAATTATAAAGCGATGAATCGATCAAATATGATCGTCGAGCTGCTCGAGGATTTTGGCTATGAACCTGAAAGGTTCAGTCTCACCTGGGTCTCTTCAGCGGAGCCGGATAAGTTTGTTGAGGCGGTCACCGAGATGGTCGAGCAGATAAAAAAACTGGGACCGATTGCCAGCGCGGACGCTCAGGTTGCTTAGCAGGAGGGGAGTATGGGTGTAACTACAGCATTGGAGTGGTTGGGTTCCTGTTCGGGATGCGAGATCGCCATCCTGAATATCGGCGAAGACCTTGTGCCTATTATTACCGAGGCCCTTGACATCGTTCATGCCCCGGTGCTTATGGATCATAAGTATTTTGGTCAGTGCGGGGAGGGGGTAACCCTTACCATTCCGGACGCAGTGGTCGGTATTGTCACCGGTGGGGTCAGCAATCATGAGCATCTGGAGGTGCTCGAGGAGATGCGCGAAAGATGTCAGGTTCTTATCGCCCTCGGCACCTGCGCAACCCACGGGGGCATTCCGGCCCTTATGAATGGGCAGAATCTTGATGATGCCCTCTCCGGTATTTTCAGTACCGCGTCCACCGATGAAGATGCTGCTGTCCCTGATGTGGAGGTTCCCAAGCTCCTGGATCGTGTCTATGCGTGTGATGAGAAGGTGAAAGTTGATATGCAGTTGCCCGGTTGTCCGCCAAACCCGACGATGATTGCCGAGGTTATTCTTTCGCTGCTCGAGCAGAGACCTCCTGCATTGCCGGGCAAGAGTGTCTGTGATACCTGTCCAACCAAAAGAGAAGGAAAGGGGGATCTCAAGACCGTAAAACGCTTTCTCACCAATGCCACATTCCAGGCGGATAAACCGGTTGATGAGATGCGCTGCCTGCTCGAGCAGGGATATCTCTGTATGGGGCCTGTTACAGCCGCCGGCTGTGCCAAGAGGGGAGCGCCCAGTTGTATCAGTGCCCGGGTTCCCTGCCGTGGCTGCTTTGGACCGGTACGAAAAGGTGGTAATCAGATGCTTGATATGATGAATGCCCTTGCCAGTAACGGTATTGATTTCAAAACAGTTGTCGATCGTCGGTCAATCTTACGCTTTTCCGGGGCCCATGGAAAATTACGACCGCTGAAAAAGAGGGCCGCAGCAGAGGAGGAATAACGATGGGAAAGGTATTGAATATAGCTCCGGTCTCCCGTATAGAAGGACATGCCAAGATAGCGATACATCTTGACGATGATGGCAATGTTGAGGATGCCTTCCTGCATATCCAGTCTCTGCGGGGGTTTGAAAAGTTTATCGAAGGCAGGCCTGCCGAGGAGGTGCCAAGAATCGTCAATCGAATTTGCGGTATCTGCCCCTGGATGCATCATCTTGCCTCGAACAAGGCTGTGGACGGTGCCTTTGGCGTGACTCCAACCGCCACCGGCTACAAGCTGCGGGAGATGTGTCAGGTCCTTGCCCATATCAACGACAAGATTCTGCATTTCTTCTTTCTTGCTGCCCCTGATTTTGTGCTCGGTCCGGATGCCGATTATTCGGTGCGTAACGTTATCGGTGTGGCCAAGGCGGCCCCTGAGCTGGCAACGCAGGTGGTGAAGATGCGGCAGCTCGGACAGATGATGCTCGACAGGTTTGCAGGCAAGGCCATTCATCCGATTGCAGGTGTTGTCGGCGGCTTTGCAAAACCAATGACCGAAGCGGAGCGGCAGGAACTGCTCGAAGGGGCCCGGACCCTGCTCGATTTTTCTTGTTACGCTCTTGATTTTGCAAGAGAAAATGTCTTTGCAAAGTATATGGACGTGATCAGCGATCTTGGGGCTATCAAGACCGGTTTTTTGGGAACAGTGGATCGGGAGAGCGGCGCCCTGCGCCTGTACGACGGGAAGCTTCGTTTGATGAAGGCCGATGGCAGCTTCACCGATTTCGAAGGTGAGGAGTATCTGCAGTATCTCGGCGAGCATGTCGAGCCCTGGGGATATTCTAAAATGCCCTATGCCAAGAACTGGGGTGAGGGCTTTGATATGGAACTCTCTGCCCCGAAAGGTATCTATCGGGCCAATACTCTTGCCAGGATCAATGTTTGTGACAAGATTGCAACCCCGAAGGCAAACGCGGCCCTGCAGGCCTTTCGTGAGTCTTTTGGCCGCCCGGCCCAACAGACCCTTCTCTACCACTACGCCCGTCTGATCGAGATGCTCTATGCCTGTGAGCGTACCGTTGAGCTTCTTGAGTGGGAGGGAATCACCGACCCGAAGGTTCGTGCCAAGGCGGAGCCTCGTGCCGGGCATGGTATCGGTGTGGTCGAGGCCCCCCGCGGGACCTTGATCCACGACTACCATACCGATGACAACGGCTGTATTACCAAGGCAAATCTCATTGTCGGCACAACGCATAACATTGCCCCGATGAATATGAGTGTGAAGAGCGCCGCGACAACACTTATCCGCAACGGTGAATATAATGAGGGGCTGCTCAACCAGGTTGAGATGGCCGTGCGTGCCTATGATCCCTGAATGTCCTGCGCCACGCACCGCCTGGATGGTGGTGTTCCGGTAGCAATCTCCATTATTGACGCAAAGGGCAGGGAGATAGACAATATACGTAACTGATCTTGTCTCTTGTCCCTTCACCGGTGTATAACAGCGTATGATACATGTATTTTCGTAACAGACAGCAGAGAAAGGAGGTCTCCACATGTCAAAGACAGAAAGGATCAAAGTGAGAGCCGCAAATCCAAGTGGGGCCTGTGGTAAACTGGATCATATGACGGTTGATGAGCTCAAGGCCCGGGCCGTCGGAGATGAATTTGATGGTTCCTGTCCTGCCTGCGGCAAGTTTCATCTGACCCGTGAAGAGATAGAGCGTATTGAAAAAGAAAGGGTGGTGGATTCTTCGAGCTATCAGGAGATGAAGAAAAACGCAGAAGCCTAAAGGGGAGGATAGGCCTTGAACCCAGCCTTTTTTCATGGTAAGGCAAAAGCGGTTATAGGTAGATTCTCTGCAAGCAGAGAATCTATATCCGATGAGCTCTTCGCTGGGAGATGTTTTGTGGGAAGACCGTTGGGGCTTGACTGCCGGGCATTTCCAGGGGTTTTTCTCGCCTTCTGTCACTCCTTGTTTTGAGAGAGACTTCCGGCTGTCCAGTTTCAATTTGTCTGTGCCGATGCCCGGTTTTTTCTGGGCTGTAATGCATTGGAGAAAGAACTTGGGTTGTGATCTGGAACGTCAAAGGGCCTTATTGCGCGAGCTGCACCAGCTTGTCGATCGTCCGATGCGACTGATGGTGGTCTGCGGTACGCAGAACAGGGCCATCTTGAAGCATGGTCTGCGTGAAAAGTTTCCCCGTGAGCTGGAGCTTGTCGCCGGTCCGGGTTGCAGTGTCTGTGTTATGCCGGCCGGTCATATTGATGCTTTCGTGAAGATCGCGATGCAGCCCGGTGTGATTATGGCTGCCTGTGACGATATCCTGAAGGTGCCTGGCAGCAAGGACTCTCTCGGCTCGGCGATGAAAAAAGGCGCAAGGATCAGGAGTATCAACGCGCCGATGGATGCGCTTGATATAGCGCGTCGTGAGCCGGAGGCCACTGTGGTCTATCTTGCGGTCGGTTTTGAGGCCACTGCTCCAGGCGTTGCCGAGACCATACTGGAGGCTGCCAGCCTGGGAATCGAAAATTTTTGTGTCCTTCCCTCAATCCGGTTGCTGCCTCCGACCATCGATCTGTTGATGATGGATCCCGGGCTGAATATCCGGGGCGTTCTTTGCTCTGATCAGATCAACACCATTTCAGACACAGAAGCATATTCAGAACTTGCCAGGCGGCATAATCTTTCCTGCTATATTGCCGGTTTCGATATTGACGATATTCTCGGAGGGATTGTCAGTCTGGCCCGTCAAATCCGTAACGACGAGTCGGTTTTTGACGATACCTCGTCGTTTATCTATTCGTCGGCAGACAACCGCAAGGCAAGGAGGATGGTCTCGGAGGTCTTCTTCAAGGTGGATACCGATTGGCGGGGGCTTGGCACCATAGAAAAGAGCGGTTTTGTTATCCGTGATGAACTCTCTCTCTTTGATGCGACAAAGCGTTTCAACGTGCGCTTTAAGGAGGGGGAAGAGTCCTGTATGTGCCAGTGTAATGCGATCATCTCAGGCAGAGAGCTGCCTCCGGACTGCCCTGCCTTTGGCATGGTCTGTACACCACAGACCCCTATCGGACCATGTATGATTTCCGATGAGGGGCTGTGTCATTCCTATTTTAAGTATGGTATCCAGACCTTTTCCCGAGACTGAACCGTCGTCTTTGCTCTGCGAATTCTCGGAGCGGGCCAGCATCTTATCGATCATGCAAGCAAAAAGTCTGTGAGAAATTTGGAGCAGACCCTGTTTTCTACATACGGCTGGCGTTGATAAGGATATGGCAGATGATCGAGGCCCCATAACCAAGGGCGATGACCGGTGTCCATTTAAGATGTGCATTAAAGGTGTACACACCCCTGGCCGAACCCATAAGGGCAACTCCAGCCGCCGAACCGATCGAGAGAAGACTCCCTCCCACGCCTGCCGTCAGTGTTACCAGCAGCCATTGTCCAAGTGACATATCCGGAAGCATGGTGAGAACGGCAAACATCACCGGTATATTATCAACGATGGCCGAGAGCAGACCAACCATCACGTTTGCCGTCGTCGCTCCGAGATCGTGGTAGAGAAACTGAGAGACCATGGCAAGGTAGCCAAACTGCGACAAGCCTCCGACACACAATATGACACCGTAAAAGAAAAGAAGGGTATCCCATTCGGCGCGGGCAATTTTTTTAAACAGATCGAAGGGGTCTGGTTTGGAATAGGCCTGCTGGGCCAGTGGGTTATCGTCAACATCGTAGTTCCGATGCTCCTTTCTCTTGATATAGTAGGAGAAAAAGCCGAGGTAGCCGAGCCCCAGCATCATTCCGGTTGCCGGCGGTAGATGCAGATAATTATGAAAGGATACGGCGGTGGTAATGGTCAGCAGAAAGAGGAACATAATCCGCTTTGCGCCGATCTTGAGTACATACTGATCCTTACTCGGTCTTGGCGTCTTCTGGCTGATGAAAAAGTTCATGATCATCGCCGGAACCAGCCAGTTAACGAGAGATGGGATAAAAATGTGGAAGAATTCAGAAAACTGAACAAGTCCTTTTTGCCAGACCATCAGCGTCGTTATGTCGCCAAACGGGGAAAAGGCCCCTCCGGCGTTGGCAGCAACGACAATATTGATACAGGCCATAGAGACGAAAACCCTGTCTTTCCCGCCTACCGCCATTGCCACGGCACCCATCAACAGGGCCGTGGTCAGGTTGTCTGCAACCGGTGAAATGATAAAAGCGAGAAAGCCGGTTACCCAAAAAACGGTACGCAGCGAAAAGCCTCTTGTGACAAGCCAGGAGCGCAGCGCCTGAAAGATGTTTCTTTCGTCCATCGCATTTATGTAGGTCATGGCAACGAGCAAAAAAAGAAACAGTTCTGCGTATTCCAGAAGGTTATGGCGGATGGCAAGCTCGGCATCGTGGGGTCTGCCCAGACTGTTGAAGGTGAGGGCCACGAAAACCCAAATGATTCCAGCCGCCAGCAGTACCGGCTTGGATTTTCTCAGATGAAGTCTTTCTTCAAATATAACAAGGGTGTACGCTGAGACAAAGAGCAACAGCGAAAGGATGCCAAAAAGGTTGTCGGTGAAATTGGTAGCCCCATGGCTGGCGGCGGCGGTTTCGTGCCCTCCGGCAGCACCGCTTGCCAGGGCAAATCCAGATGGGAGAAGTGCGAAAAATAAGGGTACGAGTAGTTTTTTTATCATGGTTTTTTCCTGTGCAAAATAAACAAACGGGGATAGAAAGATCTTTTGGCCATTTTTCCAACCCGCAGAATCGTATCTTCGGAAGGAGATCTTTGCCTGCGGCAGGGGCTGTCCTGCAGGCTGTGGTATTGATCAAATGCCTGGAAATTGAAGGCGTTATAGACGATCAACATGATCTTAACGAAGGTTTAAAAGCGCCAATATAACAGCAGTAGATTATTCTGGCAAGGTAACTACGTGTAGGACTTCACCCATTTTTTCTAGAGCTCTTATTCTGGCAAGAGATGCAGCAATTTTTACAAGTTTCATTTGTCACAACTGTAATTTACGGAACTCAATCTGTTTTGACATTTTGTATTAAATAATGGGCGAAGTCCTTAACTGCTCATATCCAGAAAAAAGATCCAGAAGGGGAAGAAAATGCCTGTTACCTTTTGCCGGCTATTTCACAAGTTATTCTTCGGTGTTTTCTAATTAGAGGTTGACTTGATATCTGAATTTTGCTAAAAATTTTGCGGAAAGCTTATTGTTGCAAAATTGTTAGCAAAATCGGAGTGGCAGATGTCTTTTTGAGTTCTTGTCGGCTCTCAACCGAGAGATACCATTGTTCCTAATTTCTTGATGGAGGTCAGAATGAATATTGCAAAGAAAAAAACGATATCTTGGATTGCATTTATGTTGTTGGTTTTATTTCTGGTTTCCGTCTGTCAGTCTTGGGCTGCGAAGGTTAAATATACCGACCACGATCCGCCTACTGGAATCAGAACCGGTTTTGTCAAAGATGTCTGGCTTCCGGCTATTGAGGAATTCTCTAATGGCCAAATTGAAATCCAGGATTTTTGGGGTGGAACCCTATTGGGCTCCAAAGAAGTTCTCAATGGTGTGGGTGACGGTATTACCCAGATGGGATTTGTATATCCAGGGCATTATCCTGGTCAATTAGCAGTCCATACTATTTTTAAGCTTTTTCCCCGAGGACCGGCAAAGTTTTCTGACATGGTATGGTTCTATCGTAAGGTTTATGAGGAAGTTCCAGAGCTTAATGAAGAATTGAAAAAAGCAAATATCAAAGTGTTGATGATTACTGCAGGCCTGCCTGGAGCGTTTTGTGGAACTAAAGAAATAAACAGTTTGGACGATATTCAAGGAGATAAATGGCGTGCCAGTGGCAAATGGGCATTACGGTTTCTTGAGAATGCCGGAGCAGTACCGGTTTCTGTGCCTTGGGGTGATATCTATATGGCCCTTCAGACCGGGACCATCAAAGGCTGTTTTACCAATTATGACGGCATCCATATGATGAAGTTTGACGAAGTTGCCCCCAATCTTCTTGTATCCAAGGAGCTGTGGTTTGCGATTCCTTTTCTTCATGTCGTCAATTTGGATTGGTACGAAAAACAACCGGAAGTGGTTCGTAAGGCGCTGGAAAAAGCTTCAGTAATGGCCGAAGAAAAGTTTGCCAACATCTATGACAAGGCCTTCGATCAGATTATGGCTGAACAGAAGGCTGCTGGAGTTGTGGTGACCACCATGTCAGAGGCTGACGTGGCTAAATGGGAAAACAAGAGTGAGCTTGCGAAACTGCAGGCACAATGGGTTGCTGAAGCGGAAAAAAATGGTCTTACAACAGCAAAATCGGTAATGGAAAAAGTTCGTGCCATCCATCAACAAGCCATGGAAAGATAGTGAGACCACTGGGAGGAGTTCGTGAATAACTTTGTGCATAAGAGCAACCAGGTTCTGTCGGGCATGTGTGGTTGGTTGATGCTGGTTATGATGTCCTTGCTGGCCATCGATATTCTTGGCAGAACCGTTAACCGTCCGTTGCAGGGCATGGCAGAGCTTTCTGTCTTTGTGATGATGATTGTCATCTATTTGGGCTTTTCGCGTTGTGAAGAGCATCGGGAACATGTGGGACTGGAAGTGGTCGTGAACTTTTTGCCTGTAAGAGCCAGGCGAATTGTTGGCGTTTTAAAGCATATTCTGGCCGTTATTGCTGTGGCTCTTTTGTTGTATGCCGTAGCCGTAGACGCCTGGTCTGCTTATGAGCATAACTCCAGTCTGGAAGGAACCATGGAAATTCCCATCTGGCCAGTTAAATTCATTATGGTGGTTGGTATGGCCTTCTTTTTGATGCAAAGCGTCATCAATTTAATCCAGGATGTCAAACAGGCTAATGATAGCCTTGAATAGTGATTTTGTAGCCGGATCACCATTTTTAGACGACGTTTGGTTTGGAAATGGCATTTGGCAGCACCAATGACGAGGCATTTTATCAATGGATTTTATGACCGGCGGCGTATTGTGTGTTGTTCTTCTTTTATTACTGATGGCTACCGGGTTGCAGATCGGATTGTCGTTTTTGTGTGCCGGTCTTGCCGTGAGTACACTCCTGCTTGACTTTGACAGCTCCCTTTCCCTGCTTGGCAAAGCAGCCTATCATTCTATAGCTACACCGACCTGGGCATGTATTCCGCTGTTTATTCTCATGGGTTCGTTTGCTGCTGAAGGCGGCTTTGCCAGCCGGGCCTATCGAGGGGTGCATGCCCTGAGTCACCGGTTGCCGGGTTCTTTGATGATTGCCACCTGTTTCAGCAGTGCCGTTTTCGGCGCTGTTTCTGGTTCTTCGATAGCCACGACGGCAATTTTTGGCAAAATGGCAATCCCGGAGATGTTGCGTTTTCGTTATGATAAAGCATTTTCGGTTGGTTGTATTGCATCAGCTGGAACCTTTGCCTCGATGATTCCACCCAGCATGATGATGGTTATTTATGCCCTGTTCACCCAACAATCGGTGGGGAAACTCTTTGCTGCCGGTATTGTGCCCGGAGCAATTACGGCCGTTGTTTACTCTGTATTGATCATCACCAAGGTGAAACGTAATCCAGATATTGCCCCGCATATCAAAGAACTTAATACCGATACCCCTTTTTTTGAACAGCAGGCTGCTCGACGGAAAGAAATCTTCCAGATTTGGCCGGTAGTGTTGATTGCATGTATTGTTTTGGGTGGAATTTATTCGGGTTTGTTCACCCCTACCGAAGCTGCGGCTGCCGGAGCCTTAAGCACTCTGGTTCTTGGCTGGTTTCTTGGCTCTTTCAGAAAACTGGAACAGGTTACTCTTTCAATGAAAGGTTCGGCAAACACCACAGCCATGTTGTTTCTCATCAATATTGGCGCGCTGTTTTACAGCAGGATCTTGGCTGTTACCCGGATGCCGACAGAGATGAGCATGTTTCTTAACAATCTTAACCTGCCTCCTTTTGTTATCCTTATGGGGGTGTTGATAATCATGCTTCTTCTTGGCATGATCATGGTGCCTGTCGGCATTTATGCCTTAACTTTGCCTGTGGTTTTTCCTTTGATTACCAGCCTCGGCTATGACCCTATATGGTTTGGCGTTATTGCTCTTAAACTGACTGAAATTGGTGCAATCACACCACCGGTGGGACTTAATGTATTTGCCATGAAAGGAGTTATTCCTAGAGATGCGAACATTACAATTGAAGATATTTTCAAGGGATGTTGGCCGTTTTGTCTCTGTGACATCATTGTGCTGATTGCTCTTATACTGTTTCCCAAAATAACCTTATGGCTCCCTGGGCTGTTGCTTGGATAAAGGTAACTGCAGGGGGCAATACAAAAATAACAGGAAATTGAATGCAAATGATTGATAAACAGATAGAGCTTCTGATCAAAGGTAATCTGGTGTTGCCCGATAGAGTTGCTTACAATAGCTGTGTGGGCGTTTCTGGTGGTGTAATAATCGGTATTTATGACTCTTGTTGTATACCTGATGCACAAAAAATCATTGATGTTAGCGGCTGTTTCGTTTTTCCCGGCGTTGTCGATGCTCACGTGCATTCCTATAGCTTTCTGAATGAAGGTTTTGAAAATTCGACAGCCGCCGCCGCCGCCGGAGGTGTTTCCACCATTATTGAAATGCCTTATGACAAAGGAGCTCCAGTCAATAATCCTGAGATACTGGAAAAAAAGATCGATGCCGTAGGACGTCTGGCAATGGTAGATGTGGCGCTTCTTGCTACTCTGCCCAAAACTGGCGGCATAGAGGGGATCGAACCCATGTGTCGTCTGGGAGCGTGTGGCTTCAAACTCAGTTTGTTTGAAACCGATCCCGATCGTTTTCCTCGTATTGAAGATGATGTGTTGCTCGAAGTTTTACCTCTGATTAAAGCCCAGGGGCTGACTGCGGGCTTCCATGCCGAAAATGATGTGATTATTGAGGCATTGGTTGCCCGCAGTAAGGCTGAAAAACGGACTGACCCGCTGGCTCACTGCCGTACACGGCCACCGGTTTCGGAAAGTCTGGCAGTTGGCAAGCTTTTGGAACTTACCTTGTGGACCGATTCGAGTCTTCATATTTATCATTGTTCGCATCCTCGGTGTGTGGAAATGATTGAGTGGTATCGTGCCCAGAATGTTGATGTGACGGTAGAGACATGTCCGCACTATCTGTTGATGAGTGAAAACGACATGCCACAAAAGGCAGCTTTCGCCAAAATCAACCCGCCCATGAGAAAATTTGAAGAAGCTACTGTGATGTGGCAGTACGTAATAAACGGTGAGATAGACATGATAACCTCGGATCATGCTCCGTGGCCGCTCGAGAATAAACAGAATTTGGATATTTTTGCCAATGGCTCAGGTGCTCCGGGACTGGAAACCCTTTTGCCTCTGATGTACAGCGAAGGTGTAGTTGCGCGTGGGCTGAGTCCTGTGGAACTGTCCAGATTGATGTCTGCGAATCCGGCCCAAAGATTTATGCTTGCCCCGAGAAAAGGGCACATTGCCCTTGGTGCGGACGCAGACTTTGCTATACTTGATCCCTCTATTCAATGGACGATTAAAGGTTCGGAAAGCTATTCCTCGGCAAAATGGTCTCCTTACGAAGGCATGTCTGTTACCGGCAAAGTAGTCAGAACTTTGGTGAGGGGCCGGGAAGTATTTAGAAACGGCAAAATCTTAGTAGAGGGGGCAGGAGGGGAGTATATTCCTGCATGCCTCTGAAATTAATGGTTTTCTAATGCTGAATTAACAGCGATTGGGGAATACGATAGACCTTTCATGACCATCGGCCAAATGGTGCTGGTCGCAACAGCCAGGCTCTGTCTTTGTATGTAGTCACAATATGTTGTTTGGGAAGGTATTCCAGTTCGATGCTATAGCAAGTAGATTGTTTTTTCTGGAAAGATACGACGGCTGGTACAAGATGGTTGAGCATTTTTTAAGGAAATTTTTTGATGAGCGACCCTATACCCAATCTTACGGAACGTTTGAGTAGACATGCCAAACAGTTTACCCAGAGGGATCGGCTTATCGCCGATTACCTTTTGCGTTCTTATCCGGCCTGTCTGTTTCAAAACGCATCTGATATCGCTGAGAAACTGGAAATCAATGTCTCGACGGTTACCCGGTTCTTCCCCAAAATAGGGTACGGTAATCTTAAGGAAGCCTGGGCCGATCTTCGCCGGGATTTACAGTTTCTGGTGGATTCGCCTCTTACCCGCTTTCAATCGAGTTGTACGGATGAGTCTGAAACAACGCAGGCTCTGATCCAGGCTATGGAGACGGACTGGACAAACATCCAAAAGAGCCTGAGTTCCGTGGATGCAGAAAATATTGAGCGTTTTCTCGATTTGATAGCTGATCAGAGCCGTGGCTTTTATTTTCTGGGAACTGGCAAAGAATACTCGTTGGCCTATTACTTTTTATACCAGCTTGTAGGCCTTCGCAATAACGCCCTGCTCATTGATCCATCAAATGTGGTTAACCATCTTGCCAATTTGCAATCTTGCGATGTGTTGGTAATATTTGATTTTAGACGTTATGCCGCTTTACATAGCATGGCCGCCGAATACGCCAAAGAAATTGGGGCTTGTTTGGTTGTTTTTTCTGATTCGACAATATCACCATCTGCGAGAATTGCCGATTGCCTGTTTTTAATCCACTCAGAGGGGATATCTGCGTTTGACTCTTATACAGCCGGAATGACGTTGATTAATGCGTTACTGGGAATGATAGTTGCCCGTAACAGGAACCCGTTTGAGGCAAAGTACAACCGCTTGGAACATCTTAAACATCGAATGAAAATTTTTTCTTTTAATGAAGAATGTGTTTTTTTAGATCTAAAGGAAAAAAAGGCTGATAGCCTTCTTCGGGGAACTCATGGAGACTCTTGGAATTCTCACTCTGGGACAGACACCAAGGCATGATATTGAACGCCTTTTTAAAACCTGCATGCCTGGAGTGCCTACTATTATTGAAGGGGGGCTGGATAACACAAAACAGAGCTTCATTGAGGCATTTGCAAGAGAAAACAGTGAGTATCCTTTACTCGTGGTATTGGCAGATGGGACGACTCGCCAGCTTCCTATGTATCGATTAATTCCTCGACTAGAAGAGGCCGCTTGCCGGTTGTCGGATCGTGGGGCGCGTCTTTTGGTCCTTATGTGCACAGGTAATTTTGCAGACTTACAGAGCCCTGTTCCGGTGATCTATCCAGGTCGTCTGGTGTCAGCAGTTGTTAGTGCAATGTTTCCTTCAGGACGGCTCTGCATTGTTGTTCCCAACTCCGGGCAAAAAGCACCAGTCCGTGTTATCTGGGAGGCCAGAGGTTTTGAGGTGATAATAAAGGTCGCTTCACCGAAAACGCCTTCTCTTTTATATCATGAGGCCGATGAACTCCGGGACCAAAAACTGGATCTTGTGGTTCTGGACTGTATGGGGTTCAATCAGGAACAAGCTCACGAGGTGCGCCGTCGGTCCGGCCACCGGGTTATCTGTCCACAACGCCTTGTGGCTCAAGTCTGTGCCGAGATAATCGGGATCTGAGGCAAAGAGCTTGAAAGAGGTGGTAAGAAATATGGGTGCTTAGAGTAAGCTTGTATTTCGCCTCAGCGAGGCGCAGGAGGAATGATGCAAAAAAGATTCCGAGGGTGAATTTTCTAATGAAAACAATAGCATAAATGGAAGACACCTTGTTCAAGGTGTCCATATCAATGTTTGATGTTTTGTGTTGTCAGCAATGATATTGATTGTTTCGTTTGTATCCCTGGATTTTTCCCTTCGCCCCAGATTTCTCATGAATTTTTTATTTTAACTTTAGCGGTTGATATTACTCTGGGAATTTAATCTTCTACAAAAAGTAATCTGTTTAGGACGGAATATACAAAAAAACGCCCCTGCGGGTGGCGATTCTCCCCTAGGCCTGGCAAGACGTTCCGTGTAGTAGATTACAACGGTACGCCTTGTTGTATAGATATTTTATCGAAATTGGCAAATCCAGGAAGGAGAAATTGGTGAAGAGTAATCTTATCCGGGGTATGCCTTCAGGATAATACGTACCATTATGACAATGCGTAATCACTAAGATTAATCCCCAATATTTCCTCCACGGGAGGATATACCGACGGGTCTTTAATACTTGATGATAACGGAATTTTATCTTTTCCGATATGAAAGACATGCACCGACATGTTGGGTTGCAGCTTACTGGCACTGACAGGTTGCCCATGATCGTTAAGAACTGTAATAACATCAGGATAGCTGGCAATACGTTGCCCTGCGGCATCATCAATCGCCATGTATTCGTTCATGGTGTGCAGGAAAATGGCATCATCTCCCTTACCCACGGTAATAATACCGACATCAAAGGCCTGGTTGGTATAATGTAGTGTGTTTTCGGCAATTTTACCGCTACGAAAGATCTCTCCGTCAGTGGCCTTGCAGATGGCGTCGATAACAGCTGTACCGCCTTTTTTTTCGGCAGCAAAAATGGCCTGTCCCAATTTCAGGGCCAGTGAAATTCCTCCCAGGGCTGCGTGGTTGCGCACATAGCCTGCCCGAATTGGATTGCGACAACTTGCGATAAAGCCTCCGGCCATATCTGCGGCTTTACGCAAGACTGGCGAAACCTTTGCCGTTGCTCCTTTGGTAACGAGTTCAATATATTGATTTTTGGTACGGTTGCCGCCAACGGCAGTCTGGATCATCGGTTCAGGGCTGTTGGCAAGCCCTAATGACCCCATATCGCCTGTTGGGTGGGCGCGAACATCGCCCACCGCATCAACCACTTTGGTGCCCAGCAGTGCTGAGGGGAGCCAAGCATTGACCGTGGATGACATGCCGTTTTGTCCAATAATCAAGCCACTTAAAGGCTCTCCCAGAGCTTCTGCCAGCATTTTGGTGGCTTTAACATAGTCAGATCCGAGCATTTCCCATTCGGTGAGACCACCGGGAGCACCGATTGCTGCCGCTGTTGCCACCCATTCATTGTCGTCAAGTTCTTCAATGGCAGCCAGTTCAGGGCGCCCGATAGTTACTGCTATGGTACCCAGTTCCCGGCCGTGTTCGACCCAACCGCCGCCACCGCAGGCAAAAACAGCACCGCCGCGAACGGCAAACTCAACATCCTGTAATGTTAAAATTCTTCCCATTAGTATTCTCTTATTTTTATTTATTCTTAACGATATCAAATAAACATCGTTTTCTGATACTTCTATTGACCCAGAGCAAATCTTTCAATTGCTTCAGCCATTACCGACACTCCTTGAGCAAGATCTTCGGCATCCGTCCACTCCTCGGGACAGTGGCTTTTGCCCGCCAGACTGGGTACAAAAACCATTGCCATTGGGGCAAGATGTGCCATAAAGGCGGCATCGTGTCCGGCACCGCTGGGCATGTACCTGTGGCTGATACTCTGGTTTTTGCAGGCCTTACCTAGATGGGCCACTAACTCTGCATCACTGTTTACGGGAATGGTATCTGTTAAACGCTTCCATGACTGAATTTTTATACTGTCAGTGGAGCATTGTTTTTGGGTAAAACTCTTCAGTCTGGTAACAAAATCTTCCATCAAGGCTTTATTATCGGAGCGGATATCAAAAACGAGTCGCACCTGCCCCGGTATAACATTGGAGGCATTGGGAGAGACAAATATCTGCCCACAGGTCGCGACCAGATAATTATCGTTTGTTGAGTCCATTTGCCCGGCCAGCATGGTGGCATGACTAATTACTGCTGCCGCTGTGTTCAGGGCATCCTGACGATTGGTCATCGGTGTTGTGCCCGCATGATTACTCTGTCCGAGCAGTACCATTTCCAGACGAATAATGCCGACAATACTAGTAACTATACCGACCGCAAGTTGTTCGTTTTCCAAAACACGCCCCTGTTCTATATGTAATTCGAAAAAGGCCGCAATATCGTTACGTGTTGTTAGATTGTCAGGATGTCCACCCATTCTTGTTATCGCCTCAGAGAGGAGTTCGCCTGTCTCGGGGTGGGAGGTATTGAGCAAATTCTCATCCAGAAATCCACTTATGCCACGGCTCCCCACACAGGAAATGCCCCATTCACTGGGTTCTTCTGCCAAAAAATCGATAAGCTGAATGTCATGCTCAAAAACCATACCCCGCTCCCGCCACGAAAATATGCACTCCAACCCTGCAAGAACACCGGCAATACCGTCAAAACGGCCACCTGAGGGGACGGTGTCGCTATGTGAACCAATGACAATATATCTGCCGCCTGTATTACCCTGTAATGTGCCAATCAGATTACCCGCGTTATCGATATGTGTTTTCAGCCCTGCGGCTTGCATCTGTTCGGTTAACCAGGCTCTACCCTGTAAAAAAAGTTTGCTGAATGAACGACGGGTATAGGGGTTATCCGCTTCGGTAATTTCTGCCAGCTTCATCAACAGATTCCAGTAGCGTTGTTGATTGATTTTCATCGATGGGTACTCCGTTGCAAGGGAATACAAATGAAATGTTACGAGCGGACAAATCAACCGCCAGATAAAGGGTCTTTGGACAAGCAAGGCCTATGCGGCAAATCTTGATCGTACAAGGACAGGCTGCCTAATCCAGAAGCCTGAGCTGTTGCATAATATACTCGAGCATCAAGAGGAATGGTAACGTAACTATCCCCGCCTTCAGCCCGAACGTCTCACGAGCTGTTTAGCTTTATATATAATGCTCTGATCTCATTGCAAATAATAAATTTTTCAAAAAGACATTTTATTTTTACAGAGAGGCACAAAAAACGTCCCCTGCGGGTGGACGATTTTTCCGTAGGCTCTCGTTACAAGGTGTTTCGCACAGTACACGGCAGAAGTACGCCTTGTGCTTTGGCCTCCGAAAAACTTTGTCCATAAAGAAAACCAGGTTGAGGTGTCGAAAGTCTGCTTAACGCCCTTATCTCCTTTTTTTCCTGCGGAAGGCCACCAAAAATACAGTCCCGGCGATAATACCAGCCACCCTGAACTGCCACATTGGAAAAAATGCGATAATTCCGGCCCCAATCAGTGATGCCCGCTGCAAAAGGTTCAACCTGGAGTTCAGATATCCGGCAAAACCGATCGACAGGAAATAGCCGGCGATAAAGGTTGAGACAATAACCCAGGCAATCTGCAGCAGCTCGCCCTGCATCAGCAGATTTGAATCATAAACAAAGGCGAAGGGCACGATAAATGCCACGACTCCTATACGCATCGCAGTCAAGGCAATTTTCATCGGATTGTCCTGTGCCACGGTTCCTGCGGCAAAGGCGGCCAGAGCAACCGGCGGCGTCATGTTGGACAATACCGCAAAATAGAAAACAAACAGATGGGCATTCAGGGGCGGAAAATTATGGGCTGTCAATGAGCTTACCCCGAGAGCCGCAGCGATAATATAGGCTGAAGTCGTAGGCAGGCCCATGCCAAAGATAACCGCAAGGATGGCGATCAGAATAAGGGCCACAAAGCCATAGCTGGCACTTAAGGCTGCGATCACCGCACCGATCTTGAAACCGACACCGGTCAGGGCGATTGAACCGATGACAATCCCCGCTGAGGCACAGGCAATAGCGATGACCGGTACCGAATATCCGGCCATAATAAAGGCCTGGTATATCCTTTTCGGTCCCATTATATAGTCACGGTTAAACAGCGAGACTGCCCATGAAATAACAATGGCCACAAGTCCGGCAAGCATTGGTGTTCGGCCGCTGAGCAACGCGATCACCAGAACCAGAATGGGCAGCAGTAAAAAACTTCTTCGTAAAACGTCGCTCCAACGGGGAAGTTCCTCTTCCGCCAGACCGGTAAAACCGTCTCTTTTCGCGATAAAATGGATCATCATCAGCGCTGTTCCATAATAGAGAAGAGCGGGCAGCAGCGCGGCGATCATGATGATCTTGAATTCAAGTCCGAGATAGGCGCTCATTACAAAGGCTCCGGCACCCATAAGCGGCGGCATGAGCTGGCCACCGGTGCTTGCCATGGTCTCTATACCGCCGGCAAGAAAGGGCTTGAAGCCAACCCGTTTCATCATCGGGATGGTAAAATTGCCGGTCGAATAGACATTTGCCACCGCAGAGCCTGAGATAGAGCCAAACAGGCAGGAGCTGATAACCGCAATCTTGGCAGGGCCGCCAACCGATTTACCGGCAACCCTTGAAGAAAAAGCCATAAACCAGGGACCAACCCCGCTCACCTCAAGAAACGCCCCCAGAATAAGAAAGATGACCACATAGGTCGCAGATACACCGAGAGGAATGGAAAAAATACCATCAGTGGTCAAAAAGAGCGATTCAATAACCTCCCGCAGACTAAACGCCTCACCTTTCATCATCCCCGGAAAAAATTCGCCATATAACATGTAGATGGCAAAGAACGCACTGATAATGGTGAGCGGCCAGCCCAAAAGTCTGCGGGTTGCCTCGATGAGCAAAACCACCAGGATACAACCCAGAAAAAGCTGTGCGTTTGTTACCTCATCTATCTGAGACACCCGAAACAGGATCTCTTCTGCGTGTATGATGCCATAGATGCCAGGCGCGATGGCAAGCAGAGCCAGCAGCCAGTCATACCAGGGGATTCTGTTTTTGGGGGCGGTTTGGGAAAACGGCCAGTAAAGAAAGGCCAGTGGCAGCACCCAGGTCAGATGGATCAGCCTCTGCAGCCAGGCCTCCAGAACTCCAAAGGCAGCGGTATAGAGATGAAAAAGGATTCCGGACACAATCCAGACCGAAAGAGAGGCTATCAAGGCTTTATTGTCAAATTTCCTCATAGATATAGTGAGATAAAAATATTTTCATTTTCTCTGCAGTGGAGGGAAAAGCCTCCGCCCGGCAGGCGAAGGCTTCCACGAAAAACAGACTGAAGGCGCTATTTTTGTGACTCGAAATAGGCTTTTGCGGCCGGATGCATCGGCAATGTTTTGGAAACTGCGCTCTCTGCTCCAAAGGAGGAAAAGTCCTTGATCGTGTCGGTCAGTTCACCCTTTTTCGCCAGAAGGGTCTCCGCCATTTTTTTCACAACAGCATCGGGCAGATCCTTTCTGATAACGGCAATGGTATAATCGCCAACGGTCGGGATCTCTTCGGTGACACTCTTATACACGCCCGGTTTGATGATATGGGTTCCGGTGCCATAGGCCTCTGCCAGCTTGGCCAGGGCCTGTTTTTCCACCGGCAGGATAACGACCTCTGTCTGGCTCTCAATATTCATGACGATAGAGGCGATCTGGCCAACAGAAAAGGTAAACATATCGATATGGTTATCCGCGATCAGCCCGGCACCATCCGAGTATGAGGCGAACTGCACTTCACCGCCGCCGCTCTTTATCTTTTTCCAGTCGGTATCATAGCCCAGCTTCAGCAATGAGCTGACAACAAACTCAGAAGACGAGCCGGGTTTTAAGCTGCCGATTCTGATATCTTTGACCTTGAGCGCATCGCCCAGCGTTTTGATATTGTGTTTTTTGGCAAAATCAGCCCGCAGAATAAAGTAGGTAACCTGTGGGTAGAGATTGGCCAGGACAACGGCATTTTGTACCGGTTTCTTGAATTTCCCCTGTCCTTTGACCGCCGCTCCTAAAAGCGAACCCACAGAAAATCCGACATCGGCTTTTTTACGGTCAATATTGATAACGTTTGATACCCCGCCGCCGGTTGAAGCGGATGTCTGCACTCCATTTTCGGTAAAATACGAACTGAACGCCCCGCCGAGAACAAACCAGTTTCCACCCTGGGGGCCGGAAACAAGCCTGTAGCTTTCCGCCGATGCGGTAATCGGCAAAAGAGAGATTGCAGCACAGATAAGAGCTCCTTTTACAACCGATGTAAACTTCATAACCATCTCCTTTGTTAAGATTTATGTTGTACAGCCGAAAAAGGCGGCGAATGCCTCTCGTCTTTGTTGATGTTCAACGGCAGAAAAGAGGTTGAGACTGGCCTGGAAACACCTTGCAACGATGAATGAGTAATTTTGACTCGATTATCCCGCAGGTTTCTTTAAAAGTAAATACTTTTGTTCTGCTTTTTCAAGGACCTGAACCGGAAGATTGATCCATCTCAAACCATCGGTATGGGTGCGCAAGGCTGACAAATATCAATGGTAAAAATCCCTTTTCAGGAAGCTGCAAGGACCAGCCCTGATCTGGCACGAGAATCCAACGGCTCTTCCTCTTCTCGGAAAAGGTGTGAAGACAATGCATCAGCTTCGTTGAACACGAGGAGAAGAACCGTCTCTGCCCTGCATAAAAGGCGGACCTTATGAAAAAGCTGATGCACGGTCCGCCATACGACTACTCTGCAGGAACATATTTTATCAATGGACAATCGTCGCAGCCAGCCTGGGGCATGTCTGTCGCATCGTGGACGTGTTTGATGATAGAGGCAACAGCACTTTTACTGTCCGGAAACATATGTTCCATCCCTATCTTATCGAGAAGATTGGTTCTCTTAAGGACGTTCAGCACCTGCATCTTGACACCGCACATCGCAAAGCCAAGGCCCGCCGAGCGGATCATTTCGCAGAGCGTCTCCAAGGCCTCTTCTCCCGAGGCATCCATATCATTGATACCGCGGGCATCAATAAGGATATAGCGGAGATCCGGTTTTTCATTGCGGAATTTCATGACCTGTTCGTCAAGATAACTGGCATTGGCGAAAAAGAGCGGGCCGTCAAAGCGCACCACCGAGATATGGCGGCAGCCGCGTAATCTGTAGTCTTCGGCACTTTTAAGAACATTATCGTCGCTCAACGAGAGGGTGGCGACAACAGGCCGCATTGATTTATAGAGAAAGACAACCATCGACAGGGCGACACCAATCATAATGCCCTTATCCAGATGCGGTGCAAAATAGAGGGTAATCACAAAGCTGAGTACCGAGATCACCCCATCATACCACTGTGCCTTCCAGGCGTGGATAAATCCTTTGACATTGATCAGTCCGATGACGGCCATCATTATTACGGCAGCCAATACCGCCTGCGGCAGGTGATAGAGAAGTGGAGTGAAAAACAGAAGGGTTATGACAACCATAACCGAGGTAACGACCGAAGAGACCCCTGATATGGCACCTGCCTGAAGGTTTACTGCAGATCTGGAAAAGGAGCCGGATACCGAATAGCTCGAACCGATCGAGCCGACGATGTTTGCCAGCCCCTGGCCGATAAGCTCCTGGTTGGGGTCAAGCTTCTGGCCGGTTTTGGCGGCGATGGCCTTGGCTATCGCAATTGCCTCCATAAAGCCGAGCAGGGAGATAATAACGGCCACTGGCAGCAGCTTAAAAAACAACTTGGGTGTCAGAGCCGGTATTTCAAATGGAGGGAGCCCTTTGGGGATTGTTCCGACAACGGCGCCGCCGCCCATCATCAGCAGATCTTCGGTGTTCAACACCGTATTCCCGATCTTCATACGCCAGATTTTCCCGTCTGTTTGTTCGTCCTGGGGGACTTCTCCGACCGGATAGAAGGTGGAGTTGTCTCCTCGTTGTACCCGGTTAAATTTTGTGGCTCGGATTTTTTTCCGCAGGAGATGGCTTTTCTCTTTCAGCTCTGCAACCTTCAGCGAAAGTATATCGACTTTGCTTTGGAAATGTATCAATTTCGGGGTGTCTGTCTTGTTTGTATTTCGTTCTTCTTCAATCTCCAGGCCGAAGGCCGCCCGTTCCTTACCGAGTACGTTTATTTCCGAGACGGTATGATTGAATTGATGGAGCTGCTCGAGGAAGCTCTCCGATTGAATGGTTTCTTCACTGATTCGGACATCGTTGTTGAAATGGGTGAAGTAGGAGACCAGCGTTGTCACTGCTACTGCCACAAGGACGTTGGGGATTCTTGGATTTATCCTGCGCAGCACAACCATAATAACTACTGCGCTGATACCGTAGACGAGAGTTGGAATGTGGGTATAGTCGAGCGCCGCCTGCCCGACTCGCAGCATGGTTTCGTAGTGGTGCCCTGCCTTATCAACGTATACGCCAAAAAACTTTGAGAATTGTGAGGAGGCGATAATAATCGCCGCTGCGTTGGTAAACCCATTGACGACTGGATGGGAGAGAAAATTGACAACCAGTCCGAGCCGCAGTACGCCAAGCGACATCTGGAAAATTCCTACCGTCAAGGCCAGGATAATTGAGTAGCCGATAAACTCTGTCGAACCAGCCGTTGCCAAGGGCTCCAGAGAGGCCGCCGACATAAGGGATACCACGGCAACCGGCCCTGTGGCCAGCTGTCGGCTTGAACCAAAGAGAGAGGCGACCATAGGGGGGAGAAAGGCGGCGTACAGGCCATAGTAGGCAGGGAGCCCGGCCAGCTGGGCATAGGCCATGGATTGGGGGATGAGAACCAGCGCCACTGTGAGGCCCGCAATAAAGTCTATCTTGAATTTACTTCCGTTGTAGTCCTTGAACCACTCAATGAAAGGAAATACCTTCAGAATCATTGGCTCACCTCTTGTTCAATTGCATTCAATAAAAGAAGCCTCGGTCCTTACGGATTTCCTTGGAAATCCCGCATCAAGGCCCTGCGGTCCTGTCGAAGAAAATGAATGAACATTCAGATATTGTGGGGCTAATCAACGCTTATTTTCTAATAATGTCAAGAAAAATCGATGGTTCGGTCATCTTTGCCGCAGTTTTTTGCAGAATATTTCGCAATATTGGTGAGATTCTTTTTTGGTCACGTTTTTCTGGTGTTGAGATAAGCCAATACGCCCAGGCCGCAGAGGACCATAAGCCCGCTGAGAACCTGTCCCATGGTAATAAAAGAGAAGAGAAAGCCAAGCTGGGGGTCCGGTTCGCGAAAGTTTTCAATGAGTATACGGAAAAAACCGTAGCATAGCAGGAAGATGCAGAAAATAGAGCCGTGGGGCCAGCTGCCTGTCCATGGCCTTTTGCGAAGACTCCAGAGGAGAAGAAAGAGGATAAGTCCTTCAAAGAGGGCCTCGTAGAGCTGTGAGGGATGTCTTGGCGAGGGGCCTCCTGCCGGAAAGACCATGCCGATCGCCGCCGTTGTCGTCCTGCCGTAGAGCTCGCCGTTGATAAAATTGCCGATACGCCCCAAAAAAAGCCCGATCGGAAAGGTCGCCGTATAGATATCGGCGACTTTCCAGAAATTCAGTCTTTTTCTGCAGTACAACAGCCCGCCGAGAAAGAGGGTGAAGCAGGCCCCGTGGAAGGACATCCCTCCATTCCAGGTGGCAAATATTTCCAGTGGATGGTCGAGGAAATATGCAGGGCTGTAGAAGAGGACATAGCCGAGCCTGCCGCCGACGATAACGCAGAGGATCAGAACGGTGTTCAGTCCCTCAAAATGTTTTTCCAGGGCGGTGTAGGCGAACTCCCTGATCTGTTTTTGTACCAGGAGGTAGGTTGCGATAAAACCGAGGACGTACATCAGCCCATACCAGTGGAGTTGCAGGGGGCCGATACTGAAAAGAACAGGGTCAATATCCGGGTAGCGCAGCATAGTCGTTTCCTGTGATGTCGTCAGTGAGCAGATTTTTTACAGGCGTTGGTTGCAGGTTGTCCCGAGAAAGGAGATCGTGATTTGTCCTCTGTCGGGGAGGGGTGGCAAAAACAGCCCTCGAGCAATCGCTTATTCCTCCTGAACCGCAGTGGAACTCTTTTTCCCCCTGGTCCCCTTGTGCCCTCTGCGCAGATGTATCTGGAGCACCGAGATTGCAGCGGGTGTTATCCCTGAGATCCTTGAGGCCTGGCCGAGTGAGCGCGGCTGGATCTTTGTCAGTTTCTCAACCACCTCATTGGAAAGCCCGGACAGACTTCGATAGTCGAGGTCTTCGGGAAGGGCCACGGATTCGAGCTTTTTGAAACGCGCAACCTGTTCGTGCTGTCTGGTGATATAGCCCTCGAATTTGATCTGCAGTTCTATCTCGCTGCAAAAGGGCTGATGCCGCAGATCGTTGACAAATTGCTGTTCTCTCTCCTGCAGGGGTATTTTTGAGAGGTTTTCGATAGTGATTTCCGGACGGCGCAGGATCTCGGCAAGACTCGATTTTTGTTTCAGAGCGGCGGAGTTGAGGGTGGCAAGGGCGGTGTTGACCTGCTCTGTCGGTTTGATCTCAATAGAGCCAAGTTCGCGTACACCGTCCTCGATGGCCATTTTCTTGTCCGTAAAGATCCTGTGTCTGTTGTTGCTTATCAGGCCAATAGCGTGGCCGATATCGGCCAGGCGCGCATCGGCGTTGTCTTCACGCAGAAGCAGCCGGTATTCGGCCCGTGAGGTAAAGAGGCGGTACGGTTCCAGCGTACCGCAGGTTATCAGATCATCA
This sequence comes from Deltaproteobacteria bacterium, assembly GCA_002747825.1. GTDB lineage: Bacteria > Desulfobacterota > Desulfobulbia > Desulfobulbales > Desulfocapsaceae > Desulforhopalus_A. The sequence goes on from PDQQ01000018.1 coordinate 29,166, forward strand.
ATCAGCACACCGATATATGCCTGCGATCTGTCGAGCACCAGCGGCTCTTCTCGAGCGATATAGCGTGTCGCGTTTATTCCGGCCATAAGCCCCTGGGCGGCGGCCTCCTCGTAGCCGGAGGTGCCGTTGATCTGTCCGGCAAGAAACAGTCCCTGCAGCCTTTTGCTTTCCAGCGAGGGCTTGAGGCCAAGGGGATCTATATAGTCGTATTCGATGGCGTAGCCGGGCCGTATGATCCTGGCCTTTTCCAATCCCTTGATCGAATTGACCATCTTCTGCTGTGTCTTGAGGGGAAGGCTTGTCGAGATGCCGTTGGGGTAGACCTCGACCGTGTCCAGCCCCTCGGGTTCGAGAAAAATCTGGTGCCTCTCCTTTTCTGGAAAGCGCATCACCTTGTCTTCAATCGACGGGCAGTAGCGGGCCCCGACACCCTGTATTATTCCGGCAAACAGAGGTGACTTGCCGATGTCCTCACGAATGATGGCATGGGTCGTTTCGTTGGTGTAGGTAATATAACAGGGCAGCTGGGGCAGGGTGTAGTTTCGCTGTGAGGAGAAGGAAAAATGCGCCGGCGGCGAGTCACTGAGCTGCTCTTCAAGCTCGGTGTAGTCTATTGTGTTTGCGTCCAGCCTTGGTACGGTGCCTGTTTTCATCCGGCCCATTTCAAAGTGCTGCTCCTTAAACCAGCGGGCCAGTGTTTTCGAGGCTGCACAGCCAATTCTGCCCGCGGAAAAGTTCTTCATTCCAATATGTACACGGCCGTCGAGAAAGGTTCCTGTGGCGACAATCACCGCCTCTACCCTGATCTGTTCGCCGATCGAGGTCAGAATGCCGGTTATCCTGTCTTTTTCGACAGTAAATCCGGTGACGACTGTCTGTTTGACGACCAGGTTGGCCTGTTTTTCGATAACCGATTTCATACGCAGACGGTACAAAAGACGATCCGCCTGGGCCCTCGAAGAACGCACTGCCGGGCCCTTGCTGGTATTTAACCGGCGAAACTGGATTGAGGTGGCGTCGATATTTTTGGCCATTTCTCCGCCCAGGGCGTCGATCTCCCGAACCAGATGTCCCTTGGCAAGACCGCCAATAGCAGGATTGCAGGACATCGCGGCGATGGTATCAACGTTGATGACGGCAAGCAGCGTCCTGTAGCCGAGCCTTGCCGCAGCCAAGGCCGCTTCACAACCGGCATGGCCTGCTCCAACGACGGCAATATCGTATGTCTCCTGGTTCATAAACGGTCTTTTGCTCTTCTTCGGCGCATTAGCGGACTGGGGCTGTATATCATATTTACTCTTTCCTGCCCGAGTCATATTCGGATTTTTTCCACCATAGCAGGGCCCATTGTATCGGACTTCTTCTCCTGACCACGATACGATCTTCTGTCTGCTCCTGTATATTACTCTCAATGTAGGCGGTAAGCTTTTGCCTCTCTTCCTCGCTGAGGTCGTCAAACATCCAGTCATACGATGCAAGGGCCGCCTCGATATCCTTGTAGACAGCGGTTGGCTGTGACCGCAGAACCTTGACGTTTGCATGGATACCAAGGCTGTAGAGGAGATTAAGGGTATAGATATAGTCTGGGCCGGTGGTAAACGGTCTGCCTATGGCCTGGTAGGCCTCGGCCTCAAACGGTGTCGGGTTTATTCGATCGCTGATAAAAACAGCCTGTTTTGCAAAGGCGTTTATCTTGAGTATGGCCTGTTTGAGATCCTTGACACCGATGGACCTTGAGGCAATGGCGATGTCGTGCGGGACGAGAGCCGATTGTTTCCAGTCGTCTTCCCAGGCGCAATGGATCGTGGCGATGTTGGGGCATCCCTCATCTTCTGCCCGTTGGTCGAGGATCTTCAGCATCTCCGCCGAGAAATCAACGGCAGTCACCTGGCGAACCTTTTTGGCTATGGGCAGCGAAAGGGTACCCGGCCCTGAGCCTATATCGAGCACTGTAGAGGAGGGGTGCAGCGGCAATTCGGCGAGAAAGAGATCGATGTAGTCAGTGTTTCTTGTGCGTTTGCTAAAAGAATCGGCTCTCTTGTCCCAATCTTCGGGGCCTTTCGTTCTTCGCGCCTTTTGCTGCATCGCGTTATCGCGCAAAAGCGTCCAGTCGATATCGTTGTACGTCTTTATCTGAGCATTCTTCATATTTTTTATGTCGTGTCGGTTATTCGATAGTGTTTGAAACAACCCCGGCAAGATAGCACAGCCATTGGGCTTTCGCAAGATTGCAGCGCGGACAAACTCTAAAAATGTTTGACAGAAACGGGTGAATATGGTTAATATGCCTCTCTTGTAATTTGTTTTGGGTGGGACACAAGGCAGACTTGCCATGGCCCCGATGGGCGTCTTTTGGGGAAAGATCTTTGCACCCCTTTCACCTTAACAGAATAACAGAAGATCGTGAATGGGAGTTCATGGTTGAAGCAAATGAGGATCTGTAATGAGTAAACGAACTTTTCAGCCCAGCAGGCTCAAACGGGCACGAACCCACGGCTTTCGTGAGAGAATGAGGACCCGTTCCGGGCGAGCGATTATCCGCGCCCGCAGGGCAAAGGGCCGTAAACGACTCTCGGCCTGAGTTGGCTGGCCTGCGATTGCGGAAAGCATCCTTGCTGCGCAAGGGGTGGCAGTATGATGCTGTATTCGGCCGGGGAAGGCGTTTGCGGGGAGAGGGCTATACCCTTGTTGTTATCGAAAACGGGCAGGCGGAGAGCCGCCTGGGGATCAGTGTACACCGAAAGATACGAGGCGCAGTGCGCAGAAACCGTATCAAACGGATCGTACGCGAGTCTTTCAGAATCGGACGCAGCTCTTATCCCCAGGGCTGTGATATAGTCTGCGTGATCTATCCGGATTTTGCCTGTACTGATCCCGATGCTGTCACAACCTCGGTGAAGCGCCTGTTGGCCTGCCGCGGAACGTAATAGGCTTTTGTCGTTACCTTTTTTCTCTATTGATCCTGAAATCCTGATAAAATACAGGCAGCTGCTCTTCGGCGTATAAGAACTCCGTTTGAACTCTACGAACAGTTATGCATACATTTTATGTTTGGCTTTGATGTAGGTGATGAAGATTTACAGATTCCCAGCAAAGGCGGCTGTCGCCTTCCTCAGGACCTACAAGTACTTGATTTCACCTCTTTTGCCCAAATCATGTCGTTTTGTTCCCACCTGCTCGGTGTATATGGCCGAGGCGATCGAAAAATATGGGGTCATTCGTGGTGGCTGTAAAGGTATCGGACGTTTGTTGCGTTGCCATCCTTTTTCCAGAGGTGGCTACGATCCACTGTTGTAATATGTTAACTTTTTCTAATCTCTCTCTCGTTTCATAAATTAACGGACAATCCATGGACTCTTCCAGGGCCTTTTTGGCAATACTCATTTCGCTGGCAATCCTTATCGGTTATCAATATCTTTTCGTCGGTTTCGAGCAGCCGCCGGCGGATTCATCGACTGAAAGAGACCTGGCGACACAGACCTCGACACCCCCCTCATCGCCCCCGGAAAAAGCCCCTGCTCAGGAAGCGGTTGCTCCGCCTGTTATCCAGAAACAGCAGGAGACGGTTCACTATTCAAGAGAGCCCAGACAGATACAGATTGAAACCGACCTCTACAGGGCGACACTCTCCGAAGACGGTGGTACGCTTACCAGCTTTATCCTGAAAGATTATAAACAGACCCACGAGGCAGAATCCCCGGATATGCAATTGATCCAGACCGATGCAAAGGATGGTTTTCCGCTTCGCTTTACCTGGGGAACCCTTGTCAAGGGCCAGCTCCTCTACGAGAGTGACCGTCAGCGTATCAATCTTGGTGCGGGCAAAGAGAAAGAGCAGCTTGTTCTGACCGCCCAGACCGACAACGGTTTGACCGTTGTCCGTACCTACAGCTTCGATAACACAAGTTATCTTGTTGACCTGCAGGTCAAGGTCTTTAATACCTCAGGTACCCTGCTGCAGGGTGTTCCGGAACTGGGGCTTGTCAACAGACGATTTGCGGTCAACAAAAGCCCGGCAGGCCGTTTCCTTTTTGTCGGCCCCTCTGCCTATGTCAATGGTGAGCTCAACGAGATTGATCTTGAGGATGAAGAGGGAGGCCGTCTGGATCTGCAGGGAGCGGTGGACTGGGCCGGGTACGGGAGCAACTATTTTCTCTGTGCGATCATTCCAGCCGGGGGAGATGACGGCAAGAGCTTTACCGCCCAGGGGTCTGCCGATATCGCGTACGGGAGCCTTGCCGGTTCTCTGGATACCCTTGAGAGCGGCGCTGAAAAGAGTTACGATTATCACCTGTTTTTTGGCCCCAAGAAGCTGAAGATGCTCAAGGAGATAGGCTACAATCTTGACCGTTCTGTCAACTTTGGCTGGTTTGATGTTATCGCCAAGCCGGTTCTCTGGCTGCTGAACCTGTTTTACAGCTTCTGCCGTAACTACGGTATTGCCATTATCCTCGTTACCGTTCTTATCAAGGCACTGTTTTGGCCGATTTCACAAAAGGGCATGAAATCGATGAAAAATATGCAGAAACTGCAGCCCAAAATGGTGAAGATCAAGGAAAAGTACAAGGACGATCCCACAAGGATGAATCAGGAGGTGATGAACCTCTATAAAACCTACAAGGTAAATCCTCTGGGTGGCTGCCTGCCGATGGTACTACAGATTCCGGTATTTTTTGCCTTATACAAGGTTTTGCTCCTGTCTATTGAGTTGCGCCATGCCCCCTTTATGCTCTGGATCACAGATTTATCGGCACCCGATCGACTCTATCTCGGTTTTGACATTCCCTACCTCGGTGGTCTGCCTGTGCTGACGCTGCTGATGGGGGCCTCGATGTTTCTTCAGCAGAAATTGACACCGACCACCGCAGATCCAACGCAGGCAAAGATCATGATGTTTCTGCCGATTATCTTCACCTTTATGTTTATTAACTTCGCGTCAGGACTGGTTTTATACTGGTTTGTCAACAATCTGCTCTCTATCCTGCAGCAGGTGATGATTAACAGGGAGAGAAAAACACCCGCGACAGCCGAGTCCTGATGGCCGGCAGGCTTTCCCGGAGGCTGCCATCGATGGACCTCTACTGAATAGGTAATGCGATGCCTTCAAAGAAAAAGGATTTTTACGCAAAAGATATAAAAGATGCCATTACAAAGGCCTGTGATGGTTTTGCTGTTGCCGGTCAGGAGCAGCTTGACATCGAGGTCGTAGAGGCTGGATCAAGTGGTATTTTTGGCCTGATTCGTAAAAAGGCCCATATCAGGGCCTCTCTGCGGGAGGCTGCGGAAGAAGAAACTGCAGTCCCTGAAACAACGGACGATGTTGTCCCGTTGCAGGATGCTTCAGCAGCTGATACACCAGCGGGCGGGAGCGGTGATTCTGACGCCAAAGAGATTGACGCCCGCCCCACAGTGCAGGCGGCAGATGATGCCGGGCGCCGGCACAAGGAAGAAGAGGCCACAGAGCCAGCTGTAAGTTCTCAGAGCCTGGAGCGCATCAGGAATGAGCTGTTACAGATTGTTGAACTTATGGGCTTTCCAGCAGATCTTGAGCTCGACTGCAGGGGGCTTTCGGTCTTCTGTACCCTGCGTGGTGAATTTGAAGAAGACTTGACAGGGCCGGATGGCAAGGTGCTGGACAGTCTGCAGTATCTGATGCGCAAGATTGTTGCCCGTAAGACCCCCGAACAGATCCGCTTCTTTCTTGATGTCGGCGATTTCAGGCAGAGGCGTCTCGAAGAGCTGAGGGCCCGGGCCATGGCCCTTGCCGCACTGGTAAACAAGGATGGCAAGACCTTGTCTTTACAGGGCTTAAATCCGGCAGAGAGAAGGGAGGTTCACCTGGCTCTGGAGGAGGTCGATGGGGTGCGCAGCCGCTCCATAGGTGATGGCCACTATAAAAAAATCCTCATCTATAAGCCGGGCAAAGGACGGCGCCCGAGAAAAAAACGCTCTCAGGGCACAACGAATCAGAACGCCGAAGGCCAAAAACCCTCTCGCTCGGCTGATGAGTCATAGCACGTGAAGCCGTTTGCTCTCTAAAACCCGGTGCGGAGGCCAGTGTCCCCGAGTTCTGGTTTTTTTTTGCCGTGGCTGACAGGCTGTCTGCCCCGTTCATGCTGGTATGATATAGACCTATGCAGAGCGCAGATCCAGAAGATACCATAGCCGCAATTGCTACGCCTTCCGGGGCCGGTGGCATTGGTATAATCCGAATCAGCGGTGCCAGAGCCTTTTCTGTGTTAAAAACCCTTTTTCGGCCAAAGTCAGCGTCCTGTTCGTTTCTGAGTCATCGTCTCTACTACGGCCATATCCATCACCCGCGCGACGGCAAGATCCTCGATGAGGTGATGGCGGTCATTATGCGGGCTCCGCAGTCCTATACCCGGGAAGATGTGGCGGAGATCCACTGCCATGGCAGTTCCCGCATACTGCAGGATATTCTGGAGCTTATGGTTTCACAGGAAGGGGTGCGTCTGGCTGCGCCCGGAGAGTTTACCAAGCGGGCCTTTCTCAACGGTCGTATCGATCTCACCCAGGCAGAGGCGGTCATCGACATCCTTTCTGCGAAGACCAGAAAAGGCATAGATCTGGCACAGGCACAGCTCTCCGGCTCTCTGTATCAGCGGCTCGACACCGTCCGGCAAAGCCTTGTCTCGATGCGTGCAGTTGTCGAGGTTGCCATCGATTTTCCCGATGAAGATGTTGATATCGTCAACACCCAGTCCCTGGCAGCTCAGGTCGAATCGCAGGTTATACAGCCTCTGGAGAAGCTGCTGGCCAATGTCTCCCAGGCCCGTTTGTTTCGGGAAGGCATCTCGCTGGTCATCGCCGGCAGGCCCAATGTCGGGAAATCCAGTCTGTTAAATGCCCTTCTTCAAGAAGACAGGGCCCTTGTGGCTTCAATTCCGGGGACAACCAGGGACTATATTGAAGAGGTGCTCGACATCGAAGGTGTTCCGGTGCGTCTCTTCGATACAGCGGGGATCCGTCTGGGGGCCGACACACTCGAAGAGCTGGGCATACAGAAGGCAAAGGATCTGATCAACCTGGCCGATCTTGTGCTTTTTCTGGTGGATGCCTCGATGCCAATAACAGAAGAGGACAGGCTGCTTTTTGCCGATGTTGCCGATAAACCGGTAATTCTGGTCTTTAATAAGGTCGATCTCTGCGACGCAGGACAATGTGTGTCTGACCTCTGTATCGAGGCCGATATTATCGATAAGGTTCAGGTATCAGCGCGGCAGCAATATGGAATTGATGATTTGAAATCGGCCATCGTCCGGGAGATATTTTCCGGCCAAAGCCAGTGGGAGGAAGAGGGCTGTGCGCCGAACCTTCGCCACCAGGATGCGCTGCAACGGGCTGTGGCGGCCGCCCGACAGATTGTGACGACTCTGCGGTTTGGTGTAAGCAACGATCTTCTTGCCGTTGATCTGCAGGATTGTCTCAATGCCCTGGGCGATATTGTCGGCGAAACAACCCCCGACGATGTCCTCGACCTGGTCTTTGAGCGTTTTTGCCTCGGTAAATAGCAGGAGTTCCAGCTCTGCAGAGTGGTAAAATCTCTCCGTTGTCTGCCTTTCTCTGCAAGGTATTCCGTGTAGTAAACGAAAACCAAACGGTTTGTACCTTGCCTTCCGAAAAACCTTGCCGATGAGAAATCCAGGCTGACTCTGTATTGCTCTGTTAGACTTTTAACACCCTTGAGCTTTTTCAATTTCTCCAAGATATTATATTTACGTGCTCATATGGCATTAAAAACATCTTGACAAGCACGGGCAGCATCAATACAGTCTAGACTGTCTAGAAAGAACAATAGGGGGAGGTACATCTATGATAGAAAATCACTGGCAATTACAAGAGGCAAAAAATAAGTTCAGTAGTTTAGTAAACCAAGCCCAACAAATTGGTCCTCAAGTTGTGACAAAACATGGTCAGGTTGCTGTAGTTGTGATATCTGCTGAAGAGTATAATAAACTTACTAAACCTAAAAAAAATATAGTGCAATTTTTCCAAGAATCACCTCTTGCTCAAGAAGATATATCTTTTGAGCGTAGCAAAGAAAAACCAAGAGAAATTATTCTATGAGATTCCTTTTAGATACCTGTGTTATTTCGGAACTTTCGAAGAAAAAACCAACGCCATGTGTAGTAAAATGGATTTCAAGTGTTGACGAAAATAACTTATTTATCAGTGCATTAACTATAGGTGAAATTTACAAAGGTATTGAAAAACTGCCTGATAGTGTTCAAAAATCAACACTATATTTATGGCTTACTGATGATCTTGAAGAACGGTTTCATAATCGTATCCTTTCTTTTGATGCCGCCACTGCCGCCGTATGGGGTACAATGCAGGCACAATCAGAGTTGGCAGGAAAACCAATGCCGATTATTGATGGCCAAATTGCTGCAACAGGTAGTCATCATAACCTCATTGTTGTCACCAGAAATATCTCAGATATGAAAATAAGTGGGGTCTCTTTATATAATCCTTGGGAAAAATAATTTTTTTAGTAAACCTTGGGCTTTGCCGGGCGACCGTCAAATTTTGACAGTTCCGGAAAAGAAGAAGACTCCATTGTCGTGAACTGCCCAATGTCAGATAAAGGAGGCTTTGATGAACGGATCAGGAGTTCACGTCACTCAAGGTGGAAATACAGGTATAATGTCGTTTGGATCCCAAAATATTGGAGGAAATTGCTTTACTTCTCTAAAAATACGTAAAAATATTTTCTAATTCAAAGCGTGATTTTGGTAACTGGGCATTATAGTCGTCATCAGTATGATAACCTAATGCGACCAATACTACAGGCACTAGTCCTTTTTCTTTCAATTTCAAAACCTCAGTGAGAATTTCAGCATTATAGCCTTCCATTGTCAAAGTATCAATACCCATATCAGCAGCGGCTAAGAGGAGACCACCCAAAGCGATATACACCTGATTTGCTGCCCACACGTTAAGAAACTCTGGTTCAGCGCCGATTCCTGCTAAATATCCGCTATACAACTCTTTGATTGTATTGAAAGCTGTTTCATTGCCAGACGCCCATCAGCCTGCTCTTTTGCCAATACCCTATCCAAATGCTTTTGGTCAATATTTTCATAGGTACACAGTACCATCACATGCGAGGCGTCCAGAATCTTCTGTTCATTAATGATACAATCACCCTGTGTGGCTTGGGCAATTTGTCTTTTTCCCGCCTCTTTATCGGTGATTAATACGTGCCAGGATTGAATATTAATACTTGATGGACTTAATTGAAAAACTGCTTTTAGCGTTTGCATGTTCGCATTACTGATTTTACGATCCGAGGCAAAGGCTTTAGTTGCATAGCGTTGTTTTGCCGTGGCTAAAATGGACATAATCACTCCTTTATTGGATGCATTGATTGTTTTTTTATTTCAAATGCTGTTTGAAGTATATGAAATGATACTCAATTGACTTTCTCCAATATTCTTTATTATGTTCGCCAGGTTGAGTTATAAACGTTATTGGCAACTTTTTAGCCAATGCCAATTCTTTTACCTTTAAGGTATTGACAAGTAACGGGTCTTGTAAACCACAATCAAGTAAAAAGCCCTTATTAAAATCTGTATGTTGTTCGAGTAATGTTGAGATATTACATTGATTCCAGTCGTTTTGGTTGTGATCTCCTAAGATCTCATTTAAGTCATTGGTTAACCGCTCATTTCCAAAAAATATCAGACTGTTTTTCTTCAAATTTTCATAGTCGAATTCAAGCCCACCGCTTGTTGAAGCTGCGGTGTTGAAGAAATCTGAATTTTTGACAAACAGGTGTAAAGCTCCATAGCCCCCCATACTTAATCCAGTGATAAAAATGTTATTAGAATCTATGCTAAAATTTTTTTTGATCTCAGGCATAAGTTCTTGAAAGAAGAAATCCTCGTATTGTGAATTTTTTAAATTTGGGCTGTTTATGTAAAAACTGACAAAACCTTCAGGACAAGCCAGAATCATTTGATAATTGTTTGCCAATTTCTTTAAATCTGTTGTTTTACTCCACTGCTCGTAATTCTGGCTGTACCCGTGAAGCATAAAGACCAACGGATATTTTTTTGAAGATTGATAGTTGTCCGGTTTTTGAATAATAAAAGGTGTTTTTTTAGCCAGGTATTTTGAGTTTATCTGGAAAGTTTCCTGCCCAAAAACGGTCCGGCAAGTGAGAATTGTTAAGAGTGTTAAAAAAAATACGTTTTTCATTTTTTTCCCCTTTAGTAAATAGTAGAAAAACCTTTATATGGTATTGTATTTATTCAGGTAGTGCCATAATAGGCAGTCGCACAGATTACTGTATTGACAAGTTGACCAAGCATATTAATTGGTGTAAAGAGTATTCAAATACTTGCAAAATAACAAGTGCTTACTTTTTTGTTTGGTACGTACGAAAAGGTAAGTTTTGTGATTTTCGGGAATTTACAATTTCTTTAAGGGGAAAAATACTTTTGCTATTTTGAGCTTGCTCTTCAAGTGATTGGAGGCAAGTGGAAAAGCAATATTTTGTATAATTTAGGAAATTTTTCAACTTTGCGCTTTGGAGAGTTTAAAAAAAAGATGCCCGACGTCTCCGAAAAAATGTTAATTCAACAATTACGTGAGCTTGAAAAAGATGGTATGGTGAAAAGAAAGGTATATAGACAGGTGCCACCTAAAGTTGAATATTCACTAACTGAACTTGGCTCCTCACTATTTCCAATATTGTTGACGCTACGGGATTGGGGTGCTCATTATGAAAAGGAAAGTGGCCTGTATAAATTTTTTAAAGACAGTGATCAATTTGAGAAACCGTACGATTTTTTACAAAAACCACGTATATCTACGACAGGGAAAAATATGACAAATAAAGCCGATAAACATCAACTGTAACATCCATTCATCCGGTCTCAACACCTTCCCTGATAAGCTCTCCATTCTCTCAAAGTTACCGTATAGAAGCTGCATCCAGGCTTCTGCGTGTATTTTGGGCTTGTACATACAGTAAAAAACTACTGGACATCCGGTTTACCCCGGCGGCACAACGGTTACCCTGCGCTTTCTTCTTCCCCATTGCAGGGCCTCGCTGTGGAAGTTGAAATAGAGGTCGATGCGGTGCGCCCCTTTTATCGCCCTGCCGCGGTCTTCGACCCTTCCCCAGCCGTATCCCGGGACGTACATCCTGGTCCCAAACGGGTAGAATTTGGTGTCTGCCGCGATAGTTCCATCATGGGGAATCAGGCACCAGGGCAGAAAAATAATCCGGGGCACGATCATCCAGGGTCGGTACAGGGAGTCTGTTGAGAAAAGACCGGGGCTTGGTTCTCTCGGGTATGTGCCGCTTGCCGTGCGTCCGCTGTAGGGACGCCCTCTGGCTGGGCCGGTGCTGATATACTTATTCCAGAAGTCGAGTTTAAAATACCTCCAGCTTCCCCTTTCCCAACTGCAGCAGGATGCACAGTTGCAGTAGGCGGTGGTTTCCATGATAACCTGCCGGCCCCGTTGTGCGCAGCCGTACTGCAGCAAGAGGACAGCACAGAGAGCCACCCTCAAGAGGGGTGTTGATATGTTCAAAAAAACGATACGCATTTTTTTCTGGGTCAGGTCTGTTGATTTTCGGGTTTCATTTTTCTGTAAATCTCTTGATAATATCACAATATAGCTTAATTATATAGTACAGATCTGTATGGAGAGAGAATTTTTTTGTATCTGCAAACGTTCAAGACAACACACAGTGGAGGGAAAATGGCAATATCTACGTACACAGCCCTGGATCTGTTTACCTGGCTGACGGAAAAAGAGGACTTCATTCTTCTCGATGTTCGCAACAAGGTCGACTTTAGCCGCTTTAAGGTCGAATCTCCCTATCCTTTTACCGAGCTGAACATCTCGTATTTTGATTTTATGGAGATCGAGGAGCAATGCGTGGCCAGGGTAAGCCGCGATAAGCCGGTGAGAATCGTTTGCGCCAAGGAAGGATCGGCAAAATATGTTGCCGAGATACTCGAGAAGCATCAGTTTCCGGATCTTGGATATCTGCAGGGTGGGATCAAGACCTGGGGCAATCTTCTGGTACCCCGGCTGCTCAACCCCGGTGATGACTATTCCCTGTACCAGTTTATTCGCCCGGGTAAGGCCTCCTGCTCTTACGCCCTTCTGTTCAACGACGAGCTGATGGTCTTTGACCCAAGCCGTAACGTCGATGCGTATATCGATTTTGCAAAAGAAAACCATTGCCGCATTGTACGTTCGTTTGAGACCCATCTGCAGGCCGATTATATCGCTGGCAGTCGTCTCCTCTGTGAAAAGACCGGTGCGGCCTTTATGGCCAACGAAGCGGATTTTGCCGGTGCAAAGATTGACTACACGCCGCTTGAAGACGCAAAAGACTATAGCTTCTCAACCGGTGGGCCAAAGGTACGCTGCCTTTTTACACCGGGGCATACCCCCGGATCCACCTCGTTTCTGGTTGATGACAAATATCTGCTGAGCGGGGATACGATCTTTATCCAGTCGGTCGGCCGTCCTGACCTCGGCGGCGAGGTTGATGCCTGGTCTGATACCCTTTTTGAGACCTTAAAGAAGATACAGAACTATCCTGAAGACCTGCTTGTCCTGCCGGGGCATTATATGGGCTGGGAAGAGGCCAACGAACAGCTGCATTTCTGCGCAAGCCTTGGCCAGACAAAGTCTTTTAATAAGGCCATTTACGCTATTGACAACAAGGAGGATTTTCTCACCTTTATCAAGGGCAATATGCGCAAACAGCCCGATGAATACGCAACGATCCGGCGTATTAACGCCAATCTGGAGCAGGTCGACAGCGATCGTGCCGAAGTGCTTGATCTGGGAAAAAATGAGTGCGCAGCCACCGCCTATGCAGCCCAGCAGAAGAAGGGGCAGAGTTCTTCGTAGGCAGCCTGTTCGGGGATGATCGGGATCTTTCGTCTGATCTGCTGGTTGCGAAAAATCCTGATTTGCTGGATGCAGGGGATCTGAGCCTCTGTATTGAGGATGCGCCGATGGCGATGCGTTTGCATGCTATGCGTCATCGTCGTGTTCGGTTTTTAGAGATTTGCGATGATGTATGATTTTTGTACTGGCACCAGCGGCCTGTAAAACGGGTGTAGAGAGAGACGATGAGCAAAAAAGAGGTATTCCCCGAAGCGGCCAACGACATTATTCTCGACTCAATCTCCGATGGTGTCTTCACCGTTGATCATAACTGGCGGATCATGAGTTTCAACCGGGCGGCTGAAGAGATCACCGGTACTCCGAAGAAAGAGGCGATAGGGCGCTATTGCTGGGAGGTCTTTCGTTCCAATATGTGCGAAGGGGGCTGCGCCTTGCGCAAAACCATGCAGGAAAAAAAATCCTTCAGCTCGACCTCCACCTATATCATAGACAACAAGCAGCGCCGGGTCCCCATCGGCGTTTCAACCGCTCTCTTGCGCAATGAAGAAGGCGAGGTGCTGGGTGGTGTAGAGACATTTCGCGACCGCTCTCTGGTCGAGGAGCTGCGCCGTACCATCGATTCCCGTTACGTTATGGGTGATATGGTCAGTCGCAGCGAGGCCATGCAGAAGATTTTCGCTCTTCTGCCCCAGGTCGCCGAGTGCGACAGCACCGTACTCATTGAGGGGGAGACCGGCACCGGCAAGGAGCTGCTGGCATCGGCCTTGCATGCCAATTCGGCGAGAAAGGACGGCCCTTTTATCGCCATCAACTGCGGGGCCTTACCCGATACGCTGCTCGAGTCTGAGCTTTTTGGCTACAAGGCCGGAGCCTTTACCGGTGCCGACAGGGATAAACCGGGCCTGTTCCAGGCTGCGGGCAAGGGCACCATCTTTCTTGATGAGATTGGCGATATCTCTCCGGCCTTTCAGGTGCGGCTGCTGCGGGTTCTTGAGGCCCGAGAGTTTGTCCCCGTTGGAGGGTTGAAACCGGAAAAGACCGAGGCGAGGATTATTGCCGCCACCAATCGGGATCTTGCCCGGCTGGTAGAAGAGGGCACTTTTCGACGGGATCTCTTTTATCGGATCAATGTTCTTTGTCTCGAACTTCCTCCTCTCCGTGAGAGGACAGAGGATATTCCCCTTCTTGTCGGGCATTTTATTGGCAAATTGAATCGTCTCAGGGAGCGTTCAATCAAAGGCTTGTCCGGTAAGGCCCTGGCCACGCTGATGTCTCATACCTTTCCCGGCAATATCCGTGAGCTGGAAAATATCATTGAGCATGGTTTTGTGCTTTGTCAGGGGGAAGAGATCGAAAATGAGCATCTCCCCGCCTCTCTGCAGGAGCTGGAGGCCAGGGCTGGCTCTTTGCCGCGGGGACACAGGCAAAATATGCAAATGGCCGAGGCCGATCTGATAATCGAGACCTTGCGGCGCTGTAACTACAACCGTCTTCAGGCCGCAAAGGAACTGGGTATCCATAAGAGTACGCTGTTTCGGAAGATCAAAAAATATCAGATCTCGCTGCCCGATATCGACGGCAGAAGTCGATCGCCAATAGAATAGGCGGTCATTGATCGCCTGGCTTGTTCTTTTTCTCTCTCACCCAGGGTCGTATGTGCGACTCTAGGGCCCTTTTGGGTTGCATTTTTGCAACCCTGTCCCTCTGCTGTTTCCTCGTTTTTTCTCTTCTTTTCTTTGTATAACAGGTCATTATGCTTTTCTCTCTGTTTGGCACATTCTTTGCTTTCGGTGTCAGGGAGAGGGGGTGCGTATGAAAATTGCAATAACGGTGTGGGGAGAGCGTATTTCTCCGGTCTTTGATGCGGCGAGCACCCTGCTGATAGCGGAGCTTTCCGATGCAAGGATCAGACACCGCGAATTGAAGGCTTTTCGGCCTGGTGGCTGTACCGATCTGTTGGCGCTTCTCAGGAGAGCGGAGGTCCAGCGTCTTATCTGTGGCGCCATATGCGAACCGGTGGTTGACAGGTTCGAGACGGCTGGTGTTGAGGTTATCCCCTTTATTACCGGGGAGGTTGAGGAGATTCTTGCCAGTTGTCTCGACGGCAGGGAGCTCAGCCGATTTATCATGCCGGGCTGTCGTAACGGCCGCTGCTGCCGCGGGCGCTACAAGTTTTTGGCAGGCGGAGAAAAGACCTTTCTCCGGTAGCGTGGTCGCTGTTGATGTGCCGGATAACCGAAGAGGGGCAGGTTTTTCACCTTGCTGTGAAAATGATTGTGATGATGTGGAGCAGGAGATGACAAAAATATTGTTTGTGACCGCGGCAGCCGAAGATTTTACGGCCTTTCGTCAAGGGTTGCCGACGGATTGGGACTGTTCGGCCGGTGTCGCGGCTGATCCTTCCGAGGCCTTTACCATTGTTGAAAGGGGAGACGTTGATGTGGTGGTCGTGGGGGCAAAGCTCGCGGGTAGCACAGGTCTTGACTTTGCCAAGGAATTGATGAGCCGGCATCCTTTTATCAATTGTGCGTTGATGAGTTCCCTGTCCAAAGAAGATTTCCATGAGGCAACCGAGGGCTATGGGATCTTTATGCAGGTCAGCGAGAATCCGGCCCCTGAAGAGGCCAGGAGGATGGCAGACCTCTATTCGATGATTACGGGACTTTTGGCTGACGGGAGTGAGAACGACGATGATCATTAGTATTGCCAGCGGCAAAGGCGGAACCGGAAAAACCACCGTGGCAACCAATCTGGCCCTCTCCCTCGGGAAAGAAGTGGGGCTGCTGGACTGTGACGTGGAAGAGCCAAACGCGCATCTGTTTTTACAGCCGGAGATCGAGGACAGACAGCGGGTGGCAGTCTTTGTTCCAGAGGTGGACAGGCAGGCCTGTACCCTGTGTCGCAAATGTGTTGATATTTGCCGGTTCTCCGCCCTTGCCGTGGCCGGTTCATCCCTTTTGGTCTTTCCCGAACTCTGTCATGGCTGTAAGGGCTGTCTGCAGGTCTGTCCTGAAGGGGCTATCGTTGCCGCCGAGTGTGAGATCGGGGAAGTGGAGAAGGGCAGCTGCGGTTCTATTCGCTTTTCCGCCGGCCGAATGCGAATCGGTGAGGCGATGTCTCCGCCGCTTATCAAGGAGGTACGCAGCCGTGAAAAAGAGTGCGATATTACAATAATCGATGCCCCTCCAGGAACCTCATGCCCTGTTATTGTCGCGATGAAGGATACAGATTTTGTGTTGCTGGTAACAGAGCCCACACCCTTTGGTCTGCATGATCTCAAACTTGCCGCGGAGGCGGTCAAGATACTTGGTATTCCCTGCGGGCTGGTCATCAATCGGGCAAATCTGGGTGACGAGGGTGTCAGTAACTATGCGGCCGAGGAAGGTATCCCGATACTTATGGAGATCCCCTTTGATCGGCAGATTGCCGAGGCCTACTCAAAGGGTGTTGCCTTTGTTGAGCTCTTCCCCGAGTGGGCTGATCGTTTCAGGGCCCTGTACGCGGAAATAGAAAAATATGCTGTGGCGGAAAAGGAGTCCTGATGAACAGAGAATTGGTCATTGTCAGCGGTAAGGGTGGAACCGGCAAAACGAGCATTACGGCATCTTTCGCCGCTCTGGCCGAAAGCAGTATTCTCTGTGATGCCGATGTAGATGCCGCAGATCTGCATCTTCTTCTCGAGCCTGTTGTGCAAAAACGCAGTCCCTTTATGGGCGGCTCTGTTGCCCGGATACGAAATCAGGACTGTGTCGAATGTGGTACCTGCCTCGAGCTTTGCCAGTTTCAGGCGATTTCAGGGGACTTTATTGTTGATTCGCTGGCCTGTGAGGGCTGCGGGGTCTGTGTGGATCTCTGTCCGGAGCGGACCATCGATTTTGCAATACAACAGTGCGGAGAATGGTTCGTCTCGGATACCCGTTACGGTCCGATGGTGCATGCCAGACTGGGGATCGCTGAAGAGAATTCGGGGAAGCTGGTCAGTCTTGTACGTCAGGAGACGAAAAAACTGGCAGAAGAGCATCAGTACGAACTCATTCTCACCGATGGCCCGCCCGGAATAGGCTGTCCGGTGATTGCCGCAATCGGTGGAGCGACAGCCCTGGTTCTTATCGCTGAGCCGACGGTGTCTGGTCTGCACGATATGCAGCGGGTCGCAGAGCTTGCCGAACATTTCAGGGTGCCGGTGATGCTCTGTGTCAACAAATATGATCTGAACGAGGAGATGACCGCCAGAATCGAACAGTATGCCCGCCGGCGTAATATGCGGCTGCTGGGCCGTATCCCGTTTGATTCGATGTTTGTCGAGGCGATGGTGCAGGGCAAGAGTATTCTTGAGTACGCACCTGCTTCATCAGCCGCCGTTGCGCTTGTCGATGTCTGGAAAAATATTCAGGATTCCGATGTTATGCGTTCCTCGGCCGTTGAGGATTTTTTAAACGTAGTACAATAAACAGAAAGGAGTATCAGAAAATGGCAAAAGTTCGTATTGCAGTACCTTCAGAAGGAAACGGTGGGCTTGACGGCCTTCGCTCCGGGCATTTTGGACATTGTGATGTCTTTACCCTGATCGATGCCGAGGATGGAGAGATCGTGGATGTCAGTATCCTGCCCAACAAGGAGCATGTCCAGGGCGGCTGTATGGTCCCGGTACAGCTTCTGGCCCAGGCGCAGGTGCAGCGCATCGTGGTTGGCGGCATTGGTATGCGCCCTCTGCAGGGATTTAACCAGGCCGGTATTGAGGTGTACTATGACGGTGAACGCCGGGAGATCAGGCCTGTCGTTCTTGATATGATCGCCGAAAAACTACCCCTTATCGCCAACGACCAGGTATGCGGTGGTGGCGGAGGACACTAGTCCGGATATTTCATCAGTTCAGGCGGTGTCAGGTTCGAAGTTTTTTGTATTACGTAAGAGTAAACTCTATTTACTGCAAAAATACGTAAAGAAGATGGCGCCGTATGGACTGACCTTTGGTGAACACTTTGGATATTGTAAAACTGTAATGTTCTCCATGTCGTATATTGGAATATCAGAAATTTTTAAAAATTTGACACAATATTCATGAAATATCCGGGCTAGCCCGTCATCCAGAAAACAAGAGGTACACGCATGAAAATAGCAGTCACAGCCAAGGGCGATCAGCTCTCATCGCCGATCGATCCACGTTTTGGCAGGGCCCCGTTTATTCTCGTTATCGATACCGCGACCATGGCCTTTGAGGCCGTAGACAACAGCGCCAATGTCAATGCCTTTAAAGGCGCTGGAATTCAGGCCGGATCAATGATTGCCGACAAAGAGGTGTCGGTGCTGCTGACCGGCTATTGCGGGCCAAAGGCCTTTAAGACGGTTACTGCCGCAGGTATCAAGGTGGTCGCCGACATCTCGGGTACGGTACAGGAGGTCGTCGAGCAGTATCTTGCCGGCAAGCTGGTCTATAGCGATGCCCCGAATGCAGAGGGGCAGTGGTAGTTGTCTTTTCCTCTTCTCCCTTCAAAAGTCGCAGGGAGGGAGAAGATGTCAGATTAATCGCGGGGCTGACACCTGATATTTTTGTTTCAAGACTGATTTCAAGTCTTCAAGGAGTTGTTTTGGTGTTCCTCCATTGAATTTCCACTCGCACTCTTTTAACCGTTTCTTGAAAGAGTTGGCTGGAACCCGATCGATTTCCCGGATCAACTTCCAAACCCAAGCTATTTTGCAGCCTGAACATCTGTCAACGAATCTAAATGCTTTCGGACATTTTCCAGATGTCGTATGGTAAATTTTCATCTTCTTGCAAAGATGCGATAACAAAAATTGACAATCATTGTTATTGGGGATATTCTGAAAATGAAAAAAAATTAACCCAAATAGTAAAGGTACAAAATGAATGTTTCCCTCACGCCAGAACTTGATAACCTTGTGAAAAAAAAGTTGAAAGCGGATTATACA
>PDQQ01000019.1 GCA_002747825.1 Deltaproteobacteria bacterium
TCTGTTTTCATAGGCCATTTTTGTTGTTGGAGTTATCGTATTGAGAGCACGATGATCTTATAACATTTATGGCCTTTTTGCTTTAGTTTTATGAGAAATCCGGGCTAGAGAGTATAAAAACCTGTCTCGCCGACGGGTCTTGTCAAAAGTCCAGATTATTCGGACATTTCACCGAGAGCAAGGTGCTTGAAGGCCTGTTTTTCAAAACTCAACCGTAAAAGGAGACGATTATGACAGACAGACGATACATTGCCATACTGGCATGTTCCATTTTTTTACTTGGTACGGTTTTTGCCTTGCCTGCCTGGTCTGCTAAAAACGTAAAAATCGGCTGTGTCTACATCATGTCCGGACCTTTTTCAGCCTACGGTCAGTTCGCCAAGCAAGGTGCGGAGCTGGCGGTGGATGAAATCAATGCAGCCGGTGGCATCAATGGTCATCAGGTGGAAGTGGTCTTTGAAGATTCTACAGGTAAGCCGGATGTGGCAATCCGGGCGTTGCGCAAACTGGTTTTTCAGGAAAAAGTGGATTTTTTGGCCGGGCTCGATTCCAGCGGTGTTGCCAAAACGGTCACTCCCTCTATACCACAGCTGAAAACGCCGTTGATTATCACCCACGCAGCCACCCCAGATGTGACGGGCAGTGTCTGTAACCGCTATGTCTTTCGCATTTCTCTGAACCTGCCTCAAAACGTCAAGGCAGCTGCACTTTTGGCCGCTGAATCTGGTGCAAAGACCTGGACAACCATTGGTCCTGACTATGCCTTTGGCCATCAGAGCTGGGAGTATTTTGAGAAATATCTCAAGGAGCTCAAACCGGATGCCAGCTTCCTGCCCAAAGACCAGGTCGCATTTCCGCCTTTCAAGACTACCGATTTTAACCCCTATATTAACAAGATACTCAAATCCGGTGCAGACGGTGTACTGGTCTCTCTGTGGGGCGGCAACCTGATCGATTTCATCCGTCAGGCCGATGAAATGGGTTTCTTTGATGGCAAACGGCAGGTTCTGGCGACACTCGGCGCGGCAACAGAGGTTCTCTCGGCCCTCGGTGATAAAATGCCTGAAGGCCTGTGGGTAGGAACCCGGTACTGGTTTCTGGCCAATCCAGCAAAGAAAAACACCGATTTTGTCAAGGCCTACAAAGACCGTTTTGGCGACTATCCTTCCTATAATGCCCATGGGGCCTACAGCGCCATCTATGCATACAAGGCCGCTGCCGAGAAAGCCGGCAGTCTGGACAAGGACAAGATCATTGAAGCCCTCGAAGGGCTGACCGTTGATCTGCCCATTGGACCTGTAACCATACGCCCTGAAGACCATCAGGGTCTGACCGACGTCGCATGGGGAAAAACCGTTGCTGATCCGGCATACGACATCCGTATCCTCAAGCCGATAAAGCATTTTAAGGCCGCAGAAATTACGCCGAAAGTAGCAGAAACCGGCTGCAAGAAATAGCTGTATACCGAACAAAGATAGGTTGCTGTCCACTGGCAGCCTGTTCCTGTGGTCCGGGATTGTAAAAGATTCCGGACCTTTTCCGTCGCAGACTTCTCTCTTTATTTCTTGTGAGGTTATTTTGGAAAGTTTTTTGATCAATCTGCTCAACGGCCTGAGTTGGGGTATGCTGTTGTTTCTGATCTCACTGGGCCTGACCACGGTATTTGGTGTTTTGGGTATCCTTAATTTTGCCCATGGCTCCTTTTTTATGCTCGGGGCGTATCTCTGCATGCAGATCATGCACGTGATCCCTTCGTTCTGGCTGGGGGTGCTGATCGGACCCGTTCTGGTGGCTCTGCTCGGTGTTGTCATTGAGCGGTTCTTGTTGAATAAGGTTTACGACAGGGATGTCTCCTTCCAACTGCTGCTGACCTTTGCCATTCTCCTGATTCTTGATGATTCTGTGCGTATCATCTGGGGCTCCGGCTACCATGTGGTCGAGCCGCCCGCTCTTTTGGCCGGCGTGTTTCCGATTGCCGGCCGGACCTATCCGGTATACCGGATCTTTCTTGTCGTGGCAGGCCCCTTGATTGGACTGGCCTTGTGGACCTTTTTTCAATTCAGCCGCTGGGGAAAGATCATCCGGGCAGCAGCTATGGATCGAGAAATGGCCGAAGGTATAGGTATCCGGGTGCCTCTGCTGTTTACCGCGGTTTTCGCTCTGGGAACCTGGCTGGCGGCCCTGGGAGGAGCCCTGGCGGCGCCTCACCAGAGTCTGGCGCCGTCGATGGGAGAGCGCATCATCATCGAAAGCTTTATTGTGGTGGTCAGCGGTGGTATGGGAAGTTTTCCCGGGGCCTTTGTGGGTGCCCTGGTGCTGGGACTGTTTGAATCCTTTGGCACCGTATTCTTGGGCAGTGCCCAGATGGCTGTTCCCTATATTCTTCTGGCGGCGGTCCTGTTGATCCGGCCCCATGGCCTTTTTGGACGGGAGGTCTGATATGACAACATTCAAAAGTCTCGCCCCCGTTCTCGTCGGCCTGATACTGCTGATTGCCTTTCCTTTTGTGCTGCCCATCTACTGGACCCTGATCGCAACTGAAATCTTGATTATGGGGCTGCTGGCGATGAGCTTTAACCTGTTATTTGGTTATACAGGCCTGCTTTCCTTCGGCCAGGCCGCATTCTTCGGCACCGGTGCCTATGCCATGGCCCTTTTTCTCACCAAGGGCGGTGAATCCTTGATCGTAGGTCTCGGCGTGGCCATGCTGGCAACGGCAATCACCGCAGCTGTGATTGGCATCCTCTGCGTTCGCCGGGATGAGATCTATTTTGCGATGATCACCCTGGGCTTTGGCATGATGCTGTATACGGTGGCGCACAGCTGGTTTTCCCTCACCGGCGGCAGCGATGGTCTGCCGCTTATGGAGACACCTCCTTTAACGATAATGGGCAAATCGTTCAGTCTGTTTGATCCGGTTGTCATGTATCTCTTTGTTCTGGCTGTGGCTGTGGTCTGCATCTTTGTCCTCTGGCGGGTGGTGAACTCTCCCTTTGGCCTGATGCTGACGGCCATTCGGGAAAACCGGCAACGTTTGTCCTTCGTCGGAGCCGGGGTACAAAATTTACGGCTGACAGCCTTTGTCATCTCGGGAACCATTGCCGGGATTGCCGGCGCCCTGTTTGGCCTGTTCAACTCAATGGCCGCACCGGATATCCTTCACTGGGGTTTTTCAGCCCGGCCGGTACTTATGACCATTTTGGGCGGTGCGGGTATTTTCTTCGGCCCCCTCTTTGGCGCAGCCATCTTTTTTGCTCTGGAACAGGTGATAACGGACCTGACTGGAAACTGGATGTTTTTTTTAGGAATAATTCTGATACCGGTGGTTATTTTCTTTCCCAACGGCATTCTTGGCTCACTGGTGAACGGGATCAAAGCAACATTAGAGAAAAAATATGAATCAGCCTCCGATACTGAAGATTGACAATCTGGGCCATTCCTACGGCAGTTATATGGTTATCCGGGATATCTCCATTGAGGTTGCCCCCGGAGAGCTGTCCGCCCTGATCGGACCAAACGGCGCCGGGAAAACCACCTTTTACAATTCGGTTTCAGGGCATTTTCGCCCGACCAACGGAACCGTCTATTTCGATGGGCGAGACATCACCGGACTGCCGGCGCACAAACTGGTTCCCAGAGGACTGCTCAGGTCTTTTCAGATCACCAATATCTTCCCCAACCTGTCTGTTATCGAAAATGTGCTGGTACCTCTGGTGCTCCATTACCGCAAAGGCTACTCCTTCTGGGGTGCCCTCACCTCAAACAAAAAGCTCTACCAAAAGGCTGAAGAGGTACTCGACAAGGTTGGCATACTTGACGCGGCCCTACGGCCTGCCAGTCAACTGCCCTACGGAGATAAGCGTCTGGTGGAAATGGCCATTGTTCTCGCCCGAAACCCCAAGCTGGTGATGCTCGATGAGCCCACCGCCGGTATGAATCCAGAAGAAACCGACCGCATGATCCACCTGATCAAGGATCTGGCCACGCGTTTTGGTACCACCTTTTTTCTTACCGAGCACGATATGAAGGTCGTTTTTTCGGTGGCATCGAAAATCTATGTGCTCCACCAAGGGGTGCTGCTGGCAGAAGGTGACAAGCAAACCATTCAATCCGATCCAAAGGTGAGAGAGGCCTATCTGGGGGGAGCGGCTCATGATTGATATTACCGATATTCATGTCTACTACGGGGATAGCCATATCCTCCAGGGCGTAAGCCTCAACCTCTATCGCGGAGAAATCGTAGCACTCCTCGGACGCAACGGCGCCGGAAAAACGACGACCATGCGTGGCATTATGGGATACAGCCCGCCAGCCAGAGGCCAGGTGGTTTTTGACGGCAAGGATATCACCGGCCGGCCCGTTTATGAAAACGCCCGCCTGGGGCTTGGCTTTGTTGACGAAGACCGACGGATTTTTCCGGATCTCAGTGTCGCAGAAAATCTGGAGGTAGCCCGTCTGCCGGCCAAAGAAGGCCAAACCGCCTGGACCGAGTCAAGGATTTTTGAGGTATTTCCGCTGCTGGTAAAGCTTAAGGACCATAAGGGAGGGGCCCTGAGCGGCGGAGAACAGCAGATGCTGGCCCTGGCCAGGGCATTAATGGGCAATCCGCGCATGCTTCTGCTCGATGAACCCTGTGAAGGGCTGGCGCCCATTATCGTCGAACAGATCGGAGAGATTATTTCAGGCTTAAAATCCCATATGCCGATCCTTTTGGCCGAGCAGAATGCCCATTTTGCCCTCGATGTTTCAGACCGCGGCTATGTCATCGACAAAGGCCGGGTCCGCTATGAAGGCACCGCCGAAGAACTGGCGAACAACGATGAAATTCAAAAACGCTACCTGGCAGTATAAAGGTTGAGAAGGCGTTGAGATGTGTATACAACCGATTCTCGAACCTCTTTGCCGCATACGAGTACAGGTCGAACAACACTCTGAAACAGTTGGAATTCTGTTGCAGTGTCAGGGGGTTGAGTTGTCCGCCGAGTAAAAATACTGTGGCAAGATGTCTTTTGTCTCACCGATAGTCTTGATACCTCCATGCTCAAGCCAGACTATCTTGTTGGTGACCCTTGCTAACAACTCTTTGGCATGGCTGGCGATCACAAGAATGTTACTCGACTGTACCAGTCGGTCCATCCGTTTTTCGGCTTTTTCCTTAAATCCTTCATCACCGACGGAGAGCCATTCGTCCATGATGAGTATCTCCGGATGCAGAATCGTTGATACCGCAAAGGCAAGACGCAGGTGCATACCTGTCGAGTAGGTTCTCAGAGGCATATTGATAAACTCTCCGAGTTCGGTAAATTCAACGATCTCATCAAAACGATCGATAAGCTCTCTTTTACTCATCCCCAGTAAACCGGCCCGGAGAAAAATATTCTCCCTGCCGGTTGCCTCCGGATCAATACCCAATGAAATATCGATAAGAGAGCCTATTTGACCTTCAATGACAGCAGTACCCGACGTTGGTTGGTATACGCGGCTCAAGACCCGTAGCAGGGTACTCTTGCCGGCCCCGTTATGCCCGACAAGACCGACCTTGTCGCCATCTTTGAACTCGAGAGATATATCATGCAGCGCCCTGACCACAACCCGCCCCTGATCGTCGGCGCCGACCTGGCCGCCGGTCGCGGCCTTGAGCAGGGTTTTTTTGAGAGACCGACCGCTTGCGTTATAGACCGGAAGTTCAATACCGGCATTTTGCAAATGTATATATGCCATTTATCTCATCCCTACAGCCAATAGGCTATTCTTTGTCGATAAGAGCCGTATAAAAACATTGCCCCCAGCCAGCCCAAAACCATCAGCGCCAGAGAAACTTCCCAGTTGAGCATACTGGGCATCTTGCCGAGAAGCGGGGAGCGTACAATCTCCATGACATGATATACAGGATTAATCCCAATCAGATACGAACCTACTCGTTTGGGAACCAGATGTGGCATCCAGAGAATGGGGGTCACATAAAAAACAATTTGTAAAAGACTCATCACGATCTGATACAAGTCCCGGAAACGAGAACAAATGACACCTAAAAGCAGGGAAATCCAGAGCAGATTCATCACCAAGATGACAAAACCAGGGATACTCAACAGCACTGTCCGCGGAAAATCCAGCCCAAAAAAAAGAAAAACAAGTGGCAGGATAAGAATATTATGACAAAATATAATAATATTCCGCCACATCATTCTCATAAGATGCAGAAAAAGGGGCAATGGCAGCTGCTTGATAATGCCTTCGGAGTGAATAAAGACAAGGCAGGCTTCACCCACCGCCGTGGCGATAAACCCCCAGAGCACAAGGCCAATGGTCAGAAATGGCAAAAATTCCCTCATCGGCGAGGCAAAGAGCTGGCCAAAGACAACCCCTATGGTTCCGATCATGACCCCCATACTGATTGTCAACCAGAAGGGGCCAAGGGCTGAGCGTCTGTAACGCTGGCGTATGTCCTGCCAACCCAGCATCGCCGCAAGAGAATATTGTGTAAGCCCTTCCCGAATATCGCAGAAAGCCTCCGACAAGGCTGTTTTGAAAGAAATCTTCCTTAATATCATATCAGATCACAGAACAAAAAGACCCATTCTCAACGAGAATGGGGATATCGAACCTTGATGTTGTCGCACAATTCATCGTTCGGAAGACAGAACGTAGATTCGACCCTCTTGATGACAAATGTTCTACAAAAGATTGGTCATTGAAGCATCTCCACCTCAAGCACCGACGCTCAGAGCGCATTCACAAGGAACCCGGAAAGACCTGGAACAAGCTCCAGCCCGTACCCGGTCGACAACCTTCTAGCATATTGAGGCATGGCGCGCAAGCTGTTTTCCTGATCGTCAAAGCCGGCTAGGCTGAATCGGAATTACTGAGAGTACGCCTGACGGCATCCTTCCAGCCCCTGTATCTCCTGTCACGCTCCGCTTCTTGCATGCTCGGGGTAAAACGCTGCTGACACTGCCAGAAGCCCCTTTCCTCTTCGGGAGGCGGGCAGATACCGGCAAAGAGTCCGGCGAGATAGGCGGCGCCGAGTACCGTTGTCTCCAAGTTTTCAGGCCGATCGACGGGGGCAGAGAGCATATCAGAGAGAAACTGCATGGTATAGTCCGAGGCAACCATGCCACCGTCAACACGCAACACACAGTCCTGCATATTTCCCCAATCTCGGGTCATTGCCTCCAACAGATCCCTGGTCTGGTAACAGACAGATTCAAGAACCGCCTTGCAGATCTCGGCAGGCCCAGTCCCCCTGGTCAGCCCAAAGAGCGCCCCCCTGGCCTCGCTATCCCAATGCGGCGCTCCAAGGCCGGTAAAGGCAGGGACAAGATATATCTGCTGCTCGAGATCCGCCTGCAGGGCAAGCCCGTCGGTTTCGGAGGCCTTTTCGATCAAACCAAGACCGTCTCTGAGCCACTGCACGGCTGCTCCGGCAATAAAAATAGAGCCCTCGAGGGCGTAGGTCGTCTTGTTCTGCAAACGGTAGGCAATGGTCGTCAGCAGTCTGTTTTTTGACTGCACAGGCTGCTCTCCAGTGTTGAGGACCACAAAACATCCTGTTCCATAGGTCGATTTAACCATTCCCGGTCGGAAACAGGCCTGGCCAATCAAAGCCGCCTGCTGGTCTCCGGCGATACCACATACCCGTACGGCGGCGCCAAAGAGCTCCGGATCTGTGCTGCCAAAATCAGCAGAACAGTCGAGTACTCGGGGCAGCATCATTTCGGGGATGTCCAGAATCTTGAGAATCTCCTTGTCCCAGCCATTCTCGTGGATATTGTAGAGCATGGTTCGTGAGGCGTTGGTGGCGTCGGTGGCGTGCACCCTGCCGCCGGTAAGATGCCAGAGAAGGTAGGTATCAACGGTACCAAAGAGCAGCTCTCCCTGTTCGGCCCGTTTCCGGGCCCCTTCGACCGAGTCCAGTATCCATTTTACCTTTGTACCTGAAAAGTAGGGGTCAAGCAGAAGACCGGTTTTTTTCCCGATGGTTTCGGCCAGGCCTTTTCCCGCAAGCTGCCTGCAATAGTCTGCTGTTCTTCTGTCCTGCCAGACGATGGCTCTATGGATCGCCTTGCCGGTTCTTTTATCCCATATCAGCGTGGTCTCCCGCTGGTTGGTAATACCGATACCGGCAATATCCGCTCCCGTCAAACCGGCCATTTGCAGGGCCTGGCGGCAGGTGGTCAGCGTCGAGGACCATATCTCATCCGGATCATGTTCGACCCAGCCAGATCGGGGAAAGTACTGCTTGAACTCTTTCTGGGCTACGGCAATTTTTTCAAGTTTCTCGTTAAAAACAACCGTTCTACTCGATGTTGTTCCCTGATCAATTGCCAGAAGATGGGCAGCCATATGTTTCTCCTTTATCGTAATGCCGCATAGGAAGCAAAAAAATATCTTGTACAAATGAACAAACTTTCAGACAACAGACTAGCTGATGTTAACGGGTATTGCCAGTATCAATACCCTCTTTGTTCAGAAGACACCGGCAACTGCAACGCAAAAGGCCTGACTCACCCCATGTCTGAGGTTTTTTACAGAGCGATCATATTTACTTTTCTCCCTCTTCTGGTACTATCCGCTGCACTGTCATTATAGATTTTAGAGCGCGAAGAGGAGGGATATGAGCAGATTACAGGCAAACGCGGTGTTGGTCCTGACCGCCATGATATGGGGGTCAAGTTTTGTCGTGCAGCAGATCGGCACCGCCGGTCTTGGCAGTGTTACCTTTACCGGTGGACGCTTTTTATTGGGCGGGCTGCTGGTACTGCCCTTTGCCGTTCTGCAGTACCGAAATCTTCGTAGCAGAGAGAGATCATTATACAGTCGGGACTGGTTCGGTCTTTTTGCAACCGGCTGTGTCCTGCTCACGGCCGGTGCCTTGCAACAGCATGGCATTCTGCAGACAACGGTCACCAATTCAGGCTTTTTGACGGCCTTGTATGTACCGCTGGTTCCGCTCCTGACCTTCGTCTTTTTACGAAAAAAAGTACATCCAGCGGTCTGGCCGGCCTCAATCGGCTGTTGTATAGGAACCTTCATTCTCAGCGGGGCAAAAGAGGTGGCCTTTGCCGCGGGCGATCTCTGGGTGATCGCCAGCACCTTTTTCTGGGCAGGCCACGTTATTTTAGTCGGGATCATGGCCCATCGCACTCGGGCACCACTTGTGGTTGCCGCCACGCAGTTTTGTGTCTGCGGCCTGCTGGGGCTTATTATTGGCCTGATCTTCGAGTCACAAACCGCTGCCCAGTTTGTCGAAGCGATTCCAGGTATATGTTATATCGGTCTGTTTTCTGTGGCCCTGGGCTTCACATTTCAGGTGATCGGACAACGCTATACCCCCGCTGCAGATGCGGCCATTATCCTCAGTTCAGAAATGCTCTTTGCCGCCCTTGCCGGAGCCCTTTTTCTCGGTGAGCGCCTGAGCCTTTTTCAGATGTCAGGTGGTGTGCTGATACTTGCCTCAATTCTTTTTGTCGAGTTG
The DNA here is from genome assembly GCA_002747825.1 of Deltaproteobacteria bacterium. Taxonomy (GTDB): domain Bacteria; phylum Desulfobacterota; class Desulfobulbia; order Desulfobulbales; family Desulfocapsaceae; genus Desulforhopalus_A. Next base: position 9,476 of record PDQQ01000019.1, read on the forward strand.
GCACCTCTTCTTTTCTCTGGAGAAAAGAGATAAAAACCGCAAAAGTCTCTCCCTGGTCTCTCTGATGTCGTGATGTTCCGGTCTGTTGTTTCCTCTGAGAGATAAAATCTCCTTGTCTTATTCGCCTATCTGGTTTCAAATATGGGGCGTTTCGGATGGTTCCTCGCGCTCGCTGTCTTGGCTTACTCGTATCTCCGGGTCGGCAGCGCATAGGCCTCAAACTCGTTAACGTTACCGATCTCGTGTCTGTCTGTTTATGATAATCAAGGATCTTATATGAAAAATATTATTATCTCAGGTTCCCTGGCCTACGACAGGATTATGGCCTTTGCTGACAAGTTTTCCAACCATGTTCTCTCTGAGAAAATCGATAATCTCAGCGTCTGTTTTCAGGTGGATGGTATCACTGAAAAGCTGGGTGGAACGGCTGGAAACATCGCCTACGCACTCAAACTTATGGGGGGAGAGCCGCGTTTAACGGCCACCATTGGCAGCGATTATCAACGCTACTTCGACTGGTTTAAGCAAAGAGAGATATCCACAGAGGGCATTGTTGTCATTCCAGAAGAATACACCGCTGGGGCCTATATCACCTCTGATGCCAATGATAATCAGATTACCTGTTTCAATCCGGGGGCAATGAAATTTTCCTCTGGTTTTGACTTCGATACCCTGCGCAGCGGGGACGCTCTTTGCCTGGTTTCTCCGGGGAACCTGGACGATATGATCAACTACCCAAAAGAGTGTGAAAAGAGGAAGATCACCTGTATCTTTGATCCGGGCCAGGCCCTGCCGGTCTTGTCCGGAGACGATCTGGTTGAGGTCATCTCCAAAAGCTCTATGCTGGTGGTCAACGATTATGAGTTCAATCTCATTCTCGAGAAGACCTCATACTCCAGGGACGAACTGCTGAAACTCGCCAAGACCACGATTATTACCCAGGGAGACAAAGGCTCTGATGTGTATCTGAACGGAACCGCCCACCATGTGGCCCCCTGTCAGGCAAACCGGGTTGTCGATCCAACCGGTGCCGGGGATGCCTTTCGCGGTGGCCTGCTCTACGGTTTGCTGAATGAAAAAGACCTGTTGCAGAGTGCCAGGCTGGGGAGTGCCTGCGCCTCTTTTGCTGTCGAGTGTTCTGGAACGCAGGAGTACAGTTTTACCGAAAAACAGTTTCAACAACGCCTGGCGACCATTAAATAAACAAGAGGAGCCGCTCTTCCCCTGATCCTCTTTTTTCGTAGTTGACAGTCTACCTTCGACATTCCGACGGCCAGGCTTCCGTGCCTTAAAACGCAACCGGCTCAAGGCTGTTCCACTCGATTTTGCCAATATCGAAATGAAAAAAGAACATCCACAGACAACGCAGTCTTTTGACACAGGAAAGGTTCTGCTCTTGTCCGTATGCCACTTCATACACGACGTCTATACCAGCTTTCTGGCACCTCTTTTACCGTTTCTTATCGAAAAATTTTCCCTGAACCTGACCCAGGCCGGCGCCCTGTCCACGATAATGCAGATCCCGGCCCTGATGAACCCGTATATCGGCAAGCTTGCCGATCATTTGAGTGTCCGCTATTTTATTATCCTTGCTCCCGCCTGCACGGCGATCCCGATGTCCCTTCTCGGGGTAGCACCCAACTACGGCGTGCTGGTGATTCTTGTATTTATAACAGGAATCAGTGTCTGCATCTTTCATGTTCCCGCTCCCATTCTCGTCTATCGGGTTGCCGGAGACAGAACCGGCAGAGGGATGAGCTTTTTTATGACAGGAGGAGAACTTGCGCGGATGGTAGGGCCACTCTGTCTGGTTGGAGCCGTAGCGCTTATGGGCTTTGAAGGCTTTTACCCGGTTATGATCGTCGGGATACTGGCATCTGCCATTATGTTCTATAAGTTCAAAGAGATGCCGGTCACGGTTGTAGCAAAGCCCGGAGCGTCGATTCGCGGTACCTGCCTTGCGATGAGGGGTGTGCTGATCCCTCTGTCGGCGATCCTGGTTGTCCGGGGGTTTATGCATGCCTGTCTTACCGCATTTCTGCCGCTCTACATCATGCAGCATAACGGGGATGCCTGGCTCTCCGGCATTGCCCTGGCTGTCTTTGAGGGTGCCGGTGTTGTTGGAGTTCTGACGGTAGGGGGCTTGAGTGACCGCTTTGGGCGCAGACAGATGCTCACCTTCTGCCTGCTGGTGGCGCCGGTCTCGCTGCTGTTTTTTACCCAGACCTCGGGCGTTCTGCAGTTTGTTATACTGACCGTAACCGGTTTCTCGCTGCTGTCAACAACACCGGTTATGCTGGCCATGGTTCAGGAAAATTCCGACGGAGGCTCTTCGGCTGCCAACGGCGTCTTCATGATGGTCAATTTTCTGGCCCGATCCGCCGTTGTCGTCCTCGTCGGAGCCGCAGCCGATATGATCGGCCTTGACAAGACCTACATCATCTGTGCCCTGATCGGTTTTCTGGGTATCCCCTTTCTGTTGATGTTAAGAAACATCTGAGAGACCTTCCCTATATCGGACCAGGGCGGCAAGCGTGTCACAGACAGGTGTTCCGATACCGTGCTGTCTCCCCGTTCTGCTCACATAGCCAACCAGGGCCTCTACCTCGGTGGGCTTTTTGCTCTCCAGATCCTGGAGCATTGAAGGCCGGTGGCCAGCTGTAGCCGGAATCAGTTCCCGATAGAAGACCTCCCTGTAGCCGGCGGCATCGGGCCAGGGGGTTGTACCGCCGTTGGCCTTGATCACCGCAAAGGTTTCATCAATAACAGCATCCATGATATCCCGGGTAGACTTCTGCTCGGCAAGCCGCCCGTAGTGTACCCCCAGTATTGCCCCCAGCGGGTTAAGGGCGCAGTTATACAGGAGTTTTGCGTAGAGCGAGGTGTGGATATCGGCAACAGCCAGACAAGGGTGTCCAGCACTGTTGAAACTCTCGGCAAGTTGTCTGGCCCTGGCAGATATTGTCTGCCAGGGCAGGGCATCTCCAACGTGGATGGCATCTGCTGAAACGGTAATCACCACCTGTCCGGGCCGGGAAATTTCAAAGCCTGAGATCACCCTGCCGCCCACCACCCTTTCGGGGGCAAAACGTTTGAGAATTTCTTCAAGATTACCACAACCATTCTGCAGGGAGACAAGGGTGGTCCCTTCAATACCAGACAGCCTTGCCAGCTGCTCCGCGCTGACGGCTGTATCGTAACTTTTGGTCGTCAGCAGAATATAGTCGTATTTGCCGGCCGTTTGAGCAAGCGCTGTAAAGACCGCACAATTCTCCGGCGGACAGATAAATTCACCGAAGATGCCGCTCACCCGCAGGCCTGTGCTGTGTATTGCCTCGACAAACCGCTGGCGCAGTACGAAATCGACCCTATGCCCATCACAGGCCAGCATACAGCCAAGAGCCTGGCCCAACGCTCCAGCCCCATACACTAAAAAACGCATAACACACTCCAGTACCTGGCTGTATTCAGCTCTGCCAGGCTTGCATAGAATCTTTGGCAAAAGCCCCTTTCCTCGAAAAGGTCTTCTCAATACGAGGCATTACGCAGCGTCAGGTGCGTATGCCAGTACCCTTTCTGAGGAGATACAGGCTGGTTGCAAAAAGCAGAATGGCAAACAAAAACAGCATCCCCAATCCCACTCCAACGCTGATATCAGAGACCCCCAGAAAACCATAGCGAAAGCCGTTAATCATATAGACGATCGGATTTGCCTTTGAGAGCACCTGCCAAAAACCGGGCAAAAGAGAAATGGAATAAAATATACCGCCAAGATAGGTCAAAGGCGTAATAACAAACATTGGTATGATAGAGATATCATCAAACTTCTTGGCAAAAATACCGTTTATCAGGCCCGCCATCGAAAAGACAAAACTGGTCAAAAAGGCAAAGGCAATCACATAAAAAATATTGTACAGAGGCTCGCGGATAAACAACAGACTCACGCAGGAGACAAGCGTGCCGACACTGAGCCCACGCGCCATTCCTCCAGTAACATAGCCCAGAACAATAACCCAGTTAGAGATCGGGCTGACCAGAAGTTCTTCAATACTGCGTTGAAATTTACTACTGAAAAAAGAGGAGACCGTATTGGTATACGAGTTGGTAATGATCGACATCATGATCAAACCCGGAGAGATATAGGCCATATAGTGAACCCCCCCCATCTCGCCGATCTTTGAGCCAATAAAATTACCGAAAATAATGAAGTACAAGGAGATGGTTATCACAGGCGGTACCATCGTCTGAATCCAGATACGGAAGATACGTATAATCTCCTTTCTGATAATAGCCTGGAGTGCGATAAGATCCTCTTTCATTGTTCGACCATCTCCATAAACAGTTCTTCAAGCCGGTTGGACTTGTTACGCATACTCTCCACCTGAATATCGTTCTCATCAAGATAGAGAAAGAGATCGTTGAGGGACTGTCCCCTGTCGATTGTTACCTCAAGGGTGGTCCGATCAATTTTTTCAAGAACCACCCCCCCAAGCGAGGAGATCTCTCCCACCGGATTTTTTGTTTCAAGAACCAGGGTTTCCTTGTCCAGTTTCTTCAGAAGGTCTTTTGTCTGCCCGTATTCAACAATACGACCATCGACAATAATGCCGATCTGTCTGCACAGCTGTTCGGCCTCTTCAAGATAATGCGTCGTCAGGATGATGGTCTTGCCCTGCCGGTTCATATCCGAGAGAAAACTCCACATTCCCCTGCGCAGCTCCACATCGACCCCGGCCGTCGGCTCATCTAGAATCAGCAGATCAGGCTCGTGTACCAGCCCTCTGGCGATCATCAGACGTCTCTTCATCCCGCCGGAGAGCTCGCTGGCCATACTGTGTCGCTTCTCCCAGAGACCAAGCTGCCGCAGGTATTTCTCGGCACTGACCATTGCCTTACTCCGGGTTATGCCATAGTAGCCCGCCTGATGGGTGACAATATCAAGCACCCTTTCAAAGATGGAAAAGTTGAATTCCTGGGGAACCACTCCGATACGGCGCTTTGCCCGGGAAAAATCGACATCAATATCAATATCAAAAATCTTCACCGAACCGGAGGTCTTCTTCACCAAAGAGGTGAGAATACCAATGGTTGTCGTCTTTCCGGCACCATTTGGGCCGAGTAGGCCAAAAAAGTCGCCTTTCTCGACGGTACAGGTAAAATCCTTCAGGGCAGTAAAACCACCTTCATAGGTCTTGCAGAGATTTTTTATGCTCAGGGCATCCATTTGTACAGCTCTCTTTTACAAATTTATCTTACTGACAGTCTGCTCCGCAAAGAAAACGACATCTCCAGCTATCTATCCCTGGAGCTTGAGAAAATAATCAACCAGCTCTCCGGCAAGGTCGCGCTGATACAAGGCACTGACCTGAACAATTCCGGTCGGGCAGGTAATATTTATCTCGGTGAGTTGTTCACCGATGAAGTCAATACCGGCAAAATGGATACCCCGCTCGAGCAACCAGGGCCCGAGAAGATCAACAATACCTTTCTCCCGGGCGGTCAATTCTGTTGGCAGGGCCTCACTGCTGGCAAAATTTGCTCGAAAACCGGTCCTGGGCCGGCGCATCACCGCCCCCCAAAAACGACCGCCAAGAACCAGAACCCGCTTGTCTCCTTCAGCAACACGACTCTGGAACTGCTGTATCATTGTCGGCCTACTCTCTGCGGCGGTAAAACGGTTAACGAGCTCTGCATCCCAGGTAGTGAGTTTTGCAACCGATTTCCCTTGATAACTGTCCATCGACTTGAGAACACAGTCTCCATGGACTGAAAAAAAATTTCGAATATCCTCTGTACGGAAACTGACAAGAGTAGGGGGCATAAACGCAGGAAAAAAAAGGGCAATAAGCTTTTCATTGTAATCCCTGAGTGCCCTTGCAGCATTGACAACCAGGGCCCCGGAAAGCGACAGCAGCTGGGTTGCGTAATGGTAGGTCTGGTCATAGGGCGGCTCTTTACGCATAAAGATCAACCGATAGCTGTCCAGGGGTTTACATGCTCTTTTACCCTCGGCATCAATGACAGTTACCAGCGCCATCTTCTCAAAAGACAAATCCTCAACAGTTGCCGTATCAACCTCAACACCCCGGGATCGAGCCTTGTTGATAAGGGCCAGAGAGGTATCGGTCGTCGCATTTAACCCCTCCAGAGGGTCGATAATTACAAGCCATGCCATAGGAAAACCTCAAAATTAAAAAAACCGGACAACAACAGAGATCCTTGAATTATTCTATTTTTACCTCAAGATCAAGGCCGAGACCCGTTTTTTGAGAAAAGAACTCTACCGGAAAGAAACATAGAAAAAAACGGCCACAAAAAAAATTTATCGATTCTGTGATTTGATATTGACATAATCGTAAATCAGACTATAAGCTTGGACGCCGAGAGTATGACTCTCGGCTATCGGGTTCTGAGAGAATTGTTCGACTCCTACAAAGCCGACAAGCCCCGCCCGCTGTTGTCCGTTTTTCAGGTGTCTGCTTGAAGTCCTTAAACGATTAACAGAACGTACTTTTTCAAAGCTCTCTGCCAAGAGGAGATGCAGGCATTGGGATTTCAGGATTTTCGAAGGCAGGATCTTTTTTTGTTCAATCAGGCCCATTTACGGGCTCATCACTCATACCTAAAACCTTAGGAGAATATAATGAAAGTCGGAATCTTAAAAGAGATTAAAGTGTTAGAAAACAGGGTGTGCATGGTTCCAGCCGGAGTTGCAACAATGGTTGCCAACGGGCACGAGGTTGTGGTTGAGACCATGGCCGGAAACGGCGCGGGCTTTTCAGACAGCGAATACGTCGCCGCCGGAGCAACGATCGCACAGACCCCTGCCGAGATCTATGCCGCCTGTGATATGGTTATGCACGTCAAAGAGCCCCAGCCCTCAGAATATGAGATGATTCGTGAAGGACAGATCGTTTTTACCTACCTGCACCTGGCGGCAGACAAGCCTCAGACCGAGGCGCTGATCAAGGCAAAATCCATCAATATCGCCTATGAAACCATAGAGAGAGAAGACGGCTCCCTGCCTCTGCTTGTACCCATGAGTGAAGTTGCAGGACGTATGGCAACTCAGGAAGGCGCCAAGTATCTGGAGATCCCCCAAGGCGGTAGAGGTGTCCTCCTCGGTGGGGTAAAGGGTGTTGCCCCTGCGATCGTCGTGGTTATCGGAGGTGGAGTTGTTGGCTATAACGCAGCGAAAATGGCCGCCGGTCTCGGTGCCCAGGTCTATATCCTCGATACAAACCTCGAGCGTCTTGCCTATCTCGATGACGTTATGCCGGCAAACGTCTTCCCGGTCATGTCAAATCCAGCTGTCCTCAGACATTACATACTCCAGGCCGACCTGGTCATCGGTGCAGTACTTATCCCCGGCGCCAAAGCTCCCAAGCTTCTCACCGAGGATATGCTCAAGGATATGAAAGATGGTTCTGTTATTGTTGATGTGGCTATCGACCAGGGTGGATGTTTTGAGACTTCAAAGCCAACGACCCATGCCGAGCCAACCTTTACCATCGATGGGGTTGTCCACTATTGCGTTGCCAATATGCCAGGCGCGGTTGCCCGAACCTCAACCGAGGCCCTGACCAACGCAACCCTGCCCTATGCAGTTGAAATCGCCAATAAGGGCTGGAAAAAGGCGATGCAGGAAAACCGTGAGATCAAGCTCGGTGCGAACGTTATCGACGGCAAGGTCACCTATAAGGCCGTAGCTGAAGCCTTTGATATGGAATATACCCCAGTCGATAACTTCCTCTAAAAGGGACCTTGTAAAACAACCTTGAATAAGCTTCTGGCCGAGCATACGTATAGAAGCGTAATGCTCGGCCCAGAAGGGTTGTATGGCTGTTTCGGCTGAGTCATCTTATCCGGGGGGCTACCATCCCCTCCTTGACACCCTGTGCTTGACGGTGTCACACCTCATATGGTCACAGTTTACCCTACAAAAGATCTTCTCCTATGGGAAAACAGCGCTTATCACATAAACGCAAACAGACCCGTGGAGAAGAAATTGCAAACAGTATCAGCCATGGGATTGGTTTTCTGGCAGCACTCATAGCTTCTCCCGTTCTTATATCTTCTGCGCTTCGACATGGCGACGCCGCTGGAATCCTCGGGGCAAGTGTCTTTTTGTTTACAATGGCCCTAATGTATCTCACCTCCTCGCTGTACCATGCTGTGACCAAGAGCAAGGCCAAGAAGATATTGCAGATTGTTGACCACTGCAGCATATTTCTCTTTATTGCAGGAACATATACGCCTTTTACGCTGAGGGTGCTCGGCGGCACCTGGGGATGGACACTGTTTGGAACAGTCTGGGTAATAGCCTTTCTGGGAGTTACCTTTCAATGCCTAGGCGGAGTCAGATTCAAAAAACTTTCAATCCTTTTGTATCTGGCCATGGGCTGGATCATTATCGTTGCCATAAAACCGCTGTATCTCAACATACCCGGCTGGGGACTTTTCTGGCTTGTGGGCGGAGGGGTAGCCTATACGGCAGGGGTAGGCTTCTATATACAGGACAGGATTCGCTACACCCATTGTATCTGGCATCTGTTTGTCGTCGCCGGAACCGCCTGTCACTTTATCGCTATTTGGAAATATACTCTCTGACAGAGAGAGCGTTATATCCTGCTTCTGTCGTAAGCTATTTTTTCTTTTTATAAAAAAACGTAGGAAGCAAACAGCTCTTTTTATGGAGGGTTTTTCCTAAGCACATTCAACAAGGGGCAAGATCGGAACACTTGAGTTTCGCTTTTTGTTATCTCACGTTGATCAATATATAGGTAATCGGAAGCAGGTAGAGCAGCAACAATACAAGCCGGGATGATGCCAGTTGTTTGAAAAAAACCAAAATAAACAAACCGGCAAAAACAGCACACCCTCTCATTCCCATTGACATATAGCTCCAGCGTAGTATGGCTGAGTCAAGGCCGCTGAACACCAGCAGCGCTGCAACAGCAAGAACGACAAGGGTGCTCAACCTCACCACGGTAATCGGTGGTACTGTCAACCTGCGCAATATTTTTTTGCCGCTTAAAAAATCGTTATAAATATTTGTTGTCACTCCAAGGGTCAATCCAGCGCCTGTTCCCAGAACTGTAAGTAAAATACCGGCTGAAAAAAACGCGGCCAAAGCCGGAGGAAAGGTCTGTTCCAGATAGAACGGCAGTGCTTGAGCAGGACTGACAGGAAGCTCCGGGTATTGGCCACGCAGATACAAGCCTATTATAATGCCAAGCAGTCCGATTGGGGGAATAAGAGTCGCGCTGAGAAAGGCACCATTTCTCGCTTCACGCACATCTTTGGCGGAAAAGATCGCCTGAAGGTAAATCTGGGTAGAGAGCACTCCGATGAGCATCGAGACAAGATCAACGATGGCTGCACTTTTTCCGTATCGGGTAAAGCCCAGCATATCCAATTCCCGGGGCAACATGGCAATGATCGTTTCCATGCCGCCAGTTTTATACAGTGCTGTTGCAGCACTGATGAACATGATGAAATAGAGCATGAAAAACTTCATCTTCCCGATTAAACCGGCCCCAGTCACCCCACCCGTAATAACAAATATGCCGATCAGAGTCATGGTTAGCAGTACAGAGAGCCCATCGTTACAATGAAAAATAGATTGTAGAATCGCGATTGCTGCGAGAAACTGGGCCATAACGTGAATAAACATGCCGGCCGAGTTAACGGTGCTGCAATAGTACCTAAATCGCTGACCAAAGTACCGGCCAAGGTATTCCGATACGGTAATCACCTTTTCCTCTCTTAACGGTCGGGCAAAAAAACAACCAAGCAGAAAGCAGGAAAGGCTGCTACCAAATGTAAAAATGCCCGCTGAAATACCATGAGTATAGGCCATCTGCACCGTACCAATGGTTGAAACGCCCCCGACAAGAGTGCCAATAATAATCCAGGAAACCCCTCTACCTGAAAGTGATCGACTGGCCACGGAAAAATCATCTACGGATTTGACATGGGCTGACCGGCGGATTGCAAGCCCGCTAATGCAGATGAATGTCAGTAAAAACGTTACTCGATATATGTAGATGCCCATATCGACTATATAAGAATATGAAAATAATGAAAAAAGGCAGAGCGTAAAAAACAGCTAACTCTCTTTTCAGGTTGAGGAATACTACTCACCGTGAAAAGAAACGTCTCTTATTTTTTCCGAAAAAGCAGTAAAGCCATAACGAAATACAGGCCCAAAAGCCCCCAGAGGGACAAAAGCTCCCAGCGGATTTCCGAAAAATCTGCACCCATCTGATTGAGATGGTATACCGCGTTTATAGCATGGGTACAGGGAAACCAGCCAACCAGCCAGTTGATCCAGACCGGGATGGCCTCCTTGGGCCAAATAAAACCAGCAGCGAAGATCAGTGGGATGGAGCTCACCAAGACAACCAGCGTCACAAGTTCCTTTCTGGGGATGATCTTTCCAAGAACACAGCCCAAAGAGGCAACAGATAAAAGAAAAGGCAAGAGTATAGAGAGCATCTGAGAGTACTCGGCAAAACGGGTAATCTGGTAAATCGTAAAGCAGTAGCCAAAATAAAAGAGCGTAAATGGTGTGTAGATAAACAAAAAGGCTGCCAGCCGAGTGCACAACAGCCCGAGCGATGATACTTCTGTGCTGAGATGATCAGACCTTTTATCTTTTTGCTCTTGTTCTGTAACACCATGAATACCAGACCCTATTATCAGCGTTTGCTGAAGAATAAGAACAAAAACAGCCGGTATGACGTAGTTGAGATATCCGGTATTCGGGTTAAAAACCGGATAGGAGTTCAGAAGTACACCAGAGACCTGCCGGCCATTCTCGAGCCTTTGGCGGCGAAGCCTTATATCCGCATCAAGAGCGGAAGCCGCATTGGTGATACCTTCGGCGATGGTTCCATAGACAAGAAAGTAAGAGGCATCTCCAGCATAGACAAGAGTCGGGCTGCGGTGTTTGAGAATATCACTGGAAAAATTCTCAGGAATAAGAAGTAGCCCCGACACCTCCCTGTTGTTGAGCAGGGTTTCAGCCTCCTGACGGCTCCCCACCGCATCGCTGATATAGACCTGAGGCGTTGCATCGGTCATACGGATCAGTCGCCGGCTTAAAGGTGTGTTATCATTGTCCAGGACTGCAACCTTTTGTTCCTGTGGAACCTGATTAAGATATGGCTGCGGATAGAGAAAGGAATAAAAGATCAGACCGCCAACGACGGTCATAAGGATCGCCGAATTTGTCAGGATATTGCGTATCTCTAAACAAAAAAGTTGCCAATATACCATCTTGATACATTCCTTCGCTTCTGCCCTTTTCTCTGAGCAGCCGTTTGTCTATGTTTTCTCAATATCTCAGACCATCCACCTTTCAACAACCACGCTGTCTGAAAAGCACGTTCCGGATACAACAACGTCTTCAATCCCTATGCGCTGCTACCTTTTTTCTTATAACAACAAGCACAAAAACAGGGACGATCACAGCCCAAAAAGCAAACAGCCCCTTGAAACTGGGCAGAAGTGCACCTGTTTTAAGACCATAATTCATCATACCAACCTGAATTTCCATATAATGGCTTATCGGTAGCAGAGAACGCCACAGTTGTGGAAAAAGGTTCATATCTGTCGTGGGGAAGGTAATTCCGAGAAAGGCAAAGCTTGGAGCAGTGTAGGCGGCGGCCAGGCTCAAAGCCCTTGGGGCATCGGGAATGCATAAATAAAAAAGAGTGGCGATCAGCTGACAGGCAAAAATAGTCAACCATTGGGCAACGAGCAGCTCCGGCAGGCTTCCCCGCATCGGCCAGCCCTTTTGCACAAAGAAAACCAGAAAAAACATCCCATACAACAGAAAAATACCTTGATAAAAAACAAAACGTACCACGATCTTGGCAAAGGCCGACCGGCTCAGCCAGCGACTCACGCCCGTTCGACGTTCTTCTGCAGCCCAGACCAAAACCATTGTGGCGACGATAATAATCTGCCATATCGTGGGGATAAGACCTGTAACCAAGAACTGGGTATAATTAAAACCAACGTTGTAGAGAGGCGTTATCTGCCTGCGGGTAACAACCGCACTGGCCTGGGCCTGGGCAAGCTGGATATTACCTCTAAAAAGCCCCTCAAGGGTTTTCAAGCCGGCATTAAAGGTGGCATGCGCAGAAAAGAGCGCGGATTTCAAAACCCTGCCCACCAGAAGAGACTGGTAATTATAAAAGACCGTTACCCTCGGGGAGAGACCTCTTCGCAGATCTTTTTCCAGGGAGGAAGGAACAATAGCCACCGCATACACCTTTCCCTTTCGCAGGGCTGATGTTGCCTCGGCAACACAAGGATATGTCTGAATATGCAGCTGACTGCTCGCATCATAGCCGCGAATCAACGATCTGGAGAGTTGGCTATGATCAAGATCCACCGCTGCAACGGGCAGGTTGCGAACAATCCCTTCCTGAAAGAGGATCGCAACAAAAAGAGAAAGCCCCAGGGGAAGGATCGTAATAATACAGAGAAGCCACCTGTCGTAGATGAGCAGACGCAGCTCCTTGCCGAGCAAGGTGATGGGGTCTGTATGACTCTCCTTCCCGGTCATTGTGTTACCAGAACACTCATTCCTGCGCGAAGGTCTTCGATCTGCTCCAGCGGGCGTGCTTCGACTTCAAAGGTGCGCATATCAAAATCCTTTTCAAGGTTGGTCGCCCTCCAGGTTGCATAGTCACCCATCACTGCAATATGGGTTACCTTAAAACCAACCTTTTTCTCACCAAGCGCTGGTATGATCCCATGAAATTCTGTGCCAATTTTCCAGTTCTCAAGCAAATCTTCACGGATATGCAGGGTCAACCAGCAATCCTTCATATCAACGATCGAGACAACCGGAAAACCCTGGGGAGCAAGCTCACCGGGATGAAGGAGCACCTGACTTACCTCTCCGTCGTACCAGCTGGTCACCTCCAGATCTTCGGCATAGGCCTTCACTTCCGCTACAGCCTCTGCCGCCATCTGTTCTTTTCCTCGGGCGGCCCGCTTTTTCTGACTGCGGGTTCCCTCCTTGGTCATCTGATATATTTGATAGGCCGCCTGCTCCGTATTTTCAGCTGCCTCCAGATTTGCCTGGGCTTCGTCGCGTTTCTGAGCCGGAACAACGCCGTCTCTATAGAGATTTTCCACCCGCTGATAGGTTTTCTCTGCCAAAACAGCGGCAGCTCTGGCCGTCTGCCATTTGTTTTTAGCTGCCGCCACCTCCTGTTTTCTGGCTCCGATCTCGGCCTCTTCCGCCAGGGCCTCTGCTGCCATCTGGCCAGCTTCTGCCTGCTTTATTTTGGCTTCAAGCTCGGGGCTTTGCAACAAAAACACGGCCTGACCCCTGCGAACAGGATCACCCTTGCGGACATAGACCTCAGCTATTCGTCCCGCCACCTTTGATGACACGCTGTACTGTTGAGCCTCGATCTGCCCCTGCAAACGCAGCGCCTGTGGCTGATAGGTCTGCCAGAAGGTGTATCCAAGCCAGAACAGAAGCAGACAGAATGCAATACCCAAAAGAAGAGAGACGATGATATTGAATATTTTTTTCATAATTTTTGTCGTTGTAAAAATGGTAACGTCTCTTTGACGAGACTGATTTCTACAGTTTTTTCAGCTGTAACCGCTCTCAAATGACGAAAAAGCAGGATATTGTGGTAGAACAGTTTCTCCCCGAAAACAACCTCCTCACCGCTCAACAATTGGAATACCTGAGAACACTCAAGGCTACTTTTCCGGCATCTGGTGGTGTACTGCCCGGGCCGTGCTCTGGTATTGCGCGAACAGCTCTGTTTCTCCTGCCATTGCCAACAATCGTGTAAAGGAGAGCAAGTAATTATATGCCGCAACCAAACGCTGGGTTTTTACACTTTCAAGAAAGAGCCTGGCATCGACAACGTCAAGAGAGGTAGACATCCCCAACGCAAAGCCCTTTTCTCTCAAGCGAACATTCTCTTCTGCCAGAGCAATGCTCGAGGCAAGACCATGAAATTCATCCAGGGCGTGTTGTGCCTCCTTCCAGGTTTTTTCAACAAGCACCGTAAGATCCCTCTTGGTCTGTGAGTAGAGGTATCTGGTCTGCAGTTCTGCGGCCTTTGCCGCTTTCAACTTTTCCCCGCGACCGCCGGAGTCAAACAGCGTCATCGTAAAGCCAAGACCAACCATCCAGTCAGGCATTGATTCACCAAGGATTGAGTCCTGTTTATAGAGATTGTAGTCTCCAAAGGCAAATAGATTGGGGTAATACAGCCCTTTTTCGGCGCGAATCAATCCCTTCGCCTGCCCTTGCTTGGCTTTTAAAATGGCCAATCCCGGATGGGTTTCCAGGGTTTTTGCAAGAAAACTCTCCTGCTCAGGCAAGACCTGGTTGATAAACAGAGGACTCACCGGAGAGGCCTCTTCTTCCTGGTGCAGGGTCTTGGTCAAGGCAAGCTGCGAGACCTCGAGAATATGGCGGGCCCTTTGTGTCTCTATCCTGGCTCGATCGAGGGCTGCTGCCGCCTTGAGACGCTCCACCTTTGCGATTTGCCCTTCCTTTTCCAGGGCAAGAGCGTGCTCAAAATGTATCTGCAGGCCCTTTTCCGCCTCGAGTCTGGTCTGCAGAATCTGTTCTGCAAGAACAACACCAAAATAGATCTTTGATAACGCGGTAAACTGATTGTAGCGCAGAACATTCAGTTGCGCCTCTGCCTCTTTTTTTTGCTCAGCGGCGACCTCTTCGGCAGCACTGACCCTCCAACCGGTAAAAAGAGGCCATATTGCCTGGATCGAACTGGTATAGATATCTTCCGGTGACAATTCGGTTGTCGTCTGCAAATCCTGACCGGCAATCCCCTGCAGAAAAGCTCCCATATCATGGGCAAACTGTGCAGAGATCTGCCCAGTCCCAGCCATATATCCGAGGGTCTGACCAACGACCTGTGGATCCATCGAGGCAAAGGGTTCGAGCATCCTGGCATCGGCCTCTACAGGATCTGACAAACGGGTATACTGTCCACTGATATGGATGCTTGGAAAATGCTGCCACCCAGCAGCCTTCTGCATATAGCGATGACGATTGACCGCAGCCTGTTGGGCTGATAGCACATCGCTGTGTTGCAATACCTGTTGCCAGGCATCAAGAAAGGTAAAGTGAGAAGCGTAACAGTTTGAAATACTGAAAAAAGATACAATCGTAATGAAAGAGCCTAACCAAAACTTCATCGGTCTCCCCTATAACCAAAAAATATGTAAGGATCTGTGATCCGCTCGTTTTACTGTGAACAAGGTAGAATTTCAACAGAAGAGTTCGCCATAAAACCATCAGTGCAATTGCACAAAATATGAACAGTTACATTCTCGTTTATTAAATATTTCCTTAAGTTTCTTGACAGATATTTTAAGCTACAGTATGTATCAAAAGACGATTTTGAAGGGTTTTTTTATTACCAGATTCTGGTGGGAAAGGCGTTCAAGGTTCTCACCTGCGTTCGGTTTTGCAGACCAAATTTCATCCACCATTGAGGAGAGTAAAATGAGTGATATCAAGCAAGTTGCAGACGATGTTGTGCCCAATACTGTTCTTGACGCTAAAGGACTCAGCTGTCCAATGCCCCTTTTACGTACCAAAAAAGAAATCGGCAAGCTCAACAGTAATGAAATTCTCCAGGTTGATGGAACGGATCCTGGTTCCAGAAACGATATTCCCGGCTGGTGTGAGCGTTCTGGCCACGAATACCTGGGAGAGAAAGAAGGATCCGGTTTCATCAGCTTTTTTATAAAGAAAGGATAGTCTTTTTCCTGTAAAAGCCTTGGTCTGGATAGAAGACTACAGTTAAAACAACGCGTAGTTCACACGCCTGTTTTTTGGCCTGTCTTTTCATATACAACGGTTATCCGCCACTCAAGGTTTTTTGTAAAAGACTGGCTTTTTACTCGGAGGTTTCAACATGTCAAAAAGTTTAGGTATATTTGTTACTTCACCGGACAGTATGGACCATGTACTCGGTGTTGTCAAAGCTGCAAAGGCAAAAGGTTCAGAGGTCAAGGTCTTTTTTACCTGGAAGGCGACGACTCTTTCGAAAGATCCACGCTTTCCCGGGCTCTGTGAAATGGCAGATGATGTCTCAATCTGTGTCGACAGTTATGTAAAACAGGGTTTTTCCGCAGATGACGTCCCCGAAGGACTCGAACCAAAAAAGATGGCCACCCAGGCTCAACACGGAATCACCATCGAAGACTATGACTGCTACCTGAGTCTGTAAGGAGATCTGACAATGGAATATAAAAAAGTCTGTTTTATGTATAGAAACAAAGATTACACCCTGGATGGTATCCGTTCAGCCCTTGGACTGGCCGTTGAAAATATGTACTCCTACGGCTGTGTTATGGATGTTGAGATTGACAAGCTCGACGAACTGAATACAGAAAGTGTTGAGATGCTCCGTGATATGGAGGGTGAAATTTACTCTACCGTGCCGGCGAATGTCGACAAAAATGGCTTCGAGCCTATCGATATCGAAGCCCTTGGAGAAAAACTTCGAGAAATGACCCATATCATCCCCTACGGAAACAAATAGGCTGGGAGTACTGCTATGAAAATATTGAATGTATACAGGTCGGAACCTGACGAAACCGTAAAAAAACTGGTGGAAATCGTAACCCGTGACCGCGAGGCCGACTCTTTCGATCTCAACGTTGACTCTCCAGACTACGATCAGCTTGTTGATAAGATCTTTGCAGCCGACCAGACTATTTGCTGGTGGTAAGCCTTACCTGCAAGAACCTCGGTAGATTCACGTTCTTATTGTTGTCGCCGGGGTTCTTTTCTTTTTGTCGCCGCCCCCTTTACAATCAGATCGTGAACAACAGGTCTGAATCTTTGGATATATCGTATATCCTTTCTTCCCCATACCCTGTTGGTAAGAAGAACAACAATCCTTTCTTCGTCCAGATCTATCCAGAAAGAGGTACCTGTAAAACCAAGATGGCCAACGGTATGCCTTGAAAAACGAGAACCAGCGCTTGAATTTGAGGCGGCTGGTGTATCAAAACCCAAGGCCCAGCGATCGACTCCGTCCTGCATCCTTTTTTCAAGAAACGATAAAGACAGCGACGGATGAGAGGAGGATTTTCTGTAGATTTTAAGAAGTTGTACGCAAAACGATACAAGGGCCTCCGCGGAGCCAAAAAGACCGGCATGCCCCGCGACTCCCCCCATAAATCTGCAGTTGTCATCATGAACGAGCCCACATAACTCCCTGCCTGACCAGCTGCATCGCCCCGTCGAGCAATAGCCTTCTGTTTCAACAGACTGATTTGTATTAAAAAACAGATTTTCCTCCAGCTGTAAGGGTTGAACAATATTCGTATTCCAATATTCGTCCAGATTCATACCACTCGCTTTTTCTACAATATCTCCGAGTAAAATATATCCCAGATCGCTGTAAATATATTTTGTCTCAGGTGGATACACTGGTTTTTCCTCGAGTATCTTTTGTACGATAATCTTTTTTCTTGTCTTATACCCTTGCTTAGAGTTGGAATTTACAAAATGTATATGTGCCGGTAAACCAGATGAATGTTCAAGTAAGCTGAGAAGATTTATGCCCAAAATATAAGAATGAGTTGGGCTGTTATCAGGATAAAAATCACCAACCGTCTGCTGCAGATCTATTTTTCCTTCCTTTACCAAACTCAAAAGAGAAAGAGAGG
Source organism: Deltaproteobacteria bacterium (assembly GCA_002747825.1). Taxonomy (GTDB): domain Bacteria; phylum Desulfobacterota; class Desulfobulbia; order Desulfobulbales; family Desulfocapsaceae; genus Desulforhopalus_A. The sequence continues at coordinate 27,182 of PDQQ01000019.1, forward strand.
TGACCAAAGGTTTGGTAAGCGAAGCAAGATCAAAACAGCTGTTTTTATCAACAGCTGTTCCGTTTGATGTCCGGCAATACCCATCGGCTATAAAAGAAACTTGACCTTTGTTATATATCCCGACACACCATCCGGAAAAAACCTTCTTTCTTAAAAAGAGGTTTCCATAGCGAACCAACAATCTTTCTTCTCTTTTGATCACCATTTTCTTTCTGAATTTTTTTTATATTTTTTCTAAAAAAAACTTTTGCAAAAACAGTTATCCACTATAGCGTTTTTTCTGTCTAAGGCATCTTTTTTTCTTTCAATATCTGACAAAAATTTACGTTAAATATTTGACAAATATGTTATAGTACTTCTTAGGCTTTTTGTAAGAGCACTTTTCCTCTACCAAGAAGAGCAAGTCATTGTTATAAAAGGAAATTTGTTCTGCTTTGAACATCTCTTCCGTTCTGCGCCTTGACAAAGGAGAATTGTGGATATTCTGTTAACAAGGTCTGTAAAGGCAGTTGATACCTTTGTTGATACACATTTGTAAACATATCTGCTGACAAGGTCACATTCTTTTGTGTGTAATAATACCAGTTACCTCAATGTGTTAGTTATCTTTTTAACATATCAACACTATTGATAGTAATAAAAAAATAGAATCATATAATAGAGAGGACTCTTATGACAATTCACTGCACTGTTGATAAAGACAGCCTCCTGGAAAGTTTGAGCAGTCTGCAGAATATAACCAACAAGAAGGGAACACTCGCCATACTGTCAAATGTTCTCATAGAAACAACAAACCAGGGGTTATATCTTACAGGAACAGACCTTGAAGTTGGACTCAAACTCTTTGTATCTGCTGAAATCCATCAGGAGGGGTCACTCACCCTCCCCTCGAAAAAGATATTTGAGATCGTCAGAGAATCTGGTTCAGATACTATCTCTATAAAAGAGACTGAAAACAGCTGGGTTGTAGTTGAAGCTGGACAAAGCGTGTATAATCTTGCCGGAATGGCGGATCAGGAATTTCCTGAATTTCCCGATTATGTAAAAGATACTTTTATACGCTTTGAAAGTTATATTTTTCTGGAGCTTATCGAAAAGACAATTTTTTCGATAGCCAGTGAAAAGGAGAATATCTACTCACTCACCTCTGTTTTGTTTGAAAAAGAGATAAAAGATGATGTTTCATATCTGCGGATGGTTTCTTCTGACGGTCACAGGCTTTCGATCATGCAGAAAGATGTTGCTGTAAATCTCGATAAGATGCAGCTTGGTGATACAGTGCTTATCCCGCGTAAGGGTGTTCAGGAATGGAAAAAATTTTGTGAGGCAAGAGAGAGTGTAGAGGTCTCGTTTGAAGAAAAACAGGTCGTTCTTCGTGATGACGATGCTGTTATGTTTATTCGTCTTAAGGGGGGCGATTTCCCACAGTATTCCGGGATCGTTGATGCGGTTGATTTATCGAACTGCTTAAAAATAAAGAGAATACCCTTTTTAGAATCACTCAAGAGGATAAACCTCTTTACCGAAGATATTTTTCATACCATTTCTCTGCATATTGAAGCCAACAAAATGACCTTGTCTTCCCAGAATATGGATTTTGGAAATGCCCGGGACGAGCAAAGCATAGAGTATAGCGGCAACACCCTGTCTCTCGGTTTTAATTGCCGATATTTTATAGAGACCCTTCAGGTTATGGAATGTGAAACCGTTGAGGCATACATCAGTTCAAATGCCAGTCCATGTCTGATAAAATCCGAGGAAGATCAAGGTTTTTTAAGTATTATTATGCCGATGCAACTGTAGCGTTTTTCTCCAACAAAAGAGTCGATATCGTTTAATTCTGATTTGAGGTTTTGCTGTGACTGAAACAGGTAATAATTATAATGCAGGGCAAATACAGGTTCTCGATGGTCTGGAAGCAGTTCGTAAAAGACCATCGATGTATATAGGAAACACCGCTGAAGAGGGGTTGCACCATCTGATATGGGAGATCGTCGATAACAGCATTGATGAGGCCCTGGCCGGTTACTGTACGAAGATAAGTGTTACCATACACGATGATAACTCTGTTTCTGTTGCCGATAACGGAAGAGGCATTCCCGTCGACAAACATCCTACCGAGAATATGACAGCGCTGGAGCTGGTTATGACCACCCTGCATGCCGGGGGGAAATTTGATCATTCAAATTACAAGGTCTCCGGAGGGCTTCACGGTGTCGGGGTTTCGGTTGTCAACGCCCTGTCGACAAAGGCAATGGCTGAGATTCGTCGTGACGGCAAGCTCTACAGGCAATCCTATGCCTATGGTGATACAACCGGTGAGCTGCAGGTCATAGGCGAGAGTGAGACGACCGGCACCAAAATAACCTTTACCGCTGATCCGGAGATCTTTACAGAAACAATCCATTACAATTACGACACGGTAAAAAACAGGCTTCGTGAACTGAGCTTTTTAAACAGAGGCTTACAGATCAACCTCAAGGATGAGAGAAGCGGAGAAGAGGACTCCTTTTTTGCCGAAGGGGGGATTGTCTCCTATGTGGAATATCTAAACCGTAAAAGAACCCCTGTCTTTGATCCCCCGATATATATCAACGGAACAAAGGACAACGTTGAGGTGGAAATAGCCCTGCAACATTTTGATGGTTATTCTGAGCGGTTGTTTTCTTTTGTCAACAATATCAACACCCGGGAAGGGGGAAGCCATGTTGCAGGGTTTCGTTCCTCGCTGACAAAATGTATAAACAGATACGCCAATGACGATATTATCCCCAAAAATATGCGGGAAAAGGTCAGTGGCGATGATATTCGCGAGGGCTTGACCTGCGTTATTTCGGTAAGGGTTCCTAACCCGCAGTTCGAGGGGCAGACAAAGACAAAGCTTGGCAACAGTGAGGTCAAATCGATTGTTGAATCAATCTGCAGTGAGAAACTGACCCTGTTTCTCGAGCAGAATCCAGCCGTTGCCAAAAAGATTCTGAACAAGGTCGTGGACGCGGCCCGGGCAAGAGAGGCGGCCAAAAGAGCCCGGGATCTTTCGAGGAAAAGAGGTTCAACCTCACTTCTTATGGCTGGAAAACTGGCCGAATGTCAGGAGAAGGACCCCAAAAAAAGAGAAATTTTCATTGTCGAGGGTGACTCTGCCGGAGGCTCTGCCAAACAGGGCAGAGACAGGTCGAACCAGGCAATACTGCCGCTGAGAGGAAAAATTCTCAATGTGGAAAAGGCCCGCTTTGACAAGATCCTGAGCAGTGAAGAGATCAAACAGCTTATCGGGGCCCTCGGTTGTGGTATAGGCAAGGATGAATTTGACCCGGAGAAACTGCGGTACCATAAAATTATCATAATGACCGATGCCGATGTTGACGGCGCCCATATCAGAACCCTTCTTCTGACCTTTTTTTACAGGCAGATGCTGCCTCTGGTCGAAGGCGGCTTCGTCTATATCGGTCAGCCTCCGCTGTATCGACTTGGCCGGGGTAAAAACGAGATCTATTTTCTCGACGAAAATGAGCTCAACAACCATCTCTTTACCAGAGCAAGTCAGTTTTTGACAATTGAGGTTCATAATGGAGAGGAAAAAACCGTAATAGAAGATACAGAATTTGTCGATGTTCTCGATAAATTGTCTCTGTATCAAAAAATCACAGAGTTTATGAATCGTCTCTCTATCTGGGATGATATGCTGTTTTTTCTCCTCGACCAGGGAATCCGATCAGCCGATCAGTTCAGAGACAGAGATTTTGTTCTTGGGCTTCGCAACGCATTGTCTGAAAAGGAGTTCATTATCGGTGAATTACGGTCCAGCACTCTGCGTCCCGACTGTTTTGAGTTTGATATAGCCTTGCGTGGAAATACTCAGACACAGATGGTTTTTGGTCCGCATATCCCGCTGATTCATGAATACAGAACGGCCTTAAAACTCTTTCCGGATGTCCGGAACTTTCTTGAGTCATCCTTTGTTCTCAGCCGTACCAATAAATCGGGAGAGACAGAGCCTGCGAAGGCTGCGACCTGGAAGGAGATGATACAGCAGGTTCGTGATGATTCCTTTAAGGGAAGTCATCTGCAGAGATATAAAGGTCTGGGGGAGATGAATCCGGAGCAGCTTTGGGATACGACAATGAATCCGGAGAACAGAACCCTTATGCAGGTCTCCGTTGACGATGCGGAGATGGCCGATGATCTTTTTACAACACTTATGGGAGATAAGGTAGAACCGCGGCGCGATTTTATTCACAATCATGCCCTGGAAGTGACCGATCTCGATATTTAAGAAAAGATATTCTCGACGAATACGAGAAAAGCCGACCCATCTTTGGATATTTGCCAGCGAAACGTTCTGCAATGATATTTCGTTCTGCAGTCAAGGTAAGGGTTGCCTTTTCTGATACCATTTAAATTCTAATACATCTACTCTTATGAGCACTGAAAACCATAATGGAAAAGAGAAATTTCCTGCAATATCAATAGAAAAGGAACTTCAGAAATCCTATCTTGATTACGCCATGAGCGTTATTATCGGCAGGGCCCTTCCCGACATTCGCGATGGACTCAAGCCTGTCCATCGAAGGGCCCTTTTTGCGATGCGTGAGCTCGGTGTTCATTACAATAGACCCTATGTAAAATCGGCCAGGATTGTCGGTGACGTTATTGGTAAATACCACCCCCACGGTGATACGGCCGCCTACGATACCATCGTGAGAATGGCCCAGCCCTTTTCTCTGCGCTATCCTTTGGTTGACGGACAGGGCAACTTTGGTTCCCTGGATGGTGATTCACCGGCTGCCATGCGTTATACCGAGGCAAGGATGACCAGGATCGACAGGGATATTGTCAGCGACCTGGACAAGGAAACGGTGGATTGGGTGCCAAATTATGACAACTCCCTTGTCGAACCAGCGGTTATGCCAAGTAAGATACCAAACCTGCTGGTCAATGGTTCATCCGGTATTGCTGTCGGTATGGCAACAAATATACCACCACATAATCTGACAGAGGTGATCGATGCCCTGGTTGCAGTCATTGACAACAGGGAACTGACCGTCAATGAGATCATGAATACGATTACCGGGCCGGATTTCCCGACCGGCGGACAGATCTGTGGAAGGGCCGGTATCAGGGAGGCCTATGAAACCGGTCGAGGGGTGGTGGTCATTCGGGCCCTTACCCACATCGAAAAGATACGCGACGGCAAGAGAGAGGCCATCGTTATCACAGAGATACCCTATCAGGTAAATAAGGCAGTACTCGTTGAAAAAATTGCCCAACTGGGAAAGGATAAAAAAATTCAGGCGATCGCCGATGTGCGTGATGAATCAGACAGGCATGGTCTGCGCATTGTCATAGAGCTGAAGAAAGATGAAATGCCTGAGATTGTTTTAAATCAGCTCTATTCGATGACCCAGATGCAGAAGTCTTTCGGGATTATTCTGCTTGCCATCGTCAACAATAAGCCGGAAATTCTCAACCTGAAACAGATCCTCGAACATTTTATCCTTCACAGAAAGATCATCGTCTATAGAAGAACGGCCTTTGAGCTGCGCAAGGCCGAAGAAAAGGCCCATATCCTTGAAGGGTTGAATATCGCGATACAAAACCTCGATGAGGTTGTACAACTGATCAAGGAGTCTGAGAATCCGCAGGTAGCAAAAACGGAACTTATACGGCGTTTTCATCTCAGCGAGATTCAGGCCCAGACCATTCTTGATATGCGTCTGCAGCGTCTTACCGGTCTTGAGCGCGATAAGATCGTTCGTGATTATGAGGAGATACTGGCAGAGATACAACGACTGAAAGAGATACTCGACAGCGAAGTCCTGGTGATGAACATCGTCAAAGATGAGCTTCTTGAGATGAAAGAGATCTATGGCGATGAGAGACGAACCGAGATCGTAGATGCCACCGATGAGATCCTGCCCGAAGATCTTATTGCCCCCGAAGACATGGCGGTGACCGTAACACATTCGGGGTATATCAAACGTAATCCAGTCTCTCTGTACAGATCTCAGCATAGAGGCGGCAAAGGCGTAACCGGCGTGAAGAATGTGGAAGAGGATTTTGTCTCCAGCCTCTATGTGGCCTCAACGCTTGATACCTTCCTCTTTTTTACCAACCATGGAAAGGTCTTCTGGCGTAAGGTCTATCAGCTGCCACTGGCAGGTCGCACGGCCAGGGGAAAGGCGATCGTCAATCTGCTGAATCTGGCAGAAGGTGAAAAGATTGCTGCCATTCTGCCGATCAGCAGTTTTGAGGACGAGTCAAAGCAGAAGACCATTATGATGGTTACCAAATTTGGTCGGATAAAAAAGACCAGTCTGCAGGAATTTGCCAGACCTCTGCGCAAAGGGAAACGAGCCCTGACCATTAACGAAGGTGATGAGATAATCGCAGCCCATGTTCTGGGCGGTAATGATTCAATTCTTTTGGTGACCAAAAAGGGAATGTCCATCCATTTCAGTGAAGAGGATGTCCGCACGATGGGAAGAACCGCGGCAGGTGTACGTGGCATCAACCTTGCCAAGGACGATCTTGTTGTCAGTGCCATCGTTGCCGATTCCAAGAACTCGATCCTTATTGCAACAGAGAATGGCTTTGGAAAACGAAGCCCCATAGAAGAGTACCGCCTGCAGAAACGCGGAGGCAAAGGGGTACGCGGCATTAAGGAGAGTCTGCGTAACGGTGATGTTATCGCTGCCAAACAGGTTGATGATGAAGACGAGGTCATTCTTATAGCCGATTCAGGCAAGATGATCCGTATGGATCTGACAGCCGTAAGGGTTATAGGCCGGGCAACACAGGGCGTACGTTTAATCAACCTTGACGACGATGAGCATGTTGTCAGCCTTGATACCGTGGCAAAGGATGGCAATGATGATGCGGAGATTGACGCCGAAGAGACTATGCAACCATAATCCTCAAAGCATTCAGATCTACTTGAAAATACAAGATTTAAGACATCTCTTTTGTCTGAGATACCTTTGTTCAGGGTATCGAAAATTTACAAGATACCTCAATTGTGATAATCTGCTGTACTGTATTCTCCGTTTTTGCCAGGGTATCATAAGGCAAAAACGCCATAACCAACCCTATAAAAGGAGTGTAAGATGAAAAAAATACTTGCTGTTCTTTTGCTGGTTTTTTTTGCCGTTCCAACGATTGTTTCCGCCTCTTCATACCCTTCAAAACCAATTAAGATTATCGTGCCCTCAAAGGCCGGTGGATCGACTGATACCACTGCTCGTCTTTTTGTAAAAACGGCAAAGAAATATCTTGAAGGTGCCGATTTTATTATTAAAAATGTTCCTGGCTCCGGTGGCCAGAAAGGTTTTGAAGAGATCGCACGAGCCAAGCCGGACGGACATACAATCGGTATGATTTTTACCACCCAGATCGTTGCCCATATTGTTGCCAAACGTGCTCGCTACACCCTCGACAGTTTTCACATCATTGCCAATATGATGCAGGATCCGCTGATTATCGCTGTTCCCGCCAAAAGCGAAATTACCAATCTTGACCAGTTTATTGCAGCCGCCAAGGCCAAGCAGTTGACCGTTGCGGTCAACGGAATCGGTTCAGACGATTTTATCGCCGCCAAGAAATTTGAGAATTTAACCGGTGTAACCTTCAACCTGATGCCGACCAAGGGTTCTACCGAGCAGAAGGCAGCAATACTTGGCGGGCATATTGACGCCTCCTTTATGAATCTGACCCAGATGCATGCCCAGCACAAAGCTGGTACCGCACGGGTGATTGCCCTTATGGATGCCAAGCGCTCAGACATCCTTCCCGATGTTCCCACCGCAGTTGAGCAGGGATATGATGTTTCAATGACCGCAACCAGAGGCTTCGTTGCCCCTGCCGGTGTCGCCAAAGAGAAAATCGAGGTGCTCGATAAACTGGTTGCCGATGTCATGAACGACGAGGAATTTATTGCGGCCTGTGCCAAGGACGTTATGATTCTCTATCCGCTTTCAGGCCCCAAGTATTTGGATTATTTAGTTAAGTTGCAGGCAGAAACCCAAAAATTCTACGATTCGACTCCCTGGTAAATTATGACAAGACGATTGGCAGAACTGCTGGTTTTGGTTTGTTTTTTGATAGTTGCTGTAGCCTTGTATAAGAGTACAGCGAGCTTTCCCGAGGTGACCCAGAGCTCCACCGCCTTGTACGTTCGTTTTCTTGCCGCCATGCTGGGTATTTTTTCTTTGCTGGAGATGCTTTTAAAACTGAAGAAAAAAAATCTTGCTAAAGATCAGGAAAAAATGGAGCTGACCGAGGCGCCATTGAAGTTTACGGCTCTTCTCGTTTTGATGTTTGTCTATGCGATGCTGCTCGAGCCGCTTGGTTTCTACCTCGCCTCGGCGCTGTTTCTCCCGTTGACCATGTATATTCTCGGGAGTCGCAGGTGGCTGTCTATTGCCTTGACCTCGGGAGGGGTTCTGCTTTTTGTCTTTTTGGTTTTTGCCCTGCTTCTCGGGGTACCACTTCCGGAGAGCACCTGGTTTCAATTCTGAATTGTCATTGAACCACCCTCCTCTAAAGAGTGAATCACCAACCAGCTTTTTAGAGGAGGTTCTTCTATTTTTTGACTGTTGTGTTTGGAGAGAAGGTTATGATTTTTGAATCACTGCAGGCCGTTATCGATCCCACCTCCCTGTTTGCGGTGGTGATCGGGACCATTGCTGGTGTACTGGTCGGTGGAATGCCCGGCTTAACCGCGACGATGGCCGTCGCCTTGCTTATTCCGGTAACCTTTGTGCTTGAACCGCTGACCGGGCTTATCCTTATGGGCGGGGTGTACTGCGGGGCGATGTATGGTGGTTCAATACCGGCTATTTTGTTGCGAACACCCGGAACACCTGCCGCAGTGGCCACGTCGATAGAAGGGTATCCGATGAGTCAGGCCGGGCATGGCGGTCTGGCGCTCAAGGTTTCGGTTATTTCCAGCTTTTCCGGCGGTATATTCTCGGCCTTTGTCCTGTTGCTGGTGGCCCCTGTCCTTGCGAAATTCGCCCTCACCTTTGGGCCTCCGGAATATTTCCTGCTTGCCATCTTGGGGCTGGTTGGTATTGTTTCGATGGCCGACAACGTCACCAGACTGTTAAAAGCCTTGATATCGGGTCTTCTTGGTTTGATTTTGGCTGTGATAGGCACAGACCCGATATCCGGACAACTGCGCTACACCATGGGTTTTACCGATCTCTACGACGGTTTGGCCTTTATGCCTGCACTTATAGGGATGTTTTCAATATCGCAGATGCTCGATCTCACCAGCGTAAAATCAATCGTTACAGACACCTCTACACTGAAAAAAATCAAAAGAGAGCGGTTTCCGAAGGGGCTAAAAAAATATATAGGGATTGGCTGCGGAACAGGTACCTTGGTCGGTGTACTCCCCGGCGAAGGTGCGACGATTGCCGCTTTCTTGAGTTATAATTTTGCCCGCCAGCGTTCGCCGAAAAAACATCTTTTCGGTAAAGGCAATCCTGAAGGTATCGCCGCAGCCGAGGCCGGCAACAATGGTTGTGTTGGTGGTTCGCTGATACCTACCCTGACCCTCGGTATTCCAGGTAACAGCGTGGCAGCAGCCCTGCTGGGTGGGCTGCTCGTTCATGGTCTTATACCCGGTCCGGAATTGTTTACAAAGTATGGTGTAATGACCTATGCCTTTATTCTGTCTCTCTTTATTGCCAATGTGGTGTTTTTGATTCTTGGTCTTATGATGGCGCCCTATTTTGCCCGAATCTCGCTTATTCCAACGCAGCTGCTTATCCCGGTGGTCTGTGTTTTTTCAATGCTTGGTTCGTACGCGATGAACAACAGTGTTCTTGATGTTTTTGTCTGCCTTATCTGTGGTATAGTCGCCGTCGTTCTCGGACGGCTCAATTTTGATATGGGGGCCTTAACGCTTGGACTTATCCTTGGGCCTATTGCCGAAACAGGTTTTGCCCAGGCCTTGATTATCGGGCATGGAAGTTATTCGATCTTTTTCAGCCGACCGCAAGCCCTTGTGCTCTGGGGAATTATTGTCCTGCTGCTGATTCCACCGGCAGTCCAGTTTTACAGGCAGGCAAAAACCGGTAATTACTCAGATGACGATTCACTTCTCAATAAGGCGTCCTGAATAAAGGCTGAGAAAAGGCCGTTTTTGAGAAGACTGATGTTTTTTTTGTTATTGTGCCCCTTATGTTAATTGGCTGAAGATACACAATTATATAAACGGGAGGCATTGGTTCGAAAAGTTATTTTCAACACCTAAGAATACCTTGGTTTCACACCCATTTTCTGTAAACTAAACGAGTCGGCAATTAAACGATCAAAGAAAGATGTTGTGGTTGGAAACATCAGGAAATTCGCTCAAAAATGAAGTGCCCTTTCCTTTCTCGTTTCAGAATAAAGTCAAAACGCAACATTTTCTTCAGCCTTGAGTCGCTGATTGCGTCTTTTCCGTATATCCTGGAACCGACACGGCTCATATAGGATAATCTTCCCCCTGTTTTGATAACTCGAGTTATTTCGTTTAAAACCCTCTGTTTTTCTTTGATAAGAGGTAAAGTGTTATGCAGATACACTAAGTCAATGCTTTTCTCTCGCAGGCCCGTATCACAGCCGGATTGAATGATTTCAACATTATCCAGTTTGTTCTTATCAAGCTTTTTTTCAATGATTTTTATGGCCTGCTCGCTTACATCAAGAGCAAACACCCGTCCCTCTTTGCCGACAGCTTTCGCAGCCGGGATGGTGTTAAAGCCAAGGCCGCATCCGAAATCAAGGATAAAAAAACCCTTTTCAATTCCAGCTAGATTGATTTCTTCGTCAATATTCCTGAATATCTTTCTGATATTCATAACCAGTCTCATAACCTGAAACGCAAACCAGGGCATTGGTTTTTGTTCATTTCCGTTTTTTATATTGTTCATTATCTTTAACCTCTTATGTCTGATGCGAGTTCTTTAAAACAGGAAAGGTGATCTACCGGTGAAAAATAAGCTGTGGGAAAAACAAGAAGGGTTTATCGGGTGCTTCACTCACATATCTTGGAAAAAGGTTTCAGTTGGTACCTTATATGAACCGCCAGCCAGAAGAGGTTGTCAGGAAAACTTTACGCTTTCCTGCAGGGCTATGATCAAACCTTTAAAAGACGCTGTCGCAGAGAATGTGGATAATCGGTGATGATCGAGTAGCAACCGGCGTCAATCAACGAGATGGCCTGATCCATGTCGTTGACCGTAAAGAGGGAGACGTGGAATCCTTGTTCCGTGAGATTGCGGATCATCGCCTCATCGGTGATCTGGGCATCAGGATGATACCCTGCCACGTCGAGCCGCTTCAGATACTCCACCAGATTCTCCGGATGTGCGCCCTCGACAATGGCGGCTAACGGCATTTCCGGCGAGAGTCGGCGCATCTCTTTTAAATAATCGTGGTTGAACGAGGAAATGAGAACCAGCTCTTCAGCCCTTGCAGCATGTACAGCCTCCAGCACCTCTCTGACAATAGTCAGATCTCCCGGAGAATGGATTTGGTTTTTTATCTCGATGTTTATCGGGAGGTTTTTCTCACGTGTGAAGTTGAGGACATCCTTGAGAGAGGGAATTCGCTGTTTCCCGATGAGAGAGAGCTCTTCCTCCGAGACATCACCTCTGGCGATGCTGCCAAAGGGATCCTGGGCGACAAACCATGATCCGGCATCAAGGAGCTGCAACTCGTCAAAGCTGGATTGGCTGGTCAGCCACGGGCGACGGTCGGTAAATTCAGGTCGATCGGCAACATCGGTGGTTCGAGTCAGCTCATCGTCATGAAAGACGATCAGCGTGCCGTCTACACTCCGCTGCACGTCCATTTCCCAGAAATCAGCACCGACAGCCAACGCCTGTTTGGCGGCAAGTATCGTGTTTTCCGGGGCCAAAGACCGAGCGCCACGATGGGCACATACGTATCCCGCTTCGGGCAGGAGATCGAAGAACATTACTCGTCCTCCTTTTTGGTAAAATAAAAGTTGATTATCGCCAGCACAGATGTCCCGACAATGAGCATCAGTGATACCGCATTAATGACCGGCGTACTGCCATCGCGTACCTGGAGATAGAGGTTGATCGGCAATGTCGGTTCCGAACCCACCAGGAACAAGGTGGTGTTAAAATTCTCAAAACTCATCAGAAAGGCCACAGCCCCGGCCCCGATAATGGCGGGACGCAGAAATTTCAAGGTAATGTGCCAGATCACGCCAAGCGGGGTGGCACCCAGATTGAGGGCGGCTTCTTCGAGCGAGTGATCAAATTTTCGCAGTCGTGCGGAAATCACCAGGGTGACAAAGGTGGAAATGAACGAGAATTGTCCAAGAACCACCAGCCAGAAGCTGGGACGGAAGATGCCGAAATCCAGGCCGAATGTATCTTCAAAGAAGGTTCCGGCGGTATTGGCGGCCAGGAGCAGTGAGATACCCAGGATCACACCGGGAATAACCAGCGGTGCAAGCATCAGAAAATAGAGCAGGCCTTTGAACCGGAAATCCTGCTTTTCGAAGAGGAAGCTGGCGCAGGTTCCGACGATCACGCTCAGGATCGAGACAAAAAAGGCGGTTTGAAAACTGGTTACGATGGAGAGCAGGTTTTGATCGTCATGGAAAAGGCCGATACGTTCGGGCCCGTTGGCAAAGAACCAGTCCAGGCTGAACCCCTGCCAGGGCAGTGACGGATAGTTAGAGTCGTTAAAGGCCAGTACGCAGGTAACCAACAGTGGGGCGAAGAGGAAGGTGAAATACAACATGATAAAGCCGGTAAACGACCAATCGTATGCCTTGCTTCTGGGCAGTGAACGGATCATGAGGCCACCTCCCCGAGCTTCTGGCCTGATATCTTCAAGCCGGCCCAGATAATGAACGAGCTCAGCAACAGCAGTAAAAAGCCGAAGGCGGAACCCTGGTTCCAGTTGAAGCTGGCGATGAACTGGTTGTAAATCTGTTCGGTGAACCAGAGCGAGTTCTTGCCGCCCATCAGGTTCGGCGTAAGGTAGTTACCCAAGGCGAGCATAAAGACAACGATTGACCCGGAGGCGATGCCGGGCTTGCAGTGCGGCACGATGATGGTTCGCCAGATAGTAAACTGCCCTGCCCCCAGGTCGTGCGCCGCCTCGATAAGGCTGTCGTCGAGGCTTTCCATCACCGAAACCAGCGGTACGACCATAAACAGCATCGAGGTGTACACCAGCCCCATAATCATGGTAGCGTCGTTGTAGAGCATCTCAATGGGGGCGTCAATGATACCGAGCTTGAGCATAAAGTAGTTGAGAATACCGGATTCCCGCAGCAGGATCATCCAGCCATAGATTCGTACCAGCTCGCTGACCCAGAAGGGCAGAAGCAGCAGGATCATCAATGCGCCCTTGACCTGTACCCTTGCCAGTTTTGCAATAAAAAAAGAGACCGGCATGGCCAGCAGGAAGGCGATAAAGGTGGTGATGATCGCATACACCGCAGTGCGGACAAAGGTCAGCCAATACACCGGCTCCGAGAAGAAATTCCTATAGTTCTTAAAGGTCCAGACCATGTCGCCGTAGTCATCTTCACCTCTGAAGCTCATGGTCAGCAGGTCAAGATGCGGCAGTACGATCAAGAGCAGCAGCCAGATGAGGACCGGCGCAAGACATATCCAAAAGACGAGGCGGGATTGGCGCATTTTCTATTCCTCCGAGCCAAAACAGATGCCTGAATCTGGATGCCAGGCCACGAAGATCTCATCGCCCGGTCTGATGTGATCAAACTTGCGGTTCTGCGGCAGGGTTACGATAAGCTCGTGGTCCTCTTTGGTTGTGGTGAGCAGGCGGCTGTTGGCGCCGTCAAAAAGGATGCTTTTCACTGTCACATCGAAGATATTCAACCCCTTTTTATCCCTGGGCTCAATACGCATCGCCTCGGGACGGAGATAAAGGTTGACCTTGTTGTTACCTGGAGAGCTGTCTTGGGTCTTCGTGCGGAATCGGTAGCCTTCGCTCGTGACGATGACCACTTCGTCGTCCGACCTTTCGGCTATGGTACCGCTCCATCTGTTGTTGTCGCCGACAAACTGGGCCACAAAGGGGGTCTTGGGCTGGCTGTACAGTTCTTGGGGCGTTCCCACCTGTTCAAAACGACCTTTGTTCATCACCGCTACTCTGTCGGACATGACCAGCGCTTCAGACTGGTCGTGGGTGATGTAGATAAACGTAGTGCCGACCTTGGCCTGGAGCTTTTTTAACTCAACCTTCATCTGTTCGCGGAGCTTGAGATCCAAGGCACCCAACGGCTCATCGAGCAAGAGTACCGATGGTTCAAGCACCAGGCAGCGGGCAATGGCAACCCGCTGTTTCTGCCCGCCGGAAAGCTGGTTGATACGTTTTTCGCCGAATCCCGGCAGACCGACACGTTCTAAAATGGTCTCGGTCTTCTTTTTAATATCTGTTCGGCTGAACCTGCGCCGTTTCAGGCCAAAGGAGATATTCTCTGCCACATCCATCATTGGGAATAAAGCAAGATGCTGAAAAACGAGATTGACGGGCCGCAGGTTCGGCGGTACGCCGAGCATGTCTTCTCCGCGAATCTCTATGGTTCCCGAGGAGGGAGAGTCGAAGCCGGCGATCATTCGCAAAAGGGTTGTCTTGCCGCAGCCGGAAGGCCCGAGGATCGAGAAAAAAGATCCGGTAGGAACATCGAAAGAAACATCGTCGACCGCGGTGAAATCGCCGAATCGTTTTACCAGATCACGGACGGAGAGGTCGTTGCTCATAATGTAAATGTCTTGGTAAGTGATGGATGGGGCGGGAAGCCTTGCCGGCTCTCCGCCCCTCTACAGGCAGTTTCTCGATGAAACTTAGTTTGCAGCTTTGACTTTATCCAGAACCTTTCCTTCCATGCTCTCCAGCTTGGCAGGAACAGGTGGATACCAGTTAATTTTGTCGATAACCGCCTGCGGGAAAGAACGGGCGAAGTTGTCAGCAACGGCCTTGTCGGTATATTGCAGAGCACCACTTGATGCCGTCGCATACTTTTCCTGAGAGGAGAAATATCCGGCATTTTCAGGCTTCATGACGAAGTTGATCCACTTGTATGCGGCGTCGATGTTCTTGGCCTTCGCCGGGATGGCAAAGGTGTCGATCCAGCCGAGAGCGCCTTCGGTGGGGGCCTTGAAGTCGATGGCCTTGTTGTCGAGATGGAGTTTCCAGCCGCCGGCATCCCAGGCCATGGCAACAAAGACCTCTTCAGAACGCATCGATTCGAGCAGGGAATCTCCGTTGGCCCAGTAATTTTTGACGATCGGCTTGGCATCGATAAGGGTTTCAGCGATCTTGTCGAGCATGGCTTTATACGCCTTGGGGTCGCCATACAGGGAGAACGGATCGAAACCGAGGGCAAAACCCATGGCGATCAGGGTCGGTCGCTTGAGGCGATAGCTCACACGGCCTTTGTACTTCGGATCAATGAGAGCCTTGAAGGAATTCGCATCGGGTGCCTTATCACTGTTCACGATCAGACCGGAGGTGCCCCAACAGAAAGGAACGGCGTAAGACTTGCCGTCAACCTGGGTATTCTTTTTGACTGCTTCCAGCATGGAGGGAATGAACAGCTTCGAGTCGATCTTGGTGTAATCGAGAGCCTGATAGAGGCCGTATTTTTCCTGAACCGAAGAGATTCGGTCCTGAGAAGGCTGGGCCAGGTCAAAGCCTGCACCGCGGGTGGCGCGGAGCTTGGCGATCATCTCTTCGTTGTTGGAAAAGGTTACCTCAACCTTGATACCGGTTTCCTTTTCAAAGGTATCAATGAGCTTCTCAGGGGCGTAACCTTTCCAGGTCAACAGTTTCAACGTTTCCGCCTGGGCGGTGCCTGCCAGCGCGAAGACGGTCAGTACAGCGATTACCAGTAATCTTTTCATGTTCAAACTCCATTAGTGAGAAAAAGAGAAAAATCCGCCGTCTGACAAACGCAATAACAGATAAAGGCGGCATAGTGAATTGAAGATGCACGCAGTGTTGTTAACGGTACCCTACGAAACAAGGGGTATCGCTCGCTACGGCAAGCCTCTTTCGCTGGCTGAATCCAACGAAATAATACTATACTAAACGAACAGTCTCCGTTTAACAAGTATGTTACGATATTCCGATACGAACAAAAAATCTGCAATGTTGCTCAAATTCGTAACGAATGTGTGCAAAGCGCATCATCGGTGGAATATATTCCGCAAGATCAGAATGGTACTACACGTTTCATTTGATGCTACCCCGGATTTCTTGCGCCATTTGAGGATCTGCAATTAACGGGAATGGCCCATCTCTAGAAGAGAAAACCTGCTTTTTCGAGCTGATCTATGATAGTCCCGGCTTCTCGTCGAATATGGGGATAGGGGTCGTCGAGACACAGTCTGAGGTTTTCTGCCATTGCTGGGGAGATCTCTTCTTGTGGCTTCCATGTCCACCAACCATGCGTTCGATCATAAATGTAATAGCTTAAACCAGATAGGGCATGGATACGTATAGTTTCTGATTCAGTGGCCAGGCATTGAAACCAAAAGGGAAGTAATCTCTTATTGTAAATATGGCGAACTGCAGCCAGTGCATTGGAGAGGGTATATTCATCATTTGGATCAACCTCTTCCGTTACATACGATATAATACGTTTTTTTGCCTTTCCCCGGACCCAGCGGACATGCAACACATCAACAATCACCAGAGACTGGATCGTCATGGCCGCCGAGAACCCGATAGTCTGAATATCTTTCAGATATTCGCCCATTCCAGGGATTGCCCCCGGTGAGGCCTGGATTTTTTGGATCGTTTTTTGTGCGATATCCTCCGGCACAGGTCTTTTATCACTGAGTAACGGCAGGATATAGGGGATCAGCTTATGCCCTTTGGCCATCCCCAATGACTGGGTTTCAAAAAGGGCCTGGGCAATGATGGCCGACTCGTCAGACTGCAGTGCGACGATGGTTTCATCGAGTTTGGGGTTGTGGTAGTAGGTACAATGATGCACGAAGAATGTAAAAAACCACGAGTCCGACAACGACGATGCCCCCTTTCCAGCTTGTTATTCGAATTGTTGTTTCCAAAGGATGTGTTTTTTCCCGTTCCTTGGTGTACAATATCCTTTTTTGACTTTTCCACCCTTCTGGAGGATGTTCCAGAGACCTATCTCCGAAGCGTACATCCAACTCTCTTAGAAAACGTTGCTGCGAAGACTCTTTTTATAAGTACTATCAAAAATTAAGAACCTTGTCGGATTCTTTGATAAGTTCATACAAATCGTCCATCCATCCAATAGGGCATGTGCTTGATCCCTCCAGACCGTGGGATTTCATACAAACTCCTCAGACATAAAAATCTCCTTCAAACTGGTTCATCTGTTCCATCACGTCGAACTGCTCTGAACCTGACTGCTCAAAAAGCACACCTTTACCAAGCATAAAGACACTCACCTCATCACCCTTCTGTACCCCAGTATTGGCAAGTCTCATTGCATTGTATATTGTTTCTCCGTCGTTTGTCGAGATAACAAACATTATTTTCATATCTTTCTCCTTTATGTATGTTTTATCGAAAGAACATCGGTCACTTTTTGTTGCCATCTTCGAACGAATACCAATCTATTTTCCTGGTTATAAACATTACCACACTCAACACTATAAGAAGGCCAACACTGCCCATTATTAAAGCATAGTCCTCCAACTGTAAAACTATGTAGAGGTACATGTACAGAACGGTTAAAAGAGAAAATACCGTTAGCGTGAAGTATTTATTTTTCAAAATACCTTTTGAGTATCCTGATACCAACAGGGTTATAGCTGATGACGAAATTAAATAAGCATAATCAAAATTTAAGTGCTCAGATATGGATAATTGCAGAACATAGAATAAAATTACAGCTAAGCCAATGAACAGGTACTGAATAGGATGAATTCTGTGTCTGTTCATTATTTCTGAGAAGAAAAAAGCAGAAAACGTAAATACTACAAACATCAGGGCATATTTCGATAACCTTGTTGCTTTTTGATAAACATCGGCTGTTATGAGTAATTTAAGGCCAAAGTTGGACTCGTTGACCTTATATTGACAGCCTTCCCAGTATTGTGGAAAATTTCTGTTGAGATGAAGAATTTTCCATGTTGCGATAAAGCCGTTTTTCGATATCTCTTTTTCAACCGGCAAAAAGGCGCCATTGAAGCTCGGAGATGCCCAGTCAGATTGGAGAGTTACATGTACCTCTTCTGCCATTGGGGTAAATTGTATCTGTTCACTTCCGTTCAGGGCCAGCTTGAAGGAAAATGGCTTTGAGCTGTCATGTGATGACAACGGAATAAGGCTGCTGATACCTGCAGATGCTATATCTGCTGTTTTTAAACCAGGGCTGACTTCATAGCTGTTTTCGCCAAATGTGATTCGAATAGTATCTTTAATTCCTCTCATGTCTGTAATGCCAACAGAGAATACAGCTTTTTCCCAAAGAATATCTTTAGCTTCTATATTCAATTGGTCGAGTTGTGGAACAGTGAATTTGCCTGAAAATTGAAGTTGGCAATTATACAACACGGCCTCGTAAATACTTCTATACCGTATGTGGGACGTTATGTTTCCTGTAATGTTCAATTCCTCGGGCAGGATGTGGAAATATCGTATTGATTGTTGGAGTTTGTCGTTTTTGTCTTTGTAAAATAATGTATATGGGACGGTGAAAAATGGACCGGTAATGGTCTGGCTGTTCCCCCATTTCTGATTGATCTCTTGTACTACAGAGTCTCGCCTGGCTTCGCGTTCTTCGAGCAGCGATGTAATCATAGAGGCAGGAACAAGAAGCAACAAAACAAGTATTCCGATTGAGAAAATTTTTATAGTGGCAGAGTTGCGAAGATAACGTATAATAAATTTCGCACATTTAAATGAAAAGGTGGCCTCAACATGGTTAATTGGCAGTTGCCAAACGAAACCATCAACCAGAGGAAAAGA
>PDQQ01000020.1 GCA_002747825.1 Deltaproteobacteria bacterium
TTGAAAGGCGTTCTCTTATTGATTTATTGAAGCCTCCTGACAGGCAACCAACTGTTTCTCCCCAACTTTTGTTGTGGAGACAACTATGAGACACCACTGTCCTTGAATACATTTACATTCCATTATTTAGGATAGTTTTCCGAAATGTATAGGAGCAAAAGCCTGTGTTATGGGGATACATATTTTTAATATGATAGAGGTGAAACAACTCGTTTTTTGCCAGTTCCTATGTTGAATTCTTTGAAGAGCTATCAGTCTCTTCAGCTCGAACTGTGATACGATTATTGGCTACATCCGTGACAAATAGGGTTGTGCTGGATACTTTTTTGCTATCAATCTTATCGCAAAGTGTATCTACATTTCCTTGAAACTGAACAGAAAGATTTAGCTTAGTGTTGCCGTAGCTGCGTTTTATTGCAGAAATTACACCATCAATGCCCGATATAAACATAGCCAACTGTTTTTGCTGGTGATAATTCTTAACTCCAAGAATCTCCAATTCGTATTCAATGCCATTGTTGACTGAGTCCTGAAAGGAACTGACTATGTCTTCGAACAGGCCCTTGTTCATAAGTTCCTCAGCAGCTTTTAATGAGGCTTGTTCTATGGCTACGTCAGGGCTAAGATGTGCAGCTGCTCCCGATCCAGACTTTGTTGCGACAATTTTTCCCGTTGAACAATTAATAACCCTGAGGCTTATGGCGGCTTGTCCTGAATACATCCCTGTATCCTTGAGTAATTCGCTTTGTATTGACGTTTTTTTTACCTCTCCGATAATGATGTATTCGGCACTATGGTAGGTGCCAAGTTCAGCGGCAGCGACAGGATCGCCAGCCGAAGCTTTGCCAATAAACTTTTCACTCATTCCCATTTGAGCTGCTATTTGAACAGGATCTATAATTTCGAAACCTTTGTTTTTTAGAAGATCTATAACTGCAGATTCAGCCGTATGAGTGTCTTTTTCATGAATCAAAACCATGGTTCTTGGTTTGTCCATGGAGACGAGAAGAATTTTCAGGGCCATAAGATCTGCGGTAATCGAATCAAGAGAAACAACCGCACGAATCTTAACATAGTGATAATCCTTTTTGGGTTCTTCTCCAATGATCTCATAACTTGTTACCGCGCCTACTGTGTGCGTGATGACCTTGTCTTTTTGGAGGACAAAATTTTTGATTTCGGTTTCTGAAAGAAGAATCACTCCTATGCCCTCTTCAACCGCGGAGCGTTTTGCTTGCAGCAGTGCTTCGGCTTTTGATGTGCCGATTCCTTCAGCAATGACCGTCTTATCTCCAGAAAAGCTGGAAAAGGCTGGAGTCTGGGAAAACAAAAAAGAGAAAAAAAACAACAAAAACAAAAGGTTTCTCATGGATTACTCCGGCTGTTATAAAGTGAGTAAATTCTGATTTTTGGAGAGTATCACGTCATCAACTATAATAACAAGTCATAAAAAATTTTTTTGTTCTTTCATTCAAGCCTGAAAGAACATGTCAGCGAAACATCAGTCTCACTCCAGCAAATCCTTTTTCACATGTGAGGGACGAGCTTTCTGTGAATGTTTCTGTGGATGGGGCTTCTTATAGGAAAAAAGGTGTCATCTTATTTGCAAGTTGTGTCTTGAAAGTCAAGAAAAAGATGCCGCAGAGGCTGTTGCTTTCTCAAAATTGAAGATTTATGTAGTAAACCAAAGAAAGGTTGAAGTTTCATTACTTATAGTGATTTTATGAACGCATTAATCAATGCAGGTTATATGGGGCAGGGGAGAATAGAACAATGTCGCTGTTACTCAGACGCAGATTGTGCTGGATATTTGACTCCTGTTATTGTACATAAAATTTCAAATAAGTATTTACTTCCTATAACTAAGACATTACAATTTCTTGAAATATTTTTCTTGGTAACTCCAGGGAGTTGATGAAAATTTTTCAATTTTCTGCGGCGTTCAACTCGTCAAGAGGCTTCCTGCTTTTTTTATTGATTTTTTTTTCGATATGTTCATTTGAATATGGCAGAGAGCGAATAAGAAGTATTGCTCATTTCTCTTATCAAGAAAATTATACTCTTTTTGTCTGTAGTTTTTAAAAAATAATGGTATTTTCTGTTTGCACCATTTATTTCTAATTTTTTGATGTTATATTTCCCCAGTTGTGTATAATCATCCAAGCGGTTTTGATAGGAAATGTAGAAAGGGGGAAATCATGATGCGCGTTATCTGTGGCCACTGTTACAAGAAGTATGAGGTTGATGGAAAAGAGATTAAGGGGGCCAAAGCCCAGTTCACTTGTACAGAATGTGGACATGTGACAGTGTTTTCCAACCCGTCCTTTTCTCCGGTTGAAGAGCCATTGGCTGAGACGTTCTCTTCCGGAGAGCTTCGTGCTGGAACAGTTTCGGATACTGAAAAGAGAAGAGAAGACGGAGCCTTTCCTGCCGAAGAGGAGCATCACTCTCAAGTGGCACCGGAATCCCAACGGGCTTCTGCGGGGGGCGGTGTTCCCTTGTTTGTGTATGTCTCTTTGTTTCTTCTTATCGGGGCTGGAACGATTGTTGCGGCTGGAGTTGTTCTGTATCTGAAGATTATTCCGGGGATCTTAAGTGAGCAAATTAACTTTCGAGCCAAGGCTGTTGCTTCTGCCCTTGCAAGTTCGATTGAGGAGCCTCTTCTTCTGCACAATTATCTTCAGGTGAACAAGGGGGCAAAGAGGATAAGCAAGATATCAGGTGTTGCCTATGTTGCTGTTATAAATGAACGGGGGCTCCCCATTGCCGGTTTTTTTGGTGACTTGCGGCGTTTTGACAGTTCGTTTTCCGATACTGTATCAAGCAAAGGCTTTCCGAAAGATGTTGTGGCTATGAATCCGCTTCAGGCAGGAAGCTCTGAGAGGAGTGTCAGGATAAAGGTTGGCGGGCAGGAGGTTGTTGATCATTGCATTGCCATCGGTAAGAGTGGGAATCAGGTACGAATTGGTGTTTTTGTCTCTGAAGTAACCGAAGGAATTAAAAATGTCCTTTTATCGCGTACCTCTTTTATCGTTGTCGGTATTTATATCCTGGTTGGCGTCGTCCTGCTTCTTTTGTTGGTCAAAAGTCTGGTGAGGCCGGTAAAAGAGTTGACGGAAAACGCTCGGCGCATAAGTGTCGGACAGTTGGACTTAAAGATTACTCCCCGGGGGCCTCGTGAGATGCGTGAATTGGCACGGGCTTTTGCCAGGATGCAGTCGTCTATTCAATCGATGCTTGAGCGTATGCAGTAGGAGTGTGAACGCCGTAAAGATGATGGGAAAAATTTACTGCCGGGGTCACTTTCTGTCTCCTAATCCTGATACCGCCTAAGAAAATTGGATTACTGTGTGCAAGACCTCTCGTCTATCTGTCGCGTTGTCAATCAGAAGCAAGATTCCTGCTTAAAGAACTCTGTCTGTTTTTCGGCATAGGAATTTCTGCCTCTTCGGGGCTGCTTGGGTTTTCTCTCCTCTTTGTTTCCATATTGGAAGATGATATTGGTAGAGAATGGGGTTGTTGTCTCTTGTTTGGCGAGAGCAAATACGTTAAAAGGCCTGCCGAAAGAATTTTGTGACAGTCTTCGCTGCAGGCGGAGAGCTTGTCTTTCAAGGCTGTTTACCCGTTTTGGTTTTCATCTTTTACGCTTTCTTTCCATGGTCCGATATGTTCTACTGTCTCGGTTAAAGGTTTCGTTACACCTGTTTCTTACAAATGATTTTTTGTTCTTTTGTTCGGCCGAGAGTATTTCTGGTCCGAATTTTACTCAAAGGGGAAATGTATGAAGATTTTGGTCATTAATTCGGGAAGTTCTTCTATCAAGTTCAAGCTTATGGAAATGTCCGATGAGTCCGTTTTAGCCAATGGCTTGGTCGAAAGGATTGGAGAAGAGGTCGGACTGATGAAATGTGCTTTTTTCCCCGGAAGCCCTGAAGAACAGGACGTCGTGATCGAAGAGAAGATCGCAGATCACGAGAAGGGGATGCTGCTTGCGGTGGAAACCTTGAGTAATCCGGAGTATAAGGCCCTTCGGACACGGGAGGATATTCAGGCTGTCGGGCATCGGCTTGTGCATGGAGGCGAGTCTTTTCATCAACCTGTGATGGCCACGGAGGAGGTATTACAGTCGCTGGAGGAAATTCTTCCCTTGGCGCCTCTTCACAATCCTGCCAACATCTTGGGGGTTCGTGTGTCCATGGAGCTTTTTCCCGGTGTTCCACAGGTTTTGGTTTTTGATACCGCATTTCATCAGAGCCTGCCGCCAGAGGCCTATCTTTATCCTCTACCGTACAGCCTGTACGAGGAACATCGAATACGGCGCTATGGCTTTCATGGCACCTCGCATAAATTTGTTACCGAAGAATATGCCAAGCTGTCGGGGAAAAATGTCTCCGATGTGAATATTATAAGTATCCATTTGGGCAATGGTTGTTCGATGACTGCAGTCCGAGGCGGAAAGAGTGTTGATACGACCATGGGGCTTACCCCTTTGGAAGGTCTGGTCATGGGCACCCGAAGTGGTGATATTGATCCGGCGATTCATGCGTTTCTTGCCCGCAACAAAGACCTGTCAATCGATGAGATAGACACCATACTGAATAAACAGTCTGGTTTGAAAGGTATTTGTGGTCTGAATGATATGCGGGATATCCACGATGAGATAGAAAAAGGTAACTCCAGGGCAGCCTTGGCTCTGGCTGTGCAAACCTATCGCAACAAGAAATATATCGGGGCCTATATGGCCATTCTTGGGCATGTTGATGCGATCGTTTTTACCGCCGGGATCGGTGAAAATGATGATGTTGTACGCCAGCGATCGGTCGAGGGGTTGGAGTCCTTTGGTGTTGTAATGGATTTAGAAAAAAATAAAGGGCGTATCAAAGCACCCCGATTGCTGAGTACGGATGAGAGCAAGGTTGCTGTCTGGTGTATTCCAACAAACGAAGAACTGGCTATCGCCCGGGAGGTTGTTACTCTTGTTAGGGAGTGAGATTCTCTTTCCTTCGGGAAAGGGGGATACAATACCTTTTCCTGTAAGCAGATAGCGAAAAAGAGCTTGCCAGGCTTGGTGAAATAAAGGTTTTGATGGTTTGTGTATAGATACTGTTTGGAGAGTATGATGTTTGGTAGATTCAAGGGTTTTTTTGTGATTATATTAGCTGTACTGTTTTTGACGATCGGCGTTGCCCATGCTGAACCGATAACGATCAGATTTTCCCATGTTGTTGGCGCCAATACCCCAAAAGGCCAGATGGCTGCCAGGTTCAAGGAACTGGTCGATAAGAGACTCTCTGGAAAAGTCGCCGTTGAGGTTTATGCCAACGGAGAGTTGTTTGGTGATGACAAGGTATTGGAGGCCATGTCAGATGGTAAGGTTGAGATTGCCGCACCGTCACTTGCCAAGTTGGGTCAGTATTCCCCAAAACTTGCCGTTTTTGACTTACCATTTCTTTTTAAGGGAATGGATGCAGTTGAGAAATTTCAAAAAAGTGAGGCTGGCCAGAAATTGCTCCTGTCTCTACAAGATAAGGGGTTTGTTGGGTTGGGCTATCTGCACAACGGGTTTAAACAGTTGTCTGCGACAACACCACTCCGGGTTCCCAAAGATGCCAGAGGGCTCAAGTTCAGGATTATGGACTCAGATATCCTGGCAGAGCAATTTTTAGCTATTGGTGCGATTCCTCTTAAAGAACCATTTTCACGACTCTACAATCTTTTAAAAAACAGAGAGGTTGATGGTTGTGAGAACTCCTGGTCGAATATCTGCACTAAGAGGCTTTTTGAAGTGCAGCCCTACATTACCGTCTCCAACCATGGCTTGTTGGATTATCTGGTTGTGAGTTCGGCCGAGTTTTGGTTGGGGCTGCCTGATGATGTACGGGCTGAGGTACAACAGGCCCTTGATGAGGCTATTGTTTACGGAAATCGTCTCTCAGAAAGGATGTCCTTGTACTCACGAAAAAAAGTTGAAGCCTCCAAACGTTCAGAAATTATTGAGATCAGCGAGGAGGAAAGGGCCCTATGGGTTGAGGCGATGAAGCCGGTTTGGAAAAGGTTTGAGGGCGATATCGGTACAGATATTATCGAAGCGGCTCATAAAGCCAATCTGTAAAATGTGTGGATCAAGTACCCCGCGAAGTTCTTTTTCTAATTTTCTAAGCAAATGTAACAATATCTTCTATACATTCCTGTCGCGAAGATTAATCAAATTCTACCTCCAAACCATTTGTCCAAGGCTTTTTTTGCCCCTGGTAATAGGTTTTGTAGACGCTGGCTTGTCTGTTGTTGCTTGAGTGGATATGTGTGAAAGAAGGGAAGGTTTTTTATGTGCGCGTCAGGGTGGAAAGACCCCTCAA
The DNA here is from genome assembly GCA_002747825.1 of Deltaproteobacteria bacterium. Taxonomy (GTDB): domain Bacteria; phylum Desulfobacterota; class Desulfobulbia; order Desulfobulbales; family Desulfocapsaceae; genus Desulforhopalus_A. Next base: position 6,357 of record PDQQ01000020.1, read on the forward strand.
GGTACATCAGCAAAATATATGTCGAGGAAGGCTGTCTGGAACTGGATTATACCAGAGAAATTCTCCTCAATAGCGGGCTGTCCTGGTCGGTTGTTGCAGATAGAGACAGACCCAACGATCTGGACGAGGAATATGTAGAGAACCTTGCCAAGGGGAAAAAACAACTTTTTTTGTGTGAAAACAGGGGGCAGTTTTTCAAACCCTGTCCCGGCACGCGTGAATATCAGTGTTGTGATTATCAGGTGTTACATACCGGCTCAAACTGTCCTATCGACTGCGTATATTGCATTTTACAGGCGTACCTGAACGCCCCCTGGATTACCGCCTTTGTTAATCTTGCCAAGATGTTTGCCGAACTCGATGAGGGGTTGTCCCAAAATCCAGAAAAGTTTTACCGTATCGGCACAGGAGAGTTTGCCGATTCTCTGGCCCTTGATCGCCTGACCAACCTTTCAAAAAAACTCGTTCCCTATTTTGCAGATAAGGCCAACGCGGTGCTCGAACTGAAAACCAAAAGTGCCGTTATCGATAACCTGCAAGGGTTATCGCACAATGGGCGGACCGTCGTTGCCTGGTCGCTGAACAGCTCTGACATTGTGCAAAAACAGGAACTGCGTGCTGCGAGCCTGAAACAGCGTCTGCAGGCCGCAAGACGCTGTACAGAATGGGGGTACAAGGTTGCCTTCCATTTTGATCCAATCATTGAATATCCGGGCTGGGAGAAGGCCTACGAGGCCACCGTGCAATTGCTGTTCTCCTCAGTTCCTGCAGAGAAAATTGCCTGGATCTCTCTGGGAGCCTTGAGATATCTCCCCTCTCTCAAGGAGATTGCCATTCGCCGTTTTCCTTTCTCCCGAATATACTATAACGAGTTTATTCTGGGGCTTGATGGTAAGCAGCGCTATTTTCGTCCACATCGGGTTGCGATGTACAAAGAGATCTATAATTGCTTAAAAGAGCGTGCCTCTTCACAAACATGTATCTATTTTTGTATGGAGAGCAATGAGATCTGGCGTGAAGTGATGGGCTTTAGTCCCGATGAGCGTGGCGGGCTTGGAAAGATGCTCGATGAAGCCGTCAGAAATTGATTTTGGGTATTGGAACAGTGGCTCCTTTTTTATAAAGAACGGAACCTTTTTTCAACGCCGGCTGTTCCACTTTGGTTTCTGGATGCCTGCTTTTTTCAGGTAGATCGCAGACCCTGATCACTGTCGTGGGTGCGATAATTCGCAGTTGCTGTATGTTGTAAAGCCTGCTTGCGTTCTTTAGGGTCTCCGTGTATTCTGCCATTTGTTGTATGCGTGCCCTTGTGGGAGGTATCGTAAAGAAAGGGTACCTGGGATCACGGAGGAGTCTTTTGCCCCTCTTTTTTGTTCATAGAGAACCTGTCTGAGGTTGTGGTATCTCTTTTTCGTGCTTTTGAAAGGGAAGAGCGGGGCTCTTTACAGCTTTTTTACAGTTGAGGAAACGGATATGATAAACAAGGTAATTCTTGTCGGTAATTTGGGTGCTGATCCGGAAGTACGCTACACCACCAGTGGAACCCCTGTGGCGACCTTGTCTCTCGCCACAAACAGGAGATGGAAGGATCGCGATGGCAATATGCAGGATGATACCGAATGGCATCGTGTGATTGTCTGGGCGCAGAGTGCCGAGTACTGCGGCAACTATCTTTCCCGGGGTTCGAAGATTTACGTCGAGGGGCGTTTGCAGACCCGGAAGTGGCAGGATCAGAATGGAAATGACCGGTATACAACCGAAATCATAGCAAACAATGTTCAAAATCTTACGCCTCGTGGCGGTGAGGGTGGTTCCTCGCTGGCTGGCAATGAACCGCCTCTTCCTGATGAGCCGTTTGACACAGGTGGAACCGGTGATGATGTTCCTTTTTAAATCGATCTTTCCGGAGAGATGTATCCCCAGGCTGGTCTTTTGCGATAAGCCTGGGGTTTTTTGTTCGTTTTGATTGTATGTCTGCCTCAGGTCTGCCATCGTTTTGGTCGCTCCAGATTAAACTGTTTTCAGAGTTGACTCTTTTGCAAACCATTCCTATTGTTTGGCAGGGCTTTCTCAAAGATTTTCCACACTATTAAACAGGACAGATTGTGCAGACGAGCGGCTATGGACTATTATAAAACTCTCGGGGTTGAAAAAAACGCCACCAGCTCTGAGATCAAAAAGGCATATAGAAAGCTTGCCCTCCAGTATCATCCGGACAAGAATAAAGGTGATAAGGCGGCCGAGGCAAAGTTTAAGGAGATAAGTGAGGCCTATGCCGTCTTGTCTGACCCTGAAAAGAAGCAGCAGTATGACACCTATGGTTCGACCGGATTTCATCAGCGTTATTCGCAGGAAGATATTTTTCGGGGTTTTGATATAAACGATATATTACGGCAGTTTACCGGCAGCAATGCCCGTACTTCAACCACCTTTCGTACCTCTGGTGGTGGTTTTGGTTCATTTTTCAGTCAGGGAGGGGGCTCCTGTGGCGGGGGGTGTCAGAGCGAACCGATGAAGGGGCAGGATATGACTTACCAGATTACCATATCCCTTCAGGATGTTCTCAATGGTGCCGAAAAGACCCTTTCTTTGAGAAAAAATGGTTCGTTGCATAATGTTTCTGTCAAGATTCCGAAGGGGATAGAAGAGGGGAAGAGATTACGGCTGCAGGGCAAGGGTGCACCGTCTGCGAGTGGAGGCCCTCCGGGAGACCTCTTTTTAAAGGTTGCAATAGCCGCTGATGATAATTTTACGCGTAATGGAGATGACCTGATAACCAGACGTCTTCTCTCTTTTTCCGAGGCCTGTCTGGGAACCAAGGTGGAGGTAGAAACCCTTGAGGGCAAAAAGATAATGGTGAGCGTGGCGCCCGGTACCCCGCATGATGCCAGATTGCGGATTAAAGGCTATGGACTGCCCGGTGGCCCTGTCGGTGGACGGGGCGATCTCTACGTTCGTATTGCTGTGAAAATACCCCAGAGCCTTACCGACGAACAGATACAGTCTATCGAGGCCCTGCGCGAACTTGGCCTGTAGTTCGGTTTGGGGATGCGCATATATTTTTTTGACTCTTGCCGACGACTGCAGTTATGCTCCGGGTTTCTGCTCTTTTTTTGTTGCCTTTTTCATAACTGTTGTTTGCAGCACCTCTTAGACAATTCCTTGTGCCGGTGAAATCCTCTGATTCTATATACCAGTTTTCATTGCACAATCTCTCTGAAACAGAGAGGTTTGGCCATATTTTGGGAAGAGGTGCGCAGCCGGGTTTTTTGTACTGCCTTGACGGGGATCTCGGAGCCGGTAAAACCACGCTGACCCAGTATATCGCAGAGGCTCTCGGGCTCGAAGAAAAGCTTCCGGTCTCCAGCCCATCCTTTGCGATAATGCTCGAATATAGGGGTCCTCTTCCTCTGTATCATATGGATTTTTACCGGCTGTATAGCGCAGACGATGTCCTTGGTCTTGGCCTTGACGAATACTTCTATAAACGAGGGCTCTGTGTTGTGGAGTGGGGCAAAAGGGCCGCGGAGATACTCCCCGATCAGCAGCTGGGGATTTCTCTCGAGGTTTGTGGAGAAAGTCAGCGTCTGGTAAGCCTCAGAGCGACAACAGATTATCGTAGGCTTCTTGAAGAAATCCAACAAACATTCATATAGGAAATCGTCTGCAAACCTCTTTTGCCTGCAAGGAGAGGGGTTTGAACGCGATATTGAAGCAAAGAGATAAGCATCGGGTGAGAAGATATGGGTTTTACCCAACGTACTGTTGATTTGAAAGACTGTTTGAAGAGCTATACCCGCGATCTGGACAAGGCGATCTCTCCTCAAGAGACGCTGGAGACCTTTTATTCCCGGGTTGCGGCGCTGGATTTGAAGATAGTCAATAGTGTCAAAAGAATAGATAGTGGCCGACTTGGTATCCCTGTATACTTTTCCGTTTGTGGCGAAGATGCAGCGGCGCTTACCGGGACAAAAAAACAGATGGGCAAGGGCGCCTCGCCCCAGCAGGCGGAGGCCTCTGCCTGTATGGAGCTTGTCGAAAGGTTCTCTTTTTTTGCCTATAAAAACGAGGAGACAAATTTTTTCATTGGTGACTACCAGCAAGCGCTTGCCTCTGGACATCCTGTGCTTGATCTTCAATATCTGTTGCAATCGGTGGATGACAAAGAAACCAGCAGCAAAACCCTTGCCAGCCTGCTTGAGGGCATCCCGATGCAGTGGGCCTGGGGGCTAAATGTTACCACGGGTCAGCAGCTGCTTGTCCCTTTTTCCTGGTTCTTTGCGATCAACGAATTTAACGGCTCTTCGGCCGGAAATACCCTTGAAGAGGCGGCCTTACAGGGGCTTTGCGAGGTGGTCGAGCGGCATGTCTGCGCTCTTGTTAACAGGCAGAAGAGACAGGTTCCGAAAATAGCGCCCGCCTCCCTGAAAAATCCTGTCGCCAAAGAACTCGTCCGTCTCTTTCAGGATCGTAACATTGAACTGCAACTCTATGATTTTTCGCTCGATACCGGTATCAGCACCGTAGCGGCACTGGCCATAGACCGGACAACATTTCCGCAAAGAAGCGAGATAGTCTTTACCGCTGGAACCTCTCCAGATCCTGCAAAGGCGGCAATTCGAGCCATCACCGAAGTGGCCCAGCTGGCCGGAGATTTTGATACCGATTCAAAATATATTGCCTCAGGTCTGCCCAAGCCGGCTTCAGTGGATGAGGTGGCCTATTTGAGTGGAGGCAAAAAAGAGGTCTCGATTGCCGATATTGCAAATCTCAGTGACGACAACATCAAAGACGAATTCTTGTCCTGTGTGGCGGCAATACAGAAATTGGCGATGGATGTCTTGGTGCTCGATGTCTCTGATGAGCGGCTCAATATCCCGGCCTGCTATGTCATTGTACCTGGTGCCGCCTTCAGAGAGAGAGCAGCGTCAGGGGATGCCGGGCTTTTTGCCGCCAGACTGGCCCAGGAAAATATTGGTTACGGCCCGCTTCTGGAGGCCAAGCTTGCCCAGATGGATGCGTTGTTGCCGGATGCCTATTATCTCGACTTTTACCGTGGACAAAACCAGGTCTCTTTGGGAGATCATGAGGCCGCTCTGCGCCATTTTTCCAGGGCCCTGCAAAGAGAGCCTGCTGCAGAAGATCTCCCCTCCATTGCTTCATTTATGGGATGCTGTCTCAAGGATCTTGGACGTTATGAAGAGGCGGTGAAGATCCTTGCCCAAGGTCTGCAGGTGGATGAGCAAAGACCGGATCTGCACAACAGTCTTGGTGTCTGCTGGTTTAAGCTTGAAGACTATCGTCAGGCCATTGCCCACTTTCATCGGGCCGTCGAGCTGAATCCGGCATCTGCGATGGACTATGCCAATCTGGGAGTGAATTATGACAGACTTGGCGAAAAGGCCAAGGCTATAGAGTATCTGACAGTTGCTGTGACCCTGGATGCCGAGCTTGATTTTGCAAGGGATCTGTTGACACAGCTTATCTCTTGAAAAATCTTGACCCTTTCGAACGAAGCAGCGGTGGAAAGATGCCAAGGATCTCCCGACGAATATCGTTCCTTTCTTGACAAAAGGTCTCTTTTAAAGTATTTGTACTCCTCTTGATCTCGGCCCATGCTCCCTGCGTGCAGATGTGTTGCATTGGAGATGGCGTATTAAAGGCGGCGGCCTACAGACAGAAACTGACAGCTAATATCCTGGTGAAATCAGGTATCGCAGATAAACTATGTTTGAAAATCTCTCGGACAGGCTTGAAGGGGTCTTTAAGACACTCCGTGGCCACGGCAAACTCTCTGAAGATAATATCGAAGAGGCAATGGCTGAGGTCCGTAAAGCCTTGCTTGAAGCCGATGTAAACTTCAGCGTTGCCAAAAAATTTATACAGACGGTAACTGAAAAGTCCCTTGGCCAGGAGGTGGCCAAGAGCCTTTCTCCCGGGCAGCAGGTTATCAAGATCGTTCACAACGAGCTGGTGCAGCTCCTTGGCGGGGTTACCGAACAGATAGAACTTGACGGTCGACAGCCGGTCACTATCATGCTTGCTGGTCTGCAGGGCTCGGGTAAAACAACCACCACTGCCAAACTGGCCAAGATGCTCAAGGCCAGAGGCAGAAGGCCCTATCTGGTTCCCGCCGATGTCTATCGGCCTGCGGCGATCGAACAGCTGCAAGTCCTCGGAAATCGTATCGAGGTGCCGGTGCATCCTTCACAGACCGACAGCAAGCCGGTTGATATCTGCCAGCAGGCGTTGCTCGAGGCAGAAAAGCAGAATTGTGATACCATCCTCATCGATACCGCCGGTCGCCTGCATGTCGATGATCTGCTGATGGCCGAGTTGCGCGATATCCAGAGCGCCGTTACGCTGTCTGAGATACTGTTTGTCGCAGATGCGATGACCGGCCAGGATGCGGTCAGCGTTGCTGACAGGTTCAATAAGGATCTGGAGGTGTCAGGTATCGTCCTGACGAAAATGGATGGTGACGCCCGTGGTGGCGCGGCCCTTTCCATAAAGAATATCACCGGCAAACCGATCAAGTTTGTTGGTCTGGGTGAAGGTCTTGATGATCTTGAGGTCTTTCATCCCGAGAGAGTGGCCTCTCGAATCCTCGGAATGGGAGACATCCTCTCCCTTATCGAAAAGGCTGAGGCGGTTGTCGATAAGAAGGAAGCGGACAGGCTGGTCAAAAAGCTCAAGAAGAATCAGTTTACCCTCGAAGATTTTCTCGAGCAGATTCAGCAGATACGGAAGATGGGTTCGCTTGACCAGATACTTGATATGGTACCTGGCATTAATAAACTGAAAAAGCTCAAGGATGTCCCGAAGCCCGACGAAAAAGAGCTGGTCAAGACAGAGGCCATTATCCGTTCGATGACGCCCAAGGAGCGCAACAACCATAGCCTCATCAATCAGAGCAGAAGGCGGCGTATAGCCGCAGGCTCTGGAACCCAGATAAGCGAGGTCAACAGGGTCATCAAAAGCTATTCTGAAATGCTGAAGATGATGAAGAAAATGCGTGGCAGGCCCGGTGCAATTGCCGGTGTTAAACGAAGAAAATTGCCAAAAGGCATGAAAAAAAGATAGCGCAAAGAACAGGAAAAGATACTCGCAGCCGGGTATCCATTCATTTCTATTTAACCGGAGGTAAGACCGGAATGGCGGTACGAATCAGACTCACTCGACTTGGCAGAAAGAAGAGCCCCTTTTATCGAATTATTGTCGCAGACAGCGAGAGCAAGCGGGATGGAAAGTTTCTTGACATCCTTGGAACCTACGATCCTCTGCAGGATCCGGCAGCCATAAGCATTGATCAGACAAAACTGCAGGATTGGCTTGGCAAGGGAGCCCTGCCGACAACGACGGTAAAGAGTCTTATCAAAAAGGCTGGGATTACTGCGTCATAATGGAGACCCTGGTAAGCGTTATTGCCAAGACCCTGGTCGATAGTCCCGAAGATGTGCAGGTTCGGCAAAACCAGGAAGATGATTGTCTGGTACTCTCGTTGACGGTCGCATCTGCCGATCTTGGCAAGGTTATTGGCAAACAGGGGCGGACGGTTCGCGCCCTGCGCTCAATCGTGACCGCCGTTGCCTCTAAAGCGGGCCAGAAGGTACGCCTCGATATCGTCGAGTAGACCTCTATGGCCGAACCTCTCCCCTCTGTTGCCGAGTACCTGCATATTGGCAAGGTGACCAGACCCCATGGTCTGCGCGGAGAGTTGAAGATATTCTGTTTTTCAGGTCAGCCAGAAAATCTGAAAGATTACAGTAGGTTGACTTTTTACTGTCCTGCCGAAAAGACACGTTTCTGCCTTGAAATTACAGCGGTTCGTCTTCAGGCAAAGGTGGCAATAGTCCGGTTTTCCGGTCTTCTTGATCGGGATCGTGCAGAGGGTTTTTCCGGTTGTGATGTTTATCTGCTGCGCAAGGATCTGCCCACACCTGCAGACGGCGGGTATTACTGGAGTCAGCTGATCGGGAAAAGGGTTTTTACCGTTGACGGTGCCTGTGTTGGCGGAGTGACGAAGGTTTTTCACAGCGGCGCTCAGGATGTTCTGGTGGTTGGGGCGGGACCCCAGGAGATTTTGATCCCTCTGGTCGACGAGCTTATCGTCAGGGAAGAAGAGGAGGCTCTTGTTGTTGATCTCCCGCCGGGGTTATTGGAGATCAACCTTGCAACCCCGGAGAGCTGAAGGCTTCTCAATGATTTTTGATATATTGACGATTTTTCCAGAATTTTTTGCCGGCCCTCTGCAGGAAGGTATTTTGCGCAGGGCTCTTTTGCAGAGGCAGATCACAGTGAATCTTGTCAATATACGTGATTTTGCCAGTGCCCCGCATTTTGTAACCGATGACAGGCCCTTTGGCGGTGGCGAGGGAATGGTGATGAAGCCGGAACCTCTGGCAAAGGCGGTTGAAAGCAGGTTTGTCGGCTCAGAACGGCCAAAGGTTGTGTTCTTGAGTCCGCAGGGCAGGAGGTTGCGTCAGTCGATAGCCCGTCGTTATGCGGAAGAGGACAAGCATCTGATCCTCCTTTGTGGTCGCTATGAGGGGGTTGATGAGCGTTTTCTGTGGCGGTATGTCGACGAGGAGATCTCGCTTGGTGATTATGTGCTTTCCGGAGGGGAGTTGGCTGCGATGGTCGTCGTTGACGCGGTGACGCGTCTTCTTCCCGGGGTTCTTGGTTGCAGCGATTCGGCGAAAAAAGATACCTTCAGCCGTGGTCTGCTCAAGCATGCGCAGTTTACACGTCCGCGTCGTTTCAGTGGAGTTGAGGTTCCGGCCGATCTGCTCTCCGGGGATCACTGCAGAATTGAGCAGTGGCGTTTCTTGAATGCGGTACAGCGTACGCTGGAGAGACGACCTGATCTGCTTGCCAGCACCGAGTTTACTTCGGCGGAGAGAGAGCTATTGCAACGCCAGGGGCTTTGGGCAGAAATAGAAAAGCTGCAGAAGGCGGGATAGGGTGCCATGGATCGGGATAATCTGTCACTTCAGATCGCGTTGATACACCATCCCGTTCTCAACAAAAACGATGAAGTTATCGGATCGGCGGTAACCAACCTTGATATCCATGATATTGCCAGAACGGCAAGGACATATGGGGTTGGGCGTTATTATATTGCCACACCCTTTGCCGATCAACGGGCGCTGGTCGAAGAGTTGACGGGGCATTGGATAAGCGGATATGGGGCTCAATACAACCCTGCCCGCAGGGAGGCGCTTCGCCGGGTTCAGGTCGTTGAAGATCTGACTGAGGCTGTGGAGATGCAGGCCAGAGAGTACGCCCAGAAACCCTTACTGATTGCCACAAGTGCTCTGGAACAGAAGAAATGTGTTGCTTATGCTGATCTGCGGCGAATCATTGGTGAAAACACGCCCGTTCTCCTACTCTTTGGTACAGCCCATGGGCTAGCACCTGAGATCTTGGAGGCGTGCGATGCTATGCTGCCCCCTATCGATGGGGGAACAGCCTATAATCATCTCTCTGTCCGCTCTGCTGCAGCTATTATTATTGACAGATTGGTGGGTTCACAGGTATAAAGAAAAGTTGGTTTGTCTCCTGCGCAATTTGGAGGAGCCCCAAGAAAAATGGTAGACGCCAACGCGGCTGGCGCTGGCAAGACAGATTCTGGATGCGTAAATCCGTTAACACAACAACTGAAGAATTTTGTTATGAGCACAATTATTGAGAGAATCAATCAGGAACAGATGCGTGGGGATCATCCGGAGTTTCGACCTGGAGACACGTTACGGGTGCATATTCGAATTATCGAAGGCAGCAAAGAACGGGTTCAGGTCTTTCAAGGTGTCTGCATTAAACGTAAGCGCGGTACCATGGATGCCAGCTATACTGTGAGAAAGATCTCGCACGGAGTCGGTGTTGAGAAGACCTTCGCCCTGCACAACCCTCGTATTGAAAAGATAGAGGTGGTGACACGCGGCAGGGTACGGCGCTCCCGCTTGTATTATCTCAGAAAACTGACAGGCAAGGCGGCACGTATCCGCGAACGCGGACTTCCACGTTAGTTCTCGGGGCGGCTAACGTTTTCCACAGGCCGCTTTTTACAACGACTCTCAAACGAAAGGCTTTTCCACGCCAGCTAAACGGAGAAGGTTTACTGGCGTGTTTGTGATTGCTTTTCCGGTTCGGTATCGCCTCTGTTGCGCTCTTTTTGCTCAGAGACGTCGAGCTCTTTGCTGGTCTTTTCCTCTGAGGATGGAGGCCGCATTTAGGGGGTGAGCATCTTTCCGCCTGAGTACCCTCCTTGCTCTGCTGGCCCCCTTCATCGCCTTATCTTCGCGGGTATGGATTCTTTTTACGAACGTCATCTCTTGGGTTCTGATAACTACGCGCTGGAAAGATCTTTGCAGCGCTGTGGATATCAGAATATTGCCGGTTGTGATGAGGTCGGCCGGGGCCCACTTGCCGGCCCGGTGGTAGCTGCGGCGGTGGTTTTTCCTTCAGCTCTTGATCCCTCCATCTACCTGGATTCGAAAAAACTGAGCAGAAAAATACGTGAAAAACTTGTCGCAGAACTGCAAGCCAGCGATGCCCGCATCGGGATAGGCTCGGTATCGGAGATTGATATTGACCGGCTGAATATCCTCCAGGCGTCGCTTTTGGCAATGAAGTTGGCCGTGAACAATCTGCCGGGAGCTGCCGCCGACTTTGTTCTGGTTGATGGGAGGTTTACGATTCCTCTGGCTGTGGATCAGGAAGCCCTTGTCAAAGGAGAGTCGAAAAGCGCCTCGATCGCGGCGGCAAGTATCGTTGCCAAGGTTTTTCGCGATAAGTACATGCGGGATATGCATGACCGTTATCCCCAGTATAACTTTGCCAGGAACAAGGGCTATCCAACCCGGGAGCACCGTAATGCCCTCAAAAAATATGGGCCTTGCCCTCTTCACCGAAAGAGCTTTAAAGGGGTAGGGTGATGTCTATACAACGTAAGCTTCTTGGCAGGCGTGGAGAAGAAGAGGCCGCCCGCTTTCTCGTTGAAAGGGGTTGCAGGATACTGGCGAAAAACTATACTTGCAGCTATGGTGAGGTTGACCTTGTTGTTGAAGAACGAGAGACCCTGGTTTTTGTTGAGGTCAAGACCCGCGCACAGCGCTGTTTTGGTTCACCGAGTGCCGCTGTCGACATCCGCAAACAAAGGCAGATCGCAATGGTTGCCGAGCATTATATCGGCGAGCAGGGGCTGTCGGGCAGGAATGCACGTTTTGATGTCGTCTCTGTGGAAATGTTGCCAGACGCAGAGATGCGAATTGAACATATTGCAGATGCCTTTGAATCTTGGTTATAGTCTTTAAAGGCTTGGATACCATTCTTCATTGAGTTCAGCAAGGTTGGTCTGACTGCGGACATATGGTACAATTTCCATTCCTGGTTCGCTGGATGCTGTCGTCGTCTGATAACGGTTGTATCCGTTTCAGTGTCTGGAGGTTATCCGGTCCAGCTATTCTGATTTAAACGAACAGAGGTCGGTTTTCCATGAGTCTTGTCGGCATTACAATGGGCTGCCCTGCAGGCATTGGCCCGGAAATCATCTATGATTATTTTGCCAGAAACGCCTCTGATGCAGAGCGGGCCACTGTTGTTCTTGGCGATCTCAATGTTCTGAAGACCTGCGCGCAACGCTCTGCGGGTAAGGGGCCCGAGCCGATCCCCTGGCAGGCTGGCGCTCCGCTGCCTGAAGACACTCAGCGTTTTCTGCCTGTACTCGGTCTCTCTGAGCTTGCCCCATCTGATATCGTGATGGGCAAACCAAATATTGCCACGGCACGGGCCATGGCCGAATATATACGGGTTGGAGTCGAGCTTGCCAGTCAGGGAGAGCTGGATGGTATCGTAACCGCGCCAATCTCCAAACACGCCCTTCGTCAGGCGGGTTATTCCTATCCCGGCCATACGGAGATGCTTGCTGATCTTACCCATGCAAAGACCTACGCCATGATGATGGCCGGTGACAGGCTGCGGGTCACGCTGGTCACCATCCATTGTCGTCTGAAACAGGTTCCTGAGCTGCTCACCGAAGACGCGGTTCTGAGGATAATTGAGATAACCAAACGGGCTCTGCGTATTGATTTTGGGATATCTCGCTGTCGTATTGCGGTGGCCGGGCTCAATCCCCATGCCGGTGAACAGGGGATGTTCGGCGATGAAGAGACAACTGTAATTTCACCGGCCATCCGACGAGCCAGAGACAACGGTATTCTGATCGAAGGGCCTCTTCCGCCGGATACCGTCTTTTACAAGGCCGCCAGGGGTGAGTATGATGCGGTGGTTTGCATGTACCACGATCAGGGACTCATCCCTTTCAAATTGATGCACTTTGATAACGGGGTAAACGTAACCCTGGGCCTGCCCATTGTGCGCACCTCGGTCGATCACGGTACGGCCTATGACATTGCCGGCAAGGGCCTTGCCGATTCTTCGAGCTTACACAGTGCGGTACAAATGGCACATACTCTTTGTGCCAACAGAAAGGTCTTTGCCGCGCGGGGGAAAAGCCATGCGGGGCAGTGAGGGCTTGTTTATCGTTTTTGAGGGGGTGGATGGTACCGGAAAGTCCACTCAGCTCCAATTACTTGCAGATTTTTTGCGGAGTAAGGGGCTTGCTGTTGTCACCACCTGCGAACCAACCCATGGCCAGTACGGCAAGAGGATCAGACAACTCTATACTTGCAGAGGAGACTGTACCGCTGAAGAGGAGCTGCAGCTGTTTCTGAACGATAGAAAAGAGCATGTCGACAACCTGATTGTCCCCAGCCTTGCCGAAGGGAAGGTCGTTCTCTGCGACCGCTACTATCTGTCTACTGTGGCCTATCAGGGTGCCCTGGGTTTTGAAAAAGACGAACTCATACAACGGAATGCCTTTGCCCCCAACCCGGATATAGCCCTGGTTTTTTTTATCTCCATTGAGGAAGGACAGCGGAGAATAGAGCGCGGCAGAGGTGAAGAACTCAACGACTTTGAGCAGCAGGAATATCTCAACAGGGTCGCCGAGATTTTTGCTAGCCTGGATATGCCTTTTATTCGTAGAATCAACGCTTGCGGCTCTATTGCCGAGGTGCAAGACCGGGTCGTACAGCAGATACTTCCTGTGCTTTCTTCACGTTTTTTGAGGGCCGATGAGCTATGAGAAGGGTATCTCTTTTTCTGATTCTGCTTATTCTTGTTGCAGGCTGTTCGTCCAAGGAGCCGTCTCCTTCAGTCGTGTCTGAAAAGGAAAAGGTCGATTTTGCCTGCTCAAGCTTTTATTTTCTCTGGGGGACTCAGGCCGAGTATCAGAGGGCCTATGCCGAGGCCCTGGAGGCATACGAAAAGGCCCTTATATGTGATCCTGAAGCGGATTATATTAAACGTAAACTGCCCGTTCTTATGCTGAAGATGGGGGATTTTGCGGCCGCTGAAAAATGGTTGCTGGCTGCGGTAGAAAAGGAGCCGTCGAACAGGACGTCTTTTCTTATTTTACTTGCGGATATTTATATCCAACAAGAAGAATTCGAGAAAGCAGTTGACTGTTACAAACAGATATTGAGCGATGAAGCCGACAATGAAGTTGCTGTTGTTAAATTGGCTGTTTTGTACTCTTTGATGCGGCAGAATGACCTTGCCCAGCAGCTCTATGAGGAGTATCTGCAGACACACCCCCGATCCTATCGTATTCTCCTTTCCCAGGCCTTGTTTTTCCGGAAAAACAGGAAATACAACGAGGCCCTTGTTCGTTTTGAAAAGGCTCTGACCATGAACTGGTCTGTCGAGCTTGCCTATGACGTTGCCAGTTTATACTCTCAACAGAGACGTTTCTCTGAGGCCCTTCGGCTCTACGATGCGATCATTGCAAAAGATGCCTTTGATGAACGTGCAATATTGAACAGGGCGTATGTACTGTATTCTCTTGGAAAAAGAGAGGAGTCAGAAAGAGACTTGTTGCGACTCCGCCAGTTTGCCGAATATCCGGACAGTATTGATATGGTTTTGGCCTGGAGGTATCTGCAGGAAGACAGGATTGAGGAGGCCAAGGAGATTCTCCAGGATATTCTGAGCGAAGAGGAGGAGAATATTGATGCTCTCCACGCCCTTGCATTTATCGCGTATAAAGAAAAAAATTATCAGAAGAGCTTGGGACTTTTGGAAAAAATTTCCCCGCTCAAGGAGAGTGAAAAAGCCTTATCACTCTACGTTGCCGTTCTTCGGGAACTCAAGAGAAACGATCAAGCAATCTCTCTACTGCGCGAATGTATCGATGAAAAAAACAGCCGGTATCCAGCCTGTTATGGACTGCTCGCTTCGCTCTATCAGGAAAAAGATGATTCTGATGCTGCCTTGAACCTTCTCGGGCAGGCTGTAGTGCTGTATCCTCTCAACGCGCAACTACGCTATGAATATGGGCTTATGTTTGAGAAGCTTGGTCGACCCCAGGAGGCTATGACGCAGATGCAGGAGGCACTGCGTTTGAACCCAGACCACGCAGACAGCCTCAACTACATTGGTTATGTCTGGGCCGATCAAGGAAAGAACCTTGACCAAGCCTTGAACTATATCATCCGCGCCTGTTCACTGAAACCTGGAAACCCATATATTATCGACAGCCTGGGATGGGTCTATTTTCGTTTGAAGCAGTTTGAAAAGGCATTGAAATATCTTGAAGAATCTGCTTCCTATGAACCTGGTGATCCCCATATTTTTGACCATCTGGGAGATGTCTATCTTGCCGTTGACGATAAGAAAAATGCCGTCAAAGCCTATCAAAAAGCCTATGATCTCTTTACAAACCAAGAAGATAAAGCGATGGTTCGCAAAAAACTTGACGCACTCCTTCAATAAGCCCCTCTCCTGCCCGCGTTTTTTCTTGTTTTTTTTTCAGGCCTGTCTTTTGACCTTTTTGATTTCAGGTTGCGCAAAAAAACCCTGGAAAGATCGACTTGAAGATGAACAATACAAAGGCGCCTACTCGCTCGCCGAGCAAATACTGATCGAAAATAGAGGCTGTGAAAAGGGTTTGCGTGCAGATTTGCTGCTGCAGTACACAACTCCCGTTGACACGGCCAGGTTGTCTGGTTTTTTGCTCTATTCTCCACCGACCTCGTATAAATTCGTTGTCAGTAATCCGTTGGGACAGCCGGTGTTCTTAATTGCCGGAAACCAAAAAAAATATCAGTACATCAACACACTGGAACAGATGTTCATAGCAGGGGGAATGACCTCTTTTGCCCTGCGCAACAAGCTGCCCATTCACTTTATGCAGGGGCGCTGGTATGACTGGCTTACCGGAAAAAACACCATCCCTCTTGAGAGGTTGACAGATCTTCATACAGACGGAGAGGAAAGAGGCATCTGGATGACCTTTGAGGATGGTTCTGGAGCTGGTAATATATCACATATTCTTGTTGACCCCGAGCGTCATACAATACGTGTACATCTTCTAGAAACAGCGAAGAAAAAGCCTCTGGCCAGAATTGAATACGACGACTATATGGAGATTGATGGCTGCAGACAGCCCCGGACTGTCTCTGTCTCCGGTCTGCCCTATGGTACGCAGATTACACTAGAGTTGTCCCGGATAGAGTTTTTTGAACGCCCGGCAAATTACAATCTGAAACCACCAAGAGGGTATCTGCAGCAGTACAGGCCATAGAGCCAGCTGAAAGGCTGCATGGCTTGTCTTTGAGCTTTGTATGTTTGTTCAAAATGATCCGATTAATTGGGTCGATCCGTGGGAGTATCTGGAATTGTCGGAGCAAGAAATTGACTCCAACGATTATACGAACCAAATTTCTGTCCGTTATGATACTCTTTTGCCAACTGCTCAAAATCATATCTTGGAAAAACAGTAGTTCATTGGTTGAGGATTGTGCTAGGCTGCCATGGTTTGGATCTCTTTGTATGTTATTGCTTTCTCGTAAACTCATTATGACATAAGAAGCTCTCTGAGCCTTTATTTATTGCGAAGCTGTGGGTCTAATACCCGATCGCTTGTGGTGGGGGAGTGTATCTGTAAATTGATAAGGTATCTCTGACGCTTTCTATATGGCTGAGCCCTAACAGAGGTAAGGCCAGGTGTGAGCCATTAAAAATTTGTTGAAAAAACAGATAAAATGTTTTTATCTTCACAACCAGTCTGTTTCGGATTTTGACAGAAAAAAGCATATTTTTTGAGGTATTTATAGGGAATTTCTCAAAATTTAACCGAACATCAACAAGGAGGAATCTGAATGAATATGCACCCAAAAACCTTGGTCGTTAGTATCTTCCTGATTTTGCTGTGTTCTGGACTTGCCTTTGCCGATGATGTCATTAAAATCGGTTTTAACGCTCCATTGACGGGTTTTGCCGCTGCGGATGGTAAATCTTCCTCGGAAGGGGCAAAACTGGCTGTTAGCCAGATCAACAACAGTGGCGGCGTGTTAGGGAAAAAACTGGAATTGGTTGTTTATGATGATCAGGCCAATCCGTCTCAGGCGATAACCATCGCAAACAAGCTGATCGGAAAGGATAAGATCGTCGCCGGAGTTAGCGGCAGCTATTCGGGACCGACCCGTTCTGCAGCGGGTGTGTTTCAGGGTGCCGGGATCCCATACATCAGCGCCTACGCAATCCATCCCGATATTACCCGTGCCGGTAACTTTGTTTTCCGCACCGGATTGCTGGGCAATGTCCAGGGAAAAGCAGGGGCCAAGCTGATCGGTGAATTGATGGGGAAAAAGAAGGTTGTGCTCATTACTATGCAAAACGACTTTGGCAGCTCTCTGGCGGCGGGTTTCCGGGAAGTTGCCTCCAAGTTTGGGATTGAAGTTGTCAATGAATATCAGTATTCGATGAAAGACCGCCAGTTTGGTGCGATCGTGGCCAAGGTGAAAGCGGATGCCCCAGAGGTCATTTATGCCAGTGGATACTATTTTAACTGTGGGCCGCTTGTGAGCCAGCTGCGGGCTGGTGGTGTCACTGCGCCAGTTGTCGGGCAAGAGGGCTATGATGGTCAAAAGTTCATTGAGATTGCCGGTGATGCGGCGGAAGGGGTGATCATCACCACAACCCTGGACAGGGATTCAACAGAACCGGAAACCCATGATTTTATTCAGGCATTTGAGGCTCAAGCGGGGTTCCCGGCGGATATGGTCTCCTCCTGTGCGCATACAGCGGTCAAATTGATTGCCGCAGCAATTGAAAAGGCTGGCTCCACCGAGCCGGATAAGATTCGTCAAGCCATTAATGAAATTTCATTAAAAGCATCCACTGGAACCATTCGCTTTAATCCTCTTGGTGAGGTTGTTAAGCCGGTTCAGATCCAAATCGTAAAAGATGGGCGCTGGCATCACTATGCGGTTATTGACGACCCGGTACTCCTTGCTCCACCCGTTAAATAATTGGCATCTTGAATAATCGGTGCTTCACTCGTTTTCTTCGTTGCAGGCGAAATTTATCCTCGTAATAGTAGTGTATAACTGTGATAAATTTTCTCCTTTACCTCGAATATAAGCGAAATACGTGGTATTCAAGGCACCCTCATACCTTTTGAAAGTGGCTATATGTTGTATGTCGAACTGCTGTTTCAGGGGATTATCCATGGCAGTACCTATGCGATTATCGCCGTTGGGCTAACGCTGGTCTATGGGTTGCTGCGTATTTTACATGTGGCCCACGCAGGGCTATTCACTCTTGGCGCCTACATAGGTCTGCTCGTAACCAATGCCACGGGAAGCTTGACGATTGCCATGGTTACAAGCGCATTGGCTGTAGGATTGGCGGGCATGTTGATTTACCGTTTCTGTTACCGTCCGATTCTTCACAAACCGCCGTATGTGGCCCTGATCGCCTCCATTGGCCTGTTTATTGCCCTGGAAGAGCTGTTCCGCTTGATCTTCGGCCCTTATGGGCTGACCTATCAGCAGCCCCCTTTGCAGGAATTGGTACAGGTGATGGGGCTTACCTTGCGTCGAGTCGATTTGGCCATTGTGGGTGGAAGTGTTCTCCTTTTGAGCATTCTGGCCTGGCTGGCCCAACGGACCCGCCTGGGAATTGCCTGGCGGGCAACAGTGGATGACCCTCAGATGGCGGCAAGTTTCGGTATCAGTGTTGAAAAGGTTCGCTATCTTAACTTTTTTATCGGTTCGGCCCTGGCAGCGGTGGCAGGTATTTTTGTGTCGCTGTTCTCCAATTTCGCCGAGCCCACCATGGGGGGTGTTCCAGCATACAAGGCGTTGGCGATTATTGTCCTGGGGGGCTTGGGAAATGTGACGGGAACTTTGATCGCGGCGCTTATTCTTGGAGTGGTAGAGTCTTTTGGCACCATCTATGTGGGGGATCTGCTGGACCGGGACGCGATTGCCTTTGCGTTTTTGATTCTCGTACTGATGGTAAAACCTAAGGGTCTGTTTTCGGTGAAATAGCACATGGGCATTTATGAGCTCTCTTTAGCAACCTTGGTGGGAATCAACATTATATCCGCCCTGGGATTGAATCTGATTACCGGTTACTGCGGGCAGATCAGCCTGGGGCATGCCGCTTTTTTCGGAATTGGCGCCTACACCACCGCTGTTTTTTCCCGTGCGGGAATCGTTTCGCCTCTGTGTCTGTTGGCTGCAACGTTGCTGGCGGGTATTGTAGGCATCGTGGTTGGTAGTGCCAGTTTACGGGTCCGGGATGATTTTCTTGCCATCACCACCATGGGGGCCGGTTTTCTCTTTTTGGGGGTTGTTCGTCAGCAGGAGTCCTTTTTGGGAGGTGAATTGGGGCTTAGCGGAATCCCTTCTATTGGCTTGAGCAAGCCGGGACTGCTGGTGGTGGTGATTATCCTGGTTCTTCTCTCTATCCTTTTTAGTCTCTATATCAAACGGTCATGGCTGGGATTTGTCTTTGAGGCAGTTGCGGCGGATGAAGATGCAGCACGCCTGTTAACCGTCGATGTGGCCTCCTGTAAACTCACGGCTTTTGCCATGGGTACTGCAATGGCCGGGCTCGCCGGTGGTTTGTACTGTTATTTTACACAGTTTATCATGCCCGATGATTTTGGATTTCTGACATCTATCAGTGTCCTTTCAATGGTTGCCGTGGGCGGGATTGGTTCGGTCTCTGGGGTCATTGCCGGTACCGCATTGCTGACCCTTTTGCCCGAAATGTCTGATTTTTTGAGTAATTACAAGCTCTTTTTTTATGGAGGGCTACTCTTTGCCGTGATGCGCTTTGCTCCGGAAGGGTTGGCCGGTATTGGTGTGATTGTGATAGATCGGGTAAAAGGCATGGGAGCAATTCGATGAGCATGTTGCTGGATGTCCAACATGTCACCATGCGGTTTGGCGGGGTTGAAGCGCTCAGTGATGTTTCTTTTCATGTTGAAGAGGGCGAGCTGCTGAGCCTGATTGGCCCCAACGGCGCTGGTAAGACAACGCTGTTACGGGCGATTATTGGCATGATTACGCCCCATCAACGGGCGGTAATCCGCCTTAGGGGGCGGGATATTACCCCGTTGCCGACGCATCGGCGGGCACGGCTGGGGTTGGTAATGACAAACCAGATCGTCAGACCTTTTCTGACCATGACATTGAGGGATAATGTGGCTCTGGCAGCTGGGAGTCGCCACTTCACCTCCATGATTGCTGCAATGACAAGTTTCAGCCGCAAACAGGAATATAAAAAGGCATACGCACTGCTGCAGATGTTGGGTATCGGGCATCTTGCCGATCAGCCGGTCGTCGGCCAGCCGCTGGGGGTACTCAAAAGGCTGGAGGTGGCCAAGGGCTTGGCACTGAACCCGAGGGTGCTCTTACTGGATGAGCCGCTGGCGGGGCTCAACCATGTCGAAGCGGCCCAATTGGCTGATCTTGTCGTGGCGATCAATCGGGAAAAGGTGACGGTGGTGATGATTGAGCATAACCTGGGCGAGGTGCTCAGAATCAGTCAGCGCATGGTTGTTCTCGATAATGGCATTAAGCTCGCCGAGGGCGATCCTCAAGAGGTGATGGGCCGACCTGAGGTTCGGGCCGCCTATGTCGGTGGGGAGACTTAGCGATGTTGCAATTGGTTGACTTCAGTTGTGGGTATGGCAAGATGGTGGCTGTCCATGACCTTAATCTCACCGTTCAGCCCGGTAAGATTTCGGCCCTTTTGGGCGCAAATGGTGCAGGGAAAAGTTCGACGCTGATGGGTATTGCCGGACATGTCAGTCTCAAGGGAGGGCAAATCCGCTTTAAGGGAGAAGATTTTAGCAAAAAACCACCGGAGGTACGGGTAGCCGCCGGAATCGGTTTGGTGCCTGAGGGGCGGCGGCTGTTTGCTGAGCTGACTGTTCACGAGAATCTTACCATTGGCGGCTATTGCCGAGCCAAGGATAAAACCGGGCCTAATATGGAAAAGGTTCTCACTCTTTTTCCGCGGTTGCGAGAACGGCTTCAACAGCGTGCGGCTGCCCTGTCTGGCGGTGAACAGCAGATGGTCGCCATCGGCAGGGCTTTGATGAGTGAACCGGAACTGCTCCTCGTAGACGAACTGAGTCTCGGTTTGATGCCGAAAGCAGTGGATGACTGTTATGCTGTTCTCGACACCCTTAAAAAAGAGGGCCTGGCTATTGTTGTGGTCGAACAGTCAACGCAACGGGTGCTCGACGTGGCCGACGAAGTTACCGTTCTGGAAAGTGGTCGACTGGTCTATTTCGGTGCCAGAGAAGAGTTGAAAAATGCCTCGGATATGGTCGATGCCTATTTAGGATTGTCCAGTTTGGAAAAATCATTGTAAACGCACAGCAGGGTTTCCGCAAACAGCCACAAGGCTCCTTTGGGGAGATCATGGTCAACAGGCGGGCCAGACACGATCCATTGATAGGGGCTCTAACCTTGTACGATCACGATTTCCCGCATTGGCTGACTCGCGAGAAATCGTGCCTGTGCAAATCGGGGGAACCTGAGAGCAGCCACAAGTGGAAAAACGTGTACAGTTAATGGGTTTTACCCTTGTGAAGAGCTGTCCTCCGATCTTTTTATTTACGACAGTGAGGTGGTACAAATACAAGAAGGGGGGCAGGTGCCGGGTTACCCGGCAACCTTGACCCCTTTTTTGTAAACAGAGTCAACCGAAGAGACTCCCGCGTGATATGCAAGTATTGACGGTGTTGTACCGTTCAGCAGCAGAAAATCCGCCTGCTTGCCAACATCCAGACTTCCCGTCTTATCTGCAAGTCCCAGGGAATAGGCGGGATTGAGAGTAACACCGGTCAAGGCTTCTTCGGGTGTCATCCGCATATTGAGTACTGCAAGAGCAAAAATAAACTGCATTGACTCGGTATAACAGGATCCAGGATTGCAGTCAGTCGCCAGGGCAACAGGCAGCCCCATTTCTATCATGTCTCGCGCCCTGGCATAGCTTTTTCTTAAGCTGAAGGCCGTTCCAGGAAGAAGGTTCGCAATAACGCCTTTCTCGACCATGGCTTGGAGATTTTCATCGCTTGCAGCCAACAGATGGTCGGCTGAAATTGCACCAAGCTCCGCGGCAAGACCGGCACCACCCAGGTCATGCACTTCATCTGCATGTATTTTCACCCGCATCCCTAAGTCTTGAGCTGCAGAGAGCAGTCGTCTTCCCTGCCTGATTGAAAAGACGCCTTCTTCACAAAAAACATCACAAAACTCTGCAATATTCTGCTTTTTTACCGCGGGGAGGCTTTCTTCAATCAGATAGGTGATAAAGGCGTCAGAATTTTTTTTGTACGCAGGCGGAACAGCATGTGCTCCCAGGTAGGTGGCAACGACATCGAGGGGTGTATGCGCCGATGCCCGGTCAATAGCCTCAAGCATCTTCAATTCAGACTCTGTGCGCAACCCGTAACCGCTTTTCACTTCAATACTGGTTGTACCAAGGGACATTGCCCGATCAATGTGGCTGAGGGTATTCTGATAAAGAAGGTCAACGTTTGCGTCTTCTACAGCCTTAACAGACGAGAGTATGCCGCCGCCCTGTTTTAAAATTTCCAGATACGGTGTACCTGCGGCGCGCATTTGAAATTCTTCTTCGCGCAAGGCCGCAAAGCAACAATGGGTATGTGGGTCAACAAACCCTGGAATCAGAGCCCTTCCTTGACAATCAACCGCATTGGTCAGTAAATCCTGGGAAAGAGAGCCAGTAACATCCTTTTCTTGACCTATTTTTTCAATAAGGCCGTCTTTGACCAGCAGGGCCCCTTTCCTGTAAGTCACGAGGCTTCCCTGATCAGGGCCACTGCTCGGTGAACCGCTGTCTTTCGGAGAATAAATGTTGGCGTTTATATAGAGTTGCTCGGACATTGCAGTACCTTTCAGCTCATTTTTTTGAAGAGATCTTGTACTGCCTCTTCAACAATCGCATCTTCAGCTACATAAGGAACCGTTATCTGATCTCCGTTGTCGTTTTCCTGATTATACTCCATCGCAACTTCCATCGCGTTTGGGTTCCGACTCCAGTTCCTTCTGGCGACCCCACCCATGACATCCCAGGTCATTGCTGAACGGATAATTGCATCGACTCGACTACTGCCGTCGAGTACAAGACCGAAACCTCCATTAATCGCTTTACCAATACCTGTTCCTCCGCCATTGTGTAGAGCGACTAATGACATACCTCGAGCAGCATTTCCGGCAAAGCAGTGGGTCGCCATATCAGCACACACATTACTGCCATCGGTGATATTTGCCGTTTCACGGAATGGTGAGTCTGTTCCACCCGGATCATGGTGGTCACGTCCAAGCATTACTGGACCAATTTCACCGTTTCGTACCATTTCATTGAATTTCAGGGCGATGTCCCTTCGGCCTTTTGCATCTGAGTAAAGAATTCGTGCCTGACTGCCAACGACCAGGCCATTTTTCTTGGCATCACGAATCCAGATATAGTTGTCACGATCTTCAGCACGTCTTTCAGGGTCGATGCATGACATCGCAGCCTGATCGGTTTTATCGAGATCCTCAGGCTTGCAGCTCAGACATACCCAACGGAAAGGCCCATACCCATAATCAAAGATCGGCCCCATAATATCTTCAAAATATGAGGGGTAGGTAAAACCATCCTTTGCATCGACCCCGTTTTTTGCAACCCTGGTTACCCCGGCATCAAAGACGGCCTTCAAAAATGCATTCCCATAGTCGAAGAAAAAGGTGCCTTGCTCGCAGAGTCGGTCAATGGCAGCTATATGCCGCTGTAAACTTTGATTGGTCAGTTCGATGAACTGCTCACGATTTTCGGCGAGCAAGCGAGTACGCTCCTCAAAGCTCAATCCTTGGGGACAGTAGCCTCCATCGTAGACGACATGGCATGAAGTCTGATCAGAGAGGAGGTCAACTTTTATATTGTTTTCAGCAAGATATTCAAGCAGGTCAACGACATTGCCATGGTAGGCGATAGAGGTGTTCTTTTTCTCAGTCACGGCTTGGCTTGCAAGAGTACAAACCTCCTTAAGATCGTCTGAAACCACATCAACCCAACCCTGTTCGTGGCGTGTGACAACCCTCGAATAGTCGACCTCTGCCGTTATCGAAACGGCACCAGAAATTTTTGCAGCTTTGGGCTGGGCCCCACTCATGCCGCCAAGTCCTGAAGAGACAAACAAAAGACCGGCCAGATTCTCTCCAGGTCCAACGTTGCACTCCTGTCTTCCTGCATTCAGGAGTGTATTATAGGTTCCATGAACAATTCCCTGAGGACCAATATACATCCACCCACCGGCTGTCATCTGTCCATAAGAAGAGACCCCCATCTGAGCGGCAATTTCCCAGTCTTCTGGATTATCATACAGACCTATCATCAGGCCGTTGGTGATGATTACACGAGGCTGGTCAGGGCTTGAGGAAAAAAGTCCGAGAGGGTGCCCGGATTGCATCACAAGGGTTTGCTGATCGGTCATTTCTTCCAGGTACTTTTTGATCAAATTGTACTGCATCCAGTTTTGACAGACACTCCCTGTTTCACCGTAGGTGACAAGTTCATACGGGTAGAGGGCCACATCAAAATCAAGGTTATTGTCGATCATTAACTGAAATGACTTTCCTTCAAGACAGTTTCCTTTATACTCTTCTATCGGTTTTGCCTTCAGCTTACCTTTCGGTCTAAACCTGTAGCCGTATATCCTTCCGCGCGCGCGTAATTCAGCCAAAAACTCTGGAATGAGTTCTGCGTGATACTCTTCCGGGATATAGCGCAAGGCATTTTTTAACGAGGTCGCTGTTTGTGCCTCAGTTAATCTGAAGCCTCTGTCAGGGGCCCTGCGAATCCCAGCGACAAAGTCCTGTTTCTCCGGAAGGTGATCCAACATATGTATCCTCATGGACATTCTCGCTTTTTTGTTTGTCGTCATGTCTGCTCCTTTATCATATTGAGAAGAGAAGGGAGTATAAATAACTCATACAGCACAATGTAATATCCGATACCCTACCACACTGTAAAATGTATAGACAAGTAAAATATATGATGAACGTAAAAAAACATACAAAAACAGCAATCACAAAACTCAATCCCTCTGTTGTTCTAGGAGAAGGATTTTGTAACAGCTATTTGCAGAGAATTAGAGTAGCTTTCTGACTGTTGTCTGGTTTTTTGCAAGCCCAATTTCCTGCTTGTAAAATTTTTATAATGTATATACAATTAAGCTGAGGGTGAGATGCGCAAAATCGACAAAAACAAAAGAGGTGCAAACGTGAAGACTATAGAGCTCGTACCTGGCCAGATGACCTTGCAACAAGCCCGTACTATCAACTCTGGGGCGGTACAACTCAAACTTGATACATCGTGCTATAGCCGGATCGAGGAGTCGGTTGCCACCGTTGGTGAAGTTATAGAGCAGGGCCGGGTTATATACGGCATAAACACAGGTTTTGGCTTGCTTGCCAATACTGTCATCCCCAATAACGAGCTGGAAGATTTACAACGCTCGATCGTACTCTCCCACTCAGCTGGTATAGGGGAACTGATGGACCCAGCCACTGTGAGGCTGATTATGGCCTTGAAAATCAACAGCCTTGCTCGCGGGTACTCTGGAATCAGGAAAGAAGTGATACTGGCCTTGATCGCTCTTCTTAACAAAGAGGTGTATCCTTGTATTCCCAAGAAAGGCTCGGTAGGGGCTTCTGGCGACCTTGCTCCTTTGGCGCATATGAGTACCGTCCTGCTTGGTGAAGGGGAAGTCATCTATAAGGGTGACAGGTTGAGCGGGCGACAAGGCCTTGAAATAGCAGGTCTTACGCCTATCGTCCTTGGTCCCAAAGAAGGGCTGGCACTGCTCAACGGTACCCAAGCCTCGACTGCCTTTGCATTACAGGGGCTGTTTGCCGTCGAAGACCTTTTTGCCGCTGCCGTAGTAACTGGTTCGTTAAGCGTAGAAGCTGCATTGGGGAGCAGAAAACCCTTCAGTGCCCTCATTCATGAGGTCCGTGGACATCAGGCTCAAATTGACACGGCAGCAAGCTTTAGACGGCTGCTCGGACAGAGCGAAATAGAAGAGTCCCATAAAAATTGCGAGTCTGTTCAAGATCCATATTCACTCCGCTGTCAGCCCCAGGTGATGGGTGCCTGCCTGAATCAAATCAGAAATGCTGCAGAGGTCCTCCAAACTGAAGCAAATGCTGTCTCAGACAATCCACTTGTTTTCTCAAAACAGTGCGATATCATATCGGGCGGCAATTTCCATGCAGAACCCGTTGCAATGGCCGCAGATAATATAGCGTTGGCTTTCGCTGAAATTGGAGCACTGTCAGAAAGGAGAGTGGCGCTACTTATTGACACCCATATGTCTAAATTGCCACCGTTCCTGGTTGAAAAAGGCGGGCTCAATTCAGGTTTTATGATTGCCCAGGTAACATCTGCGGCTCTGGCAAGTGAAAATAAATCACTGGCACACCCTGCTTCTGTTGATAGCATGCCAACCTCTGCCAATCAGGAGGATCATGTGTCAATGGCTACTTTTGCCGGAAGGCGCCTGGCTGATATGGCAGAAAACACAGCCGGCGTCCTGGCTATCGAGCTTTTAGCCGCCTGTCAGGGAATTGACTTCAGGGCACCTCTTCAGAGTTCAGAGCCCCTTGAGACAGCAAAAGCAATGTTGCGTGAGAAAGTTCCGTTTTATGACAAGGACAGATATTTCGCCCCAGATATCGCAAAGGCAACTGCACTTGTGGTATCCGGCGAATATAACGGATTTGTAGGACAAAACCTTTTACCCAGTCTGTAATGTGATCTGCAGTCCAATCGTCAACGAGCACGCCGGCGCAACAAGCTTATGAAAAAGAACCCTTTATATCTCAAGATAAAGGAACATATCGTAAAGAAGATCGACAGTGGAGAATGGCAGGTTCACCATAAAATTCCATCCGAAAATCAACTCGGTCGACTGTTTCAAACCTCAAGAATGACAGCCAATAAGGCCCTGCGTGATTTGGCTCAGGAAGGTTTTATCGTTCGCAGGCAAGGCCAGGGCAGCTTTGTTGCACCAAGGCGAGTGCAATCGGCCTTACTCGAGATCACGCCTATCGATAAAGAGATACGGCAAGGAGGTGGAAAATACTCCTGCGAGGTTCACCTGTTATGTGAAGAGAAAGCGGCGCCGGATATCGCTAAGGCGCTTCGACTCACGCCTTATCAGGCGATATATCATTCGATTATCATACATAAAAAGGATGGAATTCCGATCCAACTGGCCGACAGATATATTAATCCGAAGATTGCCGCCGGCTATTTGGAACAAGATTTTACCCAAATAACCCCAACCGATTTTCTTTTACAGGTGGCCTCTGTCAGTAAAGTTGAACATATCGTTGAAGCAAATATCCCACCGGCATGGATTAGAGAACTTTTATCGATAAATGATGCCGAGCCATGCCTTGCATTATCACGGAAAACCTGGTCCCACGGCGAGATTGCAACCCAAAGCTATTTTTACTATCCAGGTTCCAGGTACAAGCTCCTGGGAACCTTTACCACTTCAAAGCAGAACGGTGTTATCAGAGTGGCATAGACAAGCAGATCCTACTTTCTCAAACAATACTCCGAAGATATAGTTTGGCACAGTCTTTTACAAAACTCGACCCGAATGTATAGATGCTGCATAGGCTGAGTTACCCTTTTTCTTTGGCTGTCTGTTTGTCTTCGAGCTCATTGACGATAAGCATAAAGAGTGCCTTATCTTTGAAATAGAGCTGCTGGAGGTCATAATTCCTGTCAGGTGAGAGTTCCAGCTCAACTGTGACAAAACCATTCTCCTGATTGCGCAGGGTCTGTATCTTCCTGACATATTTCCCATCTGCCTGAATGTTTTCCTGCACCTTTTTGCCAAGAGCTATTTTGTGGAAATCGCATATTACTTTTGGCTGTTTTTGTTCGAGTGCAGAAACGGCTGGCGGATGAAAGCCGTTAAGATGAAAGAGCACAACTTCACCTTGGGGAGAAGAACCGTCAAAGGCTATTTCGAGAATTGTCGGTTTTTCCGCTGAAATGGTTGCTTCAGGTTTCTCGGAAAGGGAGGCTTTTGGGGGGCTGCTCTGCTCTGCCTCCGGCGGCTCCTGTTTTTTTGGGGCGGTTTTTTCTGCCGGTGTTGTTTCTGTCTGCACCGGTTGCTTTTTTATATTCGCAGGAGCGGCCTCTTTTTTTTCTGTGGCATAAGCCTTTGCCCGGCCCTTGCTTTTGGCGGAGAAGTGTACCTGAAGCTGGTCCGCCGAGTCCGTTGTCGTGGTATAGACAATCTGCTGATTCGTGTTCAGATCAACGACAACCCGCACCTTTTTCGTTGGTGTGCTGTGTACTCCGACGCGTATCGAATGGCTCAGCCTGCTTCCTTGAGGCTGAAACTGGCTTTTTCCGTCGTAGTCGCAGCCTGGCAGGTCAATGACGAGCCTGGGCTTGTCTCCGGATATTGTAAAAATTTTTGTCTGCAGGGGGGCGTCTGCGCGAAAGATAAGTGTTTCCTGACCGTCAGCCCCTTGTGTATACTGGATAGACTGTATCCGTTTATCGACAAGTTTTGCTGAATCGTTTGATCCAGCGTTTGACCGGGCAGGAGCGGCAACTGTCGGTGAAACGTACGCGAAAAAAATGCTTGCAGCAAGAATAAACAGGAATCCTGGTTTCATCGGTAGGTCTCTGGTTAAGGTTTACAGGTAAAGGAAGAGCTTGTCCTGTTTTTCTATTTAGATCATACTGACTTGAAAAGTCAATAATGTTTCGGTAAATGAACGTGCGGATTTTTGAGTATACTGAGTCAAACGGTTCGTTCTTTTTTGAGCGCAGGTTTTTGTGTGAAGGTTGAACTGTGAAGATTGTCTGTTGTTTTTTCAGTCTCCAGAGAGATCTCGTTACGAAAATATTTTTCACGGCGTATAAGCTGCGGCATAATGATTTCCCGAAAAATCTTATCTTCGATCAGCCGCCCGGGACGCTATCTGGGGCAGGAGTATAACTCCGTTAACAAACAGTGGGCCGGCGAAAAGGTAAGTTTTGCGCTTGTCTTTCCTGATCTCTATGAAATTGGCATGTCCCATCAGGGGTTACAGATTCTCTATCATCTCCTCAACAGCCAAGACTCGGTAATTGCCGAACGCTGTTATTGCCCGGAGGTCGATGTCGAAAGGAGACTACGGAAAATCGGTGAACCCCTCAAAAGCCTTGAGAGCGAGCATCATCTTCAGGAGTTCGATGTCCTCGGCTTTACCCTGCCTTATGAACTCTGCTATACCAACATCCTTACGGTTCTTGACCTTGCCGGCATTCCTTTTTACACACGGGCCAGAGATGCCTCTTGCCCGCTGATCTTTGGCGGCGGGGCATGTGCCTTTAACCCTGAGCCGGTTGCCGAGTTTTTTGATGCAATACTGCTCGGCGATGGAGAAGAGGCTATTCTTGAAATAGCAGAGCTGCTTCTGGAGATGAAAGGGCAGTCGCTGACAAAAGAGGCCAAGCTTGAGAGGCTTGCCGGGGTTGAGGGCGTTTATGTCCCTGGACACTACGAGGTCAGCTATGACAGGAACCTGCCCCACCTGCCGGTGAGGTCGGTCATACACAAATCCGGTACTCTACAAACCGTCTCCCGCAGGATCGTATCCGATCTTGATGATATTGAGCATCTCAAACATCCTCTGGTTCCGAATGCCAAGATCGTACATGATCGGCTCGGTATTGAGGTGGCTCGCGGCTGTACAAGGGGGTGCAGGTTTTGTCAGGCAGGAATCGTCTATCGGCCGGTACGTGAGAGAAAGATCGAGACCGTGCTTGAGCTTGCCCAAAAAAGCATAAAAAATTCCGGATTCGATGAGCTCTCCCTTTTGTCGCTGTCCACCGGTGATTATTCCTGTCTTGCCCAGGTCTTGCCGCCGCTTATGGATGAATTTGTCGAAAAATCTGTCTCTGTGGCCATGCCGTCCCTGCGTGTTGGCACGATGACCCCTGCGATTATGGAGCAGATCAAGCGGGTTCGAAAAAGTGGTTTTACACTGGCGCCAGAGGCCGGCAGTGAGCGTCTGCGGCGGGTGATAAACAAGGGTATCAGCGAAGAGGATCTGCTCATCACCTGTAGGGAGGCCTTTGCCCTGGGCTGGCGGGTTATCAAATGCTATTTTATGGTCGGTCTCCCGACCGAGGGCCCTGCCGATATAGAGGCCATTGCCGATCTCGCCCGTAAAATTCTGGCAACACGGAGCAGAAATTCTGCCAGAAGCAGGATGCAGGTCAACGTCAGCGTCGGCACATTTGTTCCAAAGCCGCATACCCCATTTCAGTGGGAAGAACAGCTCAGTATCGAAGAGAGTAGTCAGCGTTTTCGACGTCTGATCGAAATGTTGCCCAAAAAAGGGGCGAATCTGCGCTACCACAACCCGAAAATCAGTTTTCTCGAGGGTGTTTTTTCCCGGGGGGATCGGAGATTATCCCGACTGATCGAAGAGGCCTGGAGGGCTGGAGCCCGTCTGGACGGCTGGATTGAGCATTTTAGCCTTGAATTATGGCAGGAAGCTGCAGAGAGCTGCGGAATCGTTCTCGAAGGGTATCTGAGGAAGAGAGCCTTTGACGAGGTCCTTCCCTGGGCCCATCTGCAATCGGGTGTCTCCGAGGAATTTCTGTTCAGAGAACGGGAGAAGGGGATGGCAGAAGGCTATACCCCGGACTGCCGTTACCATAGCTGTCAGAAATGCGGTCTTTGTGATTTTGACAGTATCTTTCCAAGAGTACATAATCGTAAAAAGGATCCTTGTTTCGGCCAACCGGCGGCAGCCGTCACAACCTCGGCGGAGACTGATTGTTCGGCGGCCAGCGATGGTCATTACCGGTATATGGTACATTATTCCCGTACCGGCAGGATCTGTTATCTTGGCCATCTTGAAATCCTTCAGGTGGTCTTGCGAACTCTGCGTCGGGCGGGACTTGCTCTGCATTACAGTCAGGGGTTTAATCCCTCGCCCAAGGTCTCTTTTGGTCCGGCCTTGCCGGTTGGTACCGAGAGTTACGCCGAGTTCTTTACAATGGATCTCAAGGAGCCTCTCTCCGAGACAGCTGCAGCGATCGCGCGGCTGAACAAGACCCTGCCGCCTGGTCTTGTAATAACCCGGATTGAGCGACAGTTGAAAAAACTGCCGCAAAAGATCAGGGTCTTGTATACGGCAAGGCTCGATTTTTCGCCGAACATGGCACAACGCCAGGCGGTTGATGGGTATATTGCCTCTTCGAGCTATCCGGTAAAAAAGTTGCGCAAAGGTAAGGAAAAGTCATTGGATATCCGGCCGATTGTCGAGAGGCTGGCCTTTATCTCCGAGCGTGAAATACGCATGCAGATCATTGTTGAAAACAGCAGGCCGGGCATAAAGCCGATTGAGGCCCTGAGCGCAATTCTGGGGCTGACAGAAGAGGAGGCCGCCGCTGTGTGTATCGTCAAAAACAGCTGGCAGCAGGAAGATTGATGGCGCAGATGGAGAGGAGAAAAGGGCCGTCGCAGGCAAGAGCCTGCCGTTTTTTGATTCTCGTTGGCCTCTTTCTGCCGCTTGCATTACTGCCGGCCTTTGATGTTGCTCTTGCCGGGATTGAAGAGAGTATCGTTCATGGTGGTTTTTTCGTCAAAGCGGCTGGAAAAACAGAAGCGTACCGGGCAGACGAGCTTTTTCTTCCGGCCTCGACCCTAAAGGTTGCCACATCTCTTCTGGCCCTTGACAGATTGGGGCCGGAGTACAGATTTTCTACGAAGTTCTATCTCGACTCGCAGGACAATCTCTATATTCAGGGCTTTGGCGACCCTTTTTTGACCTCGGAGGAGGTCCTGCGGATTTCCCTTTCTCTGAAAAAAGCGGGTGTAGAGCATGTTCATTCGCTTTTTTTGGACGATTCGGCCTTTTCGATAGAAGGGCCTCCACCAGGGAGTGGCAGCTCAAGTAATCCTTACGATGCAAGAAACGGGGCCCTGGCCGTTAATTTTAACACTGTTTCTGTTGTCGCCTGTCAGCAGGGTGGCGGCGTATGCAGTGGAGAGCCGCAGACGCCGACACTGCCTCTGATGCGGTTTTTCAAATCCCGGGTCAGGCAAAATCCGCAAAGGTTTACTATTGGCGTTCTCGAAGGCAAGACAGAGCTGCCGCCCGAACTGGAATATGTCGGCCAGCTGTTCGCTGCCCAACTGCGCAGTGCCGGGGTCGAGGTCGGAGGCGGTATCGCCCTCGGCCCGGTGCCGATCGATCTCAAGCCACTCTTGGTCTCGTATAACAGCATCCCCCTGAGCGAAGTTGTTCGCGGCTGTCTTCGCTATTCAAACAACTTCATTGCCAATCAGTTGTTGCTTGTCTGCTGTATGGAGGGGTTGGGCGTTGCTCCTGACTGGCGATCGGCGGCGGACTTTTTTCAAAAATATCTGGCCGGCTCTTTGGGCCTGAAACAATCGGAGATCCAGGTTGCCGAAGGTTCCGGACTCAGCCGCCGTAACAGGGCAAGCGCCCGGGCCATGGTACGAATACTTGAGGGCTTTCGAAACTACAGGACGCTATTGGTCGAAGATGATCGGGTGCTGCTGAAGACCGGCACCATGCAGGACGTGTACTGCCTTGTCGGCTATATCAACGGCAGGAAACGACCGATTCCCTTTGCGATACTGCTGAATCAAACGGAGAATATACGCGATACCATCCTTGAATTGTTCAAGGCCGCTTATGGTGAGGCTAAATAACGCAGAGTTATACCTTCTTAGATTCAAATACGAAATCAAGAGCTTCCGCACATTGTAATTCGATAGGATTGAGCAATGGTTTGCTTGCATCAGCACTTCCAATCGCCAAAGGAAGTTCAGTACAGCCAAGAATCACGGCGTCGACTTCTGTATCTGAATAGTGAGCTAACAGATTGCGAAAATAATCCCGATAAATTTCTTCCATGAACCCAGACGCAAGTTGAGATTGGATTTCTTGTATTCGGTCACGTTCACTAAGGGCGGGAACAATAACATCGCATCCAAATCGTTTAAGACACTTTGCGTAGAAACCATCCTCCATTGTAAACTTTGTCCCTAAGAGCAACAGCCGCTTAAATTCATTAAAAAAGGCGGCTCTGCCCACAGTTTCAACGATGTGGATGACTGGAGCTTGTAGATTTAAGTTTGATGCAACTAAATCGTAGGCTTTGTGTAGCATATTATTACAGATAAGGATGCAATCAGGACCGCGCGAATCAAGATCCCTTAATGCCGTTTCCAGCAAGAGTGGGATTTCGTCCCATCTATCGCTATATCGACTCTTGATTTCGTGATAGTCAATACTTCGAAGCAAGAGGTTGGCAGAATGGAAGCCTCCTAATCTAGATTGGACCATTTTGTTCAAAGTTCTGTAGTACTCAATTGTTGACGGCCAGCTAGTGCCGCCCAAAAGACCTATAACTCGCATAATATTTCTTTTCTCCTGTGCTTTGTAGACTTAATGTCAATTTCTGAGGCATAATAAGGGTCTTACCGATTTTTTTGGTGTTTTTTTAAACAACATTGTAGGCTCAAGACTCGCTGTCAGGCAAAGAGGTCAGCCTGCTGCAGCTGATCGCCACAGCTGTCTTTGCCCGAAAGAATGGGCTCGATAGCCTGCGGCCAGTCGATATTGAGCTCGCGGTCGTTCCAGATAATGCAGCGTTCCTCTTCCGGCGCCCAGTAGTCGGTGGTGCGATAGAGAAAATCGGCAACCTCGGAGAGCACAAGAAAACCGTGGGCAAAGCCCTCTGGAATCCAGAGCTGCTTTTTATTTTCCGCACTCAGATGCACCCCGACCCATCGGGCAAAGGTTGGAGAGGATTGCCTCAGATCAACGGCAACATCGTAGACCTCTCCGACAGCAACCCGCACAAGTTTGCCCTGGGGCCTGCCTATCTGATAGTGCAGGCCGCGCAGGACCCCTTTTCGCGAGCGGGAGTGGTTGTCCTGGACAAATTGTGTGGCAAGACCCGTCGCCTTTTCCCATGCCCGCTGATTAAAGCTCTCAAAGAAAAAGCCGCGCTCGTCTCCATAGACATTCGGCTCGACAATAAAGACCTCTGGTATGGCGGTGGTACTTATCTGCATAGGTTCTTCTTTTCTCTCCTCTTTTATCGTTTTTGGTACATCCTGGCGTAGTAGTTGCGATAGTCGCCGCTGACGATGTTTTGTACCCAGCTCTGGTTTGCCAGATACCAGTCAACAGTTTTGTCGATCCCTTCTGCAAAACGGTGGCGGGGCTGCCAGTTGAGCTGGCTCTCTATCTTGCTCGCGTCGATGGCGTATCTTCTGTCGTGGCCGAGACGGTCCTTGACGTAGGTTACCAGCTGCCGTCTTGGCTTGCCGGAAGGCAGCAGCCCCACCTTTGTGTCGAGGAGGTCACAGACGAGATGCACAACGTCAATATTCTTTTTCTCATTGTTGCCGCCAATGTTATAGCGATGACCAGGATCGCCGGCCTCGATAACCCGAAGAATACCGCGGCAATGGTCCTCGACGTAGAGCCAGTCCCGGATGTTTTGCCCATCCCCATAGACCGGAAGATCCTTGCCGGAGAGGGCGTTGTTGAAGATGAGCGGTATCAGTTTTTCCGGAAATTGGTAGGGCCCATAGTTGTTCGAACAGTTGGTGATCTTTACCGGCAGACCATAGGTGTGAAAATAGGCACTGGCCAAATGGTCTGAGGAGGCCTTGGAGGCGGAGTAGGGCGAGCGGGGATCGAAGGCGGTTGTCTCTGTAAAGAGTGTGTTGTTGTCTTCGGGCAGTGAGCCATAGACCTCGTCGGTGCTGACATGGAGGAAACAGTTTGCCCTGTTTTTCGTCTTTGCGATCGGCCAGTGGCTCTTTGCCGCTTCAAGAAGGATGAAGGTGCCGACGATGTTTGTCTGGATGAAGTCGGAAGGCCCGGTTATTGACCTGTCCACATGTGATTCGGCGGCAAAATGTACAACGGTATCGATTGCTTCTTCAGAGAACACCCTGTCGATCAGCGCTCTGTCACAGATATCTCCGTGGACAAAGCGATAGCTGCTGCTTTCTTCTATCCCGTCAAGATTGCTGAGGTTTCCGGCATAGGTCAATTTATCCAGATTGATAATACGCCAATCTGGGCAGAGTTCTGTGGCCAGTCGGATGAAATTTGCGCCGATAAAACCGCATCCGCCTGTGACCAGGGCAGTACGTTTATTTTTCATAAAAAATGTTTTCTGTTTGCATTATTCGGAAAAGACCATATTCTAGGAGGCTTTGTAAACGTCTCTTATACCCAGTTCACCAGACAAATTAAAGCCTTTTTTCCCGAGATGAGTAAACAGCAAGACCAGGAGATCGCGAAAAGAAGAACCTTCGGCATCATCAGTCACCCGGATGCCGGTAAAACAACACTTACCGAAAAACTCCTGCTCTTTGGCGGGGCCATTAATATGGCCGGGGCGGTAAAGTCAAGAAAGGTTGATCGCCATGCCACAAGCGACTGGATGGCGATTGAGCAGGAGCGCGGCATCTCTGTAACAACCTCGGTTATGAAATTTACCTATCGTGATTTCGAGGTGAACCTGCTTGACACCCCGGGTCATCAGGACTTTTCAGAAGATACCTACAGGGTGCTGACCGCTGTTGATTCGGCAATCATGGTCATCGACAGCGCCAAAGGTGTAGAGACCCAGACCGAAAAACTGATGGAAGTCTGCCGCATGCGCAATACACCAATTATGACCTTTATTAACAAGCTCGACAGAGAGGGGCTTTCGCCCCTTGATGTTATGGGCGAGATCGAGGAAAAGCTGCAAATAGAATGCACGCCGCTTTCCTGGCCCATCGGTATGGGCAAGACCTTTAAGGGGGTGTATAATCTCTTTCATAAAACCCTGCATCTCTTTACCCCCGGGCAAAATACCCGTGAGAGACAGGGGATTGTCATTGAAAACCTTGATGACCCGCAGATAGACAGCCTGCTCGGTTCTCAGGCCGACGACCTGCGTGAAGATGTTGAGCTGCTCGAAGGAGCGGCCAACCCTTTTGCGTACGAGCACTATCTCTCGGCCAGTCAGACACCGGTTTTTTTCGGCAGTGCCGTCAACAATTTTGGTGTGCAGGAGATGCTTGACTGCTTTGTTGAAATGGCGCCACCGCCAGGACCCAGGCAGGCGGTATCGCGCATGGTGGACCCGAAAGAAGAGGATTTTTCTGGTTTTGTCTTTAAAATTCAGGCCAATATGAATCCGGCACATCGGGATAGAATCGCCTTTTTCAGGATCTGTTCAGGCCGTTTTACCCGGGGAATGAAGGTAAAACACCACCGCCTGGCCAAGGATATTGCCCTGGCAAATGCAACGATCTTTATGGCCCAGGAGCGGGCAAATGTCGAAGAGGCCTGGCCCGGTGATATCATAGGGCTGCATAATCACGGCACCATCAAGATCGGGGATACCTTTACCCCGAAGGAAGAGCTCAAGTTTACCGGCATTCCTAATTTTGCTCCAGAACATTTCAGGAGGGTGCTGCTCAAGGATCCACTGAAAATGAAACAGCTGCAAAAAGGGCTGACCCAACTCGCCGAAGAAGGTGCCATTCAGGTGTTTCGACCTCTTGTCGGCTCCGATTGGATTATCGGCGCCGTTGGTGTGCTGCAGTTTGAGGTGACGATTGCCCGTTTACAAAACGAATATGCGGTTACCGCCATCTATGAACCGGTTGATTACGGGGCCGCCCGCTGGGTGTATTGCCAGGATAAAAAGAAGATGGCCGAATTTGAGCGGAAAAACCAGGCGGCGCTTGCCCATGATTCCGAGGGCTATCTGACCTATCTGGCGCAAAATGAGTGGATGTTGAATTACTTTATCGAAAAATGGCCCGATATCGAGTTTAAAAAGACACGCGAGCATCTCTAAGGGATGTTCAAGGTCTCTCGATCTGTTTTTTTCATTGGCATTTTCTCAAGCATCTTTTCTGCAAAGACGCTATGCTTGTAGATGTGATTTCCCCCTCTGCCCTTTTGCTCTCTTTGCCAACGCCCATTTTTCAGGTTATCAGGGGAAACAAACGTCTCTATCACTCTATGCAAACACCAGTAAAACCTCTACAGTGCCTCATCTTCTTTCTGGTTATCCTGGCTGTTTTTATTCCAGAGAGGCTCGTATTGGCCGAGACAACCAACAAGGCAGAGGTGCGGGATCTTTTTGCCACCACCTCAAAAACCCATTTGCTTCTTTTTGGTGAGCTGACAGAGAGTATAACTCCCGAGATGATCGAAATAGTCAAGAATGGTGTGCCGCTTCATTTCTCTTTTTTTGTCGAGCTCTACAAGATAGAAGAGGATTGGGCCAAAGAACGTATCTCCTCCCTGCATTTCCAGCATACAATGGTGTACGATACCCTCAAAGAGGTGTACAGGGTAACACGAGAGGAGTTTCATAACAGGGAGCGAAACTGTAAAACCTTAGAGGAGGCGTTGAAGGTTCTCAACCAGATGAATGGGGTCGAGGTCACAGCACTCAGCCAGCTTGTACCTGGAAAAGATTACAAAGTAGCTGTTAAAGCCGAGTTGTTCAAAAAAAATCTTCCCCTTGGTCTGCAGTCTTTTTTTCCCGCCCTTTCCTGGTGGGATACCGAAACAGACTGGCATTTTTTTGATTTCAGGTATTGACGACACCGATGACAACAGTCGAAACCACTGATAATCAGGCTGAAAACAAGCTGGATTCAGCACAGAAAAGAATGAAAAAGAAGCGGCTGGTACGGCGTACCATTGTCTTTGGTCTGATTGTCGTACCTCTCTTGGTTTGGTTGCAGGGGCTTGTCTTTAAAAACGCCTTCAATCTGCCCATTGGCAAAAATATTTTTATTTTTGTCCTGATAAATATCAATGTTCTGCTGATCCTTTTTGTGCTTTTTCTGGTCTTGCGAAATCTCGCGGAGATTTTTTTCGAGCGGAACAGACTCGGCGGCAAACTCAAGACCAAACTGATCGCCTCTTTCCTCTGTTTGAGCCTTATTCCGACCATACTCCTCTTTTTTGTCTCCCTGCAGTTTGTCTCAACCAGTATGGATTACTGGTTCAATGTCTCGGTTGAATCCTCTTTGTCCGAATCTCTCGCGTTGGCCCAGTCCCTTTTTCATACGAGGGAAGAACTGGTTCGCGATATGGGCCATGTTATAAAAGAAGACCTTGAAGGCCAAGATCTGGACTTGACTGATCGAAAGGTCGTTGGAGAGTTTCTGGAGGAGGTATTGCGTTATAACAAAAATGGCATAGATAGTCTGCTTTTCATACATGAGGCCAGGGCATATGAAATCTTTTTGTCTGGATCCATGCCCCAAAACAAAATCCAGCCGCAGATTCCGGCAAGCCTCGTTGAACGGGTTCGCAGCTCCGGTTCTGGCGAGATTCTCAGGCAGGAGCTGAAGACGGGTGATCTCGTAAGCTATACAACGCCGGTTGCTGCGGGTAATGATCTCGCTCTTCTTACGGTTGCATCGTTTATTGACAGGACGCAGCTCAAATCAATGACCAGAATTTCAGACGGTCTTGAGGGGTACCGCCAGCTCAAACTTTTCAAAGATCCCTTCAAGTTTTCACTTATCATTATTTTACTCATCGTGACCCTGCTCGTGGTTTTTGCTGCAATCTGGTTTGGTTTACATATCTCACGTGGAATCACCGAACCGTTGCAGAATCTGGTCGATGCGACAAGGCGGGTTGCCGAAGGGGATATCGCCTTTACAATGGAGAGAGGCTCACATGACGAGATGGATTTACTTGTCGATTCATTCAACCAGATGACCCTGAATCTGACCAAAAGTAATGAAAAGCTTGCTGAAACCCATGCCGCTTTAAAAAAGAGTTCTCAGGAATCCGAGCAGCGAAGAAAATACACCGAAATTATCCTGCAAAACGTTTCAGCCGGAGTCATATCGCTCGATGAATACGGTGAGATAATAACCATCAACCAGTTCGCCGAAACACTGCTCAATATCGACAAAAACAGCTTTATCGGTCAAAAGTACAGCAAGGTCCTTCCTCCCTATCAATCTGAAATTGTTGATGGTTTTATCAGAGAAGTGACCAGCGGCGGCAAGACATCTGTAGAGCAGTATGTGCGGCTCAATATCTTGGGTAAAGACTATTCCCTGCTGATCAACTTTACCCGCCTTGAAGATGATCTGGCAATGCCGGTTGGCTTTGTTCTGGTCTTTGATAACTTGACAAAACTTGAGCAGATGCAGCGAATGGCGGCCTGGAGGGAGGTGGCAAGGCGTATCGCTCATGAAATTAAGAATCCGCTGACCCCGATACAGCTCTCGGCCCAGAGATTACGAAGGCGCTATCCAGAAATTCTCCGGGAAAAAAACAGCGTCTTTGATCAATGTACAAGTACAATTATAACCCAGGTTGAGGAGTTGAAGGTCCTGGTGGGAGAGTTCAGCCAGTTTGCTCGCATGCCTAAGATAAAGAAGTCATTAAACAATTTAACAGAACTGGCGGAAAAAACACTCTTTCTCTACCAGGAGGGGCACAGGGAGATCTCTTTTAGCTGTGTGGAGCAGGTGCCAATTCCCCCTTTTCGGTTTGATGCTGAGCAGATAAAACGCTGTCTGATCAATTTACTGGAGAATGCTGTAGCGGTTTTACCCGAAGGTGGCAGGGTGGATGTGCAGCTCGATCTCAGCGATGATCGACAGAGGGTGATTGTACGCATCGCCGATAACGGTCCGGGGGTCGCCAGAGAGCATAAACACCAGTTGTTTGAACCATATTTTTCGACAAAAAAGACCGGAACCGGGCTTGGTCTGGCCATCGTCTCAACCATTATCGCTGAGCATAACGGAGATATAAGCGTACAAGACAACCTTCCTGCCGGGGCTGTATTCATCATTGAGTTGCCCCTGGTTGATATTGTGGCTGCTGTCTGAGAGTCAGGGATACCGCTGGATCCGTCCTGTCTTTTTTGTAAATTTACAAGTATAACTCCTGATAATGGGTCTACCTCTATTTTTAAACCACTGAGCGTCATTTTTTAAGTGGATTCTGCTGTTGTTTTCTTTATGATGACCGCTCTAGACGTTCCTTCTTCGTCCTTGTTTCCATGAAACCCTCCTGTCAAGTCCCCAGTAAATTTCTCTAAGGCGTTAAAAGAAGCTAGAGTCTTGCCTAAAGAATTCAGTAAGTATCCACCGGTAAAACCGGTGGCTTTATAATTGTGAACCGCTCAAAGCGGTATGTTAAAAAGATCTACTGACCACCATTCGGTGGTCGCCTATACAAAATAGCCTCGTGCCCAAAAACTCATTCCTGAATAGTTTTTGCCCCAGATACGTGCGAGCTCTATGAGTTGCACTTTTACCCTTCATATAACCTATCACTTGAGCTACCGAATATTTCGGTGGAATTGACATCAGCATATGGATATGGTCTGGCTGAAGATGACCTTCCAGGACCAAACGCTCCTTTTGGCGAGCAAGATCATGAAAAACTTCTCCAAGAGGTTGACGAAGATGATCGTAAAGTGATTTCCTCCGACATTTGGGAATCCAAACGACATGATACTTACATTCCCACCTTGAGTGGCTTAAAATTTCTTATGTTGTTCATTGAAGTCTCCTTTGTGTGACTTTAAGCGGTTCACTACTTGGAGGCTTTTTCTTTTTTCTGGAACTGTCAAACTTTGAGGGTCTCCCGGCAAAACCGGGGATTTACCTAAAAGAAATTATCTTTTTGTTTTAATTCGATTTTTGAGACGATCCTTGAGGGGGATACACAAGAGAAAAAGATA
Source organism: Deltaproteobacteria bacterium (assembly GCA_002747825.1). Classification (GTDB taxonomy): domain Bacteria; phylum Desulfobacterota; class Desulfobulbia; order Desulfobulbales; family Desulfocapsaceae; genus Desulforhopalus_A. Next base: position 46,560 of record PDQQ01000020.1, read on the forward strand.
ATGAGATACCTTGACATTTGTTTTGAGGCAACATAGAGTAACAGAAAAGAAAGATTGTTTTTTTGATATACAGAATGGTTCTGTGTATCTACATTTTTTCTTTTGAAAGGAGGATGTTATGGCAGGAAAAAATCAGGGTAACTTGACAAAAAAAGTTCGGCCATCTCTCAAAAACAAAGAGATACAACCTCTAAATGCCTCCCGGCGTTCTGTTCTAAAGGGAGCTCTCGCTCTTGGTGCCGCTGTCGCAGGAGGAATGGCGCTTGACATGACCACTTCAAAAACTGCTGAAGCCTCCCAGCGAACTCTTCCTGAAAAATGGGATGCAACTGTGGATGTACTTGTCGTGGGCTCCGGTTTTGCTGGTCTTTCAGCTGCAGCCGAAGCAGCAGCCGCAGGGAATAATGTTTTAGTTCTGGAAAAGATGCCAACGTATGGTGGGAATTCCATTATCAATGGAGGAGAATACAATTGCTGGGATGACAAGTTTCATCTGCGAAAAAAATTGGATCTGGGTAATGACAGTGTTGATCTTCACGAAAAAGATACCCTTAAAGGAGGCGATTTTTACGGCGATCCACAGATGGTGAGTATTCTTTGCGAACAGGCCACCCCAGCTCTCAACTGGATGATCGATAAAGGTGAAGCAAAATTGCGCAACATTTTGAACCGTACCGGAGGTCATACCGCTTACAGAACGCATACTTGCGTTGAAGGAGTCGGACGGGGCTTCACCGACCCCCTGAAAAAGATAGCGGAGGATAATGGAGCAAAGATCCAACTTAATAGTGAAGTGACATGGATATGGCGTAAAGACGCTGACGAAAACACTCCAGTAGAAGGCGTTGAAATAAAGAAGGGCAGGAGAAGTAAGAATATTAAAATCAACAAAGCGTTGATTCTTGCTTCCGGCGGATTTAGCCGCAATATGGAGATGCGGCAAAAATTTAACCCCAGTGTTGTTCCTGATTTTAATTGCACCAACCATCCAGGAGCAACAGGAGAGGTCATTCGTTTTGCCCAGGCCATTGGCGCCGACACTCTACAGATGGCTTTTATTCAGCTTTATCCGTATGCCGAACCGGAAACCGGAATACTGGATATGCCGGCAGTCTACCCATTTCGTGGTCCTGGATATGGGATTGTCTATGTTGACAAAACAGGGAAACGCTTTGTCAACGAGATGGAACGTCGTGATGTCGTTTCTATGGCTCAAATCAAGACCGGAAAGAAACCAACATTCTCAATCTTTAATGAGGCCATGATCCCAAAAATGGGTACAAAAGAAGAAATTGAGCAGGGAATGGCGAAGGGCCGCTTTATCAAGGCGGAGACGATTGGGGAACTCGCGGAAAAAATTGGTGTTCCTGTTGAGGAGCTGAAAAAAACTATCAGTAATCATAACAATTATTTAGCAGAAGGTAAAGATCCGGATTTTGGACGGCAATTTACCAGCTCAATGATTCCGTTAAAGGAAGGGCCATTTTATGCGGTAGCTCAATGGCCTGCGGTACATCATACCATGGGCGGTCTTCGTATCAACAAAGATGCTCAGGTTGTTGATATCTGGGGAAAACCGATTCCTAAGCTGTTTGCAGCGGGAGAAGTTACGGGTGGGATTCACGGCATCAACCGTTTAGGGGGGAATGCCATTCCAGACTGCGTTGTATTTGGGAGAATAGCGGGGAAAAATGGAGGAAAATAATTCCGTAATTGATGCCCAAAAGAGCGTTTTCTTGTAGCTACAATAAAAATGCCACAAGCATCTTGCTTGTGGCATTTTTATACCTAGTTTCGCGTTTCCATAGCATAAGGTGATATCATGAAACCTGTCATCTCGTTTTTCTTTTATTTTTTACCAATCATCATAGCATTCTCCTTAAGAGCAGAAGCCACTGAAAGTAAAGACAACAATATCTGCCTGAATTGTCATGATTCAATATCAGAATTGCTCCCGGAAAAACACCCAGAACTGACCATAAAAACTCTGGAACGATGCATGGAGTGTCATAGCCTACGCCATAGCAATAAAAAAAACAATAATGCTCCAACAATAGCAGCCCAACTACACACAATTCATCTCCAGCCAGAAAACAATTCCCAATGTACATCATGTCATGCTTGGGAATGCGAAAAGAGCTTCACATTAATTGGAGTAAAAACTTCTTTAGGTGCTCCGACCAAGGATGATATTGAAGTAATGCAAGAAATTATGGGAGCTATTCCTGGATCTGGAAATATTGATGAAATGCATATGAACAAAAAAATCAGCTGTTCAGGATGTCACGGCTCAAGGCTTCCGCGAATTGAAGACAATATTAGCAACGTACAATGCTTAACCTGCCACGGCCCCAAAGAGAAACTCATAACTAAAACCGCTCCCGAAAAATTCGCTGACCGTAATCCACATAAATCGCATTTAGGTGAGATAGCATGTTCTGTTTGCCATGTGGGGCATATGGAATCTAGGATTTATTGTCTCGAATGCCATCCAAAATTTAATATGACACTTCCATCTGGATCTAAATAAATTACCCTGCCGTAACGGGGTATTCGATGCTTTAGAAAAAGCTTAGTAAGCCATAAGACTACAAATTTAAGTGCTGCCCTAAGGGGCGGAGTAAAAAGGAGAAGAAAATATGGTCTTTCCAGAATACAGGCCGAGGAGGCTACGTAAAAATGAGGCATTTCGCAGTCTGATCCGGGAAAATTATCTTCTCGCTTCGCAGCTTGTCTATCCTCTTTTTGTGATACCGGGAAAGAACAAACGGCAGAAAATTGACGCTATGCCGGATGTTGTCAGGTTAACTGTCGATCAGCTGGCCCGGGAGGCAAAAGACTGCCTTGAGCTTGGGATACCTGCTGTTCTGCTTTTTGGACTCCCTGAGAAAAAGGATGCGGTCGGCTCCGAGGCTCACGCCAAGGATGGTATTATTCAAAGGGCGGTAAAAGAAATCAAGAATAAAGTTCCTGAAATGCTGGTAATAACCGATGTCTGTTTGTGTGAATACACAGACCATGGGCACTGTGGTTGTCTCATAAACGGCAGTGTTGACAACGATGCCACCCTTGAGATCCTTGCCCAAACGGCTCTGTCTCATGCCAGGGCCGGCGCGGATATGGTCGCACCTTCCGATATGATGGATGGCAGGGTCGCTGAGATACGGGCCGTCCTCGATGAGAACAACTACGAGATGCTGCCCATTATGTCGTATTCGGTGAAATATGCTTCTGCCTTCTACGGACCCTTTCGAGAGGCAGCGGATTGCGCGCCACAGCAGGGTGACAGAAAGAGTTATCAGATGGATCCGGCCAATAGCCGTGAGGCTCTGAGAGAAGCAACCCTGGATGTTGACGAGGGCGCTGATATCCTTATCGTGAAGCCGGCGGTTGCCTATACCGACATTATTGCCCGTCTGCATGACGAATTTGATCTACCTGTTGCCGCTTACCATGTCAGCGGCGAATATGCGATGATCAAGGCAGCCAGTGAAAAGGGCTGGATCGATGGGGAAAAGGTGATGGTAGAGACCCTGCTTTCTCTGAGAAGGGCGGGTGCGGATATTATTATCACCTATTTTGCCAAAGATATGGCGAAAATCCTGAGAAAATCTGCGGGATGATCTGTGAGGTAAGGCTTTTTCGCCGGAGAAGCAGTAAGGCGCATCGCCTTCTTTATGATTTTTCGCAGCTTGCAGGAATAAGGTTTGATTGTGACAGAAAGGATAGATGAAGCAGAGGTTCAACGGTCCCTACACAAGGAGAGAACCAATGAAAAAAGTTATCACAGCAGTACTTCTTTTTCTGGTAATTGTTCCGGTTACTGCCGTTGCCGCCAGCAACGCTGAACTACAGGAAAAAATTAATGAACTCAGCAGACAGCTCGAACTGTTGAAAGCCCAGGTGGCCGCCCAGGCACAAAAAAATGATGAGGTTGCAAGCAGTGTCGGAGAGCTTGAAGAGAGCGTTGAGGGACTCGATGAGCGCGCATCTGACTGGGATCTCAGCTCTCGCTTTATCTGGAATGGAGATTTTCGTGCCCGTGCCGATTTCTATAGCGCCGATACTGCAGGCGGCCGTAATCTGGAAAACGACAGCATCTACAGTAACCGGCTGCGTTTGAATATGCGGGTGCATGCCACTGAGAATATTGAATTCAAGGGGCGTCTCGCCATGTACAAGACCTGGGGGCAGCAATCCGCGTGGAATGATTCCAGCGGGAGCATGTATCCGGTTTTTGACGGCAATGTCACCAGAACACCACGGGAAGATTCTGCGCTGTATGTTGATCGGGCCTATGTCAACTGGAACGGCATCGCCGATTCCAACTTCTGGTTTTCCATCGGACGTCGCCCCACCGCAGATGGGTATCCTGCAAATCTCCGTATGAACAACAAGGCACGTATGGCCACCCCCATGGCCTTTATGGACTGGCCTTTTGATGGGCTTACCCTCGGTTATGCCTATAACTGGGATGAAGAGGCGACAGGAAGAATACGGTTTTGTTACGGTCGCGGTTTTGAAAGCGGTCTCAACGGTGAAGAGCCCGGCTCAATAGAGGATATGGATTTTGCAGGCATTGCCTGGGATCTCTATAAAAAGGAGGACCGGTTTCTCTATGTGCAAAGTTATATGGCAGATAATCTGATCAGTTATCCCAATTTTCAGGATCCTATTATCAATGCAAACTTTGGCCAGATGACCGGCATGGGACAACGAAAAAATCTCGGCAAGGTGTGGCATTCCACCGCAGTATACATGGATAAAATAGGGGCTGTTAACTTCTTTCTCGCTGGCGGATTTTCCCGAACAGATCCAAACGAGAATGGAATGTTCAACAACCCTATGCTTGGCCCTAATACTGGTAGTGAAAATGGTTATTCGATCTATACTGGTATACGTTACGATCTTGATCAGGCCGGTTTGAGATTTGGTGTCGAATATAATCACGGTTCACAGTATTGGCTGGGCATGTCTCCCGGCCATGACGATATCTACGCATCCAAACTCGCCGCCCGTGGGGATGTTTGGGAGATATATTCCATCTGGAATATTCCTGGTGGAGAAAAGATCTCTCGCTATGCCAACACCTTTATCCGACTTGGATGGCAGCACTATACATATGACTACACTGGATCAGGCGACTGGAACATGCTGCCTCTGGATATCAATAGTGCTGCAGAGATGCAGATGTTACAGATGATGGGCATGGACTCTATCGAGGAGGCAGACCAGATTTATCTTACTTTTGAAGCCTATTTTTAGTCCGTTTTTCTGTGTGTTACATTACAACAACACTCGGGAAATAGTGTCCAGCAGGAGGCAGGAACGAAGAAAGGCTCTCACAGACCTTGGCAGTGAGAGCCTTTCTTCGTTCTCGTGTAGACGTGCGTCGAAAGCGATACCCTGAAAAATTGTCTGCGACTATGGTGTTGTTCGATATGATTCTCAAAAACATCGACAAACATAGTTGGTTGGTAACGTTTCAAAGGCTACTTGTCGGCTGAGGTTTTAAAGATCCACACTGGAATCGGCCTCGGACTTGTCTTTGAGATGTACGCTTTTGACCTGTTCCGGGGTGAGCTTTTTCAAGAGTCTTCGTGTTGCTGCATTTAATTCCTTGGTTGGCGCATTGTCGAGATGTCTGACGGTTTTGTCCGTATACGATCTGAGCTCAAGGTTTTTGTTCTGGATTCTATAAGAGTGGCTCCAGTTGACTTCAATGGTTTCAGCATTTTCCTCAATCGGCGTATCCAGTGCCTGTCCATTTGCTGCAACCTGAACGCAGTCGCTGTCTGTCATCTCCATAAGCCAGGCATCGCCTGCTGAGGAGGAAAAAAAGAAAAACACACCCAGTTCCCTGCAGGCCAATCTTTTGTTGACTGCATCTTCCTGGATTCGTCGAACTTCTTGCATAAGGGTTATTTTTGCCGATTCCTCGGCAGAGAGTGCCTGTATGGTTTGGGGGGCTCTCCGGGCGCAGCAGTGTTTGTATTTTTTACCACTGCGACAGGGACATTTCTCGTTGCGGCCAATTTTTGCCATCGGTCAAACTCCAGATTGATGGGTGACAATCTTTGATCATTTGCAAACTGATCATTTGAGAATTATTGGGATGTTTCTTCCTCTCTGTAAAAAATAACGGGCAAGCCCGTATCGTTCAGGTCTGCCCGTTTTTTGCACTATAAACGGTTGTATCGGCCAAGGGTTATTTGGCCAGATACAGTTTTTCAAACTCTTCGATCGCCTTATGCAGTTTTTCGACCATCTGTGGATCGACACTCTGCTTGCATTTCATCGCATAAACGATGATATGGTGCAATGCGGAGAGTTTTTTTTCGTAATTCTGGCTATCGAACTTAATACGCTGGGCGAGGAAGTAGCTGCTGACCATCTCCTGAATCTTCTCCGCGTATTCGTCTTTGGTCAGTATCCAGCGAACCACCTGGTTAAGATTTGTCCCTTTTCCTTCAAGCTCCTTGATCTGGGCCACGGCCTTCTCGATGGTACTGACGTCCTCGTGAAGGATCGTAAAACGCATTTCATCGTCGTAGATCCCACAGGGGACCTGGCAATGGGCCAGAGAAAGTGTTGGGAGAGCAGCGATACACAGGACAGAGAGTATGAGTGCGAGAGTCGTTTTTTTCAGCATAGAAAATCCTCCTCCGTTTAAAAAGGTTTTTTTGTGGGCTGCGGTGGATCGGACTTCAGTTAAAAATGTATATATTTTTAGGATTAAATCAATATATAATTTTGCATCTTCCTTCTTTCTACAGAACCTGCATCTGAAATGGTCGGAGGGAGAGGCCTCTGCCTGCAAAATTTTGAACTGTTTCTGTTATGCTGGGAAGATCGTTTCGATGGGCAAGCCTTTGGCAGATCAGGCTTGACTGAACGCTGGGCGAACTTACTCCTTGACAGCCTGCTTTTTTTGGGCAAGCCAGGAACGAATACGCTCCTTGAGAAGATACCCCAGTGTGATTCGTGATCCATGCAGAGTAATGGTTGCTGTCTGTCCGGCAAGAACAAGCTCACGGATCTTCTCGGGAAGTGTAATTTTAACGGTAAAACGAGGTTCAAGCAGTTCCAGTTGATAGTGCTGTTCTACCTGACTGTCTGCACTGACCGCACTTTGCCTGACATCGATTGGGCCGCCATATACTGCGGCAAGCGAAGGATAGGGGAGGGTGGTGGAGCCGGTGGGTTCGACAACAGCAATAACTCCAGAAAACACCCCCAATCCGGCCGGTCTCATATTAATGTTTACCTTTTTTCCCTGGTGATAGGCATCAATATCCTGCTGGCGTACCAACCCTGAAAGGTGCATCTGTTCCGGTGAAACCAGCCAGAGCAATTCTTTTCCCCGGGGGAGAAAGCTGCCTTCAAGCTGTTCAAGATCGCCGGCCAGCACTCGGCCATCACCACGGGCACGGATAGTCAGCTGGGCGATATCCTTCTTTGCCGCCTGGAGTTCCTGCTTGAGAGCCTGGCGTTGGCGTTTAAAAATCTGCTGGTCGGTAAGACGACCCTGACTATGGGCCAGTCGTTCCTCGACTGTAAGTTTTTGCAGACGAAGCTCCAGATCCTGCGCTTTTGCCAGCAACTCTTCATTTTCCAGTACCGCAAGGACCTCGCCCGCTTTAACAAGCTGCCCATCTTTGACGGCAATAGTGCGGACAAAGCCGGGGGCCTCTATTTTAACGCGGATTTGTCGAGAATACTCAATGACGCCGGGAGAGCGAACCCGTTGTTGCCAGCCCACACCCCAGATGAGACCGACAAGACAGGCACAGCAAAGCCCCAATCGCAGCAGAAGCCGACGGCCAGCTCCGGGATTGTCACTGCGTATCTTGGGCCAGCTTTTGAGAAATCTGCTCAGTGGCAGGCCGATCCAGACCAGAATGGCGCTTATGGCAATGAGAATACCAAAGCCTCCTGCCATCTGGCTGGCCATCCAGCCGAGTGAGACAAGCACCAGTATACGCCAGCAATTCACGGCAAAGCCATACAGCAGGATAAATATCCGGTGCTGTTTTGGTTCTGGTGCCTGGGTTGTTCCCAGAAAAAAACGGGCAAAGGCTTTGCGGACAGCAAGAATGCCTCGGGAGTAGAGGTTGGGGATACCAATCAGATCAGAAAGCACATAGTAGCCGTCAAAACGCATCAATGGGTTGGCGTTAAAGAGCAGGCTGCTGATACCGGCGATAATCACCGTATTATGGGCAATCATACCGACAGTGGAGTCCATGGTGCGGCTCCAGATGAGCAGGGCAAAGAAGGCGATGCCTAATTCGATAAAGATCCCGGCCACCGCGACATGAACGCGCTGCCATCTTGATGAAAAACTCCAGGAACTGGTGGCGTTGACGTAGGTGAGTGGGATAAAGAGGATGAACAGCATGCCCGCTTCGTAAACACGGCCGCCATACCGATGACAGACCAGGGCGTGAAACATTTCGTGGACGAGCTTTAGGCCAAACCAGACAAGCCATACCCACACCAGGTTACCCAGACTGAAAAAGATTGCCGCCTGATCTATGAAGGCCTGTTGGTATTCAAAAAAGGAGGTGAGCGCCAGTATCCCAACAACGAGCCATACGATGAAAAAGGTCTTTCCTGTGAGCCAGTGTAATCTGTTGCCAAAGCGTTGGAGAAGAGGGTCTGGATTGAAGACAGGAAGTTTGAAGGTGATAAGATTTAAGCGGCTGATTTTTTTTACTTTTCCGACCTCTTTCTCCTGTTGCAGAAGGTTGGTGAGGAACTCGGGGTCATCACTGCGCAGAAGCTGGCGGCTGGCCAGCCAGCTGAGGATTATTTGCGCCTGTTGGCCGCTGAGTTCAACTCCGTCTACAGCGCGCAGCTCATCAAGCAGGGTTTCCAGGTCGTTGTGGCGATCGAGTCTTCGGATGAAATGGTATTCCTCTACCCCGATACGGAAAAAAAGATGGCGGACGGGATCTTCAATAACGTAACAGACATCGCTGTCCCCGGTGACCGGGCTAAAGCGGAGATCATCGCGCAGAGAGGGGAGGGCAGTGGTTTCCATGATATCAGAAGAGGCGATCCAGAAGGCTCAGCAGCGTGTACCAGGGCTTGCGCAGCAGCTGCCATATCAAGGGTCGATATCCGACCTTGACGTGGGCTTTTCCGCTCATGCCGGGACGAAGTTCACCCTTGTCGTTGTCAAATTCGACCGTCGCTATAAAGACGTTCCGGTTACCGCGCAGCTGTGAACGGGGAATAATCCGAAGCAGCTCTCCCTTCCAGCTGCGTTCGGCATAGGAGTCAAAACGAAGCTTTGTTGACATGCCCGGGCTGATAAAACTGACATCTTTTTCCGGCAGGGCAAGCTCTGCCCTCATCCGCTCGATGGGTGCCACTTCAAAGAGTGTTTCACCGCGCGATACCGGACCGCCCTCACGTCGCAGATTATCTCCACTCAACAGCATTCCATCGACCGGACTGGTCAAAATAAGCTGTTCCTGTTTGTTCTTTAACAGTTGAAGCTGCTCATCGTAACGCTGGATATCAAGACGTGCCAGTTGGGTCTGGGCGGCGTCACCAGACCCCATATAACGATCATGCAGTTTGCGGGATTTATCACGTTCTGCGGTGATTCTGGCTTCTTCGAGGGCAAGCTCCCGACCGTCCAGGCGGGCGAGAATCGTACCCGCGTTGACCATGTCACCGGGCTGTACCAGCACCTCAAGAAGTATTCCGTCATAACGGGGAGCAATATAACGGGTCGTGGTCGGCACCACCACACAGGGGGCCTTGAGCTTGAATGGCAGGGGAAACAGAGCCAGTAGAAGAACAATCGATACGAGAACCGGCCGGCTCGGCTTTTTTTTTGTCGGCCAGCGCAGTATCCTCTCCCTTGTAGTCGGCTGTTGACACAGCCCTTTCAGGACTGCAGCAAGAATCGGTTGCAGCAGTTGGAGCCGTTGTATGACCCGGATATTTCCCTTGCTGTCTTTCCAGCAAAAAAGCAGAACACCAACCTTGAGCCCTTCTATGCTGAGAGGAAGCGCCAAAAAGCGCTTCATCTGCAGACCTTCTGCAGCCTCTTTCAGAACCGGCGAGGAATTGAGCTTTGAACTGCTTGGGTAGATGACGATTCCATCCTGAATCTGGCATTCGGCGAGAGTCCTGGTAAAAAGACGTGCCTCTGAGGTTCGCTGGTCAACCTTGGTGATATCGGAAAGGGCTTCAAGCCTGGTATGCCCGTCAGCTCCGACCACAGCCACAGCGACGCGGTCGCAGCCGGCCATTTGGCGAAGAAGGCTGGTAAAGCGGAGCAGGGCGGTATCTCGATCAGATTCGGCGAGCAGCCTTGTGAACCTCTGGATGAGACCTGTGTCCAGAGACTGCCCCTTCTGGAGGGGGACCTTTTTCCGCTGCGCCATAAAACCGGCAAGTAACTGGCCGTACAGCAGCAGTGCATCAAGCTGTGTCTCTTCAGGGATCATTACCAGCACCAGACAGCCGGTATGCAACGATATCTTCCAGGGAAATACCAGCAGCTTTGCGTCCGACTGGCGCTCAAGAGGCTGTACCAGAACGCTGTTCGTATTCACCGCTTGTCCGGCTGCCGCCAAGAGCTCAGATCGTAAATCCGCAGACCAGGAAAGTGCCTGCCGTGAAAGGAGCTCAGCGTCAATACGCATGCCGCCTTCTCTGCTGATAAGGACGCCGCCAGCGGCATTCACCAGGGCAACCGCCAGTTGGAGAAATCCGGCCTGAAATCGTTCAGCATCGTCAAGACGAACTATCCCGTCAAGACTCCGGTGCAGGGTTGCCAGTTCAGGGGCGTCAAGAGTACCCTTTTTCATAAATCAAGGTAACAGCTCGTAGGGTTTAAAATAGCGATTGTACAACTCTTTTATCTTAACTGATCACAGATTTTTCTCGTTGGAAATCCGTCGCCACAGCATTTTCACGCAACATATTCTAATCCCCCAAAGACGAAATGTCTATGGGGGGTACAGAACAGCCTGAAAACGGTATGTATCAAAGAAAAAGGCAACGTTTACTGAACACTGGGAAGCTTGGCTTTTGAGGAGTCCGGAACCTTGCTTTTTGTCTGCTGCTGTAGCGCTGAATTTAAGGCCTTGAGCAGTCGTTTTGCCGCTGGCGTGGTCATGGCGATACGGCTGTGTATCGGCAGTATGGCTCCCCCACTGTTTGGATCGACAAGCGCGCCTGAACTGAAGTTGATGGTCAGATCCTCAGCCGTTGTGTTGATCAGAAACTGCGAAGCAAACTGGGCAGAGGTTTCGTTATAGCGTACTTGAACTTGTTGTTGATTCTGTTGTGTCTCTTTCTCTTCTTTCATTCTTTTATTCTCCGGGAATATCTAAAATACAGCGGCTACCAGCGATAAGGTCTCCGTCTGGATTGGGTACTTCCAGCCTGACCTCAATAGTACCGCTTTGCGGGTTAATAACAGGTGCAACATAAGCACTTGTTGCTTCGACGATTCGTCCTCCAACCTGCAGTTGGAATTGTTGTCCAGGTTTGAGCTGCAAGCCTGCTTTCGGGGGAAGATAGAAAACAGCCCGAAGTGGGTCGAGTTGTGCCAGAGTCATGAGTGGTTCTGTATCACCTCCGCCGACTAACTCTGCCTCCTGTTTGTAAACCTTGACGACCACACCGTCAATGGGGCTGGTGACAATTTTTTCAGCAAGCTGTCTTTTTGCCACCTGGAGTTCGATCTTTCGCAGTAGACGCGTTTCTTCGGCACTCAACAGTTCGGCTTTGGCAACGGCCAGTTCGGTACGCGCCATGGTTAACTCCTGGGGACGGGCGTTGCCCGTTGTTTCCAGTTCATTGAGCAGCTTGAGCTGATTGCTGCGCATCTTGACAACATTCTTTGCCGCATCAACCTGACCATGAAAGGATGCCGCCTCTTCAGCCCTTTTCACCTGGACCTTCAAGACTGCAGCTCCGATCTCTGCCAATTCTTGACCGGCTTTCACCTGATCCCCGTCCCGGACCAGAATCTTTTCAACACGATCCCGAAAAGGGGTGGAAAGCTCTATTGTACTGTTGGGCTCGAGAAAGGTCTCGAAGGCCATAGCAGTCACAGGAGAGAACATCAGTAAAAGATACAACAAAAAGCGCAGATGAGTATAAGGCATACGAGGGCCTATCAGAGAAAAAGGCCGACCGGTGTTCACCGATCGACCATAGTTAGTGTTCAACCTTAAAAAAGGCTCTTGTCTACTGAATGCGAAGTTTTTCTATCCGAATAATCGGCAAGCCGTCTTTATCTTCTTGTTCTTTTGTCGTTATTCCGTTTTTTTGTACCAAAACGCCCATTGCCCGATAGAGATTGTAGATGGCGTAATTGTAGGCAAGCTCACTCTCCGCGTAGAGCTTCTCTGAATCCGTGAGACGCTCACTGGCATCGAGAAGCCGATAGAGTACATCCCCATAGGCCTGTTTTTTACTGAGCATCAGGTCAACCTTGGCCATAAGGGCCTCGACCTCTTCTGCATCCGAGTGCATAATTTCGTAACTCTGAACCATCGAACGGTAGTTCTTGATCAGCTCACGATAGCTGACCTGGGCCTCAAGGAGTACGTTTTGCACAGCGGTATCCAGTTGGCGTACATACTGACGCAACTCGATCTTTCTGCGCAGGTTACGGGCCTCAGCCGCGTTGTTACCCAAAGGATACTCAAGACGCAGCCCTCCGATATAGCTTGGGTCTCCCTCGTTAAATTGGTTCTCGTAGGCTGTACCATACTCAAAATCTCCAGCCAGGCCTTTGACGTAGGTCTCGAAAAAGAGATCCAGGTTCGGACGCAGCTCATTATTTGAATTGGCCAGACGAATAGCCGCAGACTGGATATGCTTGAGGGCTTGACTTATTTCAGGACGGTTATCCAGAGTTGTACGGATGACCTCTTCAAAGGAGAGGCTCAAAACGGTGTTTGAGGGTTGCTCGCTGGTAATCAGTTCCGGGCCACCGGCGAGCAGCTCTGGTGCATTAACCAATGCGTTAATACGGGATTGGGCGTTATATACCGCGTATTTTGCCTGCATCGCCGCAAGCTTGTGGGCGTTGACCATCGAGCGGGCCCTGGCAATCAGGTTTGGCTCTACATCCATTCCGGCCCGGCTTTGCATCTGTTCAAAAAGCCTGCTCGAACGTTGTGCCAGTCTTTTGCGCTGTGCCAGCAGGGAACGCTCGAGGTACAACCCCCAATAGGCCCGGCTTACTTCAAGAAGATGGCTCTCCATGTTGCGCTGGAACTCATCCTGGGCGATTGAGTAGTCAATGTTGGCCAGATCAGTTGCCGAACGGTTATAGTCTATGCCAAAACGTCTAAGCAGCGGCTGCGTGATCGAGAGCGAGGTTCCCGAGAGCGCCTGCTCCTCAGGGTCGAAATGCGTCGAATTGGTGTCGAGGTCGCCGATATTCTGCTTCAGCTCAATCTCGGTACCGGTAATGAATTTTTTACGCACGCCGTACTCAAGGTTCCTGGCGGTTTCTTCGTAGCGCAAAGGGCCGCCTGTTGTCAGGTCGTTACCCACCGGTTCGTCCAGATCCTGTATGCGACCTTCAACGAAGACATTCCAGTCAAAGACCCCTTCCGATTCCTGGATGTTGGTTTTTCGGATCAGCCGCAGATCACCGAAGACCTTGACCTGTGAGGCATCGCTGACTGCATAGGAGAAGAGTGTATTAAGATCTGTCTGCAAAGCCAGCCTTCCTGTCTCCATTCCTGTGCTGACAATCTCCTGCCACCAGGGTTGAAAATTTGTGGGCAGAACACCTGATTCATCGCTCATCGCGCTCTGCGCAAGGCCTTCAGCCTCCTGGAGCTGATTGATCAACGGGTCATAGCGTCTCAAGAGGCGGGTCTTAAATTTCTTGTAATCCAGATCACTTTTTTCTGCCGCTTCAACAGCCTGGGCATAGTCAGTCAACTGTTTGTTACCAGCAAAGGCCGGGCAAATCCAAACTGTTCCCAGGAGCGCGACGAGCCCGAATAAAGATTTTCTCTTCATGCTTTCATCCTTTTGTTGTTGTTCCTCGTTAGTGGATATTTTTTGCCGGGTTAACGGATGGGGCAGAGAACTCATACCCTTCAAAGTCGTTCCAGCCCAGTTCAAAACCTTTCAGGTTGCTCTCGTGCATCGAGGCCATAATGGTCGAGGGCAGAAATGCCAGCACCGCATCAACATCAAGAGTCGAGTTGGAGTAGACCATCGACGTGAAGTTCGGGTTGAAGTAGGTTCTCAGATTAAACAGCCCAAGAGTTCCATCTTCATTGTAATTGGACGCCGTCTGTTCAATATTCATATGGTGCGGCACATCATACATGAGGGTCGCAGGAAAACTTGCCAGCCAGTTACCCGCAGCGTCAGCCATCACTGTCTGATATCCAACCTGGTTGCCGTCGTTGTCATAGAGGGTCAGAAACAGGGTGGTTCCCGGTTCCGCTATTCCTGTGTATACAGTTCCCACAGAGAGTGGCGGCAGCGAATATTCAATATCCTGCAGACGCTCCCAGGGCAACTCAGTCATCCCTTCGCCAAACTGCTGATAGAGGAAGAAGGCATCAACAACAGGCCCCTCTGTCACAGGTTCGGGTGGAAGCATCGGCGGGAAAGAGACTCCATGCGGCCCATCATGAGGTCCGCCATCGGGATGCTCGACATGGATATAGCCGAAGTCGATGACATCGGTGTCCATAGTACCGCTGCTCAGGGTGACCACGATCGAGTTATCGGCTGTTCCGTCTCCATCAAGATCCGCTGTCGGTGCCATGTCTTCGGGCAGGGTCGAAGGATTGACGCTTACCACATGGGACCCCTCGGGCAGGTTGTCGAAGATATAACCTCCGGAGGCATTGGTGGTTGTCGTTGTCGTATGATCAGGTACACCGTCGCCGTCAAGATCAACACCGATGGTTATCTGTACACCAGACAGCCCTGGCTCACCAGGATCCTGGACACCATCACCATCCAGATCATTCCAGATGGTATCACCGATCGAGCCGGTGCCGGTATAAGCAAAATCCTGATCTGTATTGACCTCTCCTGCAGCCAGGTTAACGGTTGTGGTACTGTCGGTGACCCCGTCAGGATCGGCCGTTATAACCATACCGCCGGGCAGGGTCGAGGTGTCGACGTTGATCACAAAATTTCCTTCCGGCAGGTTATCAAAGATATAGTTGCCGTTGCCATCGGTCTGTGTGGTGTATGTTTCAGGAGTCCCGTCGCCGTTCACATCACCGATGAGAGTCAATGTGACACCGGGTATTCCTGACTCTCCCGGATCCTGTATGCCGTCGTTGTCGGCATCGTACCAGATGGTATCACCAATACTCCCTGTGCCGGTGTAGCCGAAATCCACATCCTGATTCACACCGTTGATACCGAGGTCCAGCTCCGCTACATTAACGGTACTTGTTCCATCGAGGTCATGGGTCGCTTCCACGCCATTGGGCAGGGTCGATGGATCAATTTCCACGGTATAGTGCCCTGCAGGTAGGTCGTCAAACTGGTAATTGCCATTGGCGTCGGTCAAGGTTATCAGATGTTCCAGCTCAGGGTCTGCATCCAGATTCCCGGTGAGTATCACACGGACATTTGCCAGCCCAGGCTCATCTGGATCCTGGATACCGTTGCCGTTACTGTCAAACCAGACGGTATCACCCAGCTGGCCACCAACCAGATGGTAACCAAAATCCTGATCAAGGTTGTCCTCGCCGGCGGTCAAGCTGACTGTTGTTGTACCGTCATTAGCTCCATCAGGATCACCGGTTACTTCCATTCCTGGAGGCAGGTTGGTTGGGTCAACGGTGATCGTATAGTCGCCAGGTAACAAGTTACGGTAATGGTCACCGCAACTCCGGCGAGCCCGGATTCACCCGGATCCTGAACGCCGTCACCGTTGAGATCGTTCCAGATCGTATCACCGACAGAGCCGGCTCCGGTATAGCCAAAATCCTGATTCAGGTTGACTTCGTCTGTGCCCAAGGTCAGTGAAGAGGTGTTGTCGGCCCCGCCATCAGGATCCGCTGTGGCCTCGACACCATCGGGCAGATTGGTCAGCGTAATGGTGTAGTCACCAGCGTCAAGCCCGGTAAAGAGATACCAGCCATCCGCGTTCGTCGTTGCGGTTTCTGTCACTCCACCCGGACCATTCAGGGTAACCGTAACTCCGGAGATCCCCAGTTCGCCGGAATCCTGGACACCATTGCCGTCGATGTCAAACCAGACGATATCACCGATAGCCCCGCTCTGCCTATAGCCAAAATCCTGGTCGAGGTTATCCTCGCCGGCGGTCAAGCTGACTGTTGTCGTATTATCGTTTGTACCATCAGGATCAGCCGTTTGTACCATACCTGCGGGCAGGTCGTTCGGGTCAACCGTGATCTCAAAGGTTCCTGCTGGCAGGTTGTCAAACAGATAGCTACCGTCCGGGCCGGTTTGCGTGGTGAAAACATCGGGAACTCCATCACCATTCACGTCGGCGGTAAGGGTTACAGTAACCCCATCGATTCCAGATTCGCCTGGATTCTGAACGCCGTCGCCATTGAGATCATTCCAGATCGTATCACCGATAGAACCGGTGCCGGTATAGCCAAAATCCTGATCCAGATCAACTCCGCCTCCGGACAGGGTCAACGAAGAGGTGTTGTCGGCTCCGCCATCAGGATCCGCTGTGGCCTCGACACCATCGGGCAGGTTGGTCAGCGTGATCGTATAGTCACCTGCACCAAGTCC